>DATMCI010000334.1:0-4318 GCA_035558535.1 Kofleriaceae bacterium
CGGCCGCCTGCGCAACCAGCCGCTGGTGATCGTGGCCGGGCCCAGCGGCGCCGGCAAATCGTCGTTCGTGCGCGCGGGCGTGATCCCGGCGCTCAAGCGCGCGGGGGAAGGCTGGGAGGCGTTCATCCTGCGCCCGGGCCGACGGCCGCTCGCGGCGCTCGCGGACCTGGTCGCGCAGCTCGAGCCGGCGACGCCCGGCGACGCTCCGGCGAGCGCGCCCGAGGCGAGCGCCACCGAGGCGCTGTTCCATGCGCTCCCCACGCAGCCCGGGCTCGTGGGCACGCTCCTCCGCGCGCGCTGTCGCCGCGCGGGCGCCCGCCACCGCATCCTCCTGTTCGTCGATCAGTTCGAGGAGCTCTACACGCTCGGTGCCGAGGCTGCCGAGCGCGCCGCGTTCGTCGCCTGCCTGGAGGGCGCGGCCGACGACGCCTCGTCCCCGCTGCGCGTCATGCTCTCCCTCCGCTCCGACTTCCTCTATCGCATGGCCGACGAGGGCCACTTCACCGCCGAGGTCACGCGCGGCCTGTTCTTCCTCCGCGCCATGGCGCGCGACGGCCTGCGCGCCGCGCTGACTCGCCCGCTCGAAGCGGCGGGCTATCGCTTCGAGAACGAGGCGATGATCGAGGCGATCGTGGATGGGCTCGAGCAGACCAAGAGCCCGCTGCCGCTCCTCCAGTTCACGGCGGCCAAGCTGTGGGAGGCGCGGGATCGGAACAGCCGGCTCCTCACCCAGGGGAGCTACGATCAGATCGGCGGCGTCGCCGGCGCGCTGTCGGCGCACGCCAACGCCGTGCTCGCGGCGCTGCCTCTGGCCGATCAGCGGCTGTGTCGCGCCGTGTTCTTGCGGCTGTGCACGCCGGAGCGCACGCGCGCCGTCGTCAGCCTGCCGGATCTGCGCGGCCTGGCCGCGGACGGCGACGCCGTGGAGCAAGTGATCCACCGCCTGTCGGACGCGCGGCTGGTGCTGGTCGAGGCAGGCGGCGAGCGCGAGGGCACCACGGTGGAGCTGTGCCACGAGTCGCTGATCGAGAGCTGGGACAAGCTCACCCAGTGGCTCGCCGAGAGCGAGCACGACGCCCAGTTCGTGGCGCGGCTCCGCGCCGCGGCCCAGCAGTGGGACGCGAGCCACGAGGCGGAAGGGCTCCTGTGGCGCGATCGCGCGGCCCGCGAGGCCGCCGAGTGGCTGGCCCGGTGGCGCACCGAGCACGGCGCCGCGGGCGCGCCCGGGCTGGCCAAGCGCGAGGAGCGCTTCCTGGTCGCGGTGGTCGCGCTGTCGGAGCGCGGGCGGCGGCGCAGGCAGCGGATCATGGCCGGCGTGCTGGCGACGGTGAGCGTGATCGCGGTGGTGGTGACCCTCCTGTCGATCGGCATAAAGCGAGAGGCGACGCGTGCAGACCACGCGGCGGCCCAGGCGGCCCAGGCGGCCCTGGCGGCCCTGGCCGAGGCGCGGCAGGCGCGCAACGCAGCCCGCATGGCGGCGGCGAGTGATCTGGAAGCCAAGGATCCGACGACGACGCTGGCGCTGCTTCGCGAGATCGAGCCGCATGGTGTTCCGCGACGCTGGGCTGAGTTCGTGAGCAGAGCGCTCCAGAGCAAGCTCGCTCACGAGGTGCGCACCTGGATAGAGCCCGTCTATGGCGCTGCGTTCAGCCCTGACGGTCAGCGCGTCGTCGCCGCGTTGCAGGATGGCACGGCGCGGGTGTGGACGCCCGGCGACCCGGCCGAGCCGATCATCTTGCGTGGTCACGAATCCTTGCTGCGATCGGCAAGGTTCAGCCCCGACGGGACGCGCATCGTCACCGCATCCGGGGACAAGACTGCACGGGTGTGGAGCGTCGATGGCCGAGGCATCCCGATCGTGTTTCGCGGCCACGAGGATCAGGTCATCAGTGCGGGATTCAGCCCTGACGGGACGCACATCGTCACCGCATCCGACGACAGGACCGCACGCGTGTGGAAGGCCGATGGTACCGGCCAGCCCCTCGTGTTGCGTGCTCACGGAGGATCGATCATGTCCGTGGCCTACAGCCCCGATGGCCAGCGCATCGTCACGGCGTCTACCGATCTGACGGCGCGGGTCTGGAGGGCCGATGGCACCGGCGATCCCATCGTGCTTCGCGGCCATGAGGGCGTTGTTACCTCGGCGGCGTTCAGCCCCGATGGTCAGCGCATCGTGACCGGATCGAAGGACACGACCGCACGCGTGTGGAAGGCGGATGGCACCGGTGATCCCATCGTGCTCCGCGGCCACGAGCAGGTGGTCATGACGGCGGCGTTCAGCCCTGATGGCACTCACATCGTCACCGCGTCCTTCGACCAGACCGCGCGGGTGTGGGATTCCGACGGCAGCGAGGATCCCTTGGTGCTCCGCGGCCACGAGAACTGGGTCTATTCAGCAGCGTGGAGTCCCGATGGCGCCTCGATCGTCACCGCGGGGTTCGATCGGACCACGCGCATCTTTCGACTCGATGGGCTCGGCGCGTCGGGCCTGCTCCGCGGTCACGAGGCCGCCATCAACGAGATGGCGTTCAGTCCTGACGGCCAGCGCATTGTCTCTGCATCGGAAGATAAGACAGCGCGAGTCTGGCGCGCGGATGGCTCGGGGCAGCCGGTGATCCTCCGCGATCACGAGGGTCCGGTGACCTCCGCAGCGTTCAGCCCCGACGGTGCGAGGATCGTCACCGGATCCTCGGACACGACCGCACGGATCTGGCGCGCGGATGGTTCGGGGCAGCCGGTGACCCTTCGCGGTCACCAGGGGTCGATCACCAAGGTCACGTTCAGTCCGGACGGCAATCGCATTCTGACCGGATCCGTGGACCAGACGGCGCGGGTGTGGAACGCGGATGGCTCGGGAGAGCCTGTGGTCCTCCGTGGTCACGCGCAAGCGGTCGCGTCGGCGACCTTCAGCCCGGACGGCAAACACGTCGCGACCAGGTCCCTCGATAGCATCGTGCGTGTATGGAACGCCGACGGTTCGGGGGACGCGCAAGTCTATCGCGGCTATCGTGGATTCGTCCATCTGGTCTCGTGGAGCCCCGACAGCACGCGCATCATCGCCGCGGGGCTGGACCCAACCATGCGCGTGTGGAACATCGCTCGCCCGGGGGAGTCGATCGTCCTTCGCGGCCACGAGCAAGCGATCTTCTGGGCGGCCTTCAGCCCTGACGGCAAGCGCATCATCACGGCGTCGGATGACAGGACCGCGCGGGTGTGGAACGCGGACGGCTCCGGCGAGCCGATGGTCCTCCGCGGTCACGAGCAAGGGCTGTGGTATGCGGCGTTCAGCCCCAATGGCCAGCACATCATCACCGCAGGTCTGGACGAGACCGCGCGGGTCTGGAACATCGATGGCTCCGGCGAGCCATCCGTCCTGAGCACGCGCGGGCAAGTCGTCAGTTTAGCCTGGTGGAGCCAGGACGGGACCCGCGTGGTTGCCCGTGTCGGTAAGGACAAGAAGCACGCGCGGGTATGGCCCTTGCTGGCGCCGCTGCGCGGCACTGATGATCCCAGGCTGTGGATCGCAACCCCCTACTGTATGTCCGTCGAGAAGCGAGTCGAGCTCTTGAATATGCCCCAGGCCCGAGCTCAGGCCGACCAGGAGGCGTGCGTGCGCCGCGTCGAGGCGGCCGGGGCAGCGGCCACGAAGCCCTCTGCGGGGAAATGATGACCACCCGCGTGCCGTCAGGAGCAGACGATGAGGACGGGGGTGACGGCGAGGCAGGCGGCGCCGTCGGTGTTGTTGCCGGAGACGGGATCGGTGGTGCCGGTCCCGGCGATCCAGTAAGAGCCGTGGCTTCGAACGCGCGGAGCTCTGCCATGCCCGCCAAACGGCTGCCGGCGAACCCGCCGTGCGTCAGAACCAGACGCGCTTGCTTCCGAACCTGACGCCGGCCCAGGCCCGGCGGATCCGGACCGGGGTGAATCGGCAAGTTTCATGTTGGGCGAATCAACCCCGGACCGGGGCCGCAGCGGGGTAATCTCCCCGCGCGAGGATGCCTGCCGACCCGCCGCGCGAGGGGAGCCTGGACGCCACGGTCGAAGCCGCGCCCGGCCTGGCGCCCACCCTCGAGCGGGCTGGCAAGGCCGCTGCCCTCGGGGGGTCGACGACCGCCCCCGCGCTGCCGAGCGTGCCCATGGATTCGACGGCGCCCGCGACCCCGGCGGCGCGGCGCGTCGCCCCGCCCGACCGGCCGCCGCCGAACGTCGGTTCGACGGTCAAGCACTACGAGCTGCTCCGCAAGCTCGGCGAGGGCGGCATGGGCGCGGTGTTCCTGGCGCGCGACACCACCCTGGGCCGGCTCGTCGCCATCAAGGT
>DATMCI010000335.1:0-18295 GCA_035558535.1 Kofleriaceae bacterium
CCACGGTGCGACCGACGACTTCTCCCTCAACACCCTTGACCTCGACCACCCCGGGCGCAGCACCGACGGCACCTGCCCCGGCAACCCCGACGACAACTACGAACTCCGCCCACCTGTTCACCCAAGGAGATCCCTCGACGACAACGACCCGCAGGAAGACCATTCACCGACCGGAGGTCAATGGGGAGAAATAATTGTCGTTAGTGGGTGAATCTAGTTGACGTCAGCCAGAGCTGGCCAGCTTCGAAGGATCGTCCCAATCGTACTCACCCCGACGAATGAAGTGATGCGGCACCGCGGCTCCCGCTGCCTCGCGCCGAGTCAGCCACGCTGAGAGCAGCGCGCTCTTGCCCATTCCAGGACCTCCGGTGATCACAACCCAGCGATCGACACCATCCGTCACGAGTAAATGATCGAGCCGCTCCAGCAACGCGGCGCGACCGATGAACCGCTCGTGGCGCTGCCGCTCGTTGCTGTAGTCGAGGCGCTCCCCGGACATCCGTGCCCTTTGTCGATGATAGCCGACGCGTGCCGATGGTGAGCGCCAGCCCACGACGCGGCGGAGCTCACTGCACCTCGCCGCGCGGGCGTCGAAGGTCCGGCACGGATCGCCGAGCTCATCCGTCGCGCGGACGAGGCCCTTACCCATCCCGATGGTGGGGCTGTCTCGCGAAGAGGCTGCCGCGGATGTGTGCCGCGGTCGAAGCCGTGCGGTCACGCGAGTCGTGAGCGGTGCTGGAGCGAGCCCGTTTCCGGTGCGCAGGCTCGCGGATGCCGCCGCGTGACCCGAGAGCCGGCGGCGGCTGCTGTGGCGCAGGTCGCACTTCCGGGTGAGCTTCCCGGCTCGCTGAGGCGGGTTCCGCTGTACCATCGGGCGCGTGCGGGCTCGACTGGCACCCTGGCTGCTCGTATGCGCGTCGTGCGGCGCGCAGGTCGACGGGGAGCCCCTGTGGGGGCCGCCGGAGGCGGTCCCGGGGGCGAGCTCCAGCGCGCTCGAGGAGGACGACGTCACGCTGTCGGCGGACGGCGGCGAGATGTTCTTCGCCGTCGTGGCGGCGAACGGCGAGAAGGACCTCTACACGATGATGCGCTTGGGGACGACGTGGAGCGCGCCGATGCCGATGCCGTTCAACACGGCCGACGTCGAGGAGACGCCGCGGCTGTCCGGCGACGGCCGCACCCTGTACTTCGGCTCGACGCGGACCGGCGGGGCCGGATCGGGTGACATCTGGATGGTGACCCGCACGGCGGTCGGCGGGGCGTGGAGCCAGCCGCAGCCGGTGCCCGGCGTGAACACGGCGGGCTACGAGAAGTGGTTCATGCCGTGCGAGGCGAACGGCACGTACCTGATGATCCAGGATCGCGACGCCGGGACCGGCAGCGACGTCGTCGAGGGCACGATGGGCGGCGCGGCGAGCCGGGTCGACGTGCTCAGCTCGTCGAACGGCGAGACCGGCACGTTCCTGACCGCGGACTGCCTCACCGTCTACTTCGCGTCGACGCGCGGCGCGAACAACGACATCTACGTCGCGAGCCGCCCGTCGCTCCAGGGCACGTGGTCGGCACCTACCGTGTTCCAGGCATTCGGCGACGGCGACAACGAGTCCGATCCGTGGGAGTCCGCCGACGGCGACACGTTCATGTTCGCCTCGGACAAGGCCGGCACGAACGACATCTACATGAGCACGCGGTAGCCGCGCCATGGGCAGGCCCGCCGGCTCCTTGCGTCTGGCGCTGCTCGCGCTGGTGCTCCTGTCGGGCGCGGCGGCGGCGGCGCCCAAGGCCAGCAAGTACGACGAGGCGGTCAAGTTGCTCGGGAGCCCCAAGACGTGGTGCACCGGCGCGAAGCGGCTCGTGGCGCTGAAGGACAAACGCGCGGTCCTGCCGCTCATGCGCGCGTTCGAGTCGCGGATGGAGGCGGAGAAGCTCTGCCTCGCCGAGGCGATGGAGGCGCTCGGCGGCGAGGCGGAGGCGCGCGCGCTGATCGCGAGCAGCGCGGCGGACGATCGCCGCGTCGCGCTGCGCCTGATGGTCCTGTTCTCGTCGGATCTGCACCTGCCGCACCTGCGCGACGCGGCGCTCAAGGATCCCGAGCCTGCGCTGCGCACGCGCGCGCTGGACGCGCTCCGCCAGCAGCGCCGGACGTCTGCCTGGGAGCAGCTCATCGCCGAGCTGCTCGACCAGCCCGGCCCGGAGCTGCGCGGCTGGGCCATCGATCGGCTCGCGGAGAGCGGCAGCGCCTCCACGCGCGGGCGGCTCGCGGCCCATCTCCCGAAGGAGACGGTGCCCGAGCTGCGCGCCCGCATCGAAGCGGCGCTGCGCCCGTCGAAGCCGTAAGGCTCAGCGCACGGCGTGCGTACCTCGGAGCGGCTTCAGTCCACTCCCAGGCTCGCCGCAATGTCCGCGGGCAACTCGTCGAAGTCGGGATGGATCCGGACCAGTCCCTTGGACAGGCCCAGCCTACGGCGGCGCATGACGCATGGTAGCTGACTGCGGTGCACGCGTTGATTCGTGCGCGCGTCCTTCACGTGCTTGGAGGATCGGCTGCTCTGCGCCAGTTGTCCGAGGCGAGCTGGTAACCCGCTGCCTGGATTCGTTCGTAATGGTCCTCGTTGCCGGTGGCGAGCACGAGTCCATGAGAGATCGCGATGCCCGCGATCATCGGATCTGCTCGACCGATTGGCTGTCCGAGCCGCTCGAGGTCGCCGTAGATGCACCCGCCGACGAGGGCCTCTTCTCGTCCCAGCGAAATGATCTCGAGATGCTCGAGCCCCTGGATGAATCGCTCGAGGGCCTCTTCGCGCCCCACCTTGTGAAGCCCTTTCGTGACCTCGAGGACCGTGATCGATGAGATCGTGAATCACCCGTGCTGCTTCAAGTAGGCGTCAGCTCGCGCGCGAACGCGGCGTAAGCGAGCAGCACGGCCGCGCTCGACCACACGAGGCGCGGGCCCACCCTGCGTCGCGCGCGCGAACTGCCAGTAGAGGAACGCGAGCACGCCGAACGCGGCGAAGTGCACGAGCTTGTCGCTGTGCGTGACCTCGCCCGGGATCTGGACGCGCGGGTAGTGCGTGGCGACAAGCAGCAGCAACCAGTAGGCCGGTAGCGCGACCTGCGCGGCGTACTGCCAGCGCGTGCGGGTCACCGGATCACGAGGAGCTGGCGGCCACGCGGAGGTCGGCTGCTCCTCGCGGTCGGGCGCAGGTCGCGCGCGGTGGCGACGCCACAGCGTGCATCCGTGCAGATGCGAGGAGCCTGTCGGCGCGGATCATGAATCATCACGCTGCGATCGTAAGGAACCCCGGGCCACGCGGGCAACGGAGGCGGCTGATTCCCGGCGCTCCTCGCGAAGCGGCCACGAGCGCCTTGCTCGGGTCGGTCTCATCGGCCGGTCCGCCACCGGGCGTCAGGACCGGAGCAACGCAGCGCGCGGCATGCGCATTGAGGAGCAGCTTCACTCCGCTCCGAAGCTCGCCGCGATGTCCACGGGCAGCTCGTCGAAGTCGGGGTGGAGCTGGACCTGTCCCCTGGCCAGGCCCAGCCTGCGGCGACGCACGACCGCCTTGTAGGGGACGAGCACCGCCGCCGGCTCTCCGGCGCGCGCGATCTTGACGCGCTCCCCGGCCTCGACCTGCTCCAAGAGGCGAGACAGCTCGGCCTCGGCGTCGCGGACGTTCACCTGGCGCATGGACTGACGGTAGCTGACGGCGTACGCGTCAGTCACCAGCGAGCCGTAGTGGATCCCGCTCGCGCGCCTGCATCGCATCCTCCGACACCGTGTCGATGAGGTCCGGCTGATCCGCGAACAGGCCAACGATCGCGTGAGGCGACGGTGGTTCGTGCTCCTCAGCGTGAACGACGCGTTCGGCCAGGCGGAGTTGCTCTCCGCGTGGCAGCTGCCGGATCTCGTGCAGGAGCTGGATTTGTTTCGTGCTCATGGAACACCATAGTTGGCTCGTTTCTTACCGTAAGACGCACCTACGTGCGCGAGGGCCGTACTTCACGGCGCGCCACCAGGACGGCAAGCTCAGCATCGGCGTGGCGACGGCCGAGCACCCCGGCGGGCCGTACACCGACGTCGGGCAGCCGCTCATCCACGACGAACGCGCCGGCATGATCGACTCGAACCACTTCCAGGACCAGGACGGCAAGCACTACCTGTACTGGAAGATCGACGGCAACGACTTCCGCCCGCCCGAGCCGACGAACGTGTTCGTGCAGGAGCTGTCGCCCAACGGCATGAGCCTGACGGGTACGCGCCGGGCCCTTCTCACGAATGACCGCCCGTGGGACGGCGACGTGATCGAGGGCGGCTGCGCCACGGGGACTACTACTACCTGTTCTACAGCGGCAACACGTTCAACAGCGACCGGTACGCCACGGGCATCGCGCGGTCGCGCTCGCCGCTCGGTCCGTTCGAGGAGCTCCCCGACCCCATTCTGCGCAGCAGCACGCGGTGGGCGGGTCCGGGCCACGGCTCGGTGATCCACGTCGGCGACGCGGACTGGTACGTCTACCACGCGTGGGAGCGCGGCCGGATCGATCCCGCGTGGGACAAGCCGATGTACCCCCGCATGATGTTGATCGACCGTGTGCAGTGGGGCAACGACGGCTGGCCGCGCATCAATGATGGGCGACCCAGCGAGAGCTCCATCTCCGCCCGCTGAATCGCTCGACCGCATCTGCGGGATCTGCGGATCCGGGCCGGTGCGGATCCGGGCCGGAGTTGATCAGCAGGAATCACGATCGGCGACTGCTGGCTGTTGGCTGCAGCTGGCCGCTGCTCAGCCCTGAGTGACCGCCGGCAGGGTGAAGAAGAACGTGCTTCCCTGTCCCGGGGTGCTCTCCACCCAGATCTTGCCGCGGTGAGCTTCCACGATGGACTTCGCGATGTAGAGCCCGAGGCCCAACCCGCGCCGATCGTTCTTGCGAGACTGGAAGAAGCGATCGAACACCTTGGCGAGTCGGTCGGCGGGGATCCCTTCCCCTGTGTCGGCCACCATGAAGCAGACCTCGTGCCCGCGCGACTCGACCCGGATCGAGATCTGGCCGGACTTGCCCGTGAACTTGAGCGCATTTCCGACGAGGTTCGTCAGCACCTGCAGGATCCGCTCGTGGTCGAACTCCGCGACCCCGCTGTCCGTTCCGGGCTCGCAGGTGAGCTCGATCCCCTGCGCGCGTGCGGCCGGTTGAAACGCCTCGAGTGAATCGCGGACGAGCTGATTGGGGTCGTTCCGCTCGAGAACGATCGACAGCTTCCCGGCCTCGATGCTGGCGACGTCCATGAGATCCCCGACCAGCCGGTTCATGCGCGCGCTGTAGCGCTGGATGCTATCGGCATATCTGGCCACCCGGGCGATCGGCTCGTCGGTCTTTGCCAGCTTCTGCAGCAGATCCGCACCGAGCGCGATGCCGCCCAGGAGGGTTCGCAGGTCATGACTCACCATCGCGAGGAAGTCTTCTCGCGACGTCAACGCCTCGTCCGCGCTCGCGCGCTCGATCTGCAGCCGCAGGTCCGTGTCCTGGCGTTCGAACGCGAGCAGGCTCGCGAGCGCGACCTGGCGCCGGGTGCTCTCGTCATCCACCGCGGCATCTGCGCTCCCCCGCTGCGCCGTCAGTGCCGCATCCTCGCGGGCGCGTGCGTCCTCGAGACCCTGGGTTAGCGCCTCGGAGGTCCCCTCGTCCGCCAGCTTCAGATCCTCGCGAGCGCGGGCATCGCTCAGCACCGAGTCCGCCGTGTCACGTGCCTCGGCAAGGACGTCATCCGCGGCCTGCTTGATATTCTCCAGGCTGCCAGCGAGCTGGGCATCGGTCTTGCGCCGTTCGGTCCGCAGACTCTCGTCGGTCGTGTCGCGTTCGAGAGGCTTTCGCTTGTCGTCTTCGGCCATCTGTAGATCCCCAACGGTACCTGGTTCCCCCATTTCATGGGTTCGCCCGGTGTAGCTGGTTTGCGTGATGGAGCGAACGCCCGATCGATCCGGGCGAGGGCGCCCACGTCCCTGGGACCTCGGCGGGCCTGCACAGAACAGATGGAGGCACCATGTTCGAGAGGTTGGTTCGTCAGATTCAGCCCCAGGTGCTCGCGTGAGCAGCGATCGCCGTTTCCTGGCCGACGAGCCTGACGGTTCCGAAGCGTTCCGGCTCGGATCGCTGCCGAGCCGCTCCGCGCGCCCGCGTGCCCTGGTTCCGCGTCCGCGATTTCAATTCGCGAAGCACGCCGCGAACGACACCTCCGCGCAACACCCGTCGGAGGAGCTGGGACGTCTCCACGGCCTGAGGCTCGACGAGATGATTCGCGAAATCGTTCGCGCTGAAGTTCGTGCCGAGGTCGCGCGGGCCCTTGCGATCGCGTCGGCACAGCCAACACATGTCTCGGTGGCCGAGTACGCGGCAACGAGATCAATCTCGGTGTCGACGGTGCGCAATGCCATTCGATCGGGACGGCTACCGGCGCTCCGAATCGGGGCTCACCGTGCATCGGGTCAGTCGCTTGGTCGGGGCGCAGATCTTGACGCTCGATATCCTCGAGGGCTCGGGAGTCCTCGCGCCGGTGTGGAATGCCCGCGAGCAGGTCGATACGGCCCGAGGCTCGGTCTGGGTCGTATCGCGGCAGGGGCTGATCACGATGAAGCTTGCCGCGGGACGTCCGCAGGATCTCGCTGATCTCGTACGGTTGGAGACCTCGAGTTGAAGCCCGCCATCGACATGAGCCCGTCGGCGATCGAGGCGCGCCTCGTCGCGGTTTCGGCACAGAGCCCGCTCGGACTGATTCCTCCGAAGCGCGTGGACATGTCGCCCGAGGCCGTCGAGGCGAGGCTCCAGGAGTGGGCGGAGCTCACGGAGCTCTGCCTGGAGCTCGCGGCGGCGGGCTCGAATCGGTGACGCCACGAAGCCGAATCGCCGCTCACGCGCCGGCGCGCCACCGACGGTGGAGCTCGAGGATCGCGAGCACCGCCACGATGCCCGCAGCGTCCGCGACGAAGTCCAGGACGTCCGTGAAGCGGCCGACGAACTGTTGCAGGTACTCGTCGAGCGCGGCGTACGCGAGCAGCACGGCCGCGCTCGACCACACGAGGCGCGGGCCCACCCCGCGTCGCACGCGCGCGAACTGCCAGTAGAGGAGCGCGAGCACGCCGAACGCCATGAAGTGCACGAGCTTGTCGCTGTGCGGGATCTCGCCCGGGATCTGGACGCGCGGGTAGTGCGTGGCGACAAACAGCAGCAACCAGTAGACCGGTAGCGCGATCTGCGCGGCGTGCTGCCAGCGCGTGCGGATCACTGGATCGCCCACCGCGTAGATATAGCGGCTGCGGTCAGAAGATCGAATACACGAACGGCGCGACGTACGACAGGCCGCCGGTCGCGAGCAAGAGGAGGCCCGTCACCAGCAGCACGACGAGCAGCGGGATCATGAACCACTTGCCCTGGCGCGCGAAGTGGCGAAACAGCTGGCCGATCGTGCGGAGGCGGGATGTGAGCTTCATCGCGGGGCCCTCGTGATCAGCAAGTCCTCGACGACGAGCGCGTCGATCGGGTGGCCGAGGAAGAACGCGAGCGCGTCGACCTCGCTCGCGATGATCGGCTCGCCGGCGCCGTTGAACGACGTGTTCAGGACGATCGGGACCCCGGTGCGCTCGGCGAACGCGCCCAGCACCGCGTGGAGCGCCGGGGCCGCGGCGGCGGTCACGGTCTGCACGCGCGCGCTGCCATCGACGTGCCGGACCGCGGCCAGGGCGCCGGCGTGCTCGTCGCGGATCGGGCAGGTCGTGGTCATGAAGGGCGTCATCGCGTTGGGCGCGGCCACGAAATACTGCGCCGCATCGGCGGCGAGCACCGCGGGCGCGAACGGGCGGAACGGCTCGCGCCGCTTGATCGCCCGGTTGAGCCGCTCGCGCGAGTCCGGATCACGCGCGTCGGCCAGGATCGAGCGCTGCCCCAGCGCCCGCGGCCCCCACTCGAAGCGCCCGGCACAGAACGCGACGATCTGACCGCGCGCGATGAGCTCGGCCGTGTCGCCGGCGATGTCGTCCGCGCGCGTGACCACGAAGCCGAGCTCGGTCGCGAGCGCGTGCGCCGCGCTGGGATCGATCGCGAGGCCGAGCGCGGCGCTCGCGAGCGGCGCGGGCCGGGGATCCCCCAGCTCGAGCGCGCCGAGGAGCGCCGCGCCGAGCGCCCCCCCGGCGTCCCCCGCCGCGGGCTGCACGAACACGTGCGCGAAGCCGGATTCGCGCAGGAGCCGCGCGTTGGCGACGGCGTTGAGGGCGACCCCGCCTGCGAGGCACAGCGCGTCGGCGCCGGTGCGGCGCTGCGCCTCCCGGGCGAGCGCGAGCATCACCTCCTCGGTGACCTGCTGGAGGGTCGCGGCGATATCGGCGTAGCGCCGATCGCGCTCGCTGCCCTCGAGATCCCAGGGCTGGTACGGCGGTCGGCGCGGCCCGAGCAGCTGCTCGAGCTTGGGCCCGAAGCCGAGCTCGGCGTCGGCGAGCCGGCCGAAGTACGACGCGTCCAGCGCGAACCAGCCGTCCGGCTCGACCCGCAAGAGGCGCGCGAACTCGTCTCGGAACCGAGGCGTCCCGTAGGCCGCGAGCCCCATCACCTTGTACTCGCCCTCGTTGACCTCGAACCCCAGGTACGCGGTGAGCCCCGCGTAGAGCAGCCCGAGCGAGTGCGGATACTCGAGCTGGCCGATCGGCGTGAGCGCGGTGCCTTCGCCGCGCCACAGGCTCGTCGACACGGCCTCGCCGACGCCGTCGACGGTGAGCACGGCGGCCCGCTCGTAGGGGCTCGGAAACAGCGCGCTCGCGGCGTGCGCGCGGTGGTGGGCGACGGTCGTCACCTTGTCGCGCGCGACGCCGAGCCGCTCGGCGAGCTCGTCGAGCACCCACAGCTTGTCCCCGACCTGGCTGCCCATCGCGCGCGGAAACTGCCGGAGCGAGGCCGGGAACACCGCCAGGGACGAGACCAGCACGCGCTCGAGCTTGTCGAACGGCTGCTCGTAGAACACGACGCGATCGAGCGCCGCCGCGGGGATCCCGCCGTGTGCGAGGCACGCGGCCGCCGCCCGAAACGGCAGGCGCGGATCGTTCTTGTGCCGCGAGAGCCGCTCCTCCTGGATCGCGGCGACGATCGCGCCATCGACGACGAGCGCGGCCGCTGCGTCGTGATAGCCGCCGCTGATGCCGAGGACGGCGGCCATCAGCGCTCCGCGGGCGGCGCCTGCAGCCAGCGGCGGCGCCGACCTCGCTCGGCACGGCGACCGGTGAGGTAAGCGACGAGGGTGGTCGGCGGCGCCGCGAGGCAGTAGACGCCGGACATCGCGACCGTGAACACCAGGCCGGCCAGCGCGCGGCCGGCGCGGCGCCATTGCCGCCACGCAGCCCACGCGGTGGCGCGGCGCAGCTCGCGGCGCGCCGCGGCTTCGCTGCCCGCGAGCTCGACGAGCAGCGCGCGCGTGTACGACTCGTGGCGCTGCTCGTCGACGAGGATCGCGCCGAACAGCGCGGCGGTGCGCTCGTCGCCCCGCGCCGCGAAGTGCTTCGCGTACAGCTCGAACTGGGCGCGGCCGCGCGCCTCGCCGCGGTGCACGAACGCGAGGAACCGCAGCTCGCCCAGCCGCTCGAACAGATCCTCGGTGTCGGCGATCGGCGGACCGTACGAGCCGCTTCCTGCGGCCGTGCGCAGCTCGGTGGACCGGCGCGCGAACATCTGCGCGTGGCGCGTCTCGTCGGCGGCGTGGCGCAGGTACGCCGCCCGGCGCGTGGTCGATGTGGTCAGCCGCGCGGCGAGCAAGAGATCGAGGCGGCTCCCTTGCTCCGCGCGCGCGAACTCGAACAGCTTGCGGGCCCCGTGACCGGGCACGCGCCACACGAGCGGGGTGACGAGTCGCAGGAGCGGCCTCATGGCTTGGGCGGATTCGGGGGGCTCGCCGGATCGCGGCGGATGCACTCGACCATCCGCGCGCAGTCGGTCGCGTAGGTCTGCGTGCACGCCGCGTCGGCCGCGCCGTAGGCGCCGGAGCACACGAAGATCTCCTCGGTGCGGGTCTTGGTTTTCGGTAGCCGGAGCCCGCCGTAGACGCGGTTCCAGCAGTCGCAGATCGCGCGCTCGACGGGCGACGCGAAGGACGGCTTCTCTTGCTCGCTGTAGGCGAGGACGTCGGCCTCGAGCGGCTCGGGTCGCTTCGCGCCTGGGATGCGGACCGGCGCGGCGAACTTCATCACGGGGGTCTTGGCTTCGAGCGGCCAGTCGATCGTCAAGAGCCGCGTGTGATCGGTCCACGCGAACTCGATCTCGACGTGACGCCCTGGCTCGAGCGGGGTCACGAGCGACGTCTGCTTGGGGGTCGCGAGCACCTGCGACTCGCCGGTCGCGTCGACGGCGACCGTCACGCGGGTCGGGGTGAGGCCGGTCTGGGTGCGTCCGCACATCACGCGCAGCCACTCGCGGACCATCTTGGTCTCGCACCCGGCAGCGGTCGAGCCGGTGACGATCACCTCGGGCACCTCGGGCCAGACCTGCGGCACCGGCACGAGCGAGCGCGCACGCGCCGGGGCGGCCAGCTGGGGAGGGGGGGCCGCGATCGCGGCGGCGAGCCCCTTGCCGACGGCGGCGTGGCCCTTCGCGGTCATGTGAATGTCGCGGTTCAGGAACGCGCCCGGCTCGGCGGCGGCGAGCGCGCCCGTCGCGTCGAACGCGGTGAGGCCGAACGCGCGCGCGGCCGCCACGATCTCTTCGGTGAACGCGTGGGTCGCCGTCATGTCCGTGGGCGCCTGGTTGTACTTGGCCCACTCGGTGGGCGAGACCTGAACGTCGATCGGCAGGATCGCGACGACGAGCCGTGCCCCCTTGCTCTTGCACAGCGTGGCCACGTCGCGGACATACCCGGCGAGCGGGGGCTCGAGGATGGTCTCCAGCTGGTGGGGCGCGAGCGTCAGCAAGGTCTCCATCGCCTTGGTGCGCTTGTCGAGCGCCGCGGCGAGCGCGTCCGCGTTCTTGGGCTTCTCCTTGCTCTTGGCGGCGATCGCGGCGGCCAGGTCGGCGCGCAGCTTCTTGCGCTTGGCCACGCCCTGGCGGATCAGCTCTGCGGTCACGAACGTCGCGCGCGACTCCTCGGCGTAATCGACGGAGACGATGTCGCCGGGGCTCGCGCGACCCGCCAGGACCACGGGGCGCGACTCGAGGACCTCTTCATAAGGCACGAGCTCGAGCAGCGCGGCTTCGAGCGTGTCGTCGGCAGCCTTCAGCACCACCGCGGCCTCGCGTCGCTCCGTGATCTCCGCCTGCTGCTGCGCGCGGCGCTTGTCGTGGGCGTCCGTGATCGACTTCCCCGCCGTGATCAGGTCCCGCCAGTTGCCCTCCGACGCGACGCCCCCGCCAGCGGTCGGATCGCCGTCGTGGAGCCAGCGGCGCAGCGCGAACACGAGGTGAGATCGGCCAAACAGCCAGCGCCGGGCGGGGAACTCCGTCACGTGCTCGGGCGCGTTCTCCTTGCGCACCGCCCAGCCATCCCAGACGGCGTGGCGTCCCGTGTTCGGGCGTCCGAGCTCGAACGTGTCGTTCACGAGGTTCAGCGTGAGCACCACGGTCTTGGCCTTGCGCTGCGCCAGGAGCTCTTCGATCACCGCGCGGTACTCGGCCGGGCCGTACGTCGGGACCCCGGCATTGATCACGGGGCGGTGCAGCTCCTCCGCGAGCCGCGCCGAGAACGTCTGGTTCTCCTCGACGCCGAGCCCGAACACTTGCGAATCACCGACCACGATGATCTCGTCCTCGGTCGAGGCCGGCCACTCCGCGCCCCGGTAGCCGGCGCCGTTCGTGCGCAGGCTGGTCACGGGGTTGCCGCCGAACGAGATCCGTTGCTCGGCGTGTGGCTCGAGGCGCGTACCGAGCGCGGCATCGGCCTTGTAGAAGTTGACGTGCGGGAACGCGCCGCCGTCGCGGTACCAGAAGCCCACCTCCGCGATCACGAGCGCGACCGCGATCCCGGCGAGCCCGAGGCCGATGCGTGTGAGCCAGATCCGCAGCTTCGTCGCAGCCGTGCTCATGTGCGCGCGCTCCTCATGTGCCCGCTCCTGTCGAACGTCCTGTCGAAACGTTCAGAGCGGGGCGCTCATTCTAGCAACGAACATCTGCGCCGGATCGCCACGATTTCAGCGCGTAGCGCGTGTGATGGCGCCGCCGGTCGCGGCTCAGGCGGCCAGCGCGGCGAGGCACGGCGCGACGACCTCGCGCAGGACGCCAGCGCGGGCGGCCGCGATCGCGGCGTCGCCGAGGACGCCGTGGGCAGCGAGCTCGTCGCGCGCGTCGGTGGCGGCGTCGGCGTCGGCGTCGGCGTCGGCGGCGTCGGCGGCCGCGGCCGTGGCGTGGAGCGCGGCGAGCAGCGCGGCGCTGGCGGCGCGGTCGCCGCTCCGCACGCACCAGGCGACGATCCGCCAGGCGAGCTCGGCGTGGCGGGCCTCGTCAGCGGCGATGCCGCGCAGCGCGGCAGCGACGGCGGGGTCAGCGGCGAGCGCGGCGCCCTCGTCGGCGAGCGCGGCGGCGACGGTCTCGTTGATGCAGCCGTCGAGCAGCGTCTCGAGGGCGAGCGCGGCCTTGTCGCCGGACGCGGACATGCGGGCGGCGTCGGCGAAGCGCGTCGGGGCGAGCGGCGCGTCGGCGTAGGCGGAGGCGAGCTCGAACGAGAGCTGCGCGTGGCGGATCTCGTCGAGGGCGGCGGCGTGGGCGTCGGCCACGAGGTCGGGCGGGGCGCCGAGCGCGAGCAGGCGCAGCGAGAGGTTCGCGAACGCCGCGATCGATGCGTGCTCCTCGCGCGCGGCCGTGACCCACGCGGCCGAGAGGCGATCGCGCAGCGCCCGCGGCAGCGCGTCCACCGCGGGGACGAGGCCGGGGGCGCGCCACGAACCGCCCGCGCCGACGTCGGGCAGGCACGCCTCGCCCTCGACGCGCGCCGGGCGGCCGCGCCGGATCATCTCGTACTGGCGCCGCGGGACCGCGTAGCAGCAGCTGCCGTCCTCCGTCGAGACGTAGGCGCGGAGCCCGCCGTCGAGCCGCACACCGGCGGGGCAGCTCGCGTCACCCTGGGCGGGCACGCTCGTGCCCTGCGGCGGGGCGGGGATGCACTTGCTCACGAACGCCGAGCGCCGATCGGGCGCGGGCCCGTCGAGCCGCCCGACGGTCAGCGGCGTGCAGCGCGAGTAGCAGCAGTGCTCGTTCACGGCGAGGCCGTCGTCGGCGATCTGCGTGCGGTAGTCCGCCGTGGCCTGGGCGTCGAGCGTGAAGCGGCGGTACGACCGCGGCTCGGCCACGTCCGTCGTGACGTGGAGCTTGAGCTCGTCGATCGACGCGAGGGTGTCGCCGCTCGGGCCGCAGCGGCCGAGCTCCTCCTGGCGCATGCCGCACACAGACTCGGGGATGCTGTCGCGCGGGCACGCGGCGCGATCGAAGCCGACCTCGGCGGGCTTGGCCGGCGGGGCTGGCTCTGGCGCCTGCGAGCCGGTCCAGCAGCCGGGGAGGCCCATCGCGATCAGGAGCTGGTGACGGAGGCTCGCGAGCCGCATCGGAGCAGTGTCGCGTCGGGCCGCGGGGGTTGCAAGAATCGAGGGAGGTCGTGGTACACCGAAGCCAATGTTCACCGGGCTCGTCGAGGACGTCGGCACCGTCGCCCGCGCGGATCGGCGGAGCGACGCGCTCGTGCTCGCGATCCGGCCGCGGCAGCTGCCGCTGGGCGAGCTCGCCGTCGGCGAGTCGATCTGCCACGACGGCGCGTGCCTGACGGTCACCGAGATCGCGCGCGACACGTACACCGTGCTCGCCGGCGCCGAGACGCTCGCGCGGACCACGCTCGGCGGGCTGCGCGTGGGGGCAAAGGTCAACCTCGAGCGCGCGCTGCGCGTCGGCGACCGGCTCGGCGGGCACTGGGTCACCGGCCACATCGACGGCACCGGCGAGCTCGGGGTGCGCCGCGATCTGGGCGCGAACCTCGTCTTGGGCGTGCGCGCGCCAGCGGCGCTCCTGCGCTACGTCGTCGAGAAGGGCTCGATCGCCGTGGCCGGCGTGAGCCTCACCGTGAACGCCGTCGATCCCGAGAGCTTCTCGGTGGCGATCATCCCGCACACCCGCGAGCACACGACGCTCGGGGCGCTCGCGATCGGCGAGCGCGTGAACCTCGAGGTCGACATCCTCGCGAAGCACCTCGAGAAACTGAGCGGTGCCGGCCTCCGCAGCACGGACCGCACCGGAGGCGAGCCATGACCCCGATCGAACGTGTCACCCGCGCCCTCGAAGACATCCGCGCCGGCAAGATGGTGATCCTCGTCGACGACGAGGACCGCGAGAACGAGGGCGACCTCGTGTTCGCCGCCGAGCTGGTCACGCCCGTGCACATCAACTTCATGGCCACGCACGCGCGGGGCCTCATCTGCCTGGCGATGGACGACGCGCTCATCGACAAGCTCGAGCTGCCGATGATGGTGCGCGACAACAAGGCGTCGCTCGGCACCGCGTTCACCGTCTCGATCGAGGCGCGCCACGGCGTATCGACCGGGATCTCGGCGCGCGACCGCGCGACGACGATCCGCGCCGCGATCGCCGACGACGCCGGCCCCGCGAGCGTCGTGTCGCCGGGCCACGTGTTCCCGCTGCGCGCGCGCCGCGGCGGCGTGCTCGTGCGCACCGGCCAGACGGAAGGCTCGGTGGACCTCGCGCGGCTCGCGGGCCTGAAGCCCGCGGGCGTGATCTGCGAGATCATGCGCGATGACGGCGAGATGGCGCGGCGGCCCGAGCTCGAGCAGTTCGCGGAGAAGCACGGCCTGCTCCTGCTCAGCGTCGCCGACATGATCTCGTACCGCCTCCTGCGCGAGCGGATCGTCCGCCAGCGCGCCGCGGGCGCGATGCGACCGGGCTCGCTCGGGCCGGGCGAGCCGTTCGCCGCGTACTTCTACGACACCGAGGTCGAGGACACCGAGTACCTCGCGCTCGTGCGCGGCGACGTCGCGCACGAGGCGGCGGCCGGGCGCCCGGTGCTCGTGCGCGTGGCGCCGCTCGATCCGATCGGCGATCCGTTCATGCTGCGGCCGGATCTGTGCGCGGCGCTCGAGGCGATCGACGAGGCGGGCAGCGGCGTCCTGCTCTACATCATGAACCGCAGCCGCACGAGCCTCGGCGCGGCGTTCGATCGCAACGTGATGAAGAGCGGGCGCGAGCAGACCGCGCAGCCGTCCCCGCACGCGACGAGCGAGGCGCTCCGCGACTTCGGCCTGGGCGCCCAGGTGCTCGCGGATCTGGGGCTCAGGAAGATCCGGCTCATGATCCACACCGATCGGAAGATCGCGGCGCTCGAGGGCTTCGGGATCGAGGTCGTCGAGCGGATCCCGATCCCCGGCCGCAGCGCAGGGCGGTGGCGCGAGGCGCAGTAGTGGAGCGGGGCGGTCCTGCTGCTAAGCGGCGCGGCAGCGCCGCGGCGCGTCCATCTATATAAAGGAGGCGCAGATCGCCGCTCCCGATGCAGGGGCCAGGTGGGGCTGGTGTATACATGGCTCGCATGCCTCAGATCCTCGAAGGTGGCCTGTCGGCTGTCGGCCTCCGGTTCGCGATCGTCGCCAGCCGCTTCAACGGCCTCATCGTGGAGCCGCTCGTCGCGGGCGCGATCGACGCGATCGTGCGCTCGGGCGGCGACGCCGAGGCGATCACGATCGTGCGCTGCCCGGGCGCGTGGGAGCTGCCGCAGGTCGTCCGCCGCGTCGCCGCGCGCGGGGGCGTCGACGCGGTGATCGCGCTCGGCGCGGTGATCCGCGGCGCCACGCCGCACTTCGACTACGTCGCCGGCGAGGCCGCGCGCGGGATCGCCGGGGCGGCCGCGGCGTCGGAGATCGCGGTGAGCTTCGGCGTCCTCACGACGGACACGATCGAGCAGGCGCTCGAGCGCGCCGGCACGAAGGCGGGCAACAAGGGCTTCGACGCCGCGCTCGCGGCGATCGAGCTCGCGACGCTGTTCCGCGCGCTCGACGCGCGCGCGCCAGCGGCGGCGGGTGAGCTGGAGGCCGCGCCGCCAGCGGCGGCGCCCGGCAAGCGGAGGTCGAAGCGGACATGACGAGCGCGACGGGGATGCGGCGCAGCGGCCGCGCGTACGCGCTGCAGCTGCTCTACGCGCGCGACGGCGATCCGGCGACGGACGTGGCGGGCGCGGCCGTGAGCTGGGCGGACGCGTTCGAGCTCGACGTCGAGCCGCAGGCGCAGGAGTTCGCGCGCGAGCTGGTGGCGGCCGCGACCGAGCACGCCGCGCGGATCGACGCGCTGATCGTCGGCGCGTCGAAGAACTGGCGCATCGATCGGATGTCGCGCGTCGATCGCAACATCTTGCGCCTGGGCGCGTGCGAGCTGGTCGCGTTCTCGGACGTCCCGGTGAAGGTCATCATCAACGAGGCGGTCGAGCTGGCGAAGCGGTTCGGCACCGCCGAGTCGTCGGCGTTCGTCAACGGCGTGCTGGATCGGATCGCGGTCGCCGCGGGCCGCCGGAACGAGGACTGACGTGGCGCTCTCGGTCTTGCCACTGGATCTGACGCGCTGGGACGAGTCCGCGCGCGACTGCCTCGTCCTGCCGGTGTTCAAGGACGATCGGCCGCTGCGCGGCGCCGCCGGGCTCGCCGACTGGCGGCTGTGCGGCAAGCTCTCCCGGCTCGTCAAGGCGAGCCGCGCGAGCGCCGACGCGGGCGAGACGCTGCTCCTGCCGCCGGGGCGCCGGCTGCGCTTCCGGCGCCTCCTGTGGTTCGGCCTCGGCGACGCGCGCGGCTACAGCGACGATCGCTTCCGCAAGGACCTCGCGTGGATCCTCGACGTCGTGATCAAGGCGGGCGTGACCGACTGGTCGCTCCAGATGCCGGGCCGCGCCTCGGGGCAGATCGGCGCGCGGCGCGCGATCGAGATCCTGCTCGAGGATCCGCGGTTCGCCGACCAGCCGCTGACGTTGATCGAGGATCCGGCGGGCCAGAAGGACATCGCCGAGCTGCTCCGCGCGCAGCGCTAGCGCGCGCGCGAGCGCGGGACGCGATCAGAACAGCCAGTGGCCGAGGTGCTGGAGCGCGAGCCAGATCGCGCCGGCGAACACGACCATGAGCACGGCGTCGACGAGCAGGCACGCGTGGCCGGCCACGATCCACAGGCCGTCCCGCTCGAGCAGGCCGATCGCGTAGATGAGGAGCGGCGCCAGGAACACCAGGTTCGAGCCGGGGATCGGCAGCGGCAGCGCGAGGCCGAGCGCGAGCACGACGATGCCGAGGCCGATCGCGCGCGGCATGATCAGCCCCTCCCAGCGGCGGCGCGTCGAGCAGGCGAGCCAGCGCGAGCGGCGCTCGAGGAGCATGGCTACCCGATCGAGCATCGCCATCGACAGCGCGCGGCGGCGGGCGCGCGCCGGCAGCCACGGCCGGGGGCGGCCGAGCATGAGCTGGGCGCCGATCAGCGCGATCGCGAGCCCGAACGGCGTCGACAGGCCGAAGAACGGGATCGCGATCAGCGCGAGGATGCCGATCAGGAAGCCGAAGCCGCCCTCGGAGGCGCGATCGACGAGCTCGCCGACCGTGAGGCTCTCGCGCCGGTACGCGGAGTCGGCCGCGGCGGCAGGGATGGGATCGGCCGCGGGGGCAGGGATGGGATCGGCCGCGGGGGCAGCGGGGCCGTCGGCGGGCACCTCGGCCGGGTGGCGCGCGCCGAGCTCGTAGAGGATCTCGCCGAGGCGGAGCCGCCGGGGACGCTGCGTCGCGATGATCTGGCGTGCGCGCTCGACGTCCACGCGCCAACCGTAGCATCGGCCCCGCTGACGGTCCGCTCACTCGAGGGTGCCGGTCTCGGCGAGCTTGCCGATCTCGCGGAACTCCATGCGGATCGCGCGCTCGAGGTGATCGTGCGTCAGCGCGCTCCCTTCCTCGGCGGCCAAAAACGCCGCGCGCAGTGCCGCGTTGCGGATGTAGCCGCCGGAGAGCCGGAACCGCTGCGAGAGGCCGGTGAAGTCGATCGAGCCGTGGATCGGCACCTGCGCGGGGATCAGCGAGCGCCACAGCTGCTCGCGCATGTCCTCGTCGGGGAACGGGAACGTCACGCGGTAGGTCAGCCGGCGCTTGAACGCCGGATCGATCGCGGCGCCGAAGTTCGTCGTCAGGACCGCGATGCCCTCGAAGCTGTCGAGCCGCTGCAGGAGGTAGTTGACCTCCATGTTCGCGTAGCGATCGACCGACGTCTTGACCTCGGTCCGCTTGGCGAACAGCGAGTCGGCCTCGTCGAACAGGAGCATCACCTGGCCGTC
>DATMCI010000336.1:0-35778 GCA_035558535.1 Kofleriaceae bacterium
GCGCTGTACTCGGCCGCGGTCTGGCCGCTTGCACGCCAGCTCGCGACTCGCTGTCTCCATGTTTCCCTGTTTGCCATCGCCGCCTCACGATGCGCCTACGTGATCGACTTCGCCAGGACGCGGTCCGTGCAGCGGATACGAAGGGTCTGAGTTCGTAGCGCACTTGATTCGCTTTCTCTCGCACTTGCACAACAACGCTCGGACCAGCGCGATCCTGGAAGATTTGACGCGCGAGCAGCGCGAGTCTGAGGCACGGTTGGTTGCGGCACATTGAGTCGCCGAGACGTCCCTACGTGAAGTGATCGCGATGATGGATCGTGACTACGGCGGGGTTCTTACAACTGACGGCCAGAGGCCCAGTAGGCCAGAGGCCCAGTAGCCGCTCCGCCTACCTTCGCCGGAGGAGATCACCCGCGGCGCGTTCAACCTCGAGCAACGGCTCGCTGGGAACCCGAGCAGGCCCGGAATCGGATCCGGCGATTCCTCCCAGCGGGGAGAGATCCGGGGTAATCCGGCCCCCCGAGCGGCTACGAGGTTCGCGGCGAAGTGTTTCCGCTGACCCCGGCCGCCGAAAACCGAAAACCCAAGCCGGAGCAGAGGCTTGGGTTCGCGGAGAGTGATGTTAGTAGCGGGGGCAGGATTTGCCGGTCTATCTATCGAATTTAGCTTAGCTTTGAACTGGAAGATGACCTAATCTGGCCCCTCATTCCCGAGTCAACTGGGGAGCTGCGCGATTCTCAGGAACGCGAACGCGATCAGGTCTTGCGTGATCGCGCGCGCCCGCACGTCGCCCAGCCGCTCGAAGACCGGCAGCGCCTCCTCGCGCAGGAGCCGCAGCGCCTCGTCCAGCTCGCCGCGGGCCGCCAGCACGTCCGCGATCTGCCCCAGCGTGATCGCGCGCGCCCGCACGTCGCCCAGCCGCTCGTAGACCGGCAGCTCCTCGTCGCGCCGGATCCGCAGCGCCTCGTCCAGCTCGCCGCGGGCCGCCAGCACGTCGGCAATCCGCCCCAACGTGATCGCGCGCGCCCGCACGTCGCCCAGCCGCTCGTAGACCGGCAGCTCCTCGTCGCGTCGGATCCGCAGCGCCTCGTCCAGCTCGCCGCGGACTGCCAGCACGTCGGCGATCTTTCCCAGTGTGATCGCGCGCGCCCGCACATCGCCCAACCGCTCGTAGACCGGCAGCTCCTCGTCGCGCCGGATCCGCAGCGCCTCGTCCAGCTCGCCGCGGACTGCCAGCACGTCGGCGATCTGCCCCAGCGTGAGTGCGCGCTCCCGCACGTCGTCTAGCTGCTCGTACACCGGCAGCGCGTCCTCGCGCCAGATCCGCAGCGCTTCGTCCAGTTCGCCACGGGCCGCCAGCACGTCGGCGATCTGCCCCAGCGTGAGCGCCCGCGACCGCACGTCGCCCAGCCGCTCGTAGACCGCCAGATCCTCGCGTCGGATCCGCAGTGCTTCGTCCAGCTCACCACGGGCCGCCAGCACGTCGGCGATCTTCTCCAGCGCAAGCGCTTGGTCTCGATCATCGTGGGCCTCCCAAGCGAGGCGCTGCATCTCCGTTGCAGCGTCACGCACGATCTCGAGCTCTCCCACCCGAAATGCGAGCTGGCAGAGCGCCCACAGCACATCGCGGGTGGCTCCACTTTGACGCACTCGCTGCGCCGCGACGAGCCAGGGACCCACAGGGCCGCGGCTCGTCGCGAAGTTCCAGGTGCGAGGCAAGATCTCGCCGATGACGGCGTCGGTTGCGACACCCAGCCATTCACCGATTGCCGCGGTCTCCACCGCGAGCGCATCCCATCGAGCGGCGCGTTCGGACGATGAGTCCTCTGCTCGCTCCACCACCCAGCGACCAATCCGCGCATCGACCTCGGCGCGCTCCGTGCCAACGCGCAAGAACTCGCCGAGCAGTGGATGCACCGCCCACGCCGCGGTAGCGCGCTCCTCGGGACGCAGTCGACGTACCAGCGCCAATGAAGCCGCGGCATGTATGAAGTCCTCGAATGCCCCGCTCAATTCGTCCAAGCCTGTGATCGCGGCACCGAGTGATCGGCCAAACCCCACTCGGGATGCCCACCCCAGCGCCGTGAGCGCTGCTTTCCACGCGTCAGCCTGGACCCCCGCCGCTTCGAGCAGCAGCTCGCGCGAGATCGCGAACGAGGTTGCGAGCACGCCTCGTGTGCGGTCCCCGAGAACGTGATCCGCGGGATCGTGCGGGCTGAGCGCGAACCCCTTCTCACGCAGCCGTGCGAGGAACCGCTCGACGGTCATCCCGCCGCGCAGATACCCAGCGGCCAGATGGAGCGCGAGGGGATGTCCTGCGAGCTGTCGCACCAGCTCACGCAGGTCGGCCTCGGGCACGACGATGCCGATCCCATCAAGCTCTGCTCGCAGGAGGTCCAGCCCGAGCACTGGATCGAAAGGCGCCAACTCGATGCGCGTCCAGGCTGATCCCGTTGCGGTCCCGAGCTCGGTGTACCGCCCGGTCACCACCATCGGGACACCGTCGAGCACGCGAGCGAGCGCTGCGACCAACTCCGCCGCCGCGCTCGAGTCGACGTTGTCCACATGAACCAGCGCCCGCTCCGCACGTAGCGCCTCAGCGACCGCCGCCGCGCTGGCGCCCCCGACGTCGATTCGCAACCGCTCACCGAGCACCCTCGTCGACGTCGCCACCGTTCCTGGACGCTCTGGATCAAGTACCACCTGCTTATAGCTGCCGAACCGGCCCGGATGTCGTGCGTAGAACTCGTGCGCCAGGTAAGTCTTGCCAATGCCGGCCATCCCCTGTACCGCAACAATCGCCATGCGCCCCGAACCACGGTCGAGAGCGGCGCCAATGCGCGACAGTTCGGCGTCGCGGCCGATGAAGACTTCGTGGCGCTCTGGCTCGGTAGGCGGTTGGGAGCTTGCGCCGAACACCGTCGCTCGATGCCACCCAGTTCGTGGCCTAATCACGACCACGGTATAGCCGTCGCGCTGCTCGACGGTTGGGGAACGAGCACCAACACTGAGGCAGTTCTCGACTGCGCGCGGAATTCCGCTTCCTTCCTCCTCGACGAGGCGGGCCCACGCAAGCACGCTGGCGACACGCGCATTGCGTCTCACTGACTCCATGGCCAGCGCGCCAAGCTCGATCTCTCCGACCTGATCAATGGCTCGCCCCACCCACTCACCAGGGCTGAGCACCTCAATGCGATCGGCGAACAAGCGCACGTGAACATGCCTAGCATCGTCGTCATATCTCCGATGGCAAAAGGCATTGGCGAGGATCTCCCGTACAGCGATCATCGGGTACTCGTACTCGATCCTCGGCTCGGCGATGCCGGGCGTCTGTTGCTCGCGATGCGCTATCCGCTTCGTCAAAAATTGGAGCGACTCCTGAATCAATTTCGGCAGCGGTCCATGCACGGGAACCAATTCGGCCTCGGCTGTGCGCTTCACTCCGTCGTAGTGAGTGCATACGGCGCGCGCGCTGGGCATGACGATTTCGGGTTGCTCGCCCACGATCAGAGCACCTGCCCGGGTCAGACTTCCATCGGCTGCGAGGAGTCCAGCCTTGCGCAGGAAGCTGCGGTCATCCAGCGCATCGGGAAGCCACTCTTGGATACGCGGCCGTAGCTGCGCGCGAAAGCGTTTGAGCACGGAGACGTCGTAGACCGAGAGCCTGGTGGGAACATCGGCCCAGTCTCCGCTCGAGTGTTCTGGGAATTCCGATCGCTCATCGACGGGATAGTGCTGGCGCAGGGTCACCAGCAACTCGTTGATGCCAGCCCGAAAGTCGCGATGACAATCGGCGACCTTGACGTTGCCGGCCAGCGCCTCGAGATCCGCCTCCGCTTCGAGCCTCACCGGAAAGATGCGCACGCGGCCGGCATGCCCGGATTCAACGCTGCGTACGATCGTCCGCGCCCATCGAGTGCCGGCCGCCTTGATGGTCCCACACACGACCACCGGACCGCCAAGCGTCAGCGCCTTGCTCGCCTCTTCGGTGAACGACTCGCCAACCAGCACGGTGCCCCGGTGCGCGACCTCATAGCCTTCCTCGCTCAGTACACCAGCGAGCCGTTCAGCATGGTGTTCCTCGCCTTCCGCGTGCGCGATGACAACCTTCCACGCCATGGCTCACCGGATCGCACGAAGAAGCTCCGCCAATCCGCGGTCCCAATTGGCCACAAGATCGGCATAGCGAATGTCCGCGAGGATCGCGGGCGGTGCCAGCGCGCCGGTCAGCCGCGCCGGCAGGATCTTGACATTATGGCCGGAGAGTTGGCGCGCGAGCGTCGACATCCACTCTCGGCTCATCCACGGCGAGCCCACGCCATCGCCCGAATAGCAGACGATGACGTACTGGGACTGCTCAAGCCCTTGATCGATCAGCCCGACGATCGAGGTCCCGGGCTCTATCTCCCACTCGTCGAACCAGACATCATGTCCCGCAGCCTGAAGGGCCTGAGCAAGCAGCCGCGCCTTGTCGGCATCGCTCTTGCGATGGGACACGAATACCTTCGCCATGATGCACGACGGTAACAGAACGCGGCGCCCGTGAAAATTCGCCACTGACGTCGCGCCGTTTGACCGTCCTGCCTCGGCGGCTCGGCCATCCATGCCCCGCGCGCGATCTCGGCGGACGCGGCTCCTTCGCGATGTCCCCGCAGCGACTCCCATGCCGCACGCTGGATCCCGCGATCGATGTCGTGGTTCCCGGGGATCACGAACAGCCGCTCGAACGGCACGTCGAGCGATTGGGGCCACCCCACCAACTATCCGCGGGCGATCACGTTCCTGAAGCAGACGTGCGCAGCGCCAAGGTCACCGGTGAACACGACCAGATCGAACTGCGCAGCGCGGCGAGGTTGCCCCTCCACTTCTCGCCCAGCACGCGCCACCGCGCCAACCGTACCTGGCCCTGGATTCGTTCGATCCGTCGGCGTGCTGCCTCGATCAGGTCCGGCGCACGAAGGTGCTCGAAGACCGCCAGCGCCTCGCTCCACACAATCAAGGCACGGTCGTGCTCGCCTCGGGTAGCCAGCACGTCGCCGATCTGCCCCAGCGTGATCGCGCGCGCCCGCACGTCGCCCAGCTGCTCGAAGACCTGGCACGTGTTCAGGTAGCGATGCTCCTCGTCGCCCTCGTACAGACAGCCCGCTGCCAGCACCAGGAGCTGGTTGTCGGGCCCCTGGAACACCTCCGCCGTCGGCTCGTGCTGGTGGCCGTGCAGCAGCAGATCGACGCGATCGGACAGCCGCTTGCGCGCGTCCGCCCCATCGGCGAGGTCGGCGAGCCGGTGGTGCATGAGCGCCAGCCGGAATCCTGGCAACGGGTCCCCGTCCGCCGTCGTGGTCAGCAGCGACAGCTGGTGCTCGGTCAGCCAGAGCTGCCCGCCGTCGCGGTCGTCGCCGGCGAGCCACGCGCTGTCCAGCTCCATCAGCCGCTCAAGCGGGACGTCGAGCGCCGCGCACGTCTGCTTCAGGAACGAGATCGCCCGCGGATAGTCGGTGGCGTGGCCCCAGTCACCGAGGTCGCCGGTGAACACGACCAGATCGAACGGCACGCCGTCCTTGCGTAGCTCGGCGAGGTTGGCCGTCCACTTTTCGCCCAGCACGCGCCATCGGGCATCCGCTTCCAGCCGCGCCCGATCCTTCTGCGGACCGTCGGTGCTCCGCATGTGCAGATCGGAGATGTGAAACACCTGGACGCGGCGGCCGCCCACCGAGCCATCATATCGCGCCTGGAATCGATCAACTCGTCGTTCAGCGCTTCGCGCGTCCATTCGGCCAAGCTCTCTTGAGATAGCCTTGGGTCATGCGGCAGCAGCATGATCAAGCGGCGCTAGTAAAGCGCTGGCGGCTCGGCCACGCGGTTGCGGCCGAACGTCAACGCCGCTTGCTGGCCGAGGAAGGCCCCCGCCCTGCCCAGGCCGTCGCCGAGTCCCTGGCCGCGCTGAACGCAATGGAGGCGATGGGGCTGTGGCCCGGGCCGCGCGATGAGATCGCCGAGCGTGGCGTAGAGCAAGTCCGTCGCCGGTGGGCGAAGGTTCAGAAGCGTGCGAAGCAGCAAGCCCAAGCTCGTCGCCGCTGAGCACCGACTCGAGAGGGCGCTCGCCGAGGTCGCAAGCGCTCTCCGCGCCACCGGTGTTCCCTGGATGGTGACCGGCGGGATCGCGACCATCACACAGGGAGTTCGGCGCATGACGATGGATATCGACGTCGTCGTGCGCGGGGACGAGACGACACCGGCGGCCATGCTCCGCGCGCTCGCCACCAGGCGGATCGTTTCACGGATCAACGACGCCGAGGCATTCGCGCGCAAGTGGCTTGTGCTGCTACTTCGTCACAAGCCAACGGGCGTCGACCTCGATCTTTCCTTCGGGTGGACGACCTTCGAGCACGAGGCGCTCGAAGCGCGCTCCGATGCGGCGTATGGCTCGGTCGTGGTACCGATGGCGCGCGCGGAGGATCTGGTGATCTTCCAGGCGATGGCGGCGCGCCCGACGGACATCGAGGACGCCACGGCGCTGATGCTGATGCACAAGGACATCGATATCGACCGTGTGCGCAGACATCTCGCCGAACTGGCCGTGCTTGCGGATGAGCCCAGCCTGACGAGCGGGCTCGAAGCGGTGATCTCGTTGGCTAGCGCCGTTCGGCCCTCGACGACGAAGATCAAGCCGAGCGCACGATCATCACGTACGCTGAACGACAAGCGCGGCGCGCGGCGCACGGCTCCACGGGCGCGCACTCACCGACCTGGAGGCCCGACCCGAGCGCTCGGTCGTTGCCATCGTTGCCGTCGAACCCGGCGGGATCGACCCCACCGATATGCACGAGATCGGCCGTCCAGCGCTGCAGGAGCGTGTAGACGTTGATCTGCTGCACCGACGCGCCAGCCGCCGCGGCGATATCCTTGGCGAGGTAGCTCAGCGCCCCGTGGACGAACGCCGCTCGGACGGGCGCCGTAGGGCTCGTGGCCGGCGTGCCGAGGTCATGCAGCTTCAGGAGCCCCCACTCCGCGTTACCGAAGTGCTTCGCCAGATGCGCGGTCGCGTCATCGACCGCGGCCCTCATGTCGCCGAGTGTCTCGAGCTTCGCCCACGCCCAGGCATCGATCAGGTGCCCGATCGGGCTCACGAGCGCGTCATCGCGATCATCGACGATCGGAAACCAGAGCAGTGAGTGGAGCTCATCGCGGAGGAGCTACGCGACTACACCAAGAGGCTCGATGCCGAGCTGCGCGATCGCAAGGAGCGCCTGACGCGAACCGAGGAGAAGATGGCGGGCCTCGTCGACTTCCTCGTGACCGGCGCGAGCCGCTGCGCCTGCCGAGCATCGAGGAGGTGGAGGCGCAGGTACGCCAGCTTGACGCCCGGCTCCAGCAGGACCCGGAGGCGGCCCGGGAGCAGCTCCGCCGTTGGCTGTGGGACGGGGCCATTCGGGCGCCCGCGAGGGCGGCGCGATCGTGGCCGAGGGGCACTCCTGCCGCTGGCGGTGATCGACGACGGAACGCGGAGGCCGAAAAGGCATCTACCGGAAACCACTTCAATGATTTCCGTTAGATACGGAGTAGCGGGGGCACGCTCAGCACATTGATCTACGCGACTTCAAAGGAAATTTCGCGAATCCGGAACCTCACGGCTGGTAGGCGTTGGTAGGTCTCGGATTCTTAGGTCGCAAATCGCTCGCGATTTCAGTTCGGCGATTTTCGTGCCGGGCCGGATCTCGGCCCCCTCGTAGCCGACACAGTCCGGGTTGCGGCAACACCGGTCCGGATCACTCGCGGTCCGGATCACTCACGGCGCTTTGCGCCCGCGCACTGCGATGCCTTCACGTACCCGTAGATCGCGCCGATGGTCCACGGCAGCGACAGCACGACGCCGGCCAGGAGCCCGCCTCTGGCACGCTCGCCGTCGGTCTTACAGTTGCCCGACCCGCAGTCGTGCTGGAGCCCTCCGAGCGCGTAGCTCGTGTAGCCCGCCAGGGCTCCGACGCCGATCGCGCCGATGGTGTCGACCACCGGCCAGCCGTAGGTGTCCGTGCAGGCGAGCGGCTCGGACCTTGGCGCCGACGGAACGGGGGTGACCCCGACGAACGAGCAGCCCGCGAGCAACACCCCGATCAACGCGGCCCTGAACATCTGGGCTCAGCATACCGGGCAGGCCGAGCCGGCCGCGAATCCGATGATGCAGTTTCTCTCTACGGTCACGCCGCTCATCCCTGGGCTGGTCGCCGACTGGATACAACCGTGGCCTTGGAGACGTGCGCCGAGGTCAGCATGTCAGATCTGAGCGTACCGCGCCGCGGAAGTAGACCGTGCCATCGGTGTCCTTCTCGCGGGAGCCATCGCCGATCTGTAACACCCGGCGCGCGGCCTCCAGCTCGGGCGGGATGACCGTCAGGATCACGACCTCGATCGGCTGGCTCGGCGCTCTCGCTGATCCCTCACGTGTCATTCGCTCCATCCTACACTGGCAGCGAGATGTAGTAACTGACGTCGTAGCTCAGCAGCTCGACCATGCGCGCGAAATCGGTGAGGACCGGCACGGCGCACTCTCCCTTTTCCCGGCTAAGCCCGAGGTTGGGCATCGCGCACTCCGCACGTCGGAGCGAAGCACGCTCTCGAGGAGGTCTCGCCTGACGGCTTGCCGCTCGGATCGCGTGCCTTACCCACAATCGCGCCGGCCACTTTGTCCGCGTGCAAGCACAGTCCGGGTCATCGGTATCCGGGCGACCGACGCGGTGTGCGAGAAAGGGGGCGAGCAGCCAAAGCGCGCCGGGATCCCCTTGGCCGAATGGACGCGCGAAGCGCTCAACGCGTTCGCAGCGCGACTCAGCGCAACAGCGAGCGCCCGGCAATGTCGACCAGGCCGTCGTAGATCTCGCTGATCGCAATCGCGCGCGTCAGTCCGGGCAACTCGAAGCTGTTGCCGTCGCGGTAGACGTCGGGCACATCCCGCCACTCGCCGCGTTCGGATCGGCGATAGACCGTTACGCATCGAACGTCCTGGGCCGCGAGCACGTACGCCTGCAGCGATGCGAGTGACTGGAAGTCGCGGCGCTTCTCACCGCCATCGTCGCCCTCGCTGCTGGGGGGCAGCACCTCGACGACCACCAAGGGATTCGTCGTCGCCTGGTCGTCGTGCGCCGGATGCGCGGGCTTGCCGCAGATGATCGAGCCGTCGCTGTAACGGCTGCGCGCGGTTGCTGCGATCCAGAACCGCTGGCCAGGAGAGTAGCCAAGGCACCCGACTGGCATGCGCGTCCCGAACACGCCAGCGAAGCGCGCCGCGATCGCGTTGTGCTCGTCGGAGCTACCGGGCACGGCTACGATCACACCGTTGATGAGCTCGTGCCGGCGCTCGCTGCTCTGTTCCGCGGCCAGGTAGTCCACGTACGTCGCCCGGCGAGACAGGCTCAGGACGACCTTCACGAATTCAGCCTATCATGTCGTCGCAATCCGTCCGCGCGGCCGGGGCGAGCGGCGTCTGGGGCAAACGCCGTCTCGGCTGGTTGGGATCCCTTGCCGACGCGCCCAGCGCGAGAGCGCGCCGTGCGTGAGCCAAAGCCGCTCCGCGCCGCCGGTCACGCCCCAGTTTCGGAGCGCGACAAGCCGGCGAGCAGCGTCCTCGATCTCGTCGAGAGTCGCGATTCCACCGGCGCGGACCAGCTCCAGATCGCCAGGCCAGAAGCCGAGGCAGCTTGCGCCCAGCTCCTCCACGGCATCCCAGCCGTACGCTTCGAGCAAGCGCTCGATCTCATCCGCGCGCTCGGTGAGCGGCGGGATCGAGATCGTGACGATCCGCGAAATCATCGTCGCGAGCTCGGCAACGGACTCGGCGGAGTCGGCACACGCCACCAAGCGTACGCGCCGGTCGGGCGTGCGGAGGTTGGCGATCACTGCCCGGATGTCGCGCGGCAGTCCGCGCGCGTCGACGCAGAGCATCCCGTTGACGGCCCAGTCGAGCGCCTGCTCGCCGCGCTGGTCCGGGCCGAGCGAGACGAACGGACGATCGCCGAGCACGGCCCGGTGCAGACGTCGCGCGACCCCGACGAGCGAACCGGCGCCACGGAGGATCAGCGCGGCGCGAAGGTTCGCCACCTCGCGGACCTCGCTCAGCGCGCGATCGGCGTCAACGAGGCGGGACGTCGACCATCCGAGCCATCTCCGCAGGAGGTCGTGTAGCTCCAACGAGCGATGGCTCTCGGCGATCAGCGTGATCTCGCCGAGCTCGATCTCGTCACCGGGCGCAAGCTGGAACGAGCGCTGCTCCTCGCCGTTGACTCGGAGCCCGTTGGTACCGCGTCGCCCGCGTCGGGAGTGGCTTCGAGATCCACGGAGGTTGCTATCCCCTGGCTCTCGTCGCCGAAAACCGAAAACCCAAGCCGGAGCAGAGGCTTGGGTTCGCGGAGAGTGATGTTAGTAGCGGGGGCAGGATTTGAACCTGCGACCTTCGGGTTATGAGCCCGACGAGCTACCAGGCTGCTCCACCCCGCAACAAGTTTTCAGGCCCGCACCTTTTGCCATGGGTGGCGTAGGACGTCAAGCGATCGGCGTGGCTTCAGCAGATCTCGCCGGCGCGGTGCGCCGGGAGCGCCGCGCGGACGGTGAGCAGGCGCGGCGGCTCAGACCGCATGGGATCGCCGAGACGCAGCAATCTCGCGGCGTTATCGGCTGAGAGCCGGAGCCAGCGGGCGTACGCCCTCGGCGGAAGCTGCCGAGGCGACGCTCCAGCGTCCGCGAGGGGGGGCGTGCTCGCTGCTTTGCTGATTCGCTCGCTGCTCCGCTGATTCGCTCGCTGTTTGCGCTGGCGCGACCGCTCGGCGCGACCGCCCGGCTCGCGCAGACGACACCAAGGCAGGCACTTCGGGCGCTTCGAGCGCACCGGCCGAGCTGTGATATCTCGTCAGTCACTGAGCCTCCGGAGCCTCCGGCTCTGGCGTGGACACCGGCATGCGGCTGACGGCGACCGTCATCGCGGCGGCCGCGCCGGTGCAGGCCACGTAGAGCAGGATGAACTCGAGCGATGCGAACGGCGGCCCGAACCAGAGCGCGCACGCAAGGAACCAGCTACCCGACATCAACGTGTAGGCGCCCCAGATCAGCGGGGTGGTGCCCACGCGCGAGCGACGCCTGATCAGCATCGCCGCGCCGAAGGCCGGGCCGGCCATGTTGGCCAGGTGGAAATACGTGATGTACAGCGGGTCTCCGATCAGGACCTTGACGAACAACCACACAACCAGCATCACGGCCACGCCGGAGATGATGAGGATAGCGAACTGGCCCTGACTCCAGGACGGAGTCAGCTCCTTCCTCCCGAACCGAAGTATCATGTACATGAAAATGAGCTCGCAGATCACCGTGAGGACGAGCGCGAACCAGAACAGCTTCACGTACCAGTGGTCGTAGACGTTGAACCACAGGTCGTAATGCCAGACCATCGTCCCGTCACCCACGAGCCAGAAGAAGACACAGACTATCGGGACCGGAACCACGCGATCGCGGAATCCCTGCCTGACCGCGGCGAAGAACCAGGTGTAGTTGCACAGCATCGCAAAACTGCACAGGGCGATGATCGCCCACCGGTGCTGGTCGATCGATGCCAGTACTAAATGGGGATTGTACATGAGGATCTCGTTCTCCTTGACTATCAATAGCTCGGCAGACAATAGCTCGGCAGAGCTCTACGGGGTGCCCGGCTCCACACGCCTGATCCACGGCGGCTGATCGACGCAAGCCGACGTGGAAGATGGCGACGTCCAGCGTGACGCAGATGCCTCACCACGGATCAGCATGCTGCGCTGACCACGCGCCGTGGCGCGCACAGGGTCGCGCCCCCCGACAGCGGGTCACCTCGCTAGAATCGTAACGTTCGTCATCGTGCCGGGGGCCAGGGGGATCTTCTCGGGCACGACCGCGCCCACCGCGCTGATCGTCGTCTCGCCGCTGCCGACCTCCACGTCCTGGAAGAACACGTCTTGCCCCGTGGCGCCGGGTTGCCACCCGCTGTCACTCCGGGCCTGGGCTCGAACGTACGCAGCGCCGATGGACACTTCTCGCGCTTTTCCGTGCACGTGCACGAAGACCTGGGCCTTCGCCAGGTCCACGGTCTCGCGGCCCATCACGAACGCACGCCCCGACCAGGCGGCCCCCGCCAGGAATACGTCCGTGCTGGCCACCGCGAGGCCCGGCAATTTGTACGACCCAGGCGTGGTGCTGCACTGAGACGGCTGCGTCGGCTGCCCAATCTCGACCAGCGTGATGGGCTTGTTGGGGACGCACAAATCAAACCGGCCGTTGGGGGCCGTGTTGTCCACGCCGCTGCCGTCGCGGGACGCGAACCTCGCTCCGAAAATTCCACAGAACTTCGACGCGGTCTGATCCCAATCGACGTACTCGCCGGTGAACCGGATCATGTCTCCACAGTTCCCGTTGTCGACGACCGGAGGCATGGCATCGCCGGTCGAGCCGGACGAGGCAGCGTCGCATGCGGAGATCGACAGACCGAGCGTAAGCCAGCGAAACGGGACGAGTACCATGGGGCGAGGCTACCGTCATGCTCTCTGCCGCGCGAGACATTCGGAGCATGCCCCCGAGCTTTCCGGCTGCTCGGCTCGTGCTCGAAATCGACAACTCGCTCGGCTCGCAAGCCTCGCGAGCCTCGCGAGCCCGTTACGCGGGCCGAATCGGACGGTTCGGATCGCGCTCACAGATCGAGGCCCTGATTAGATAAAATCTATTTAAAATCGCGTAGATCCGTGCGCAATCCGGCGCCATCTGCCACCCTATCTGCCGGAATTATGGAAGTGATTTCAGACAGATATCTTTTCGGGACATCGCGCACGGCGGAGGGTGATCGCTTCACGAGATTGCTTGGCCGAGCGGGCGGGCCTGGGCCAGCATGCGGCCCATGTGGCGCGGCGTGCTCATCCCCCTGCTCCTCTTGGCGGCATGCTCGTTCAAGGCGCCGAACGGCGACGATGGCGACGACGGCGGCGATGACACCTCCGATGGGGGCGATCCGAACGATACCGACGGTGATGGGGTCACGGATGGCGACAACTGCCCGGGGATGGCGAACTCGGATCAGAAAGACACAGACAGCGATGGCCTCGGTGACGTCTGTGATAACTGCCCGATGGTCGCGAACCCGCCGAAGATGACGATGGGAGCCGCCGCGCCGATCCAGCGCGATCACGACGGCGACAACATCGGCGATGAGTGCGATCTGTGCCCGCACCTGAAGGGCGGCACGTCCGACCTGGACGGGGACGGCGACAAGATCGGCGACGCGTGCGATCCCGAGTCGACCATGCCGAACCCGGCCCCGTACTGGAACGGGTTCTACGAGGCGCCCGACAGCAACTGGTATGCCGCCACCGCCGGCGGCGCGATCACGGACTGGGAGGTCGCCATGCAGGGCGACAAGCTCGGCTGGCGGCAGACGGTGCTCGACGACGCCCGGCATCAGCTCCTCTTCAAGACGGAACAGCAGGAGCACTATGTCCAGTCCTCGATCGTCATCACGGAGATCCTGGGCAGCGCGGACGTCGCCTCGGCGACGGTCACCTACGGCTACGGCATCTCCGGCTCGACCGCCGTCTGGTTCAGCTGCGGCCCGCGCCACATCAAGCAGGGCAACATGGACGTCATCGTCTCCGCCGTCCAGAACAACGACGTTGACGAAAAGCTCGACACCGGAGCCTGGAGCGCCGGCAGCTTTCTGGGCGCGGTCGTCGACGTGACGGGGCGCGGCGATCGCGTCGGCTCGACGCAGCCGAAGCAAGGAACGTCAGCGCTCGCGTGCGACGTGTCCAGCGGCGCCGCCACAGGCCGAGCCACGACGACCTCGCTCTATATCCCCGACGGGCTCACCGGGCTGCGCGCGTACGCGACGAGGGCCTGGTTCGATTACATCTTCATCGTCGAGCCACGGCCGCGGCCGTGAGCGTAACCATCAAGGAACATGAGGGTTCCTCGATGGGTGAAAACTAGCCCCCGCGCTCTGTAAGCAGCCGCTGGCGGGATCGTCGCCCATTCGGGCCCGATGTGATCCAGCATCTCACTCCATGAAGCGCGGCATCTTGCTGGCAGCGACGACAGCGCTCCTCGGCGCGTGCTCGTTCGTGTCGCCGGATCTGGCCGGCGGCGGCGGCGACGACGGCGACGACACCACGGACGACCCGAACCCGGACGACCCGGGAGACATGGACGGCGACGGCGTCGCCGAGAGCGACAACTGCCCGGACATGCCGAACCCGGCTCAGGGCGACGGCGACGGCGACGGCGTCGGCGACGCGTGCGACAACTGCGCCGCGGTCCCGAACCCGCGGGAGGCGACGCTGGGCGCAGATGCGCCGATCCAGCGCGATCACGACGGCGACGGCCGCGGCGACGCGTGCGATCTGTGCCCGCACCTGGCCTCGACGAGCCCCGACGAAGATCCGGACAGCGACGGCATCGGCACGCAGTGCGACCCGGAGCCGGGCATCCGCAACCCCGCCCCGTACTGGAACGGGTTCTACGAGGCGCCGGGCACCGACTGGCAGGTGCCGGGCAAGGGCGGCAGCCGCGCCGACTGGGAGCTCGTGCGGCGCGCGAACGGCGCGCTGGGCTGGCGGCAGAGCGCGCTCGACACGAGCCAGCGCCACCAGCTCCTCCTGAGCGGCGACCGGCAGGAGCACTTCGTCCAGACGTCCATGGTCATCGACGAGATCGCGGGCCCGGGCGGCGCGACGCCGCTCCGGTCGGCGACGGTGTCGTACGGGTTCGACCGCAACGGGCTCAGCCAGGACGTGTACTTCAGCTGCGGCGTGCGGCGCGACACGAGCAACGGCGCGAGCGACGTCGTCGTCGCCGTGCAGGTCGACGACTCGAACAACGGCGGCGTCAACGCGACGAGCTGGGGCGGCGGCATGGTGGGCGTGCCGCTCCAGGTGACGGCGCGCGCCGATCGGGGCGCGGTGGGCGGCGCGTCGCTGCGGTGCACGGGCTCGGACGGTCAGGCGAAGCAGGAGCCGACGCTCGGCACGTCCACCAGCCCGAGCGGGCAGATCGGGCTGCGCACGTTCGGGATGCGGGTCTGGTTCGATTACATCTTCATCGTCGAGCCGCGACCGGCGTCGTAGCGCGGCGTAGGATGGCGGCGTGACGCGCCGCGCGCGCAACGTGCCGCTGTGGACGGCCATCGGCGCCACGGCGGTGGCGGCGGTGCTCGCGCTCGTCGGCGCGCGGCAGATCGCCCGCCTGCCCGGCCTGGCCGAGCTCGAGGGGCTCACGATCGACGCGCGCTTCCGGCTGCGCGGCCCGCGCGCGCCGGCGACGGATCGCATCGTGATCGTCGGGATGGACGATCAGCTCCGCGCCGAGGCGCCGGACGTCCTGCAGACGCGCCGGGGCTACGCGCGCCTGATCGACGCGATCTCCGCGGGGCGCCCCAAGCTCGTCGCGCTCGACCTCTTCTTCTCGACGCCCGAGGAGATCTTGCCGCCCGAGCTGACGGCGCGCGTGCGCGCGGCGGACGCGCAGCTCGCGGGGACGGCGGATCCGGCGCTGGCCGAGCCGCGCGCGGTGATCGCCGCGGTCGCCGAGGAGCTGCGCGGCGACGAGCGGCTCGCGCAGGCGATCGCGCGCAGCGGGCGCGTGATGCTGGGCGCGAACTTCGTGCGCGGGCCGCCGGGGCGCGGCGCGCAGGCAATGAGCGAGCCGCCGGGGCTCGCGCGCGCGCGCCTGGGCGAGGTGGCGGACGCGGGCGGCGGCGATCCGAACCTGCGCCCGATCCGCGCCGCCACGGTGCGATTCTCGCTGCCGGCGATCGCGGCGGCCGCGCTGGGCGCGGGCGCGATCAACGATCTGCGCGACTACGACGGCGTGCGCCGGCGGATGCCGCTCGTCCTCGAGCACGGCGGGCGCCACTACATGACGCTCGGGCTGGCCGTCGCGCTCCACGAGCTGGGGCAGCCGCGCGCCACGCGCTACGTCGCCGGCGCGCGGACGCTGTGGGCGGCGGGCCGCGAGCTGCCGCTGTCGGCCGCCGCGTCGCTGCCGATCGACGTGCTCGGCCGCGATCGGATCCCGCGCGTGTCGGCGGCGGACGTCCTCGCGGACCGGGCGGGCGCGCGCGCGCAGCTCGCGGGCAAGCTCGTGTTCGTCGGCCACACGTACGCGGCGGCCGACAAGGTGGCGACGCCGCTCGATCTCACGGCCGATGGCGTCGAGCTCCACGCGACGGTCGCCGAGAACCTGCTCGGCGGCCGCGTGCTGCGCGATCCGGGCTGGCTCGCGACCTTGGCGGCGACGCTCGTGCTGGGCGGGGTCGTGTGCGCGGCGCAGCTCCGGCGCGTGCGGCGGCGCGCGTGGGTGCCGCCGCTGGTCGCGCTGGTCGCGCTCGCGGGCTACGTCGGGATCGCGCTCGCGCTGTTCGCGGGCGGCACGGTGATCGCGCTCGCGCTGCCGACGGTGCTGACGGGCGCGGTCGTGCTCGCGGCGACGATCGGCGGGCTGGCCACCGAGGGCCGCGAGAAGCTGCACCTGCGCGCCCTGTTCTCGCAGTACGTGAGCCAGCCAGTGGTCGATCGGATCCTTGCGGATCCGGCGCGCGCGCGGCTCGGCGGCGAGCGCAAGGAGCTGACGGTCCTGTTCACCGACATCCGCGGGTTCTCGCAGGTGGCCGAGGGCATGGCGCCAGAGGAGCTCGCGGCGTTCCTCGGCGAGTACCTGACGCCGATGACGGACCTCGTGCTGGCGTCGGGCGGCACGCTCGACAAGTACATCGGCGACGCGGTCATGGCGTTCTGGGGCGCGCCGATCGACATGCCGGATCACGCGGCGCGCGCGTGCGAGGTCGCGCTGCAGATGCAGCGGGCGCTCGCGACGCTGAACCGCGCGTGGGCGCAGGCGGGGCGCCCGCCGATCGCGATCGGCATCGGGATCAACACGGGGCCGATGGCGGTCGGGAACATGGGCTCGGCCGCGCGCTTCGAGTACACGGTGCTGGGCGATCAGGTGAACCTCGCGTCGCGCCTCGAGGCGCTGACGAAGGAGTACGGCCTCGGGATCCTCGTCGGTGAGGCGACGGCGCGCGCCGCGGGCGCGGGCTTCGTCTTCCGCGAGATCGATCTGGTGCGCGTCAAGGGCCGCGCGGGCGCCGCGCCGGTGTTCGAGCTGATCGGCGCGGCGCCCGCGGACGATGCCCCGGCGTTCTCGCGCGCGCTCGCGCTGTACCGCGATCGCAAGTTCGGCGAGGCGAAGGCGGCGTTCGCCGCGCTCTCCGGCGATCCGGCCGCCGCGGTGATGGCGGCGCGGTGCGAGGTGCTGGCGGCCGCGCCGCCGCCGCCGGGCTGGGACGGCGTCTACGACCAGCGCTCGAAGTGAGCGGCCGCGCCGGCCGCAGCCAGGCGATGGCTAGGCGGCGAGCTCGAACAGCGCCGCGCCGCCGCGCAGATCCTCGGCGAACCGCACGGCGTCGTCGGTCTGCTCGGCCAAGAGCTTCATCTCCTCGGCGAGCTGGCCGGCGCACGCGGGCGCGACCGAGAGCTTCTCCGCGACGAGCTCGAACTGATCCGGGAACACGGCGAGCTGCGCGGCGATCCGGCGATCGGCGTCGCCGCGCGCCGCGAGCTCCTCGCAGCGCCGCTCGAGCGTCTCGATCACGGGCCGGTACACCTCCTCGAGCTCGGGCCGCGGGCCGAGCTCGGCGGCGAGCCCGGCGGCCCGGGCGCGTACGTCGCCGAGCGCGCGCTCGACGGAGACGAACCGCACCGCCGCGCACGGCGGCGCGGGCCGCGCGCGCGGCGCATCGCCGGGGAGCTCGGGGTAGATCTTGGCGAGCGCGCAGTGGAACAGGAGCCGCTCGCGCGCGAGCGCGAGGAAGCCGCGCAGCATGTCGTCGAGCCGCGCCACGACGTCGTCCTCGAGCGGCCGCGCGACGCCGTCGCGCGCGGCGACGATCGCGGCGAGCTGCGCGCGCAGCCGGGTGAGCCCCGCGTAGGCGGCGGGGTAGTCCGGCAGGTGGCCGCCGTGGATCCACGCGCCGCACGGCGTCTCGTCCACGAGCGCCGCGAGCTCGCGCTCGAGCGCGCCGGTCGTGCGGGCGCGCTCCGCGTCGGCGAGCTCGCGCGTGTAGCGGCCGCCGCGCGCGGCGCGGTAGAGCCACACGGGCTCGCCGAGCGCGTAGAGGATCAAGGGCAGCGGGTTCCACGCCACGGCGGCGAGCGCGAGCGCGCCCGCGCCCGCGGCGAGGTTGCCCGGCGCGATCAGCGCGCGCCGGAGCGGGCGGATCCAGCGTGCTAGCCAGCGTGTTTGTAGTCGCAGCATGGCGATCCTCCTGGGGGCGCTCACAGCCCGGCGAATCGATCGGTGAGCTCGCGGACGAGCTCGGCGAAGCGCGGGGTGCGCTCGATGCCCGCGTGCCACGCGAGCTCGCGCGCGATCAGATCATAGGTCTCGACGATGCGGCTGCCGGGGAGCGGCTCGCCGCCGGGTGCGTCCGCGCGCTCGCGCCCGAGGAGCCACAGCGTGTCGCACACCTTGATGGCCTCGGGGATGTCGTGCGTGACGACGACGATCGTGCTCCGCTCGCCGAGGCGCGACACCTCGACGATCAGCTCGCACGCCTTGGCCTTGTGCACGGGATCGAGCGCCGAGAACGGCTCGTCCATCACGAGGTAGGTGTGGCCGCACAGGAGCTGCTGCAGGATCGCGACGCGCTGGCGCTCGCCGCCGGACAGCTCGCGCGGCCACGCGTCCGCGCGCGCCGCGAGGCCGAACCGCGCCAGGAGATCGCGCGCGCGCTCGGCGGCGCCGCGCGGCTGGCCGGCGATCAGGTTGCCGAGGACGGTGCGGTGCCAAAGGAGCGGGCACGTCTGGAAGACCACGCCGACACAGCCGGCGCGGACCGGCGCGCCCTCGACGAGCACGCGGCCGCGCGCGGGCGCCGCGAGCCCGGCGAGGATGCGGAGCAGCGTGGTCTTGCCGCTGCCCGAGGGGCCGAGCACGCCGACGACCTGGCCCTGCCCCGCCACGTCGGGCCGCACGACGTTGCGGATCACCGCGTCGACGCCGCGCAGCACGGCGCGGCCGCCGAGCTCGGCGTGGACGTCCTCGATCGCGAGCAACGCCTCGCGGCGCTCGCAGGCGTAGGCGGTCATGGCAGCCTCCCCTCCGCGTACGGGCACACGGCGCGCCGCAGGCGCGCGAGCGCGTGATCCTGCAGCGCACCGACGGCGAGCACGACGCCGATCAGCGCGAACACCGCGTCCATGCGCAGGTGCTTCTGCTCGTCGAGCATGAGCGGGCCGAGGCCGCCCTCGGCGCGCGCGACGCCCTCGACCATCGTCAGCATCATCCAGCCGATCGCGGCGTTCTGGCGGAGCAGCTCGAGCGCCTGGTCGAGCGTGCCGAGGATGACGACCTCCCAGACGACGCGCAGCGGGGACAGCCGCATCGCGCGCGCGTGGTCGAAGCGCTCGCGCGGGATCGCGGCGACGGCGGCGGCCATCGACGTCGCGAAGAACGGCGTCATGCCGAACACGAGCATCCACAGCTTGAGCTGGTGGCCGTCGCGCGCCCACAGCGTGAAGACGAAGCCCCAGCCGACGAGCCCGGAGAAGCGCAGCTTCGACACAGCGCCGACGAGCGGGCGCAGCGGCGCGAGCACCGTCAGGTACGCGAGCCCGAGCGAGAGCGCGGCCGACCACGCGATCGCCTCGGCGTTGAGGAGGAGGCTCGCCGCGAGCTCGCCGGCGAGGCCGTGCTCGCGCCACAGGGTCGCCAGCGCCGCGAGCACCTGGCCGGGCGCGGGCAGCGCGCTGCCGGCGGCGTGCCAGAGGAGGCCGAGCGCGGCCGCCGTGGCCAGCGGAGCGGCTACCGAAGCAGCTATCGAAGCAGCTACCGAAGCAGGCAGCGCCGTGGCCAGCGGAGCGGCTACCTCCGTGGCTACCGAAGCAGGCAGCGAAGCGGCTATCGAAGCTGGCAGCGAGGCGGCCACCCGAGCGGGCGTCGAGATCGGGACCGCGGCTGGCAGTGAAGCCGGCATCGGCATCGTGGTTGGCATCGTGGTCGGCATGGCTGTCCTCCCGCGTCACTGCGCGCGCAGCTCGATCTCGACGCGCCGGTTGCGCGCCTTGTTCGCGGACGTGTCGTTCGCCGCCACGGGCATGTCCTCGCCGTGGCCGGTCGTGCGGAACCGCGCCTCGGGGAAGCTCACCGGGGCGCGCTGCATGAGGTAGCCGCGCACCGCGAGCGCCCGCCGCCGCGACAGCTCGCGGTTGGCCTCGGCGTCGCCGTCGGCGTCGGTGTGGCCGGCGATCGCGACGACCGTCCGCGTCACCACGGTCTGGCGGTACAGCTCCTCGAGCACGGGCGCCGCGCCGGCGGTGAACCGATCGCTGCCGGGCTCGAACGTGATCATCCAGCTCCGGCGCCCGACGATCTCGCGCCCATTCTCACGCCCATTGGCCCCCCCTTCCCCGCGCCCCTCCGCCAGCGCCTCCTCGCGCGGATCCGCGGCGCGGTACACCGGGACGTCCGCGGGCGCTGCGAGCGCCGCGGGAGCCGCGGCCGCCGCCTCCTGCAGGTACGAGACGTCGACGACGTCGGCGACGGGCGGGACGCTCGGCACGAGCCGCGGGTAGTAGTGCACGACGATGTTGCCGAACACGGTGTACGTCGCCGCGAAGATGCTGCGCTCGACGGTCGGGCCGAACAGGTGCAGGTTGTCGGCGAGGTTACTCACGGCCGAGCCGCCGAGCTCGACGAGCTGGCCGGTCGCGTCGCGTTCGACGACGGCGCTCGCGTACTTGCCCCAGTACGCCGCGTCCTGCTCGCCGTAGACGGCCGCGCTGATCTCGGCGGCGCGCTGCCGCGCGGCCGCGCTCTGCTTCACCGCTTGCCCGCCGTCGGTCATCGCGCGGAGCAGGCCCACGACCTCGCGCCGGTGCCCCCGGTCCCAGCGCCGCAGGCCGATCACGACGTTCGGCATCTGGTACGCGTACTCCTTCGTCGAGGCGATCGAGACCAGGCCGCCGCGCTCGCGCGCGACGTTGACGTCGCCGGGCGTCCACGTCACGACGCCGTTCACGCAGACGCGCTGCGATCGGCCGGTGCGCGTGCCGGCCGCCACGACGGGCCGCTCCTCGCAGTACCCGGCGACGTACTTGGCCGCCGCGTCGAGGTAGTCGGCGGTGGCGACCCAGTTGAGGCAGTCCGGATCGTAGGTCGTCTCGTCGGGGTTGTTGCACACGGCGTTGTCGCCGGCCCACTTCATCGCGATGTTCCAGTCACCGTCGCGCAGGTAGCCCGCGATCAGCGCGCCGGCCGCCTCGGCGGGGCGCTGCTTCCACGCCGGCAGGCCCATGAACTTGTCCTCGCCGCGCGAGTAGCCGGCGGAGCCGATGACCTCGGCGGTGCAGTCGGGGCACACCTTCGCGAGCTGCGGGTTCAGCGCCGCGAAGAACGCGCCGGCGCCGTCGCCCATGATCGCCACGAAGTGCGCGCCGCCCTCGCAGTCCGCCTTGCCGGCGGCGAGCTCGCCGGCGCACTTGAGCAGCGCGGCCTGCATCTGGTCGCTCTGGTCCTGGCGCGTCAGGGTCAGGTTCACGCCGCGCTCGCACATGAGGCTGCCCTGCGCGGCGCGCGGGCCGCCGTTCGCGAGGAGCAGGCCCTGCTGCGCGTTCCACGCCCAGATCAGCATGCGGACCTCGGGCCGCTCGGCGCAGCCGGGCTCGGCGGACGCTGGCGGCGCGCCCGCCGGAAGGCCCGCGCCGGCACCCGCGGGGCCGCCCGACGGGAGATCCGCCCGCGGCGGGACGCTCGACGGCGCGGCGGGCTTCTTGCCGCCGAAGAGGCCGGGCGCGTACTGCTTGACGGAGAACAGCGCCGCCACGAGCAGGAGCCCGCCGGTGACGGTCCGGGCGAGCGATGCCGGACCGGTCCGGGGGCGCGCGGTGGTGGGGGTGCTGGGGGTGGTGGTCGTGGCCATGGTCGTGCTCCTTGGGGCGCGCGGGGCGCCGCGAGATCGGCGGCGAACGAGCGCGCGCCGGCACAAGACGCTTCAGCACGGGCCGTGCCGCCCGCGCGCGCCGCGCAACTCCGCGGATCTCGCAGCCGCGCATCGGGCGTACCCGTACTCCATTACGGGTTCCCGTATCAGAGTGTTCGCCGCCGTCGCGGCGGCCGCTTGACAGCACCGCGGCTTCCCCGCAACGTCCCGGCCGTGTCCGCCGACAAAGTCATCCTGTCGTGCGCGCTGACCGGCGCGGTGACCACCAAGAAGCACTGCCCGGCGATCCCGTACACGCCGGTCGAGATCGCCGAGGAGGCGCGCCGCGCGTACGAGGCGGGCGCGTCGATCGTGCACATCCACGCGCGCAACGACGACGGCTCGCCGACGTGGCGCAAGGAGACGTTCGCCGCGATCATGGAGGAGACGAAGCGGCGCTGCCCGGTGCTCATCAACTGGTCGACGGGCGGCGCGGGCCCGATGAGCGAGCGCGTCAGCCACCTCGCGCTCCGGCCGCACATCGCCGCGCTCAACATGGGCTCGATGAACTACGCGAAGTGGAGCGAGGCGAAGAAGCAGTTCGCGTTCCAGTTCGTGTTCGCGAACTCGTTCGACGACATCATCGGGTTCGCAAAGGCGATGAAGGAGCACGGCGCCAAGCCGGAGATGGAGTGCTTCGACGTCGGGCACACGAGCAGCCACCGCGTGCTCGCCGACCTCGGCCTCATCGAGCCGCCGTACCACTTCTCGTTCATCATGGGCGTGCTCGGCGGCATCCCGGCGACGGCGCGGCACCTCGCGTTCCAGGCCGAGCAGGTCCCGGCCGGCTCGCGGTGGAAGGTGATCGGCATCAGCCGCGAGCAGTGGCCGCTCGCGATGGCGGCGCTCGCGCTCGGCGGCGACGTGCGCGTCGGGCTCGAGGACAACTTCTACCTGCCGAGCGGCGAGATGGCGAAGTCGAACGGCGAGCTCGTCGCGGCCGCCGCCGACCTCGTGAAGCTGTCGGGCCGGAGCGTCGCCACGGTCGAGGACACGGCCCGCCTCCTGTGGCCGAGCGGCGGGCACAACTGATGGCGACCGGCGGCGCAAACGGCGGCGCGCTCGCCGAGGAGCTGGCCTGCGCGATCGAGCTCGCGCGGCGCGCCGGCGCGCTGGTCCGCGGCCTCCAGGGCGGCGAGCTCGGCGTCGAGCTGAAACCAGGCGACGAGCCGGTGAGCGTCGCGGATCGCCGCGCCTCCGAGCTGATCGTCGCGGGCCTCGCAGCCGCGTTCCCCGATGACCCGGTGATCTCCGAGGAGCTGCCGCCCGCGCCGGGCGCGTTCGGCGCGCCCCGGCTGTGGCTCGTCGATCCGATCGACGGCACGAAGGACTTCATCCGGGGCGAGGACGGCTACTCGGTGATGATCGGCCTTGTGTCCGGCGGCCGGCCAGCGCTCGGCGTGGTGCACCAGCCGGCGCTGGATCGCACGTTCTACGCGACGCCCGACGGCGCGTGGGTCGACGCGGGCGGCCAGGTCTCGCCGCTCGCGGTGTCGGACGTCGCCGCGGCGGGCGCGGCGCGGCTCGTCGCGTCGAAGTCGCACCGCAGCGCGGACATCGATCGCGTGAAGGAGCGGCTCGGCATCGGCGACGAGCAGAACGTCGGCTCCGTCGGCGTGAAGCTGTGCCTGATCGCGGCGGGCGTGCGCGACCTCTACGTGAACCCGCAGGCGAAGACGAAGGCGTGGGACACGTGCGCGCCGGAGGCGATCCTCGCGCGCGCTGGCGGGCGGCTCAGCGATCTACGCGGCGCGGCGATCGCGTACGCGGGTGACCTCGAGCACCGGCGCGGGCTCGTCGCGTCGAACGGCCGCGTGCACGACGAGGTGGTGCAGAAGCTCGCGCCCCTGTTTGCGCACCTCGCGTGATAGGATGCCCGCCCATGCCGGGCCGATCTCGCACGCTCGTCCTCGCTCTTGCGTCCATGCTGGCGGCCGCGCCAGCGCTGGCGCAGCCGAAATCGTCGAACCGGCCGCCGCAGGACGTGGCGAACGATCTGGTGAAGCAGGCGATCACGAAGAGCCAGGCGGGCGATCACCTCGCGGCGATCGATCTGTACCTCTCGGCGTACACGCTGATCCCGCAGCACACGCTCCTGTCGAACGTCGGCAACGAGTACCAGCAGGCCGGCAAGCCCGTCGAGGCGCTCAAGTACTTCTGCATGTACCTCGAGAAGGATCCGACGGGCACGAACGCGACGTACGCGACGTCGAAGGCCAAGGCGCTGCAGATCGAGCTCGGCAACAAGGACGTCGACGACAAGGACGTCTGCAAGCCGCCGCGCAAGACGAGCAAGGAGCCCAAGGGGCCGGATGGCACGCAGCCCGACGGCGAGATCACCGGCACGAAGGATCTGGACAAGCCCCCGCCCAGCGACAAGCCGAAGCAGGGCAGCGCGGGCGGCGGCTACAAGCTCGCCGGCATCGCGGTCGGCGTGGTCGGGCTCGTCGGCGTCGGCATGGGCACGTACTACGGCATCAAGGCGCGCGACCGGAGCGACTACCTCACGTCCTATGACACCACGATGCCGTGGCCCGACAACATCCGCGACATCCAGGCGGAGGGCCAGCGGTACGAGAACTACCAGCTCGGGCTGACCATCGGCGGCGGCGTGCTCACGGCCGCGGGCGTCGCGCTGTTCATCATCGGCGCGACGAAGGGGCCCGCGGCGGAGGCGGAGAAGCCGGAGAGCACGGAGAAGCTGTCCATTCGCCCGACGGCGACGCGAGACGGCATCGGCGTGGCGATCGGCCGCGGCTTCTGAACGCGCGGCGACCCAGGGCCGCCTCGCGTCAGGGCAGGATCGTGTCGAGTGTCAGCTCGATCTTGTCGGCGGGCACCTTCGCGCGGGCCTGGCCGGTCACGTCGCCGGGCTGCCGGGAGATCGCGTCGGAGTCCTGGTCGTAGCGCGCCATCACGACGACGTCGCCGGCGAGCTCGGTGCCGCCCGACATCGCGTTCGCCTCGGTGAGCTCGAACGGCAGCGCGTCGCCCGACCACAGGAGCTTCTCGACGGCGAGCGGCGAGCCGGTGGGCTGCCCGTCGGACCCGGCGCGCCGGATCACGATGAACACCGGAACGTTCGCCTTCACCCGATCCTTCACCGTGGGGGCGAGCCGGATCGTGCCCCGCAGGCGCCGGCTCGGATCGATCTTGCGGTTCGGATCAGGCGGCGGCAGCCCGAGCTGCGTCACGTCGACGCCCCCTGCCCCGCCGCCGCCCATGTCCAGGCCGGCGTGCGGATCGTCGCCCATGCCGCCGCCGCCTCCGCCGCCCATGTCCAGGCCGGCGTGCGGATCGTCGCCGAGCGGCGGCGCGCCGGGGACACCGGCGTGCGGATCGCCGCCGCCGCCGCCGCCCCCGTGCCCGCTCATGCCGCGCCCGCGCGGCTGCTCGAGCTCCGCCAGCGCGCCGGGCGCGCTCACCTGATCCCAGCGATCGGCCGGCGGCAGCCCCTCCCGGGCCTTCTTCCCGCACCCGGTCGCGGCGGGCAGCGTGACGAGCAGCATGGCGAGGACGGCGCGCATCGGCGCGTACTCTAGCAGGCTCACACCCAGCGCGCCGTCGTCGTGATCGTGGCCAGGATCTGCGGGGCCGCCGGGTACGGATCGCCGAGCCACTGCTGGTACCGCGCCGCGGCGGACCCCGGATCGGCCCGGCTCGCGATCTCGTAGCGCGTCGGCGGCGCGGCCCCGAGGAGGATCGGCACCTCGAACAGCCGGTGCCGCCGGAACACCGTCAGGACCGCGCGATCGCCGGCGCGGCGCGCGCCGATCAAGAGCCGCAGCTCGGAGTCGGTGCCGGCGCGGAAGCCGTCGAGCGCCACGACCTCGTCGCCGGGCGACAGGCCGGCCGCCTGCGCCGGGCCGCCGTCGAACACGCTCACGACCTTGGCGCCCGAGAGCGTCGCGCCGATCCACAGGGCCGACGCGCCGTCGGCGAGCTGCGCCGGATCGGTGCTGGCCCGCAGCTCGAGGCCCACGTGCGAGAGCTCGCCCACGAGGTCCGGATCCTCGGTGCCGCGGATCTGCCGCTCGAACACCTCGCCGAGCGACAGCCCGCACGCCTCCTCGAAGATCGGCTGCAGATCCTCGGGGAGCGGCTCCTGCCTGGCACCGTGGCGGCGCCACAGCGCGCGCAGCACGTCGTCGAGCGAGCGCGTGCCCTCGGTGCGCCGCCGGATGTGCAGATCGAGCGCGACCATCGCGAGGCCGCCCTTCACGTAGTAGCTGACGGTGGTGTTGAGGTTCGACTCGTCGGGGCGGTACAGCTTGATCCACGCGTCGAACGACGCGGCCTCGAGGCTGTGGCGCACGCGGCCGGGCGTGGCCTGCAGCCGCGCCCAGTCGTCGAGCACCTTCTCGAGGAAGCTCTTCGCCGAGATCCGGCCCGCCGAGCGCATCGCGTAGCGGTCGTAGTGGCTCGTCAGGCCCTCCACCGCCCACAGGCACCGCGTGTACGCCTCGCGCGCGTAGTCGGGCTCGAGCAGCGGGCGCGGCGCGATGCGCTTGCCGTTCCACGCGTGGAACAGCTCGTGCGAGAGCAGCTCGAGCAGGCCCTCGTACGACTTGCGCGACGTCGCGAAGTACGGGCTGTAGAGGTTCACGCTCGACGCGCGGTGCTCGAGGCCGCCGTACGCGTCGTGCGCGAGCATGAGCAGGAACGCGTAGGTCGCAAACGGCGCCTCGCCGAACCGGGCGTGGTGATCGTCGACGACGGCGCCGAGATCGGCGGCGAGCCGGTGCTCGTCGAACGCGCCGCCCGGCGCGCGCTCGCCCCACACGGCGAGGCGGACGGGCAGCCGCGCGGGCACCGCGTAGATCCGGACCACCCCGACGTGGATCGGATGATCGTACAGCTCGTCGACGTCGTCGGCGCGGAGCCGCCACAGCGGCGCCCCCATCGGCGGCGCTGGCGCCATGGCCGTGGTGAGCGCCCAGTCCTCGGGCGTGGCGAGCTCGAGCTCGATCGGCGCGCGGCGCAGGTGCGTCGGGTACAGGAACGTCGCAGGCCCGTGGAGGAACGCGTGGGTCGCGTCGATGTGGTTCGTCCGCACGCTGAGCTCGTGGCCGTAGACGGCGTAGCGCACGATCAGCTCGCGCGCCCCGGCGGCCTCGAGCGTCCACGTGGACTTGTCCCGCTTCGCGGCGCGGCGCGGCGTGCCGTCGGCGGCGGTGACGGTGAGATCGCGTACGAAGCGCGCGTAGTCGCGGATCAGGTAGCTGCCCGGCGACCACGCAGGCAGCGTCACGTCGACTTGGTCCGTGTCCACGGGGAACCGCAGCTCGACCTCGGCGAGGTGCCGGCCGGGGCTGGCGATCCGGACCGCGTAGCGCAGCAACATCTCCGAGACTGGGTACCATAGCGGAGGCTGGCTGCTATGCTCGCCCGGCCGTGCGAAGCCGAGCGATCACGAGATCCTGGAGCGTCCCGCTCGTCGGCGCGCTGGCGCTTGCGCCGGTGCCTGCCGCAGATGCGACGCCCGGTGCCGCGCCGCGCGGCAGGGTGATCCGCGTCGAGCGCGAGGCGACGGGCGGGGTGCCGCGGCTCTGCCTCATGGGCCTCGGCGGGGACTCGCACCTGTGCTTCGGCCAGCCGCGCGCCGGCGAGCGCATCGCGATGTTCTCGGCGACGGAGACGCGGCTCCGCGGCGAGCTCGTGATCGAGTCGGTCTCCGAGGCCGCGGACATGCGCAGCGCCGGCCTGTGCATCAGCGGCGGCGCGCAGAACGTGAAGGGCTGGTCCACGGCCGACGCCGACGGGCGCGACCTCGTGGCGGGCCTGCGCAACGCGCGGCTCGACGCCGGGGTCGCCCGCGTCCTGTCGGGCGTGGCCGCGCCGAGCGGCCGCGACGACGAGCGGGTCGATCTCGCCGTCGACGCCGACGGGAACGGCAGCGCGGATCTGGTCGTGACGGCGTACCGCTGCACGCCGGAGGGCGCGCCGAGCTCGGGCACTGGCCCCGACGCCCGCTGCTTCGACACTTATATGGTCCGGCACGGCAAGCTCCACCGCGTCCTCCAGGACATCATCCGGGCCTGCCACTGATGGACCGCCGCGCGCTGCTCGCCGCCGAGCGCGGCACGCTCTACAAGGAGGCCGAGGCGCGGATCGCGCTCGTCTACCCGAGCCCGTACCGCGCGGCGATGTCATCGCTCGGCTACCAGCAGATCTACCGCGTGCTGCACGGCCTGCCCGGCTTCGCCGCGGACCGCGCGATGGCCGACGTCCCGCGCACGCTCGAGGAGGATCGGCCGATCGGGAGCTACCCGATGCTCGCGTACTCGGTGGCGTACGAGCTCGAGATCGCGGGCGTGATCGAGACGCTCGAGCGGGCGAGCATCCCGCCGCTCGCTGCCGACCGCGACGCGCGCCACCCGCTGATCGTCGGCGGCGGGCCGCTCACGTTCTCGAACCCGGCGCCGCTCCTGCCGTTCTGCGACGTGATCGTGCTCGGCGAGGGCGAGGAGGCGGCGGCCGAGCTCGTGCAGGTCGCCCGCGACGCCGGCTTTGTCCGCGAGCGCGTGTGGGCCGCCCTCGCCGGCCGCCCGGGGTTCTACCTGCCAGCGCACGGCGAGGTGGTGCCGAAGGTCGCCGCCGCGGACGACGCGCAGCTCCCGGCGCGCTCGCAGATCATCACGCCGAACACCGAGCTGGCGGACATGTTCCTGACGGAGGCGGCGCGCGGCTGCTCGCGCGGCTGCACGTACTGCGTGATGCGCCGCTCGACGAACAACGGCATGCGGATCGTGCCGCGCGAGACGATCATCGCCGGCATCCCGGCGGACGCGCGGCGCGTGGGCCTGGTCGGCGCCGCGGTGACCGATCACCCCGACATCGCCGCGATCGTGCGCGACGTCGTCGCGGGCGGCCGCGAGGTCGGCATCTCGAGCCTGCGCGCCGACAAGCTCACCGACGAGCTCGTGGGGCTGCTCGCGCGCGGCGGCTACCGCACGCTGACGGTCGCCGCCGACGGCGCGAGCGAGCGGATGCGCCGCGTCGTCGAGCGCTCGACGCGCGCCGAGCACCTGATCCGCTCGGCGGAGCTCGCGGCCGCGCACCGGCTGCACACGCTCAAGGTCTACATGATGCTCGGCGTGCCCAGCGAGACCGACGCCGACGTCGACGAGCTGGTGCAGCTCTCGCGCGAGCTCGCCGCGGTGCACCCGCGGGTCGCGTACGGCCTGGCGCCGTTCGTGGCCAAGCGCAACACGCCGCTCGACGGCACGCCGTTCGCGGGCATCGGCGTCGTCGAGGCGCGGCTCGAGCGGCTGCGGAGCGGCCTGCGCGCCGCGGGCCTGGGGGGCAAGGTGGAGGTGCGGCCGACGTCGGCGCGCTGGGCGTGGGTCGAGTACATGCTCGCGCAGGGCGAGACGGCGGCCGGCCTCGCCGTCCTCGACGCCCACCGCGGCGGCGGCACGTTCGCCGCGTACAAGAAGGCGTTCGCGGCGCGCGGCATCGAGCCGACGGGCCCGCGCGCCCGCGTGCCGTCGAGCCAGGAGCTGATCGCGCTGCGGCGGGCGAAGCTCGCCAGCGCGGCGCCGCGGTCATAAGATCAGGAGCAGATCGCCCCGCGAAGACGCGGGGCTCAGGGCCGCGACGGTGACGGCCAGCGGTAGCGCGCGAGCACCTCGCGCAGCTCCGGCGTGTCGCGCGACATCGGCGGCACCCAGAGCTGTTCGCCGTCGCGCGTCCACCACATATCGGCGCCGAGCGGCTGCAGGTGATAGACGAAGCGCCGGATCCGCACCCAGGTCGGCGGCGCGCCGTCGAACGGATCGGCCGCGAACAGCTCGCGGATCTCGCGATCGCCGTCGAGCAGCTTCCAGAGGAGGTGCACGATCCACGCGTCGCCCGGCTCGTCGGACATCGCCGCGAACCAGATCAGCCAGTCGAGCCGCCGGTGGTAGGGCCCGAGCACGCACGGCCGCCGCGCGAGGTCGCCGGGCTTGCACGGCAGCTCGTAGGCCGACCACGTCGCGGCCGCCGGGTCGGCGTCGCGCGTCCCCTCGATGACGAGCTCGTGGCGCGTCTCGGTCACCGAGCCGAACGCGCCGTACGTGTTGACGAGCGCGAGCCGGTCGTAGCTGCGGTTCATGGCCTGGCGCGACGACGCCAGGTTCTCGACGACGGCGACGCTCTTCAGCGCGATCAGCGCGGCGAAGCAGCCGAGCGCGAGCTGGTGGCCGTCGAGCCGCCGCCCGGGCGACGCGAGCCGGCCGCGGACCGCGAACGCGATCGCCGCGCCGATGGCGAGGGCGCCGAGCGCGAGCGCCGGGATCCGCTGCGCCGGCGACGCGAGCGGCCCGAGCGGCGGCATCCACGGCGCGAGCGCGACCGCGCCCACGGCGAAGCCCGCGGCGAGCTGGCGCCCGTCGCGCGGCTCGGCCGGGGCAGGACCCAGGCGCGCCGCGAGCCACGCCCGCAGCCGCGCCGGCGCGCACCGCCGCAGGAAGTCGTCGTCGAGGCACGCGAGGATCGGCACGAGCGTCAGCCAGTTGAGGAACGCGAGGTTCCCCGAGACGATCAGGACGATCTGGAACGCGGCCATCCCGAGGCAGGCGGCGAGCCGCAGGCGGCGCGGGCCGAACGCGAACCACGGCAGCACGAGCTCGACGATGTGGTTGAACGCGACGCCGAGCGCGAGGATCGGGTGCGGCAGGTGGTGGAGCACCGCCGAGATCGGATTTGGGATCGGCTGCGTCTCGAAGTGGACGTCGAGGCAGGTCAGCTCGGCCCAGCACGCGTCGCCGCGCACCTTGATGAGGCCGGCGCCGAGCATGACGCGGAACGCGAGCCACCGCATGAGGACGATCGCGGCCACCGGTGGCGGGCGCGCGGCGAGCGGGCGCGGATCCCACGGGTGCGCGAGCGCCGCGGCGAGCAGCGTCGTCTCGAGGATCTGGATCTCCCAGCCGAACCCGAACCAGAGCTGGCCGACGCGCACGAACGAGCCGTAGATCGCCCACAGCGCGAGGAGCATCGGCAGGTTCGCGTAGCCGAGGGCGACGGCGATCGAGAGCGCGAGGCCGGCGTACGCCCACCCGGCGAGCGCGCCATCCGACGCGCCCCACCAGAGGACGCTCGGCACGTCCCAGAACGTCTGCCCGGCCTCGCGCAGGCGATCGAGGTACGTGCCGATCGGCGTCAGCCCGTGCTCGCCGAGGAGCGGCGGCCCCTGCAGCACGAGGCCGAGGAACGCGAAGGCGTAGACCACGCCGAGCAGGCGGAAGATCAGCCACCGCGTCAGCCGGTAGTCGCCCGACGCGCCGAGCCACGCCGTCAGGCGATCGAGCGGGGACGGCGCGCGCAGATCCACGATCGCGTCCGCGTCGTCGGCCATGCTTCGATCTGACCCCGCCGCCGCGGGCGGCGCAAGCTAGGTCCGCGCCGGGCCCTGGGGCAGAAACGCGCCGTGGAACGTGATGGGCACCTGATGATCGAACCAGGCGCGCGCGATCGGCCCGTCGGGGAGTCGGCCGGCGTCGTAGACCGCGAGGAACGCGCGATCCGTCGGGGCGTCGTGGCACAGCGCGAGCACCCAGCCGTCGTCCTCGCGCGCGGCGCCCGGGCGCGGCACGAAGATCGGCTCGGTGACGCGCTGCGTGTCCGGCAGGGCGTGCTCGGACAGCCGCCCGGTGGCGTGCTCGAGCTTGCCGACGGCGCGCAGATCGTCGAGCGCGAGGTACATCGCCCCGTGCTCGCCCCCCCGCCGGGCACCGGCGATGGTCGGGAACTCGCTCTGGCGATCGGCGTTGTGGCCGGTCATGAGCGGCGCGGAGCGCAGCGTGCGCGCCGCGGTGTCGATCACGGCGCGATGCAGGCTGCCGCCGCCCAGCGCCGCGCGCCCCCGGGCACGCGCCAGCTCGCCGAGCGAGTAGAACGAGTCGAAGTTCGCGTACCGGACGTAGTCGATCACGAGCTCGCCGCCGCGCGTGAACGCGTTGGCGAAGTGCCACTGGAAGAAGCTCTCGGTCGTGAACCGGATCGGCTGATCCGGCCGATCGATCGGCACGCAGATCACCTCGGTCCCGAGCTCGGGCCGCCACTGGAACAGCTCCTGGAACGGGCCGACCTGGAGCAGCATCCGCGGGACCGCGACGCGCACCGGCGAGACGAAGAAGACGAGGTGCGTCTCGGTCGCGATGAAGTCGTGCAGCATCGGCGGGCCGGCCAGCTCGACGGCGCCGAGGTGGCGCGCGCCGCCGACGTCGGGCAGCTCGTAGAGGTGGAGGCGCGTCCGGCGGCCGAACTCGATGCCGAAGTTATAGAAGGCGCGCCGCGCCTCGACGCGGTGCGGGTGCGCCGAGAACGTCGAGACGACCGCGCCGCCCAGGTCGGTCTCGCCGCGCATCGATAGATCGCGCGGATCGAGCTCGGTGGGCCGGCCGGCCTCCATCAGCGCGAACAGCCGGTCCTGCCACAGGACGACGCTCGTGTTCGCCGTGTTCTTCTGCCGGCCGCGCAGCATGTTGGCGAGCCGGCGCGGCCACGGCGCGGAGAGCCCGTAGCGGATCTGGCCGGCGGCCCGCTCCTCCACGAGGCCGGCCGTCGACGTGATCCGCGAGGCGCCGAGCGCGCGGCCGCCCTCGAAGCGAACGGCCGTGACCGTGCCATCGCCCTCGAACGGGTGCGAGTAGCGGCGGCCGTGCTGGCCGAACTGGCCCGGGCCGTTGCGGTACAAGGTGCCGCGCAGCTCGGCTGGCAGCGCGCCCTCGATCGCCAGCGGCTCGAAGCCGTGCTCGCGCGGCAGGTCCTCCGTCCACAGCCGGCGGTAGAGCCGGTCGCCGGACGACTCGGACGCGACGCTGGCGTCAACGATACCGGCAGGGAGAGCAGCAGCGGGCTGGGGTGCGGTGCGGGCGGTAGCGACCATGGCGAGCTCCGATGTAAACAGTGTCCACATCCACTACCAAACGCCCGGCTTGACCTGCAAGCGAAAAAGTGAACAATGTAAACATTCCCAAGCGCGCGTATCACCACGGCAACCTGCGTGCCGCCCTCGTGCAGGCGACCCTGCGCGCGATCGCCGAGGACGGGCCCGACGGCTTCACGCTGCGCGACGTGGCGCGGCGCGCCGGGGTCTCGCCCGCGGCGCCGTACCGGCACTTCCACGACAAGGATGAGCTGCTCGCGGCGGTGGCGGCGGAGTGCGCCGAGATGCTGTACCAGACGGTGACGGCCGCGATCGCCGAGGTGCCGCCCGGCGATCCGCTCGCGCGGTTCCGCCAGGAGGGCATCGCGCTGGTCGAGTTCGCGGTGGCGCACCCCGAGCACTTCCGGGCGCTCAACATCCCGGGCATCTCGGCGCGCCTGCCGGAGGAGCAGCAACAGCGCCTCCGCGGGTCGCGCGAGGATCTGCGCCGCGTGCTCGCCGCCGCGCAGGAGGCCGGCGCGATCGCGCAGCTCCCGCTCGACGATCTCATGCTCGCGGCCGAGTCGCTCGTCCACGGCCTCGGCCACTACATCGTCGAGGGCCAGCTCGGCGAGGTCTCGCTCGAGCGCGCCCGCCAGCTCGCGATCGCGGTGACCGGCGTCCTCGGCCGGGGCCTGATCCCGCGGGGGCCGGGCGACCCGACGCGCCCGCCGCAGCCGCCTTCCTCCTCGCCCACGCCCACGCCCACGCCCTCGCCCTCGCCGCAGCCGCGCCCGCCTGCCCCGCCGCCCGCGCCGCCCGCGCCGCCCGCGCCGCCCGCGCCTGTCTCCGCCTCACGGCTGCCGGGCAAGGCGCCGCGCAAGGGCATGCGGAGCGTTCGCCCCAAGGGCTGACCCGCATTCCGGTCGAGTCTCGCAGCCGCGGCATTCAACTAGCTCGATCTCGACGTGGTTCTTGCCGTTCGGCAGCTGCCTGGCACCGGCGCATCGTCCGCTTGAACTATGTCGTCGGATCGTTCTCTGGTCGCCAGCCAGAAACAATGCGCTCAATGAGGATCGTGTCGTTCCACACGCCACGGATTGGCATGGAACGTTGCTCGGGCGTCAACGTACCTACCGGCCACTCCTTCTCTCCGTCCCAGAACCACCAGACCGTTATGGCTTCAGCGTCAGCAGCCGTCGTACGGAGGCGCCAAGCGTTTCACGGGCGCTGCCCTCCAGGACGATCTGCCTCGAAAGATCGTCCACGAAGCCCTCCTTGGGCTCAAGGTTCTTCGTGGGAACCAAGGAGATGCGCTCCCCCTCTTCCTCGACATCGAGACATGCGGCGCCCTTCGCGAATGCGCTCCACGTCTTTGCGCCAGCGAGGTCAAGGAGTGGTTTTGCCACTTTGTCCGGGTCCCGAGGGGGGAGGACGCCAGTCCGCGAAGCGTCGAGCGCAGCCCGGATTGCTCGCTCAAGGTCTATGTCGCTGATTCACTGGTCTCCGTTCGCTTGCAGCTCCGCGAGGAATCTGGAGAATACAGCCGCTCCTGGGTCGTTCACGGATTTTAGGAACGACAGCTTCTTGGCTCCAATGTCGGTGATTTCGGAGTGCCGGCCCATGACCTCGAGCAGCGCACACGCACGCTTGGCTCGTTCAGCATGGATCGGAGAGTGTACCCAGACCTCGCGATCGTCCCTCGACAGCAGGCTGTACGCGGCTCCGGGCTGCGAATACTGCTCGATGTACGGCAAGCCGACCGTCTCAAGCTTCCTCTCGATCCCATCCGCAGCGCGGCCGACCTCACCGGTAGTAGACACGGTGATTCGAAATGGCTCTCCACGCTCCAGATTTCCTAGCTCAGCACCGAGCGTGAAGGTGTCGGCCTTCTCTTTTTTGGAGAGTAGCTTGTTAGAACGGTGAACCAAATCCTCAACGGCATCGAAGCGGATGGCAACGTCCACAGTCACGTCGACGTCGCTCTCGTGTTCGATGAAGCTGAGATGTATACCGACCCGCCCACCGTCAATATCGTGGTGGAACGTCTGCCCCTTCGGGCGCGTCGAGAATCCGAATCGAGCCAGACGCTTTCCGGTCTCGCGCAGCAACTCGTGCTCCAATTCTCGAAGGGTCCTGGTCATCTGATGATCCTCTCTATCGTCTGAATGATCAGATGCTGTCCTTGGAGTGCCGCCGCGCATTGCGGCCGACCAGCACGCCTCCCTCGGATGCTAGTGCCGCATCCTTCGCAAGCTGTGCAGCACTGCGCACCGCGTTCCCGGACTTCACCTCGACGGCGAGTATCTGACCGCCAGGTGTCTGGATAAGATGGTCGATACGCCTCAGCCCAAGTGACGTGCGCACCGAGACCTGGCTGCCCAGAATGGTGTTGCCTTCTGCAACGAGTTGCCTTGCGGCCGCTCGCTCAGCAGCAATCCCGGCAGCTCTGTTGGCCGCTAGGATTTCTGCCTGAGACGCCCCCCTTGCGACACTTGCTTGAATACCACTCCCTGTGGTCTCGTTCCCGCTTGCCGGTAAAGAACGACTGGTCCCCCGGGCGGGCAGGGCCCTGACCGTGCCTACAAGTCCGGCGGCGCCGACGATGCCCTCTTCGATCGCCTGTGCGGTGGGGCCGCCGAGTTGGCCAGCTACCGTCACGTGCGGGCTGCCGTCGATCACCTGGCCGAAGCCGGAGGCGCCGACGTCCGCGGACATCGCCATCAGCGGGCCGCCGGCCACACAGCCGAGGCCCGTCTCGCACAGGGCCGCGCCAGCGACGAAGGCAGCGGTGCCAGCCCAGACCTTCACGGCGCCCATGGCGCGCGGCGCAATCTCGTCACGTGCGAATCGGCCCGCAGCCCTGGCTTTGCCCTTGATCCACGACCATGGG
>DATMCI010000337.1:0-56580 GCA_035558535.1 Kofleriaceae bacterium
CGGGATGGTCGGAGCCGGCTTCTACCTCAGCGGTCCGACACCGGACTGGCCCCCCGCGCCCGAGGCTTCGCTAGGTGAACCCCATCAATCAGCCTGCCTCAAAAATTGATCTCCTCCATCAGAGGACGTGCTCGCTAACACGTGTCGAGAGTCGATCGTCGGCCGGCGATGAACTGATCGGTACAGCGTCAAAGAGTTCACGCACTGACATGAACGACACTTTCATTCGCCTCCTCGTGCCCGCGGATAAGCGAGACGAAGCCAGACAGCTCACCCCTGGCCAAGTCGTGCGGATCATGGGTGCCTCTGCCGAGTTCGCTGACACCGAGAACAAAGCGACAGTGATTGTACTTGGGCCATTCGCAGAGATGCTCGGCCTGCCTTCGGAGGAGCAGAACACATGAGCGTCCTTACGGTAAGCGCCGAGATTGAGGACGCGCTTATCACCCTCCTCATGCGATGCCGCAGCCTGAAGTGGGCAGTAGCCTGAGCACCGTGTGAGTTCGTGCTCGAAAAGCTGCGCCGCGACCATAAGCGCAAGATCAAGCAGTGACGGCGGAATTCATCTCCATCAAACCCATTCGCAGCTCATAGAATCGTTTATCAACCATCCTGCGGCGCGCCACGTGATGAACCCGGAAGGCGTATTTTAACCCGAAGCTGTATCACTTCTAGCACAACGGCGGCGAATGGGACGCTGTCATCGGCCCGCGCTGTTCGACGACGTGGCCGCGGTCTACGAGCTAGCACAATGGCGGCGAATGGGACGCTGTCATCGGCAGCGCAACTTCACGTAGGGAGCTTCTATTCCACGATTGCGAACATGCGGGGGTTGCCGAGGCGATACGAGCGGCCTTCTCGCACGAGCTCGCCCTCGACGCTCACCTCCAGCTCCTGGTGATGCGCCTGCACGGCCCGCTGGTAGTCGTCGCCAGCGAGCGACACGAAGACCTGGCGGATCCCGCCATCTACGAGCCCGGCGATCGTGACCTCGCCGCCGACCGTCGGCGCCGCGCTCTGGAGCCTGGTGACCACGCCCGATAGCTCGAAACCAACCATCGGCGCGCGCTCCTTCAGGTATCGAGCCGCCGCCCGCAAGATCTCGGCGTCGGTGCGCGAGAAGGCGAGCCGGCTCGGGGCGGCACCCTGGATGGGTCGAGACGGGGCCCACGAGAAGGACAGCACCACGTTGCGGCCGTCGTCCTCCTCGAGCAGGCGGACCAGCGCGTCGCAGTAGTTCGCGTTGACCCCGGCCTGGACGGCATCGGCGAAGCTGTCCAGCGAACCGGTTGCGATCGTCTCGCCGACCGACTGGCGGACCCGTGCGCCAGCCGTGGCCAGCATCATGATCGCAGCTCTCTCGAATGGCTCCGCGGCGGGCTCGGGCAAGGCCGGCGCGGTGGATAGCGCCGGCGCGACCGGCGATTCGAGGACGACCGCGAAGCTGCCGGCTTCAGGCGCCGCGAGACGCACCTTGCGGATGTACTCCAGGGCCCGGAGCGGCTTCCGGTTCGGGAAGTACGGGCGGCGCGTGTGGGCCGAGCACGCGGCAGCCAGGATCAGGTCGCGCGTCGCGGAGAACAGCGTCGACGCCGCCTCCAGGCTCATCCGGCCGGGCGCGGGCACGTCGACCGAGAGCCGGACCACATCCTGATTCGCGTGGAGGATCTCCCGATAGAGATCGAGCTGACTGCGATGCTCGACCAGCTCCAAATTGTGAAGTAGCTCCGCGAGGCGACGCTCGTAGTCACCTGCCGAGGGACGCAATGGGACCTCGAGCCCGAGGGTCGTCTCCCCCTCGAGACGCTCGAAGACCGCGAACGACGGATCGGACGCGACGGCGCTCCAGCCGCGAGCGCGCAGGTAGGCCGCGACCGCCGTCGGAGACAGCGCAGCGAGCGCCTTGCGATCCGTGATCCCGACCCTCATAGCGATTCCTCAACGCCGATCCGAGCCAGCGTCAATCGCGAGCAGACCACACGGAACGCCGGCTGCCCAGGATCGGAGATCGCAGGAGGGCCGAGCGCAGCGAGCGCCAGGGGGCCCGAAAACGAAAACGCAGCCGAGGACGGCTGCGTAAGTCGTGCGCGAAGGGGGACTCGAACCCCCACGGTGTTACCCACTAGCACCTCAAGCTAGCGCGTCTACCAATTCCGCCATCCGCGCGCGGGTTGTCAAAGGACGCGTTTTTCTAGGCGATTCCAGTCGTCATGTCAAGCGCCGTCCGGGGTCGGCGTCGGTACGTTTTTTTCCCCTCAGTGGCTCATGTTGGCGTAGCGGCTGGGTTCCTCACGGGGTCGCGGACTTACCCTGCACGCCGAGGCGAGCGGGGCCGGCGCGACCGGCACGTACCGGCTGGTGGAGATGGGCCCATCCAACCGTTCGGCCGCGCCGCTGGTGTCGGCGAGCAAGCTGGACCTCTTCGGCGCGAGCTCGGGCGGCACGCTCAGCGTGCGCGCCGCTTCGCTGTACCGCTACGAGCGCTAGACCGACACGGCCTAGCGTTGGGTGCGACGTTTCTGTCCTGTTGCCCGCCGTGACCGCGCCGCCGCGCGCGGCGGCTTGCGCTCACCGACAGTGACGAGCACCCGCATCTCCGGCACGATCGCCGCGCGCATCTCCTTGAACTTGCCGATCGTCGGCTCGCGCTTGCCCTGCTCGTAGCTCGAGTAGGCGTTGTGATGCGGCGTACCGAGTTGCTCCGCGACCTACTGGACGGTGAGCCCTCTCGATTCGCGCTGGTGGCGCAGCACGAGGGCCCCGAGCAGAGCTGGCTCGTCGACGTCGACGATGACGCGAAACGAGTCTGGTCCGTCGTCGCCGAGCTCTGTGACGCGCACCTTGATCCCGGGACGCTTGAGCTCCATCTCGATCATGCCCTCGATGAGATCGACGAGCATGGCAATCGCGTCCTCGCGCGTGAAGCCCTCCGTGCAGGCGTCGATGGCCTCCACTTCGACTGCCCACTCCGGAGCCCCCGGCTCCGAATCCGGCTCCTGTTCCCTGTAGATTCTGGCTACGATCACCGCGACCCTCCTTGCCGGCCTACGCGGTCTTACGCGGTCTTAGCCCGGCGCTTCTGTGCGGCAGCGCGCCGCTTGGGCACGCTCGTCGCCGCCCATACCCCATCTCGGTACTCGAACGCGAGCGGCTGCGGCTCCACGATGTCCTTGGCGATCTGCCGGAAGTAGCTCGCTGACGTCGTCTCGCCGAGCTCGAGCAGCACCAGGGCGCGGAGGAACAGGTCGGCATGCCGACCTATCGGTTGCCGGTCATTCTCCCAGCGGGACACGGTGCTCGGGTTCGAACCGAGCGTCTCGGCGAGCTCTGCGCCCTCGAGGTCGAGGAACGAGCGCAGAAACCGGACCTCGGCGCCGCTCAACCTCCCTTGCTTGGCGACCACGGTCCGGGCCGCGACGTCGATCAGCTGCGACAGCGATTGAAACGTGACGCCGTCGAGCGCCCCGCACTTGCCGCAGCGCTCGACCTCGGCGCCGATGATCACGGATCCGCGCAGCGCATCCCACTCGATGTTCTCGCGCACGGTCCTCACCGGTCCGCCGCATTGCTCACACACTGACATGGATCACCTCCTCTGTTGTCTCGCGAAGCACGTCACCACCCTGACCTTCAAGGGCTCGAATGATTTGAACCTGACAACTGCAATCAGGCGCTCGGTTCGAATCCGATATCGCCACTCGCCGGACACGAATTCGCCGGGCTCGGCGACGCCACCACGCAGGGTCCGTTGGGCATCAGCGGTGCTCATCTTGTCATCGTCCAGCGCCTTGAGGGCATGATCGCCGAACGTCACCTGACCGGAATCAAGAGCCTGCCGGACGAGGACCCTGACGCGGTCCGGGCCCAGTGGCTCGTTCATGGGTTAACCATAGGGCCACTTGTCGAAATGTCAAGCGCTGGATTGATCAGGATTGGTCAGGGACAGAGCAGCGCGCGCATTTCGGCGCCGCCCGATCGCAGCTTCTCCACAGCACAGCGCCCGATCTGCTCCGCTCGGCGACGCCCGATCTCCAAGATCAGCCCCACCTGAGCGTACGACCGCTCGCGGCCGTCGTAGAAGTCCCGCGCGCAACTCGGCGCCGTGCGACGCGGAACCCGCGCCACCGGACCCCGCTCGAGCGGGGCCCGCTGCGGGTCCGCGGTCGAGCGGCGCACGCCTCAAGCTAGCGCGCGGGTTGTCAAAGGGTGACCGTGGATAGCGCCGGGACGGTGCGGCGTCAAACGTGTTGAAGACCGTCGTCGAGGGGCCGCATAGTAGCCGGGAGATGTCCTGGTCGCCGAGTCAGCCGAGCCCGGCGCCGCCCCTGTCACGGGCCAGCCTCGTGATCGGGCTGTACGGGGCGATGGCCCTCGTCGGGCTCCTGATCGCCGCGGGGCGGGGGAACCCGGACCTCTACCGGCTGGGCTCGCCGGAGGCGTGGGAGCTCCTGGCGGGACCGCTCATCGGGTTCGCCGCGGGTTTGGCCGTGGTCGGCCTGACCCGGGTCGCCACCCGGCACTTCCAGTGGGCCCGCAACCTCCACGGAAGCTTCCGGGATCTGCTGGGGCCGCTCACGGGCCACGAGATCATCATCCTCGCGCTGGCGTCCTCGATCGGCGAGGAGCTGCTGTTCCGGGGCGCCCTCCTGCCATGGATGGGGATCTGGCTGCAGGCGCTCGTCTTTGCGCTGCTCCACGTCGGCCCGGGGAAGCGCTTCCTGCCCTGGACCCTCTCCGCCCTCATCCTGGGGATCGCCTTCGGCTGGCTGGCAGCCTGGACGGGCAGCCTGGGCGCGCCGATCGCCGCCCACTTCGCGATCAACTTCCTGAACCTGCGCCACATCGTCCGCACCGCCCTCCCCGCCTCGGGACACGCGGCGTAAACGGCGGCGAAGCGGCGGCAGGGCGACGGACCGGCGGCGCACGTTGCGCGCGCGGCCGCCGCGGGACAACCTGCGGGCGTGCCGGCGCTCGTCCACCGATCGGCCGCCCTGCCGGTCCGCCCGGACGGCACGCTGCGCCTCGCGGCCGTGGCAGATACGCACTCGCACCCGCACGGGGAGACGGAGCGGCGGCTGAGAGAGATCGCACCGGACGCCATCCTCCACGGCGGCGACATCGGCGAGCTGGGCGTCCTCGAGCAGCTGGGCCGGATCGCGCCGGTGCACGCGGTGCGGGGCAACATCGACAGCCGCGCGAGCGAGATCCCGGACCTCCTCACCCTCGAGATCACGCGCGATGAGCGGCCGGTGCTGAAGATCTTGCTGGTCCATATCGCCGTCGCGGGGCCGAAGCTCCGCGTCGAGGTCGCCCGCCGCGCGAAGGCCGAGGGCGCCACGCTCGTCGTGTGCGGGCACTCGCACGTGCCGTTCATCGGCGTCGACAAGGGGCTCACCGTGATGAACCCGGGCTCGATCGGACCCCGGAGGTTTTCGCTGCCGATCGTGTTGGGCACGATCGACATCGCGCCGAAGGGCGTGCGGCTGGCACACGTCGACGTCGAGACGGGACGGGCCTGGACGCCCCCGGCGACCGCGCGGGCGTAGTCGGGCGGTCGGGCGTAGTATCGGGCGCCATGCACCTGCTCCCGACGACGATGGTGGGATCGTACCCGCGGCCGGCCTGGTTCACGCATCAGCTCGCGGGCAAGGACCTGCTCGAGGCGTTCAAGATCGCCGCCCACGCCGAGGCGTTCCACGACGCCACACGGGTCGTCATCAAAGACCAGGAAGACGCCGGGCTCGACATCCTGACGGACGGCCAGATGTGGTTCGACGATTACCACATGGGGATCGGCTCGTTCCTCTGGTACTGGCTCGAGCGCACCAAGGGCTTCTCGAGCGAGAAGCTGCCGCACCCGGCGCGCGCCAAGGCCAAGGGGAGAGACGTCTGGGCGCTCGACGAGGCGGGCGGCGTCGCCGTCGACGGCGAGATCGCGCGCGGCCCGGTGCGGATGGCGCTCCTCTACGGCTGGGCGCAGGCGCATACGGAGCGGCCGATCAAGGCGTGCATCGGCGCGGGCCCGGTCCAGCTCTCGACGCTGGCCCACTTTCGCGGTGGGCCGGTCAAAGACCGCTATGAGCTGTCGCGCGCCCTCGCCGACGTGTTCCGCGCCGAGATCGGCGAGGTCGTCGCGGGGGGCTGCAAGCACGTCCAGCTCGAGGACCTGGGCGCCTGGATCCCGCACCTCTCGGGCACCAAGGACTACGACTGGGTCAACGAGATCGTCGATCGCACGATGGCGGAGATCCCGGCGGGCGTCGAGCGCGCCTGGCACTTCTGCCTGGGCAACGCCTGGGGCAACAAGCTCGAAGGCATGACGGCGGGCGGGTACCGCGAGATCCTGCCGCATTACCTGGCGGCGAAGGTCGACGCGTACGTCCTCGACTTCGCGTGCCGCGAGATGGCCGACGCAGACCTCTTGCGCGCGCTGCCGGCGGAGAAGAAGGTCCACGTCGGCGTCATCGACGTGCGGACGCTCGAGATCGAGCACCCGGAGCAGGTGGCGGAGCGCATCCGCAAGGTGCTCGCGCACATCGAGCCGGAGCGCGTCACGCTCACCACGGACTGCGGGATGAAGCAGCTGCCGCGGCCGTGCGCGATCCAGAAGCTGCGCGCGCTGGCGGCGGGCGCGGCGATCGTCCGGCGCGAGCTGGCGTAAGCGGCGCGCGGCTACTTGCCGAGGAGCTCGCGCAGGCGCTGCTCGAGCGTGATCGTGCCGCGCAGGACCTCGGGCTCGACCCAGACGAGCTTGCCGGCGTTGTACGAGTCCATGAGGTCGGCGTACATCTCGGCGACATCACGCGAGGCGCCCATGCCGGTGAACGCACCGATCGTCCCCTCGCGCGGCACGGTCACCGCCGCGATCGACTTGCCGGCGATCTTGCCGAGCGTCGCGGCGACCTCCGAGAGCGTCAGATCGGCGGGGCCGGCGAGCTGGACGACGCGGACGCCGCGCGGCGCGCCCTCGCGGAGGAGCCGCGCCGCGGTCTTGCCGATGTCGCCGGTCGCGACCTGCGGCACCGGGGAGTCGCCGCGCAGGCCGTAGTAGAGCGTGCCGGACTCGATCGCGCCGGGCGCGCTCCCGGCCCAGTTCTCCATGAAGAAGCCGGCGCGCAGAAACGTCGACGGGACGTCGAGCTCGCGCAGGCCCTGCTCGAGGGGATGGATGTACTGGATGGGGCCGGTGCCGGACGGATGGTTCGCGCCGATCGACGAGAGCAGCACGACGTGGCCGGGACGCGCGTCGGAGACGGCCCCGAGGATCGACGCGGCGAGCGCGGCGCGCTCGGCGGCGAGGTTCGTCGCCCCGAAGCCGTTGGGCGGCAGGAGCAGGTACGCGCCGGTCGCGCCGGTGAGCGCGCGGGCGAGCGCGGCGCGATCCTCGAGCGACGCGATGGCCACCTCGGCGCCCTTGGCCTTCCACGGCTCGCCCTTGGCGGCGTCGCGCACGATGACGCGGACGGGCTGCTTCTCGGCGAGCAGCGTGGTGGCGACGACCGAACCGGTGTTTCCCGAGACTCCAGCGATGACGTACATGGCGAGCTCCTTGTGGCGGCCGCCGCTTCCGGGACCGCGATTTCTGATGCCCCATCCTGCGTCCGCGCCGGTCATGCATCAAATCGATTGTCGTCATGGTGGGTATTCGTTAGGTTCATGGCGTGCGGCTGGCCGGGATCGACCTCAACCTCCTGACATCGCTCGACGCGCTCTTGACCACGCAGAACGTCACGCGCGCGGCCCAGGAGCTGGGGAGGACCCAGCCTGCCGTGAGCCACGCGCTGCGCCGGCTGCGCGAGCTTCTGGGCGATGAGCTGCTCGTGCGCACGCCGAAGGGCATGCAGCTGACGCCGCGGGCGCAGGAGCTCCGGCCCGCCGTGCGCGCCGCGATCGAGGCGGCCGAGGCGGTGCTGCAGGAGGCGCCGGCGTTCGATCCGGCGCGCGCGCAGCGCTCGTTCCGGGTGGCGATGGCGGATCAGGCGTCGTTCTTGCTGCTGCCGCCGCTCGTCGAGCGGATCTCGCGCGAGGCGCCGGGCGTGCGGATCGAGCAGCCGCCGGGGCTGGTGCAGTCGCTGGTCGACGACGTCGACCTGGCGATCGGCGTGTTCCGCGACGAGCCGGCGACGGTGCGCCAGGAGCCGCTGTTCCGCGAGGAGTTCGCGTGCGTGATCCGCCGCGGCAGCGCGGCGGCGCGCGGCAAGCTCGACGTCGAGCGCTACCTGGCGCTGCCTCATCTGCTGGTCGCGCCGCGCGGCCTGCCGGGCAGCCCGCTCGACGACGCGCTCGCGAAGGTGGGGCAGCGCCGCCGCGTGGTGCTCACGGTCCCGCACTTCCTAGTCGCGCCGCACGTGATCGCGACGACGGACCTGGTGTGGACGGCGCCCGCGGGGCTCGCGCGCGCGTTCGGCCACCTGCCGCTCGTGATGCGCGAGCCGCCGTTCCGCACCGAGGGCTTCACGGTCGTGATGCGCTGGCACGCGCGCCTCGATCGCGATCCGGGCCTGCGCTGGCTGCGCGGCCTGCTCCGGGAGATCGCGCCGGCCTCGGCCGCCGCGCCGCGGCGGGGCGCGGCGGCGTAGCGGCTACGGCCAGTCGGCGCCGGGCGTGCGCGCGGCGGCGAGCGCGACGTGCTGGAAGCGGAACATGCGGTCCCGCACGTAGTCGCCGAGGAATTCGAGCGCGAGCTCGTTGAAGTCGAGCGTGCGCACCCAGCGGAAGCCGCACTCGTAGAGGAGCGGCAGCACGTCATCGGTGCCGTAGCGGACGGGCTCGCCGAGCTCGCCGACGTATGCGCGCGTCTCGCGATCCTTGTCCGAGAGGCTCTGGCCGGCGGCGAACCGCTTGCCGACGTAGTCGAACGCGACGAGCGAGCGCGGATCGAGGCCGGCGGCGAGCCGCGCCGCGGTGGCGCGGACGGCGCCCTCGGTCAGGTACGGCACCACGCCCTCCCAGATGACGAGCGCGGGGTCGTTCGCGGCGAAGCCGCCAGCGGCGAGCCGCTCGATCGGATCCTCGCGCTCGAAGTCGCAGGCGACGTAGGTGGCGGCGTCGATCGGATAGCCGTCGAGCCGGGCGAGGCTCGCCCGCTTGGCGGCCTGCGTCGCGGGGTGATCGACCTCGAAGTAGCGCACGCCGGCGCGCGGCAGCCGGGCGGCGCGCGTGTCATAGCCAGCGCCGAGGATCACGATCTGGCGCACGCTCAGCCGATCGACGGCGCGCGCGACGAGCCGATCGAGGTACGCGACGCGCAGGGTGAGCCACAGCTCCATGGGCGGGAAGCGCGCGTCGAGCCGGCGGGCGATGTCGTGGCCCTCGGGGCCGGCGATCGCCTCCGCCCACGGATCGATGAACAGCGGGGTGGGCCAGCGCCCGGCGCGGGCGCGGTAGGCGCAGACCATCAGGGCCGTCTTGGACGCAGCGCTCGAGTCATCCACCAGGCCGGTGTATCACTGTTGGCCGCGCGGTTTCGTCCGCAGGAGATTCCTCCCGGCGGACGTTAAACGGTCACTGGCGGACGCTGGACGCGCGCGGTCGCTACTTGTCGCTCTCGAACAGCTCGGACAGCGAGACCTTGAGCGCGCGAGCGATGCCGACCAGTGTCGCCACGGTCGGGTTCGTTCGCGCCCCCTCGATATCCTGCCAGTGCTTCTCGTCGAGCTTCGCGATCTCCGCAGCTTCTTCCTGCGTCAGCTCGCGATCACGCCGCAGAGCACGGACGCGCGTCCCGAGCCGCTTCAAGGCGCCTGCTACGCCCGGAGCGTCTCGAGCCGACGACCGCCAGGTGCCGGACCTATCGTTCGATGGCCACCGAGCCACGCGGTGAGGGTCTATCTTGCGCCCGATCCCAACCACCGGACAAGTCCACCTGGACCGCGCCACACGACTCGAAGAGATCTCTCCGAATAGTTCACTTCATTCCCAGCTACCCTGGATGATGAGCGAGATCACGCGGCCGGCCGTGTGGTAGTTCTTGCGCGTCTCGGGACGGACATCGGTCACGTCGTCGATGCGCAGCACGCCCAGGTACTGCTTCGTGATCGGCGCGGTGACGGTCGCTTCGAGCGTTGCATAGCCAGGGACGGTGGCCGTCTTGTCGACGCTCTCGCCGAAGTACTTCACGCGCGCGAGCACCGAGATCCGCGGATCGGGCGTCACCTGCACCCATCCGTCGAGCCGATGGTGGGGGAGTCGATCCAGGGGCTCCGACGGGTTCGAGAGGTTGGGATCGTCGCTGCGTGCGCGGATGTAGTTGTAGCTGCCGCCGACCTCGAAGAGGCGGTGCGGCTTCACGCGGACCTGGGAGTCGACGCCGAAGAACCACGTGAGATCGAGGTTCGCGCTCATGTACTCGCGCTGGGTGCCGGGCGGTGCATCGGGCGGGGTGACCTCGATGAGCCGGATGATGCCGTTGGTCCTGCGGTAGAACGGCGCGACCTCGACGCGCACCCGCTCATCGAGCCGGTAGGTCGCGCGCAGCTCGGCGAGCCACGACTTCTCGGGCTCGAGCTCCGTGTTGCGAGTCTGGGGATCGAATCGCTCGCGGAGGGTGGGCACGCGGCCCTTGTGGCCGCCGGTCGCCGCGAGCTCGAGGTTCTTCCGCGGCTGGTACTTCGCGACGAGCCGGGCCTCGGGCCACGGGGTCGCGTCGACGCCGAACGGCACCGCGAGGCCGGCCGCGCCGTCGAGCTGCCAGCGCGTGGTCTCGTACTTGATGCCGCCAGCGGCCTCGAGCGTCGTGACGTTCCCCCGCGTGACCTCTGGCTCCCCATCGCTGCTCTCATCGACGACGCGCGCGCGCTCGTGGCTGCCGATCACCGACGCGATCCAGCGCCCGCGCCGGCCCAAGGGGTGCGCGACGACGGCGGCGCCGCCGATGCGCGTCGCGTGGAGATCCTCGAGGGAGCTCTCGCTCTCGAGCGTGGGGTCGCTGAAGTGGCGCGAGCGCCGCGCGAGGTAGTGCGCGTAGCCCTGGCCCTGGAGCTGGAGATCGCCGCGCTCGTCGTCGCCCTTGACCGAGGCGCGCGCCGAGAGCTCGCGATCGATCATGACGACCTCGCTGCGGTCACTGTCGCTCGGCGGCGAGATGTAGTGGCGACTGTCGAGGAAGCCGTCGAGCACGACGCGGCGCTTGCCGCGGCGGTACTCGAGCCGCGTCGAGCCGGTGGCGGTGTGGCGCTCCTCGTCGAGCGTCCTCCCGCCGACCACCGGGAGATCGCGCGAGCTGGCATCGCCGGACATCGAGAGCCGGAGCGCGAGGTGCTTGGCGAGCGCGACGCGCGCCATGCCGGTCGCGCCGAACGTCGACAGCGAGTCGCCGACCAGGCGCGCGATCACGAGCTGCTTGCCGATCGCGTCGCGCGTCAGGACCTCGATCATGCCGCTGGGCCCGCCGGGACCGTCGAGCGGCGTCGCCGGGTTCGGCGACATGCGGATCTGCACGATGTCCGTGATCGGGATCGTGGAGACGTCGAACGTGCCGTAATAGGGATCGGACACCTGGATCCCGTCGATCAGGACGATGACCGCGCCCTTGCGGCCGCCGCGCACGTCGATGTTGAAGCCGCCGCGGCCGGCGTCGCGCACCGAGACGTCGGGCAGGAGACGCAGCGCGCTCGCCAGATCGGTCGCGCCGCGCGCGACGAGCTGCTCGTACGTGAGGCGGACCTCGACGCCGCGCTCGATCGGCGGCTTGGGCCGCGCCTCGAAGATCTCGACGACCTCGCCGCTGCCTTCGTCGGAGGCCTGCTCCTCGGCCATCCGGCGCAGCTCGGCGTCGACCTCGGCGGAGGTGGACGGGTCGGCATCTGCCGGCGCGGGGGCCGGGGCCGGCGCCGGCGAGGCCGCGTCGGTCGGCGGGGGCGCCGGGGCGGGAGCCGGCGGGGGCGCCGGGGCGGGCGCCCGCGCGGGCGCCGGGGCGGGAGCTTGCGCTTGCGCGTTGCCGGGCCCCGCCAGCGCGAGCAGGAGACCGGCGAGCGAGGTGCGGAGCGCGCGCGTCATCGGAGAGCCGCTAGTCACCGACGGTCAGCGGGCAGCCGGCCCCGCCCGCGCCGCCGCCACCGCCAGAGCCGCCGCCGCTGCCGCCCATGAGCTCGACGGAGCCGCTGATCTGCACGCGCGAGAGATCGATCGCGCAGCCGTCCGCCACCTCGGAGTGGTCGGCGGCGACCTCGGCGAACGAGGCCTCGCGGACGGTCGCGACGAACGGCGCGCCCGCGGTGGAGCTGACCGCGGTCACCTCGACGGTGCCGGCGATCGCGAAGTACTCGCGCTCGGTCGGCAGCCCGCGGTCGGCCAGCGCGCGCACGCAGACGCCGCAGGTCGCGTAGTCGAGATCGGCGCCGGAGAGCTGGTACGTGCCGGGCTGCACGGGGCCGCCGCGGAACACGCCGCGATCGGGCCACAGCTCGACCTGGACGACGTCGACGCCGCCGGGCAACATCGCCGACAGGCGGTACCAGTTCCGCGAGCCCATCGAGCCGGGCACGTTGCAGCGCTGCGCGCTGAGCGCCGAGAGATCACCCGCGTCGGTGGCGTCCATCGCGGGGCAGGCGCCGCTTCCTCCCGTGGAATCAGGAGAGCCGGCGCAGGCCGCGAAGAAGATCGACAGGGCGAGGAAGGCGCGCATCGTGAGGGGAGTCAGTTCAAGGACCGTGCCGCCCGCAAGTATGGAGACCCATCATACAGCGATGTTACGCGGCGGGATTCGCGGGGCAGCGGGTCCCATACGGGCCGACCGCCTCATGGCAAAACAAGCGCTTACGCCGGGCGTCCGCTCCCCGTGCGCTGGGGGATCCAGTCCGCTTCGATCGATGCCGCGGCGCCCCGGCGGCTGGACCGGGGGCCCCGGTGGGGGGCGGGCTCCGGCCGGGCCGGCTACCACCAGGCCCGGAGCGCGGCGGCGAGCGGCTCGGCGAGGCGCGCGACCTGATCGACGCCGATCCGCATCTCGGCGAACGGCTCGAACGGATCGGCGAGCAGATCGCGGCGGATCTCGACGCACAGCGCGCGGCCGGGGAGCCGCGTCGCGTGCTCCCACGCGAGCGTGCTGGGGTGCAGCGGGTACGTGGCGCTGTCGGCGGCGGTGATGCCGCGCGCCGCGAGCGCCTCGCGCAGCGCGAGGGCGACGGCCGCGGGCGCGTGCGAGGTGCCGTCGACGCCGCGGCCGATGACGTCGACCTCGGGGCGGAGCGGCCAGGTGGGCGCGACATCGGGCTGCCAGGCGCGGCGCAGGCTCTTGACGATGTCGAGATCGACCTCGACGTCGACGCTGCGCGGGGCGTACGTGTGCAGGAGCAAGAGCGCGCCGCCGGGGGCGAGCGCTTCGATCGCGCCGCGCACGGCGGCGACGTAGGCGTCGTATCGCTCGCGCAGGAGCGCCCGATCGGCGGGCGCGGTGATCCACGGCGGGATCCCGGGCGTGACCTTGCCCTCGCGGAACTCGGCGGGCGAGGCGTCGATGCGGCGGTTCACGTCGATGAACGTGCGCGGGATGCGGCAGCGCAGCGCGGCGGCGGTGCGCGCGGGCTCGGCGGCGACGAAGCGGCGGCAGACGGCCTCGGCGAGCTCGGGCGCGCCCGCGTCCGTGTTGACATAGAAGAAGTCGATCAGCGACTCGGGCAAGGGGCTCTCGAGCTGCGCGGCGAGGGACGTGTAATCCGCGGTGGTGGTGGCTCCGTGGGGGATCTCTACGAGGAGATCGGCCGCGGCGCCTGGGCGCGCGTCCGGGCCGGGGTAGATCTGAACGTCGACGATGCCGGGGATGCTCTGGAGGGCCGCCACGGCGCCAGTCTACCCGGGCCGCGGGCGGGTGTGCTTTTTGTGTGGGCGCGGTGATGGAAAGCCGTACTAATCCGGTATAGTGAGGAGAGAGCGGGCCGCGGTACGAGGCCCGCGCGATGCGCGGTACGACGAGCAGCATGATGAGCGGCACGCAGCAAGCTCCGTTCGTGATCTGGCGGCTCCCCGATGATTGCGGGGCGTCGCCGGTGTACCTCGCCGAGCCCGCGCTCCTGACGATGCCGCGCGCGATGGCGATGCTCCGCTACCGCAGCGCGGTCGAGGCGCGCAGCCGAGGGCAGCTGGCGCAAAAGCCGTGGCTCCTCCTGCTCGATCCGGCGCAGAGCGCGGCGATCCTGGCGATCCTGGAGGGCCACAGCGGCGCGGCCGCACCGGCGCAGAGCCCCGCGGCCCGGCCGGGATCGCGCTACGAGCTGGGGCCGCTGCTCGGGACGGGCGGGACCGCCGAGGTGTTCCAGGGGACGGTGATCGGCGCGGAGGGCTTCGCGCGCCCGGTGGCGATCAAGCGCGTGCTCGCGGTGCACTCGGGCGAGCCGCGGTTCGCGGCGATGTTCATCGAGGAGGCGCGGATCGCGTCGCAGCTCTCGCACCCCAACGTCGTCTCGGTGCTCGACTTCGATCGCGACTCCGAGGGCCGGCTGTTCCTCGTCATGGAGCTCGTCGCCGGCAAGGACCTCGCGGCGCTGTGCCGGGCGAAGCGGCCGCCGCCGTCGATCTCGATCTTCCTCGCGAGCGAGATCCTGCGCGGGCTCGGGTACGCGCACGAGCTGCCGCACGCGTGCGGCGTGCGGGGCTACGTCCACCGCGACGTGTCGCCGCACAACGTGCTGGTGTCGTGGGAGGGCGCGGTGAAGGTCTCCGACTTCGGGATCGCCAAGGCGCTCGAGCGCCCGGGCGGCGTGCGCTCGGGGAGCGTGAATGGCAAGCCGGCTTATATGTCGCCGGAGCAGGTGAACGGCGAGGCGCTCGACGGGCGCTCGGATCTGTTCTCGGTGGGGGTCATCCTCTGGGAGCTGCTCGCCGGGACGAAGCTGTTCGCGGGCGGGGTGCGCGAGACGTTCGCGCGGATCCTGTTCAACGACATCCCGCGGCCGAGCCGGCTCGCCACGGGCGTGCCGCTGGATCTCGAGGCCGTCGCGATGCGGCTGCTCGCGCGCGATCGCGAGGGTCGCTACCCGACGGCGGAGGCAGCGATCGAAGCACTCGCGCGCTGCGCGGCCAACCCGCGCAACGGGCGCAGCGAGCTGGTCCGCTGGATGGCGCGGCAGTTCCCGGCGGAGGCGCGGAGCCGCGCGAAGCCGCCGCGCGCGAAGCGGCCGCGGCGGCGGAGGCGGAGCGATGGCGGCGGGCGAGGAGGAGGAGGAGGAGGAGGCCGCCGGTCATGACGCAGCGAGGGAACGCGGCGACCCGCACCGACGCGGACGCCGCCGCGTGGCTCATCGACGACGAGCTCCTGCACCTGCGCGAGTGGGGCACGCACCGGATCTATCCGCTGCCGCCGGCCGGCGGAGCGCTCACGATCGGCGCCGGCCGCGCGTGCGCGCTGCGGCTCCTGGATCCAGCGTGGCGCGTGTCACACGAGCACGCGCGCCTCTCGCGCGAGCACGCGCGGTGGGTGATCCGCGATCTGAACAGCCGGAATGGCACGCGGCTCGACGGCGCGCGGCGCTTCGAGTTCCCGCTCCTCCCCGGCGTCGAGGTCGGGATCGGCCGGCTCACGCTCATCGCGGAGAGCCAGGCGCTGATCGCGCTGCGCGGCTTCCTCGCGCGGCTGCTCGGCTGGAGCGAGGACCGGATCGTCGCGATCGATCGCGCGCTGCGCGCGCTGCGCACGGCGGCGACGCGGCGCGGCGCCCTGGTCGTCTGCGGCGACGGCGATGTCGTGCCGATCGCGCACAGCCTCCACCTCCGGACGATCGGCGGCGCGCGGCCGTTCGTCGTCTGCGATCCGCGGCGGCAGGGGACCGGCGCGCCCGCCGCCCGCCGCGAGCTGCGCGCGGCACTGGACGCAGCGACGAGCGGCACGCTGTGCCTGCGGGCGCGCCAGCTCCCGCGCGACCTGCGCGAGGTCTGGCTCGCGTTCCGCGATCCGTCGTCGCACGTCCGGCTGGTCCTGTGCACCGACGACGCGAGCGACGCCCGCACGCTGCTCGCCGATCCGATCGTCGTCCCGCCGCTCCCGCGCCGGAGCGCCGAGCTGGGCCGGATCGTCGACGAGTACGCGCGCGACGCGATCACCGAGCTCGCCGCGGCGGCGACCGGGTTCTCCCGCGCGGATCGCGACTGGGTGCTCGCGCACTCCGCGTCGACGCTGCCGGAGATCGAGCAGGGCGCGCGCCGGCGCGTGGCGCTCCGGCAGGCGGGCACGATCACCGGGGCGGCGACGCGGCTCGGGGTGTCTCACGTGGCCCTGTCGCAGTGGCTCGGGCGTCGGCGGCTTCCCTAGCCGGGCAGGCGCCTCCCGTGACTTCCCGGCATGCCTGTCATCTGGGGTGTGAAATTTGGTCCAGGGTAGCTTATCCTGGCTGCCGTGGAGAACGCGGGGCCACGGCAACTTGCACCGGGCACGAAGCTCGATGACAAGTATCGGGTCGAGCAGCTGTTAGCCGTGGGCGGCATGGGCGCTGTGTACCTGGGCACCCATACGGCGCTCCGCAAGCGCGTCGCGATCAAGGTCCTGAACCCGCAGTCCAGCTCGAAGGGCATGATCGAGCGGTTCCACCGCGAGGCGATCACCGCGTCGCAGATCGGCCACGAGGGCATCGCCCAGGTCACCGATTTCGGCACGAGCTACGAGGGCGAGCCGTTCCTCGTCATGGAGTACCTCGAGGGCGAGTCGCTGGCGGCGCGCCTGTCCACGAGCGGGCGGCTGCCGATCGAGATCGCCTGCGAGCTAGGCTGCGCGATCCTCGCGCCGCTCGCCGCCGCGCACGAGGCGGGCATCGTCCACCGCGATCTCAAGCCGGACAACGTGTACCTCGTGCGGCAGAGCCGCGGCGAGCTCGTGAAGCTCCTGGACTTCGGGATCTCCCGCGCCCCGGGCCTCGAGGGCGAGTTCCGGCTGACCAAGACGGGGCTCGTCCTCGGCACGCCGTATTACATGTCGCCGGAGCAGGCGCGCGGCGAGAGCGAGGTCGGGCCCGCGGCGGACCTCTACGCGTTCGGCGTGATCCTCTACGAGATGCTGATCGGCCGCGTGCCGATCGAGGGCGAGAACTACAACCAGCTGATGTTCCGGGTGCTGACCGCCGAGTACGCGCGGCCGCGCCAGGAGCGCCCGGAGATCCCCGAGGAGCTCGAGCAGCTGATCCTCCAGTCGATGGCGCTCGACCCGACGGCCCGGCCGAACAGCGCCGCCGAGCTCGAGCGGAGGCTCCTCACGTTCTGCCGGCCCACGTTCCGGGATCATCAGATCGAGCGGCTCTCGTCGTCATCGGGGCTCTCGCTCCACATGCTGTCGGGGGTGACCACGCCGATGCGCGCCCCCTCGAGCGGCCCCGTGATGGCGCCGGTCGCGCAGGACTCGCAGCGGGTGCGCGCCGACGAACTGGCCACGCTGCCGACCGAGGGGCCGCGGGCGCGCGAGAGCGTGAACGTCACCGCGCCGACGGCCGCCGCGCCGACGGTCTCGGACAAGACGCCGGCCCCGGCGCGCCAGCGCCGCACCGTGTGGATCGCCGGCGCCGCGGCCGTGGCCTGCGGCGTGCTCGTGGGCGCGATCGTGCTCGCGAAGCGGCCTGACTCCGAGACCGCGCCGTCGCCGGTGGTGGAGACGACCCCGACGAAGCCCCAGCCGCCGGAGCTCCCGCCGGCTCCATCGAAGGAGGCCACGCCCCCGGCGAAGGCTCCCACGAGCGCGCAGCAGGTGCCCGATCAGCCGCTCGCGGTGCCGCAGATCACGCTGCGGTTCGAGGTCGAGCCGGCGACGGCGACGATCCAGATCGACGATCGGCCGGTGAAGGGACGCCAGATCACGGTCCCCAGGGATGATGCGAAGCACCAGGTGAAGATCTCCGCGCCCGGCTACATCACGCGTAACGATCCGGTGAGCTTCGAAGAGAATCAGAAGCTCGTCATCCAGCTCAAGCGCGCAGCCAGCGGTACGGTACGTCCCGCGGGCCCCGGCCGCGAGCGGAAGCCCGACGGCATCGAGAGCAAGAGCCCCTACGACCCATGACACGGCCTCCCCTCCTCGCCACCGCCCTCGCGATCGCCATCTCGGGCGCGAGCGGCGCCGCCCACGCCCAGCCCGCACCGCGGACGCCCGAGCAGCAAGAGGCAGATCGCCACTTCAAGGACGGCGTCACGCGGTACAAGGAAGGCAAGTTCGACGCCGCGCTCGCCGAGTTCAAGGAGGCGTACCGGATCGCGCCCCACCCGCTCGTGCTCTACAACATGGCGGGCTGCTACCGCGAGCTGTCGCGCTACGGCGAGGCAGTGAAGGCGTACCGGCAGTTCCTCGCGGAGGGCCCGGGCAAGGCGCCGGAGAGCCGGCTGGCCGACGCACGGACCGAGCTCGACAAGATCTACGCGATCGTCGGCCGCGTCACCGTGGCGGTCGAGCCCGAGGCCGGCGCCTCGCTGCTCCTCGACGGACAGCCGCTCGGGACGCTGCCGCTCGAGATGCCGCTGATCGTGTCGCCGGGCGCGCACAAGCTCCTGGCCCGCGCCCCGGGCCGCCTCGACGTCGAGCGCGAGCTCCGCATCACGGGCGGCGAGGATCTGCCGATCGCGATGATCCTGCCGGCGCGCCCGGAGCCGAAGGGCCCGGCGGGCCCCGGCACGGGCCCGGGCCCCGAGACGGGGATCGGCACGCAAGGCCCCCAGCCGCCCGGCGCGCGCGGCCCGCGGCTGTTCGCGGTGAACGCGAGCTTTGGCACCAACGCGCTCCGCGCGGGCGAGACGGGCGCGCCGTCGGTCGGGGTCGGGTTCGCGCTCGGCTCGCGGATCGAGCTGGGCCTCGACGCGATCATCGTCGCGTACGCCGTGATGCCGTCGGTGCGGGTGCGCCTCGTCGGCGACCAGCTCGCGGTGCACGCGATCGCCGCCGCGCCGATCTCGTTCAAGGACGGCGACCAGATGGAGACGTTCGTCGCCGGTGCCGTCGGCCTGGGGCTGCGGTACCGGCTCTCGCCGACGTCGAGCCTGGCGGTGCGGCTCGAGTCGTACGCGAGCTTCGCCGGCAAGGATCACGGGACGACGATCCCGACGTTCCTCGGAGGCGAGCTGTGGTTCTGATCCCGACGCTCCGCGCGCTGGCGATCGCGGCCTGCCTCGCCGCGGGGCTCGCCGGCTGCGGGCAATCGCTGTTCGACGCGCACGGTGATCGCGCCCGCCACGACGGCGGTGGCGGCGGTGACGACGGCGGCGGCCCCGACGCGTATATCCCCGACAAGTGCGACGCCCCCTGCATCGCCGACGCCGCCTCGGGCTTCATCGACACGAGCGGCGCGGTCTGGCGCTACCTCGACGACCGCCGCAACCGGATCTGGATCCCGATGGCCCAGAGCGGCAACGCGATGATGAGCTCCATCCTGGCGAACCGGTTCGCGCGGTGCTCCCTGGAGCCGACGGCCGAGGCGTGCAAGGAGATGCCTGACGCGCTCCTCGTCACGGCAGCCGGCGCGCAGAGCTCGGCCGACCCGGCGATCGAGTTCCGCTCCGACGCCACGCAGGCGATCCAGCTCGTGTTCCGGGTGCACGTCCCGGCCAGTAACGGCGTGGCCCACAGGGTCCGGCTCTACCGCCACAGCCGCGAGGACGTCCTGGTGACCGTCACGGTGCAGCCGGGCGAGACCCAGCGGCACGCGGTCTTCGCCGACGCGCTCGCCGGCGATCGGTTCCTGCTCGCGCTCGAGCCGCTGGGCTCGCCGGGCGGGACCGCGGCGATGCAGTTCTTCGTCCGCGGACCGGACGCCAGCTTCCCGGCGACCTGCCGGCTCGCGATCCCGTTCCCGTCGGGCGTCAGCTCCGCCACCATCATCCCGAACCTGTGCGGCCCCGATCTCCAGGCGAGGACGGGTTCGATGCCCGGCGTGCTCGGCATCGAGCCGGGCGGCGGGGTCGCCACGCTCGGCACCGTCGGCAGCTTCGAGCCCAGCAACTTCGTCCAGGGCAACCAGTCGATCGAGCGGCGCGGCGCCACGACGTTCCAGCTCTGGATCCGGGATGACGACGCCAGCGAGCCACAGATGTGGCAGTTCTCGGATGCCGACGAAGACACGAACGGCGGAATCGCCATCCGGATCCTCGGAAACATGCCCTCCACCCAGCTCGAGGTGGGCGTCCCGGTGGGCGCGGGGCTCCCGTACGCGACCCAGACCGTCCCCTACACAAACCCCGCGAGCTGGCACTTGCTGCGCGTGGTCCACGACAGCGGCATGGTCAGCATCTGCATCGATGGCAAGCGTGCGGGCGGCGGCCCCCTCCCCGGCCCCGCCACCACGGGCGTCCTGCCGCACCTCGGCCGGCACAGCCTGAACACCTCCGTCGATTATTTCCGGGGCGCCATCGACGACGTGCGCGTGTTCTCCACCGCGCTGCCGTGCGACGCTCCATGAGCTGACGGGTCCTGTTCGCGACTTCCTCGGAGGCGAGCCATGGTTCTGATCCGAGTCCTCTACATGCTTGCCGTCGCGGGTGCCGTCGCGGGTGCCGCCGGCTGCGGCCAGTCGCTGTTCGACGCGCACGGCGATCGTGCCCGCCGCGACGCCGGCACCGGCGATGACGACGCATCCATCCCGGTCCCCGTGATGTGCCCCGACGAGTGCGTCGGCGACGCGGCCGCCGACTTCGACGAGGCAGTGAGCCCCTGGCGCTACCTGGAGGAGGGGCCCAGCCACCAGTGGCTCGAGATGGCGCAGAACGGCGCGGAGCGGTCCGGCCTGTCCGATATGCGCAACACGATCCGGCAGTGCCGCAGCGACGGGACGGCCGCTGCCTGCAAGGAGCTGCCCGACGCGCTCCTCGTCACGGCGGCTGGCGAGTCGGGCGCGTTCTATCCCGCGGTCGAGCTCAAGTTCACGGGCGCGCAGGCGCAGGTGCTCCACCTGATCATTCGCGCGCACGTCCCGGAGGGCAGCGGCGCGCAGCACATCCGGCTCTATCGCAACGGCCGCGAGGACGTCCTGTACAGCGCCCGCGGCGTGAAGGGGGCCACCGTCGCGCGCGAGGTCATCGTCGACGCGCTCCCCGGTGATCGGTTCCTGGCATCGGTCGAGCCCGCCGGCACGGACGGCGGCAGCGCGGCGCTGCAATTCTTCGTCAGCAAGCAGGGCGAGCGCTTTCCGTCGACCTGCCTGCTCGCGGCCTCGTTCGAGACCGCCGCCGGCGCCGTGATCGAGGACCTCTGCACCAACCGGGACCTCACGTTCAAGACGAGCGCCGGGGCGCCGACCATGCCGATGCTCCCCAGTATCGGCGGTGCCTTCCTGGAGCAGGGCAACTTCATCCGCATCCCGGAAGGCAACTACATGCAGGTCGCGGATTCGCAGGCGCTCGTCCTCGCTCGCAACGACTCGCTGACGATCCAGTTCTGGGTTCGCGTGACCCGGATCTCGACCGCGGGACAGGGGTTCCTCTTCTCCGACCTCGATGGAGACCTCGGCGGCGGGGTCATGCTGTCGATCGACGACCTCCCGGGGCCCACGCTCGTGGTCAGCGGCGCGGTCGCCGTGTCCCAGACCTCGTCGACGATCACCACCAGCAGCACCGGCGCCCCCCCCCTCGGCCAGTGGTTCTTCGTCCGCCTGATCGACACCCCCAGCCAGCTCAGGGTCTGCGTCGACGGCTCCCAGCGGATGACCCACACCGTGACGCCCGACCGGACCCAGACCATCTATCCGGCTCACCTCGGCAGGGAGGCGTTCAGCGCCGGCACCCCGCTGCTCGACGGCTCGATCGACGACCTCCGCGTGCTCTCCGGCGCGCTGCCGTGTGACTAGAGCCGCTCGCGATCGCCGCGCTCCGCGGTACGGTGCTCCCGACCTTCTTGAGAGGCGAGCCATGGTCTTCATCCGAGTGCTCTGCGCGCTGGCCGTCCTCACGGGCTCTGTCGCGGGTTTGGGTGGCTGCGGCCAGTCGCTGTTCGACGCGCACGGGGACCGCGGCGACGACGGCGGCGGTGACGACGGCGGCGGCGATGATGACGGCAGCGTCCCCGTGACGTGCCCCGCAGGGACCTGCATCGCCGACGCGGCGGCGGACTGGAACGGTCAGCAGGGCGGCGCCGATGGCGACTGGCACTACTTCGATGACCGGCGCGACCGCACGTGGAAGGCGATGACGCCGGCCCCGGGCGGCATGGACGGCGAGGCGGGCAGCCAGATCCGGCTGTGCCGGGATCAACCGGCGAACGCCGCGTGCAGGGCGCTGCCCGGCGCGCTCTTCGTCTCGACGGCCGGCACGCCCCCCGATCCCGCGATCGAGTTCACGTCCGGCAGCACGCAGGTGATCCAGCTCGCCTTCCACGCGCGCGCCGAGAGCGCAGCCCACCGCGTGCACCTCTATCGCAACAGCCGCGAGGATCTCCTCGTCCGGGCCGAGGCGACGCCAGGCAAGACCGCCTCCGGCATGATCGCCGTCGACGCGCTCCCCGGCGACCGCTTCCTGATCGCCCTCGAGCCGAGCGCCTCGCCGGACGGCGGCGGCGCCGTCGCGCTGCAGCTCTTCGTCATCGATCAGCGCCAGGAGTTCCCGCAGACCTGCGAGCTCGCGGTCACGTTCACGGAGGCCCTCACGAGCGACGCGGTGGCCGACCGGTGCAGAGGCGCCCAGCTCCTGTCCAAGCGTGTGGACGAGATCTCTCCGCCGGTGCCGCCGACCTACAACACCACCGCCGCCATGCCGAAGCTGAGCGGCGGCCCGTTCTCCGAGCTGGGCAGCGCCGCCGATCTCGCGGCCCAGGCATCCACGGGCGTGACCACCGGCTACTTCTACGAGTCCGGCCGCGTGCTCCCCAAGGGAGACGAGCTGACCGTCCAGCTCTGGGTCCGCCATGACGGCCCCGTCGATCACTACGACACCTCCCTGGACGCCTCCGGCGCGTGGATGTTCTCCGATCTCGACGTCGAGGAGGGCGGCGGGCTCGGGCTCGAGATCTACGGCACCGCCAGCCGCACGCTCGAGGTCCGCGGGTATGCCGCCAAGAACGCCCTGAGGACCCAGACCACCCCGTACCCCTTCGATGGCGCGTGGCACTTCATCCGCATGGTGTTCACGGGCGGCGAAGTCTCGGTCTGCCTCGATGGCATCAAGGTCATGGGCCTGACCCTGCCAGCCGCGGCGCTCGTGTCGCCCTACGCGCCCATGCTGGGCAAGTACAGCGCCATCGCGCCCCCGTACGGGGCGTACTTCGACGGCGGGCTCGACGACGCGCGCGTGTTCTCCGTGGCCCTGCCGTGCGAGTGAGGGCGCGCTACCGCTTCTCGAGGTGCGCCATCAGCCCGTTGTAGGCGGTGGTCACGCGCATCGACAGCTCGGTGGCCGCCTTCTGCTTCTGCGGATTGCCGGCGTGCATATCCGGGTGGTACTTGCGCATCAGCTGGCGGTAGGACGACTTGATCTGCGGCAGCTCCGCGCCGGGCGGCAGATCGAGGACCTTGTACCACTCGGCGAGCTGCGCCTCGGTGCTCCCGGGCCGCGGCGGCCGCGAGCTCCCAGATGAGCCAGAGGCGCCTGAGCCCGATGCGCCCGACGAACGAGGCGGCGTCCATGTCCCGCCGCCGCGGGCAGCCTGCTCCTTCATCCGGCGAAACGCCTCGTCCGCCGCCGCGCGTTGCCGCGCCGCGCGCTCGTCGCGCTCACGGTGCACCCGCGCCGCGCGCTCCCGCGCCGCGCGCTCCCGCGCCGCGCGCGCGGTCGGGTCGGACGTCGCGAGCTTGCCGAGCGGGTTGTCGAGCGGCCGCCGCTGGGCCCGCTCGCGCGCCGCCTTGCGCGCGGCCAGCTCGGCCCCGAGCGCGGCGCTCTCGACGTGGGTGAGTGGCTCGTCATCGACGATGACGAGCGAGGTCAGCTTCGACAGTCCAGACTGGGCGCTCTCGAGGATGCGCCGCGTGATGCTCACGCGGCCCAGCCTACCCTACTACTGCGGCTGCACGAAGACGGTGATGACCTCGGTGTAGCGCTCTGCGTGTTGCCAGCGCCCGAACCCCGGGCTGTCGTTGCACCGCTCGTAGTACCCGCCACGGTATTCGCGGCCGTTCAGGTCGTCCGAGTCGTACTGGCCCTGGCCGCGCTGCGGCACGGGCTCCCGGAACTTCTGGCACGAGTACGCGTTCGCGGGCCGCGTCCAGTCGGCGCAGTCACCAGCGAACTTGAAGCCGCACAGGGTGAAGCCGGGGTTGGCCGGATCCGGCTCCGTGCAGTCGCGCAGCGCGAGGTCGCCGGACTCCCCGACGGCCTGCTCACGGCCGCGGCAGGCGTTCCAGATGATCGGGTCGTCGGCCGGCGTGAAGACGTTGCCGAAGAACGCGCCTTCCTCGGCCGAATAGTCGCGCGCCTCGATCTCGCCCACCTTGAGTGATGCGTGCGGGCCGCGGATCGAGATCGAGACCGAGATCCCGAACAGATTGACTCGTGAGATGAGGCACGCGCTCACCCAGCGTTGTTCGGTCTCCCGGAGCGGCCGCTTGAGCCAGTCAGGCGCGAGTCCGATGTCGCCCTGGAACTCGTAGGTCACCCCCGCGTACTTGCCGATCAGCGAGACGTCTGACGGAATGGCGCAGCTGATAACGTAGCTGAGCACCTCACGTCCGTCCTCGGTGGCGAGCAGCGCTGTCGCCGTATTTTCGTTAAGCAGGATTCCATTCGTCGCGATTTTATTGCTGGTAATTTGGTTCGTCGCGATCTTATTCAGAGCGATTTTGTTGGTTGCGATCTTGTTTGTAGCGATCTTGTTCCCCTCCAGGACGCCCTGCGTGCGCGTCGCAACGTCGGTCTCATCGACACATGCGGTTGCCATCGCTGAAAGAAAGACGACGGTAAGGACGGAGCGCATGCTGTTAAGATCGCTTGACGCGCACCTGAGGCGCAACCTGGGAAAAAACTCCCAAGTAGGTCAGATGGAGTCAGCGACCCACAATCCTTGCTGGAGGGGATAAGGCGCCCAGCTCTCTACATCTAGTGCCTCGCCACTGACAACGTGGCCGATGGACGCTCGACTCATCCCCAAGGCTATCCCCTTCGCAGATTGTGCCAACTCCGCCAACTGTGTGCGGAGAGCGGCGATATCGAGTTCACCGCGCGGCGCCACCGCAAGTACGCTATCGGAGGCTGTCAGCGCCATTGTCATCCCTAGACGCGTAATGAGCGTCTTCGCCTGCTCGATGACGTCCGCGCTGGCCTCGACGTAGAGGACGAGCACGTCGATCTCCGCTTCATCCGACGGGAAGATGACCGCGCTCAGCGCCTGGTACAGCCCGCGCGCTCCCTCGAAGCGGGCGGCGGGATCCGGCGCCAGGGCGCGCGCGACCGGCTCGTCGATGGCGGGATCGATATCGACCTTGCTCGACGGGCGGGGCCGCGCGCCGTGGACCTGGAGATAACTCTGCACGACCCCGGGCGCGCCGCCGAAGGCCGGCTGTCCGGTCAGCATGTGATAGACGAGGAGACCGAGCGCGTAGACGTCCGTGCGCGCGTCGACGGGCTGACCGCGCATCTGCTCCGGCGCCATCGCCGCGGGCGTGCCGAGCATGCTCCTCGACGACGTGAGGCCCGGGCCGACCTGATCGACGAGCTTCACGAGCCCGAAGTCGAGCAGAACCGGGCGCAGCTTGCCGTGCTCATCCTTTGCGAGGATGACATTCGATGGCTTCACGTCGCGGTGCACGAGTCCTGCATCGTGCGCGACTGCGAGTGCATCGCACAGCGGCTCCAGAATCTCCATCATCTCGTGGGGGGGTAAGGCGCCGCGATCCAGGAGCACATCGCGCAGACTCGGTCCCTCCAGGAACTCGAGCACGAGGTACGGACGCCCATCTGGGATCGTGCCGTGATCGAGCGCCCGGACGACGTTGGGGTGCTGCAGGCGCTTGATGGCCTCGAGCTCGCGCTGGAATCGGGTCATCGCGTCCGTCGAGCGCACGAGCTCGAGGTGCAGGATCTTGATCGCCACGGGCTCGCGATCTGCCTCGCGACGCGCGTGCCAGACCTGACCGAAGCCGCCCTCTCCGATCATGCGGTCCACCTGGAATCCAGGGATCTCGGGTGGCTGCGAAGTCTCCAATAGATCTTCATTATCACCAGGCGTGCCGTCACGCCTATTCCTCGCTGTGCGCGATGACGAGGACACGCGGTCCCGCGGCGCGGCTTCCTGTGGCGCGGACGCTCATGCGCGTCTCGCCTCGCCCGGGCCGCACTGGGGTAGCGCTCGGGTAGGCTGGTGGTCAGGCCGGCGTGTGAGCGGGCTCGAGCTCGTTCACGCGGCCGACGAACAGCGGGTTGTCGCGCGCGAGCGCGACCGCCTCGGCGCGCTGGGCGTCGTCGAGCTGGCCGGCGCGCGCGGCGAGCAGCGCGAGCTCGAGCCGGGACGTCACCGAGAGCGCGGCGCTGTCGGCGAGCAGCGCGCGCCACGGCTCCTGGCCGGCGCGCCACGCCGCGGCGACGAGCGCGCGGTGCACGAGCTGCTCCTCGGCGCTGAGGCTCGCCACGTCGAGCTGCGCGAGCACGGCGGAGAGCTCGGCGTGCTCGCCCTTGGCGGCGAGGATCCGCGCGATCAGCATCAGATCGAGGGCGGTCGTGCCCTCGCCGTGCCCCTGCTGCAGCCGCAGGCAGCGGCGGGCGAGCTGCAGCGCCTCGTCGAGCTTGCCCTGCCACAGGAGATCCTCGGCGAGGTTGTAGGTCGCGGCGCGCTCGATGTGCGCCTGCCCGCCCTCGCGCGTGAGCTGGATGACGGCGCGCGTGTCCTGATCGCTGCGCCGGATCTCGCCGCGCGCCGACCACAGCCACACCCGGTTCGCGAGCGCGGCCGCGAGGTGAAAGCGATCGTCGCGGGCCTCGCACAGCTCGATCATCTCGGCGAACGCGGCCTCGGCGGCGTCGAGCTCGTTCACCTGCACGAGCGACAGCGCGAGCAGCATGCCGGCGATCGTCAGGGTCTCCCAGCGCTCGAGCTCGCGCGCCGCCGCCACCACGGCGCGCAGCCGCGGGACCGCCTGCGCGGGCTCGCCCTGGCGGAAGACGACCCGCGCCCCGGCGAGCTCGACGTCGACCTCGAGCGCGCGCGGCCGCGCGGGCCAGGCGTCGAGCCGCTGCCGCGCCTGCTCGGCGATCGCGCTCGACTCGTCGAAGCGCTCGGACAGATCGAGCGCGATCGCGAGCTCGAGCATGGCCTCGATCTCGAGCTCGGGCTCGCCGCGCTCGCGCGCGATCCCGATCACCTCCTCGAGATCGGCCTTCGCCTCGTGCTGCCGCTGCAGCCGGTACCGCGCGCGCGCCCGGCCGAGCAGCGCGCGCGCGTGCGGCACGGTGCCGGGATCGAGGTTGCGCACGGCCCCCTGCCACGCCTGATCGGCGTCGAGCGAGCGGTGCTGCTCGTGCGCGTGCGCCCCGAGCGCGGCGTACGCCTCGGCGGCGGCCGCGCGATCGCCGGCGGCCTCGGCGTGGCGCGCGACGCGGGCGGCGACCGCGGGCGCGCCGGGCTGGCCGCGCCAGTAGGCGAGCGCCACGGTGTGCAGCGCCCGCCGCTCGTCCTCGTTCGTCGTCTCGTAGACGCCCTGCTCGAGCAGCGCCTGGCGGAACGTCCACCGCTCGTCGGCGCGGACGAGGATGCCGGTGCTCTCGAGCTCTGCGAGGCCGATGTCGACGTCGATCATCGTGGCGGCCCCGCCGGCGCGCTCGACGGCCTCGAGCACGGCCGCGAGCTCCTCCCGGGACAGATCGCCGCCGAGCACGGCGCACAGCCGGGCGAGCGCCACGACCTCCTCGCGCATCCCGTCGAGCTCGCGCACCGCGAGCCACGGGCCGAGCGCGAGGGGCGGCAGCGTGTCGAGCGCCGTCGTGTCGAGGAAGTGCTCGCCGTTGGGGCGCGCGATGATGGCGCCGCGCTCGTGGATCTCGCGGGCGAGCGTGACCAGGTGCATGGGGTTGCCGCGCGCGATGCCGGCGATCTGGCGCAGCGCGCCGAGCGGCACGTACTCGGCGGGCCGGAGCAGCGCCTCGGCGAGCGAGATCGACGCGGTCTCGTCGAGCGGCGGCAGCGTGATCCGCGCGCGGCGCTCGGCGCGGGCGCCGAAGCCCGGGCGGCGGTGCTCGAGGCTCGGCGCGGCGAGGCCCAGGACCCACAGCGCGAGCGGCTCGCCGCCGAGCGTGGCGTACTCGAGCGCGTCGAGCAGCTCGTGGTCGGCGAGGTGCAGGTCGTCGAGCACGATCGCGGTGGGCGCGGCGCGCGCCGCGGCGCGCACGGCATCGCCGACGGCGCGCACGGCGCGGCCCTTGGGATCCGCGGGCGTGCCGATCAGATCGGCGAGCGCGGCGTGCGCGGGCCGGCCGGAGCCGGGCGGCGGCACGGTCGCGAGGTGGACGCGCGCGCCGAGCGCGGCGAGCCGCGGGACGAGCGCCGCGGCGAGCGCGCTCTTGCCGACGCCGGGCTCGCCGAGCAGCACGGTCAGCGCGGGCCCGCTCCCCGCGAGCGCGCCCTCGGCGTCGGCGCGGAGCTCATCCAGCACCTCGTCGCGGCCCTGCAGCTCGGCGGCCTCGCGGGCCTCGCCGAGCCGCACGAACGCGGGCCCGAGCTCGCTCGCGCGGACGGCGGCGCGCGACGCGGCGGCGATCGCCCGCGTCAAGACGACGCCGGTCCACGTCCCCGCGGGCAGCCACTCCTCGGGCGCCGAGGCAGCGGCGCCGGCCAGCGAGGTCCCACCGGGCGACGGCCGCACGATCAGCGCCTCGAGGTGCAGCGCGACGCGCGCCCCGGCGGCGGCCAGATCCCGCGCCGCGGCGAGCGCGGAGGAGATCGGGTTTGTGTGCTCGGCGCCGACCAGCCCGCCGAGCACCCGCCGCCCGCGCCGCGACACGAGCGCGAGCTTGCGCGACGACAGCATGTCGAGCAGCGTGCGATCGACGCGCGGCAGCTCGGCCCACAGGAGCACCACGGGCTGCTTGCCCTCGCTCAAGGTCGACACGGTGGGGAGCTCACGGCCGGGCGCCGGCTCGGCGGGGAGCTCGCGCAACCGCCGCGCGACCTGGGCGGCGCTCTGGGGGCGGCGCGCCGGCTGCTTGGCCAGGCACTCGTGGCACAGCGCCTCGAGCGCGGCCGACACGGGCGCGAGCGCGCCGAGCGGCGGCGGCCGCAGCGCCGCGTGGGCCCGCTCGAGGATCGTGGCGTCGCCGACGAACGGCGGGCGGCCGCTGCACAGCTCGTAGAGCACGCAGCCAAACGCGTACAGATCGGCGCGCTCGTCGACCGAGCCGGCGTCGAGCAGCTGCTCGGGCGGGATGTACTCGAGCGAGCCGACCTGCACGCCGGCGCGCGTCGGATCGTCGGGGTCGGCGGGCACCCGGCGCGCGAGGCCGAGGTCGAGGATGACGATCTGGGACGGCTGCAGGATCTTCGAGACCTGCGTGATCTGCGTGATCTGCGAGCCGTGGGCGCGCGCGGCGCCCGCGCTGTCCGCTCTCCGGACGATGTTGTCGGGCTTGAGGTCGCGGTGCACGAAGCCCGCGGCGTGCACGCGGACGAGCGCGTCGAGGATCGCCGCGGCGAGATCGATCGCCGCGCGGATCGGCATCGGGCCCGCGGCGATCAGCTCGGCGAGGCTCGGGCCGGCGATCCGCTCCATCTCGATCCACGCGCGGCCGTCGGGGAGGACGCCGCTGCCGTGGAGCCGCGGCGCGGCGGGCGCGCCGACCGCGGCGAGCGCCTCGGCCTCGCGCCGCATCCGGGCGCGGGCGAGCTCGTGGCTCGCGTGGGCGACCTTGAGCACGTTCGGCGAGCCCGCGATCTCCCAGACCGAGGCGAAGCCGCCGCTGCCGAGGCGCGCGCCGAGCTGCTGGGACCAGGCGGGCGCAGCGCCGGCCGCGTCACCGTGCGCGCCACCGGCCGCGTCACCAAGCGCGTCACCAAGCGCGTCACCAACCACGCCCATGTCAGCCGGAGCCGGCGGGCCGCCGTGCTGCGCGCAGCCGCGGCCGGTCAGGAGCCGGCGATGACACGTGGGGCAGCGGGCCACGGGATCATCGTAGCGGTGAACCCGGCGCGCGCGCGAGACGTGATAGGTTCTTCGACGAAGACGTGATCGAGCATGTCATCGAGGCGATGGTGGACACGGTGCTGGTCGTCGATGCAGACGGCCGCGTCACGCTCAGCAACAGCGCCGCGACCAAGATCACCGGGTTCTCCCCCGAGCAGCTCCGCTCGATGCCGATCGGCAAGCTCCTGGTCGACGAGACCTCGGGCATCCGCACGGTGGTCCGCCACCGGATCGAGCAGGGCGCGATCCTGCGCCGGGAGGAGTCCTGGCTCGTCACGAAGGCCGGCGAGCGAATCCCGGTCTCGGTCACCGGCTCGCCGGCGCTGACGCCCGACGGCGGCTTCGTCGGCATCGTGCTGGTCGCGCGCGACATCCGCGAGCTGCGCCAGCTCCTCGCCGACAAGGAGGCGGAGATCGTGCGCCGCCGGGCGGCCGAGGCCGAGCTGCGCGCGCTGAACTCCTCGATCGAGGAGCAGCTCGAGCAGACGCGGCAGTCGCTCCTGCTCGCCGAGCGGCGCTCGACGCTCGGCACGCTCGCGGGCGGCGTCGGGCACGAGCTGCGCAACATCGCCCAGATCCAGATCGCGGCGGTCGACGAGCTCGCGTCCGCGCTGGCCGCCAGCGAGGATGTCACCGAGCTCGCGCGCACGCTCCTGCCCGATCTGCAGCGCGTCGGCGAGCACATCACGGCGCACGGCAAGCGCCTGATGCAGCTCGCGCGGCCGGGCTCGGATCAGCTCGATCCGATCGATCTCGACGCGCTCGTCACCGACATGGTCTCGATGCTCCAGCGCGCCGGCAAGCTGCGCCACGTCAAGGTCATCACGAAGCTCGGCAACGGGCAGGCGATCGCGATGGTGAACCGGATCAAGATCGAGCAGGTCCTCGTCAACCTGATCGGCAACGCGGTCGACGCGATCGGCAACGAGCCGGGGATGATCACGATCGAGGTCCGCTCGAGCGACGACGGCCGCCGCGTGCTGTGCGAGGTGCGCGACACGGGCGTGGGGATCGCGCCGGACGTGCTCGGCAAGATCTTCCAGCCGTTCTTCACGACCAAGCCCGAGGACAAGGGTACGGGCCTGGGGCTGCCGGTCGCGCAAGAGATCGTGAAGAGCTACGGCGGCAACCTCACCGTCGACAGCAAGGTCGGGGCGGGCACGACGTTCCGCTTCGACCTGCCGCGGTAGCGCGCCGCGGGCGCCGCGGGCGCCGGTCAGCTCGCCGGGATCAGCTCGACGGTCGCGTCGCTGACCTTCTTGCCGCGCAGGACGCGGTAGTCGGCGCCCCACTGCTCGACGAGCAGCGTGTCGTCGCCGGGCGCGGCGTACAGCCACCACCGGCAGCGCTCGACGTGCCCCTCGGGGCGATCCTTCTTCATCGCGCCGAGGCCGCCGATGTCACCGTAGAGCTGGCAGGTGGCGGTGCCGCGCTTGTCGAGCGCGTAGCGGACGTCCCCGATGACGATCGCCTCGGGCGGGTAGCCGGAGATCGGCGTCGACTCGTCCTGCCGGAGCAGCCGCGTCGACGAGGACGACGCCCGCTCGATGCCGACGACGAGCCACGTCACCTCGCCGCCGTCGACGATGCGGCCGCCGATCCAGCGGTGGCCGTCCTCGTCGTAGGCGATCAGGCCCTCGCACAAAAAGTCCTTGCCGTCGATCGTGAGCACGTCGTCGACGCGCAGATCGCGGACGGTGCGCTCGATCAGCTTGTCGCCGACGGCGGGCAGGAGCTTCGCAGAGCCGCCGCCGCCGGAGAGCGCCTTGCGCTTGGCGTTGACTGAGATTCCGACCGCGACGGTGCCGCCGAGCACCGTGAGGAGCACGAGCAAAATCCAGATCACGAGCCGACTATCCACACAGGGCGCCTCGCAACGCAACGCGGCGTGTCGGATCCTGAGCAGCCTCCCATCCTTGGCTCCCATCCTTGACACCCCCGGTAGCGCGAACGTACACCGGTCCCGCACAGCGGAAGATCCGGAGGCTCGACATGCCCACGATGAACATCATCGAAGCCGTCCGAGATGCGCTGCGGACCCAGATGCGCGCGGACCCGCGGGTCGTCGTCCTCGGCGAGGACGTCGGCAAGTTCGGCGGCGTGTTCCGCGCGACCTCCGGCCTGTACGACGAGTTCGGCGCCGATCGCGTGATCGACACGCCGCTCGCCGAGGCCGGCATCATCGGCACCGCGATCGGGATGGCGCTCTATGGCCTGCGGCCCGTGCCGGAGATCCAGTTCGGCGACTTCATCTTCCCGGCGTTCGATCAGATCGTGAACGAGCTGGCGAAGTTCCGGTATCGCTCGGGCGGCCAGTACGCGTGCCCGGTCGTGATCCGCACGCCGATCGGCGGCGGCATCCGCGGCGGGCACTACCACTCGCAGTCGCCGGAGGCGCTGTTCATCCACACGCCGGGCCTCAAGGTCGTGGCGCCGTCGAACCCGTACGACGCCAAGGGCCTCCTGCTCGCGTGCATGCGGCAGAACGATCCGGTGCTGTTCATGGAGCCCAAGCGGATCTACCGCGCCTCCAAGGGCGAGGTGCCCGAGGGCGAGTACACGATCGAGCTCGGCCGGGCCGCGGTGGTCCGGCAGGGCGCGCAGGTCACGCTGCTTGCGTGGAGCGGCATGGTCTCGATCGCCGAGGAGGCGGGCAGGCAGGCGGAGGCCGCGGGCATCTCCGTCGAGGTGCTCGATCTGCGGACGCTGATGCCGTTCGATCTCGAGGCGATCCTCGCGAGCGTTCAGAAGACGGGGCGCTGCGTGATCGTGCACGAGGCGCCCCGCACCTGCGGCTTCGGCGCCGAGCTGATCGCGTCGATCCAGGAGCGCGCGATCGAGCACCTCGAGGCGCCGGTCCTGCGCGTGACCGGGCTCGACACCCCGTTCCCGTACAGCCTCGAGCACGAGTACATGCCCAACGCAGAGCGCGTCCTCGGCGCGATCCGCCAGACGCTGGAGTGGTGAAGATGGCGTTCAATTTCTACATGCCGGATATCGGCGAGGGTGTCGTCGAGGGCGAGATCGTCGCCTGGAAGGTGAAGGAGGGCGATCGGATCAAGCTCGATCAGCCGCTCGTCGAGGTGATGACGGACAAGGCGACGGTGGAGCTGCCGTCGCCGCGCGCGGGGACCGTCACGAAGATCCATTACAAGGACGGCGAGATCTGCCCGGTCGGCAAGGTGCTCGTCGTGATCGAGGAGGACGGCGCCGCGGACAGGCCGGCGGGCGGCAACGGCCAGCACGCGCAGCCGGCGCCGCACGGGCAGCCCGCGGCGCACGCGCAGCCCGCCGCGCACGCACACGCGCAGCCTGCCGCGGCGGCCGCGATCGAGGTCGTCGACGCGACGGAGCAGCGCGCGCGGGTGCTCGCGACGCCAGCGACCCGCCGCCTGGCGCGCCAGCTCGGCGTGCCGCTCGGCAGTGTCCCCGCCACCGGCAAGCACGGCCGCGTCACCTCCGACGACGTGCGCCGCTTCCAGACCAGCGGCGGCCCAGGGATCGATGCGGCGGCGGCGACAGCGCCCGCGACGCCCGCGGCCCGCGCCGCGGCGCCCCCGCCGGTGTCGATCCCAAAGCCTGCCGAGGGCTACGAGGAGGAGCGGCTCCCCCTGCGCGGCATGCGCAAGCGGATCGCCGAGTCGATGGCGCGCTCGGTGCACACGGCCGCGCACTTCACGTACGTCGAGGAGATCGACATGACGGAGCTCGTCTCCGTGCGCGAGCGCGCCAAGACGCGCGCCGCCGAGCGCGGCGTGAAGCTGACCTATCTGCCGTTCCTGATGAAGGCGGTGGTGTCCGGGCTCAAGCGCTGGCCGCAGCTCAACGCGAGCCTCGACGAGGCGACGCAGGAGATCGTGCGCAAGAAGTACTACCACATCGGGATCGCGGCCCAGGGCCCGCACGGCCTCGTGGTCACCGTCGTGCGCGACGCCGATCGCCGCTCGATCTTCGATCTCGCGCGCGAGATCGATCGGCTCGGCGAGGCGGTGCGCAACAACACCGCCACGCGCGACGAGCTCACCGGCTCGACGTTCACGATCAGCTCGCTCGGCAAGCTGGGCGGCGTGCTCGCCACGCCGATCATCAACTTCCCCGAGGTGGCGATCGTGGGCGTGCACAAGATCGAGGAGCGACCCGCGGTGCGAAACGGCCAGATCGTCGCGCGGCACCTCATGAACCTCTCGATCTCCGTCGATCACCGCCTCGCCGACGGCTGGGACGGCGCGATGTTCCTCCAGGACGTGAAGTCGCTCCTCGAGGATCCGACCACGATGTTCATGGAGATGGTCTAGCTCGATCTGGCACAGCGTACGTAGTACGAAGCGGAGATGAACGACGGTGGCGTCTGGTACCTCGGTATCAACGGTCAGCAGCAGGGCCCGCTCGGTACGCAGCAGATCATGGACATGATCCGCACCGGGCACGTGAACCAGACGGCGTACGTGTACGGCCAGACGGCGCCGACGTGGACGCCGATCGGGCAGGTGGCGGCGTTCGCGCCGATGTTCGGACAGGCGATGCCGCCGCCCCCGCCGCCCCCGCCGATCGCGCCAGCGACGGCGGTCGCCGATCAGATCGACTTCGAGGTGTTCGGCAGCGAGATGCAGTACGTCGAGGTCGTCCTCGATCCAGGCGAGGCGGCGATCGCCGAGGCGGGCGCGTTCTTCTACATGGATCCGGGCATCAAGATGGAGACGATCTTCGGCGACGGCTCGCAGGGGGCCCAGAACCAGGGGTTCATGGGCAAGCTCCTGGGCGGCGCCAAGCGCGTGCTGACGGGCGAGTCCTTGTTCATGACGGTGTTCGGCAACGGCGCCGGGGAGCGGCAGAAGGTCGCGTTCGCCGCGCCCTACCCGGGCAAGATCATCCCGATCGATCTGCGGCAGCACGCGGGCACGCTCCTGTGCCAGAAGGACGCGTTTTTGTGCGCCGCGAAGGGCATCTCCGTCGGGATCGCGTGGACGAAGAAGGTGGGCGCGGGGCTGTTCGGCGGCGAGGGCTTCGTCTTGCAGAAGCTCGAGGGCCAGGGCCTGGCGTTCGTGCACGCGGGCGGCACGATCGTCGCCAAGGAGCTCGCGGCCGGCGAGACCCTGCGGCTCGACACGGGCTGCCTCGTCGCGTTCGAGCCGCGCGTCAGCTACGACATTCAGTGGATCGGCGGGTTCAAGAGCGCGCTGTTCGGCGGCGAGGGCCTGTTCTTCGCGACGCTCACGGGGCCGGGCCGCGTGTGGCTGCAGTCGCTGCCGTTCTCGCGGCTCGCGGGGCGCATGCTGGCCGCGGCGGTCGCGGCGGGGTTCGGCCGCGGCGACGAAGGCTCGGTCCTCGGCGGCTTCGGCATGGGCAAGTGAGCGCAGAGACCTGGCGCGCGCGAAGCTGAGTGCTAGCGCCGAGGACGATCGATCCAGGGCTCGGCCATGCCCTTGCCGACGTCGACCTTGCCGCAGTCGCGGAAGTACTTGCGAGTCCCGCCGGTGCCCTTGCACGGCACGCTCTCGATCTGCGCCGGCAGCCGCTCGGGCGAGAGCTTCTGCTCGGTGAGCCACCAGTACGACGGCCACTCGTACGTCCACAGGATCAGCGCGCGCGTCGGCCGACCGGTGCGATCGCGCGCCGGCTCGAACCGCAGCTTGAACGCGCTCTGGACGGCGGTCCGCTCGAGGTCGTGGCCGGGCTTGGTCAGGGGCTTCAGCCGCGCCACGGCGCCCTGCTCGTCGACGTCGAGCATGAGCCACGCCCGCGTCCACGCGCCGTGCTCCTTCGCGGCGTCGCTGTACGCGGGGATCAGCGCCGTGCTCGTGAGCGGCCGCGGCATCACGGCGGGCGGGATGGTCTCGTGGATCTCGATCGCGTCGCCCTCCGCGACGCGGGTGGGCACGCTGATCTGGCCGCCGAGCCGCACCGCGCCCCGGACGAACACCATCGTGTACGCGCCGCCGTCTTTGATGACGACGCGGTAGCGCCCCTGCTTGTCGGTCACGACTTGCTGCTGCGCGCCCGCGGCGGTCGCGATGTGCACGGTCACCCCGGCGAGCGGCCTGGCGTCCTCGGCGGTCACGATCCCGCTGAGCTCGCCGCTGCCGTGCGTGGTGAACCCGGTGATGCCCTCGTCGGAGGCGGAGGCGGGCGCGGGCTGGGCGGGCGGCGGGGGCGCGCCGCCGGGCTCGGCGAGCGCGGAGGAGACATGGCCGAGCACGAACGCGAGCACGAACGCGAGCGCGAACGCGAGCACGAACGCGAAGGCTGTCGAGGCGAGCAAATAGGAGGCACGGATGAAAAGGAGGTTTGCACGCATCCGCCAGGATGATAACCCAGGAGCCCCGCGACGTGCGCGCGGATCTGCGCCTTACATGTGCTCCATCGGCTAGATTCCGCGCGATGGCTCTGGCGACCCCGGCGGCCCGCAGCGGCGCGTTCTCCTATTTCGACGGCGACGACGACGCGAAGATCAGCGGCCTGTTCCAGCTGCTCCGCGAGGACGGCACCCCCGTCGACGAGGCGGCGCTGGCGGGGCTCGATCGCGCGCTGGCGGAGCGGCTGTTCGAGGGCATGCTGCGCATCCGCGTCGTCGACGCGCGGATGATGGCGCTCCAGCGCCAGGGCCGGATCGGCTTCTACGGCGAGGCGATGGGCCAGGAGGCGGCCGTGATCGGCTCGGCCGCGGCGAGCCAGCCCCAGGACTGGATCGTCCCGGCGCTCCGCGAGGCGGGCGTGGGCCTCTACCGCGGCATGACGCTCGACTCGTACATCGCCCAGATCTTCGGCAACGCGGCGGATCCGACGAAGGGCCGCCAGCTGCCGTGCCACCCGTGCGACCGCGAGCACCACTACGTCGTGATGTCGTCGTGCGTGTCGACGCAGATCCCGCACGCGGTGGGCATCGCGATGGCGATGAAGATCTCCGGCGATCGCGGCAAGGCGTGCCTCGGCTTCATGGGCGACGGCGGCACGAGCGCGGGCGACTTCCACGTGGCGCTCAACTTCGCGGGCGTCACGCGCGCGCCGTGCGTGCTGATCTGCCAGAACAACCAGTGGGCGATCTCGACGCCGAGCAGCCTGCAGACGGCGGCGCCGACGATCGCGACGAAGGGCGCGGGCTACGGCCTCGAGGCGATCCGCGCCGACGGCAACGACGTGCTGGCCGTCTATCACGCGGTGTCGTACGCCGCCGACAAGGCGCGCCGCGGCGACGGCCCGACGTTCGTCGAGCTGCTCACGTACCGCGTCAGCGCGCACTCGTCGTCGGACGATCCGTCGCGCTACCGCGACGAGGGCGTGACCCAGGTCTGGCGCTCCGAGCGCGATCCGATCCGCCGCTTCGAGGCGTACCTCCTGGGCCGCGGCTGGCTGGCGGAGGGCGCGCGCGCCCAGCTGGCCGAGCGGCTCGAGGCGGAGGTGCGCGAGGCGATCGCGCGCCAGGAGGCGGTGGGCGCGCCGGCGCTCGAGACGATCGTCGAGGACGTCTACGAGGAGCCGACGTGGCTCCAGCGCGAGCAGCTCGCCGAGCTTCTGGCCGCGCCGCGCGCGAGGAGCCCGCACCAGCATTGAGGCCAGTATTGGGGCGAGCTGCGGGGCGAGCAACGAGGCGAGCAACGAGGCGAGCAGCGGGGCGAGCAGCAATGCGCCGCGGCGAACGGTCGAAGCTTCGGCGGCGCGCGGCGGGGCGCCAGCGCGCCGCGGCGGCAGCGCTGGCTGTGCTCGCTGCGCTCGCCGCGCTCTTCGGGCCGGCGTGCGCGGGGCCGTGCCGGTCGATGGAGGCCGCGCGGCGCGCGCTCGCGGCGACGCCGGAGCAGGTCACGCGCGCGCCGCACGCGCGCATCCAGCTCCCGTTCCCGGTCGCGAACCGGCTGATCGCGGACGCGCTCGCGCCGCCGCCGGAGCTGCCCGTGTCGCTCTTGCGCCTGGGCCCGCTCGCGGGCGTGATCGGCGACGTGCGGGCGATCCCGCGCGAGGTGGTGCTGGGACCGGCGGCGACGCCGGGGCGCGTGCACGCCTCGGTGCGTATCGAGCTCGCGGACAAGACGGGCGCGCTCCTCTGGGTGCGCGCCTCGGGCGACGTGGCGCCGGTCCTCGAGCGACGGGGTAGCGGCTCTGGCACCGGCACCGCCGGCGCCGACGGCACCGGGGGGCTCGATCTCGTGCTCGATCTGGGCCAGCTCTCGCGCCTCGAGCCGGAGCTGGGACCGCGCGCCCAGGCCGAGCTGGGCGCGCTGCTCGAGGCGCGGCTCCCGGCGGCGGTGCGCGATCGCACCCCGCGGTTCGTCATCGATCGCGTCGCGGCGGCGGTGGTCGAGGAGGCGATCGAGCAGAGCTTTCGCCTCCTGCGCGGCGCGCTCCTGCCGCGGCTCCGCGAGCGGACGCAGATCCGCGTCGAGCTGCCGGACGTGCCGCTCGCGCGCGTCGACGTCACGACGACGCCGGCCGCGCTCGCGCTCGATGTTTTCACGACGCTGCCGGTGCGCGCGGGCGTCGGGGCCGCGCCGCCGGTCGCGGACGCGATCTCCGTCCAGATCGCAGGCGACGCCGCGACGCGCGGCGCGAACTGGGGCATCTCCCACGGCGCGCTGCCGCCGCGCTACACGCGGACCCTGAAACCGGACCGGGACGGCGCGTACGTCCCGCACTTCGAGTGGCGCCCGGGCGATCCGGTGCGGCCGCTGGTCGTCCACATGTTCCGCGTCGAGGGTGGCTGCGCGCACTTCGCGGTCGGCGTCCTGCCGCGCCTCGAGGTGGTGAATGGCCGGGCGCGCGCGTGGATCGACAACCGCCGGCTCGAGCAGGCCGACGGGCCGCTGGTGCTCGAGCTGCTCGCGCGGACGAAGGCGCTCGTCGAGCGCTCGACGTCGGCGAAGCAGCAGGGCCCGGGCTCGGTCCGGCTCACGGTGGGCGGCCGCGAGGTGACGACCCGGCTCCTCGCCGCCGAGGTCGCGGGCGACGAGCTGCGCGCCGCGGTCGCGGTCGCGGTGGCGCCTGCCCCGGCACCGGCACCGCCACCGCCACCGGCGCCCGGCGCGGCCCCGGCACCAGCACCGGCTCCGGCTCCGTAGCCTGCGACGTGCGACAACGCGTCGGGTGCGACACCGCAACGCGGCCGCGCGCGCCACGAGCGGTGAGCAGCGCGACGTGGCGGCGATCGGCCGCCGCGCCTAGATGATGTTGGATGCACCGAGCGCGCAGGCTCCTCTTCGCCGCCCTCTTCGTCGTCTCGCTGCCGGCCGCGGCATCCGGCTGCTTGCCGGGCCGCCGCGGCCACGTGGAGGGCGGCGCGCTGGGCCGGGTCGTCATCTACCGAAACGGCGTCGCGTTCTACGAGCGCAACGCCCGCGTCGAGGACGGCCGCATGACGGTGCGCGTCCCGCGCGACAAGGTGGACGACTTCCTGAAGTCGCTCACCGTCGTCGAGAGCGCGACGAACCGGCCGCTCGCGGTGACGATCCCGCGCCGCGAGGCGGAGGACGGCAGCTACCTCACGATGACGCTCGAGACGCCGGAGCTCTCGCACGCCGACGTGAAGCTCACGTACGTCACGGCCGCGCCGGCGTGGAAGCCGAGCTACCGCGTGGTCGTGGGCCAGGGCGGCAAGGTGATGTTCGAGGGCTGGGCGATCGTCGACAACACGACGACCGAGGACTGGAACAAGGTCAAGGTCGGCGTGGGCGCGAGCTCGGCGCTCGCGTTCCGCTACGATCTCTGGAGCGTCCGCCACGTCGATCGCGATCTGCTCGCGGGCGAGGAGCGCTTCGCGATCGCGCCGCCGACCGGCGTCTCGCCGTACGACGAGGCGGGCGGCGCCGAGGAGCTGGCCAGCCTCGCCGGCAACGAGCTGCGGCCGGGCGCGGGCGCCGGCACCGATCCCGGGGCGAGCCTCGCCGGCACGACCAGCGCCGAGAACGTGTACGTCACCGACGGCCTCCGCGCGCCGCCGCGCGAGGGGAAGGCAGCGGCGGCCCCGGCGGCGGGCGTGCTCGGGGGCGTGATCACCGATCAGAAGAGCGGCGCGGCGCTCCCGGGCGTGACGGTCGTGGTCAGCGGCCCGGCGCTATCGACCGAGCAGATCACGCTCACCGACGAGCGCGGCCGCTACCGCGTCGAGAACCTGCCGGCCGGCACCTACAGCGTCAACGTCTACTACGACGACACGACGGTGCAGCGGTCGAACGTCACCGTCGGCGCGGCGGGCGCCGGGGGCGCGGCGGGCGCGGCGGGCGTCGCGAGCGTCGACCTGAAGCTGCCGCAGAGCCCGGTCCGCGGCGAGACGATCGTGGTCACGGGCAGCGCGCCGAGCATCGATCGATCGTCGACGTCGAGCGCCACGATGGTGACCGAGTCCTACGTGCGGAGCATCCCGATCACGGGCCGCACCTTCGGGACCGTCATGGGGTCCGCGGCGGGCGCGGCCGGCGACGCGCCGCCGGCCCCGAAGCCGCCGCCCCCGGTGCGCCAGGGTGACGACAAGCTGGCCCTGATCGCGAGCAAGGTGCTGAAGAATCAACGCGACGTCGTGGTCGAGGTCTACGGTCGGCCGGGCGCCGAGGCGGCGCTCGCCCAGCGCGGCAACGCGGTCAAGAACAAGCTCGTGAACGACGGCGTCCCCGCGGCACGGATCCGCATCGTGCCGAAGGTCGATCCGGCGCACGAGGACAACGTCCGCGTCCTGGCCGTCGCGCCGGGCCCGAAGCAGGCGGCAGCGGCGCCGCCGCCGAGCGTGCGCACCGGCGGCGACACGCCGGTCGGCGAGAGCCACTTCCTGGCCGATCGCCCGATGACGGTGCGCGCGGGCACGAGCGCGATGGTGGCGATGGTCCACGGCGAGACCACGGGTGGCGTGGTCTACCTCTACGATCCGATCTCCGAGCGCGGCGACGCGCGGTTCGCGTTCAAGGCGGTGCGGCTCGAGAACCCGACGAGCGACACGCTCGAGCCGGGGCCGGTCACGGTCTACGGCGACGGCCGGTTCATCGGCGAGGGCATCACCGAGCCGGTGCCGCCGCGCGCCTCGGTCGTGGTGCCGTTCGCGCTCGACAAACAGGTCGTCGTGACCCGCGAGGGGCACGACGAGGACCGGATCGCCCGGCTCGTGACGGTCCAGCGCGGCGTCGTCACCGCTGAATTGCAGCACCGCCGGCAGACGCGCTTCGCCGTGACGAGCCGGCTCCTCCAGCCGACCACGGTGTACCTCCGCCACCGGCTCGAGAGCGGCTGGACGCTCGTCGAGGCGCCGCCCGCGGCGACGCGCGTCGGTGACTCGCAGCTGTTCGAGCTGCGCCTTGGGCCGGGCGAGACGAAGCACGCGGTGGTGGTCGAGGCCACGCCGATCGAGCGCACGTTCGATCTGGCCTCGCCGGAGGCGCTCGGCATGATGGCCGTCTACATCCAGGAGCCGGAGGCATCGCCGCAGGAGAAGACGCAGCTCAAGGCACAGCTCGAGGCGCTGCTCGCCACCCACCGCGCCGCCGCGGATCTGGTCGATCGGCTCGAGACGCTCCGCGCCCAGCTCGCCGAGTACCGCTCGCGCTCGGGGGAGCTGCACGCCCAGCTCGTGACGCTCCGGGCGGTGCGCACGAGCGGCGAGCTGATGGGGGCGCTGAAGAAGAAGCTGGCCGAGATGTCGGAGCGCACGCAGAAGGCGACGCTCGAGGTGGTCGACGCGCAGGAGCAGCTGATGCTCGCGCGCGTCAGGCTCCAGAACCAGCTCGCGGACCTGCGGCTCACCGACGCGGCGGCGGCCGCCCGCCGGTGACGCCGCGGCGGCCGCCCGCCGGTGACGCCCCCGCCGCTCGTGGTATGACGCGCGCATGTCCGAGCAGAAATACGACGCCGTGGTGATCGGGGCGGGCCCGGGCGGGTACCCCGCCGCGATCCGCCTGGGCCAGCTCAAGGTCAAGACCGCCGTCATCGAGCGCGAGTACATGGGCGGCGTCTGCCTCAACGTCGGGTGCATCCCCTCGAAGGCCGTGATCCACGCGGCCAAGACGTACGACAAGCTCTCCCACGCGGGCGACCTCGGCATCGGCATCTCCGGCAAGCCGACGCTCGACATGAAGAAGCTGCAGACCTGGAAGGGCGGCGTGGTGAACAAGCTGACGTCCGGCGTCCGGACGCTGCTCAAGGGCAACGGCGTCGACGTCATCGACGGCACGGCGAAGCTCGTGGGCACCGGCCCCGACGGGCACAAGATCAGCGTCGAGACCAAGTCCGGGCAGAAGACCGTGATCGCCAAGAGCGTCGTGATCGCGACGGGCTCGCGGCCGATGGAGATCCCCGGCTTCAAGATCGACCAAGCGCGCGTCATCGACTCCACGGGCGCGCTCGCGCTCGAGGCGGTGCCGCCGCGCCTCGTCGTGATCGGCGGCGGCTACATCGGCCTCGAGCTCGGCATGGTCTACGCCAAGTTCGGCAGCAAGGTCACCGTCGTCGAGGCGACGCCGAACCTGCTCGGCACGATGGACCGCGACTGCGTGACGATCGTGGCGCGCAAGCTGAAGAAGCTGGGCGTCGAGGTCATGCTGAGCACGAAGGCGAAGGGCTGGGAGGACAAGGGCGATCGCGGCGTCCTCGGCGTCGAGCTCGCCGACGGCAAGGCGGCCGCGATCGACGCCGACAAGATCCTGCTCTCGGTGGGCCGCCGGCCGAACACCGAGGGCCTGGGGCTCGAGGCGGTGGGCGTCGCGCTCGACAAGCGCGGCTTCATCGTCGCCGACGATCAGCTGCGCACGAACGTCGCCGGGATCTACGCGATCGGCGACGTCATCGGCGGCATGATGCTCGCGCACAAGGCGACCAAGGAGGGCGAGGTCGTCGCCGAGGTCATCGCGGGCCACAAGGCGGCGTTCGACGTCCGCACGATCCCGGCGGTCGTGTTCACCGATCCGGAGATCGCGGCGACCGGGCTCACCGAGGACGAGGCGAAGGCCAAGGGCCACAAGACGCTCAAGGTGGGCAAGTTCCCGTTCGCGGCGCTCGGGCGCGCGCTGTCGGTCAACGACACCGACGGCTTCGTCAAGGTCGTCGCCGATGGCGACACCGGCGAGCTCCTGGGCGTGCACATCGTCGGCAACGGTGCCTCGGACCTCATCTCCGAGGCGGCGCTCGCGATCGAGATGGGCGCGGTCGCCGACGACCTGCGCCTCACGATCCACCCGCACCCGACCCTGTCCGAGGCGATGATGGAGGCGGCCGCCGCGGCGCTCGGCGAGGCCGTGCACATCATCAATCGCTGAGCGGGCGGCCGTGACCCCGTGGCGCATTATTGATCTAGGCACCGCGCCGTACCGCGAGGTGTGGGCGCGCCAAAGAGAGCTCGTCGAGCAGCGCCAGCGCAGCGAGATCCTCGACACGCTGCTCCTCCTCGAGCACCCGCACGTGTTCACGCTGGGCCGCCGACGCGAGGCGGCGGCGAACGTGCTCGCGCCGGGCGACGTCGAGGTGATCGAGGTCGAGCGCGGCGGCGACGCCACGTACCACGGGCCGGGCCAGCTCGTGGCGTACCCGATCCTGGCGCTCGCGGAGGACGAGCGCGACCTCGGCCGCTACCTGCGCACGCTCGAGGCGGCGGTGATCGCGACGTGCGCGCGCCTGGGCCTGCCCGCGGATCGCGAGCCGGGCAAGACGGGCGTGTGGTGCGGCCCGCCGGAGCGCCGCAAGAAGCTGTGCTCGATGGGCGTCGCGAGCCGGCAGTGGGTCACGTTCCACGGCCTCGCGCTCAACGTGACGACGGATCTGTCGTACTTCGCGCGGATCAACCCGTGCGGATTCGAGGCCTCGGTGATGACGTCGGTGGCGGCAGAGCTCGGCGCGGCGGACCTCGATCTTGCGCGGCGCGTGCTCGCCGCGGAGCTGGGCGCGGCGCTCGGCCGGACGCCCGCGTAGCCCGCCTCGCTCCCTACGGCAGCCGCCCGGAGAAGACGACCGCGGCGCCGCGCTCGATCGGGACGAGCGAGATCGCGCGATCGTCGGCGTCGACCGGCCGGCGCTGGATCACCGCGCGCACGACGCCGCCCGCGGCCGCGAGGCCGCCGGCCACGAGCAGGACGACGCCGGTGGTGGTGCGGCCCCGGGCCGCGCGCTCGATCGCGGCGATCCGCTGGACGTCCTCGGGCGTGCTCTGCCGGACCCGCTCGGCGTCGCCGCGCAGCGCGAGGCCGGCGATCGTGAAGCCGGTGCCGGTCGCCAGCGTCAGGGCGCCGCCAGCGATCAGGAAGTACGTCCCGCGGGTCACGCGGCCGCGGCGTGCCCCGCCGGGCGCGTCGGCCGGCGCGTCGGCCGGCGCGTCGGCCAGCGCGTCGGCCAGCGCCTCGCTCGGCGCCCGCTCGGCGCGCGAGCCGTCGCCGTCGCCGTCGCCATCGGCCGGCGCGTCAGCCGGCTCCTCGAGCGCCGCGCGCGCCGGCTTCTTGCGCGGGCGCGGCCGCTCCGCCTCGGGCTCCTGCGGCGGTGCGGGCGCCGCCTCCTCCTCGCCGGGCGACGGCTCGAACATGCCCCGCGCCACCTTCGCGAGCTGCTTGCCGAGCGCCGCGGGCGTCTCCGACGTCAGCACGAACGTCCGCTCGCGCCGCTCGGTCCCGGCGATGAAGCGCGTCACCTTCACGAACACGCGCTGATCGTCCCCGACGCGGACCGAGCCGAACACGAGCTCCTTGACCCGGTGCGCGCGCGCGATCCGATCGAGGCACGACGCGTCGTCGATCGAGCAGCCGACGGCGGCCGCGGCGCCCGCGATCGTGGTCTCCTCGACCTTGCCGCCGCTGAGCTTGGCGATGACGCCGGTCAGCCGCTCGGGCGTCTCCTCGAGCCCCGGCGGCATCGCCCGCGCGGCCGAGAGCTGGAACACCTTCGCGGCGGGGCCGGCCCACGCCGCCGCCGGCGCCGCGGCCCAGAGGACCAGCACGCAGACGATCCGGAGAAGGCGCGACGGGCTCACGTGACGGGGACAGCTAGCAATCGACGGACCTGGCGGGCCACCGCGCAGCCCCGCAGCGAGCTCGCGATGGGCGACCGTGAGTGTCCCCTGTCCGCCGGAGGCTGCCAACCGGCAAAGTGGCGCGATCGCGGGCTTCGATCCCTCCGATCCGGCTAAGGTCAGCGCCTCTGACGGACTCGCCTCCCCCTCGCACGATCACCCGACAGCTGTTCTCGCTGGCCGCGCCGATCATCGGGCTCAACGTCCTGAACGTCATGATGCTGGCGGTGGACTCGGCCCTGTGCGGCCGGCTGCCCGACGGCGACCGCGCGCTGTCCGCGCTCGGGTTCGCGACGCAGATCGCGTTCCTGCTCCTGGTCGCGATGCTCGGCCTGCTCGTCGGCACGGTCGCGCTCGTCGCGCGCGCGCACGGCGGCCGGGCGACCGACCGCGTCAACGAGCTGCTCGCGCAGTCGACGCAGCTCACCCTGATCGTCGGGATCGCCGTCGGGATCGTCGGCGCCCTGTTCGCCGAGCCGCTGGTCGCGGCGCTCGGCGCCTCCGACGAGGTCGCCGCGCTCGGCGCGGAGTACCTGCGCCCGCTGATGGCGGGGGTGCCGTTCTCCTACCTGGCGCTGCTCTACGCCGGCATCTTCCGCGGCGTCGGCAACACGCGCGTGCCGTTCCTGTGCGCGCTCGCCGCGAACGTCGTCAACGCGGCCCTGAACTACGCCCTCGTGCTCGGCAACCTGGGCGCGCCGCAGCTCGGCGTCGTCGGCTCGGCGATCAGCACCGTCATCGCGCAGCTCGTCAACCTGCTCGGCCTGATGGCGGTGCTCCGCACCGGCAAGGTCGCCGGCCTGCGCCTCGAGCTCCGGCCGCGCCCGCTCGATCGCCGGCTCGCCGTCGAGCTGTTCCGCGTCGGCTGGCCGGCGGCGGCCGACATGCTCGTCATGAACGCGGGCTTCCTCACCTCGATCGGCATGCTCGGCCGGATCGGCGACATCACCGTGGCGGCGCACGGCCTGGGGCTGCGCGTCCAGTCGCTCGCGTTCGTGCCGGGCCTCAGCGTGTCGCAGGCCACCGCCGCGCTGGTCGGCCAGGCGCTCGGCGCCGGAGACACCCGCCGCGCGCGCCGCGTCGCCCGCGCGTCGATGGCGCTGTGCGCGGCGATCATGACCGTCCTCGCGCTCGCGATCGTGCTCGCGGCGCACCCGCTGGTCTGGATCTTCGACGTGGCCCCTGGCACGCCGCTCGAGCGCTACTCCGTCGAGTGGATGCAGGTGCTCGGCGTCGCGATGATCCCCGGCGCGTTCTCCATCGCGCTGGTCGGCGTCCTCCAGGGCGCGGGCGCGACCCGCACGAGCCTCATCATCAACACCTGGGGCACGCTGCTCGTCCACATCCCGCTCGGCGTGCTCCTGGGCCTCTGGCTCGAGATGGGCGCGTTCGGCGTGTGGCTCGCCTTCCCGATCTCGTTCACCGTGCGCGCGTTCGCGACGTACGTCGCCTACCGGCGCGGCCGGTGGGCCGTCACCGGCGTCAAGCCAACCTGATCAGAAGACGACCGTGCCCGGCGTCACCGGCTCGGTCGACCAGGCGAAGCCGTCGATGATCGCGGCCGAGTCGAACGCGTGATCGGACGTGTCCCAGATCGCGATGCGCAGCTTGATGATCTCGCCGGGCACCACGTTGCCGGCGGTGCGGAGCCAGCCGGTGCCGCCGCCGTTGAGCGAGTCGGGGTTGCACCGCGTGCTCGGCTCGTCGAAGCCGGTCCCCGCCAGCTGCGCCGTGCTCACGCACGTGTTGATCTGGCCGCCCACGCCGCCCGCGCACCCGGTCGATCCGTTCTTGCACTGCGTGAACAGGCCCGTGTTGCCGTACGCGAGGTTCACGCCGACCGGGTACTTGTCCGCCGAGCCCATCGGCTGGAAGAACGCGAGGTTCTTGTCGATCGGGTTGGGGTTCGGCGGCATCCCGTTCATCGTCTGGTTGTACCCAGAGTCGAGCAGCACGACGAAGAAGTCGTTGAAGGACGTGCACGTGTACTCGGGGAACTCGGCGCTGAAGAAGTTCGCCGACAGCCGGAACGACTTGGCGTTCGTCGGGACGCGGACGCGCAGGGTCAGCATCACCGGATCGTTCGCCAGGACGCCGCCCGCCGACGGGCAGCCGGGCGCGTTCGGGATCGTGTTGTTGTTCAGCATGTACCAGTCGGCCGGGTACGGCGCGAAGTTCGGCGTGGAGTAGCTGACCCAGTTCTGGTACTGGGGCAGCTTCGTCGGATCCTCGTTCTTGGCCGTCGCCCCGCCCGACGAGATGATCGCGAAGCTCACGCCGCCCTGCGGCTGCAGGTTGTCGCCGAACTTCTGCCGGATCGAGTAGCTCTGCTTGTCCGGCACGCCGGTGCCGTCGGTCAGCGTGAGCTTGGCCTCGACCACGCCCCAGCGGTAGTCGGTATCGCTGACGTCCGGCTCGTTCGGCGGCCGGCAGATGTCGATCGCCTTCGCGAACTCCCGCGCGTTCATCGAGTTCGAGTCGAGCCCGATGTCGCAGAGCAGCGGCGTGTCGTCGATCTTGCCGTTGCAGTCGTCGTCCAGCATGTTGTTGGGCGCGTCGAACGCCGCGGCGTTGACCTCCTTGGGCTTGCTGCACTCCCAGTAGTCGCAGCAGTCGGCCGGCTTGCCGTTGCTGCCGCACGTGGTGAAGCCGTCCCCGTCGAGATCGGCGTCCTCGTCGATCATCCCGTTGCAGTTGTTGTCGACGGCGTCGCCGCAGGTCTCGGCCAGCGGCACGATCTCGCCCTCGCACTTGCCCCACGCGCCGGTCCGATCGCACACCCGCGTGCCGCCGACGCACGGCCCGACGTCGAGGGTGTCCTCCGCGCCGGTGTAGCAGGTGTCGACGGTGCCGGGCTGGCACAGCCCCGCGAGGCAGCGGCCGTCGATGCACGCGGAGCCGTCGTCGCAGGCGTTCCCGCACGAGCCGCAGTTCAGCGGATCGTTCCGGAGCGCGGCAGGATCCGCGGGACAGTCGCGGCCGCCAGACGGACCGCACGCGCCGATCGCAAGAACAGACGCGAGCACGAGGATCGCGGAAGCGAGGCGGATCAAAGGCATGCTGGGCTTCCTCCCGGAATGGGAAGGTACGAGCCACTGCTTGGGCTCGCAACAGGAATCATGCCGGCGGCGCGCCGGAAGATCAGAAGATCACGGTGCCGGGCTGCGCGAGATCGACCGACCACTCGAACGCATCGATCGCGGCGATCGAGTCGAGCACGTGATCGCTCGTGTCCCAGATCGCGATCCGCAGCTTGATGATCTCGCCCGGCTTCACGTTGCCGCTCGTCTGGAGCCAGCCGGTCCCGCCGCCCTGAAGGCTGTTCGAGTTGCAATCGCCCGACGACGAGGTGTCGAGGCCGGTGCCCGCGAGCTGGGCCGTGCTCGTGCACGTGGTGATCGTTTTGGAGCCGCCGACGGCGCACCCGATGGTCCCGTTGACGCACTGGGTGAAGAGGCCCGTGTTGCCGGACGCGAGGTTCACGCCGACCGGGTACTTCTGCATCGAGCCCATCGGCTGGTAGAAGGCGAGGTTCTTGTCGGCGGGGTTCGGGCTCGCGCCGGTGTACATCGAGTCGAGCAAGACGACGAAGAAGTCGTTGAACTTCGAGCACGTGTACTCGGGGAACTCCGAGCTGAAGAAGTTCGTCTGGAGCTTGAACGAGCGCGCGTTCGTCGGGACGCGGATCGTCAGGGTCAGCATGATCGGATCCATCGCGGAGTTCCCGTCGGGGCCGACGCAGCCGGGCGCGTTCGGCAGGCGGTTGCCGTTCGCGGCGAGGAAGTCCGACGGGAACGGGGACGACTTGTTGTTGCCGGGCTCAGCCACCTCCTGGAAGTCCTGGTAGCCCGGGTTCGCGTCGCCCTGGCCGGCCGCGGCGCCGGTCGACAGGAGGATCAGCGAGTCGCCGCTCCGCGGGGTGACGCCGGTGCCGAAGCGGCGCCGGATCGCGTGGGCCCGCGCCGCGGGGATGCCGGTGCCGTCGGCGAGCGTCAGCTCGGTGTTGATGACGCCCCACCGCCGCTCGCTGAACGTGGTCTGCTGGCAGAGCTCGATCGCCTTGGCGTACTCGATCGCCTGGCCGGTGCCGTTGGGCAGCGCGGTGTCGCACTTCACGGCGCCGTTGTCGACGATGCCGTCGCAGTCGTCGTCGAGGTTGTTGCCGGGGGCGTCGAACGCGCCGGGGTTCACGAGCTCGGGCTGGGTGCACTCGGTCGAGTCGCACAGGTCGCCGCCGCACGTGGTGAACCCGTCGCCGTCGGCGTCGATGTCCTCGTCGGTCTGCCCGTTACAGTTGTTGTCGACGCCGTCGCTGCAGCTCTCGGCGAGGGGGATCACCTCGCCCACGCAGCCGCCCCACGCGCCCTGGTCGCTGCAAGTGCGGGTGCCCTTCGCGCATGGGCCGACGCCCGCGGTGCCGTCGGTGCCCGAGTAGCAGGAGACGACGCGCCCGGGCTTGCAAGGCGCGTTTGGGTCGACATCGTCGCCGCTGCCGTCCTTGATGGTGGGGCCGCACGCGGCGGTGAGGCCGAGCGCAAAGCCAAACGCAATGCCGAGCACAGGACCGAGCGCGAAGATCACTGATGGACGCGTCATGGCTTTCCTCCGTCGCGGTGGAGCATTGGCCCGACAGGTTGGCAAGCTCAAGCACAGTTCGTGCAACGCCGCGCACGAGCTGCTGACAGATGCTGGCAGGTGCTGGACTAGCCGGTGCGAACCGAGAAGTCGCGCACCGAGACGATCTGGCGCGTGTCCAGATCCGCAAGAAAGCTACGGCCCGAGCCGATCCGGCCGTCGAACGCGAGCAGGTACCAGACGTCGAGCGTCCACCGCGGGTGATCGGTCTCGCACGGCGGGGTCCACGACACGGCCTCGAGATCGCCGAGGTAGGTCGGCCGCGAGGGCGAGGAGGCGACGAGCTTGCGGTACTCGTCGCAGGTCTGGACCAGGGAGACCGCGGCGGTCGCGTCGCGCGAGGCCACGGTGCGGCGCCAGGCCGAGGTCAGCCGGCAGCGCCCGATCTGGCCGGCGGGCGACAGCTCGATCTCGTACGCCTCGTCCGCGGCCAGGCCGTCGAAGTCGGGGACATCGAACTCGGGGTACTTGTCGCGCTCGGCGATCTGCTCGAGCCGGTCGTCGAACGCCTCGTAGCCGGCGTCCAGGGTGTCGGCGCCGTAGTAGCCGTAGACGCGGAGCACGAGGTTGGCCGACGGCAGCCGGTGATCCCAGTCGACGACGGAGATCGCGCCAGCGTAGTCGTGGCGGAAGCGCGCGAGCGGCGGCAGCGCGGCGGCAACACGGGTGGCGGCACCCTCCTCCGAGAGGAGGCCCTGGTAGGCCACCCGGGGGTGGAGTCGAATCTCTTCGGCGACGAACGGACGGAGGTCGGAGGACACCTGCCCCGTAATAGTACCTGGATCGCTACGCGAGCGCGCGCTCGAGGCCGTCGATCAGCGCGCCCAGTCGGTCCCCATCGAGCTTGAGCCGGGCGGGGTTGACCACCAGCCGGGACGAGACCTGGGCCACCGTGTCAATTTCGATCAGACCGTTCTGACGCAAGGTCTCGCCGGTCTGGGTGATGTCCACGATCCGATCGCACAGGCCGGTCAGCGGCCCGAGCTCGATCGCGCCGGACAGCTTGATGACCTCGGCCGTGATCCCCTTGCGATGGAGGTACGCGCGGGTCGTCCGCGGGTACTTGGTGGCGACCCGGAGGTGCGCCTGCGCCCGCTCGTCGACCGGCGCGTCGGCGCGCTCGGCGACGATCATCCGGCACCGCCCGATGCCCAGATCGAGCGGCTCGAACAGATCGCGCGCGTCCTCGTCGAGGACGTCGCTGCCGGCCACGCCGACGTCGGCGGCGCCGTGCGCGACGTAGGTCGCGATGTCGGAGCTGCGCAGGACGAGGACGCGGAGCGCGCCGCACTCGTGGACGAGCCGCCGCCCGGCGTGGATCGCCCCGAGGACCGGCGATAGATCGTAGCCGGCGCGGGTGAACACGGCCGCCGCCTCGTCGAGGATGCGGCCCTTGGGCAGCGCGAGGATGATCGGGCGCACGCGCGGCTAATCCTTGGCGCGCTTGATCTTGGCGCCGGCGCCGCGCAGCTTCTTCTCGATCGACTCGTAGCCGCGATCGAGGTGGTAGACGCGCAGGACCTCGGTCTTGCCGCTCGCGACCAGGCCGGCGAGCACGAGGCTCGCCGAGGCCCGCAGATCGGTGGCCATCACCGACGCGCCGGTGAGCTTCTTGCCGCCGCGCACCACGGCGGCCCGGCCGCTGATCTGGATGTCGGCGCCCATGCGCCCGAGCTCGGGGACGTGCATGAAGCGGTTCTCGAAGATCATCTCCTTCAGGATCGACTGCCCCTTGGCCATGCACGCGAGGACCATGAACTGGGCCTGCATGTCGGTCGGGAAGCCCGGGTGCGGCTGGGTAGTGACGTCGACGGCGGTGAGCTCGCCGCCGCCGCGCACGCGGAGGCCGCCGGCCTCGGCCGCGACCGTCACGCCGGCCTCGCGCAGCTTCGCGATCACCGCGTCCAGGTGCTCGGGGCGCGCGCCCTCGAGCAGGACGTCGCCGCGCGTGATCGCCGCCGCGACCGCGAACGTGCCCGCCTCGATCCGATCCGGGATGATCGCGTGCTCGATCGGCTGGAGCTCGTCGACGCCCTCGATCGTGATGATCGCCGTGCCGGCGCCCTGGATCCGGGCGCCCATCTTGTTCAGGACGAGCGCCAGCTCCTCGACCTCGGGCTCGCGCGCGGCGTTCTCGATCACGGTGCGGCCCTTGGCGAGCGCGGCCGCCATGAGGAGGTTCTCGCAGCCGGTGACCGTGGGCATGTCGAGCACGATCGTCGCGCCGCGCAGGCGCTTGGCCTCGACGTCGACGTAGCCGTGCTCGAGCGTCACCTTGGCGCCCATGGCGGTGAGGCCCTTCAGGTGCTGATCGATCGGCCTGGCGCCGATCGCGCAGCCGCCGGGCAAGGACACGCGCGCCCGGCCGTAGCGCGCGACGAGCGGGCCGAGCACGAGGACGCTCGCGCGCATCGTCTTGACCAGCTCGTAGGGCGCCTCGAGCTTGGGCTTCTTGCGCCCCGTGGGCGGCGCGATCGTGAGCGCGGCGCCGCCGTCGCTCGCCTCGGCGCTCCAGTTCAGCATGCGGAGCAGCTTGGCCATCGTGCGCACGTCGGCGAGCTGGGGGACGTTCTTGAACGTCGACGCGCCGCTCGGCAGGAGCGCGGCCGCCAGGAGGGGGAGCGCCGCGTTCTTCGCGCCGCTGATCGGGATCTTGCCCGCGAGGCGCGAGCCACCTTCGACGACGATCTTGTCCATACGGCTCTTCCCGGACGTACCACGGAACGTCCGGCGATCAAAAAACGCGCGCACGCCGTGCCGTGCTCGAGACGGAACGCGCACGCCGTGCTCGAGACGGGACGCGCGGCTGCCAGGCGCGCGAGGGGATGCTCCCTCGCGCGCTCGCTCGGGGGGCCTAATTCCTCTGCAGTGAGGCTCGTGATGATCTGGAGGTCGTGCTCGCACGACCGATCGGCCCCCAGCTCGCGTCGCGTCGCTTCGGGACATCCCCTCGCGCGCGGCGCGCCGCGCGTTGGCGTGAGGCGAGGTCCGCGCTCGTCACGGTGGAGGGCGCCGCGTCGTGGCCTGCAGGCGCCACGCGGTCCCGCCCGGGAGCGGGATCGCGGCCGCGTTCGCGAGCCGGCCGAGCTCGACCGGGGCGTGCTCCATCGACACGACGTACCAGCGTGCGTCCGCGGCAGGCGGCGGGACCGCCTCCCACGCGCGGACGCGAAAGCCCTCGCACCCCGTGTACCACATGAGCTGGGAGACCGAGACCGCGGCCACGACGCAGGGCCGGCCGGCCGCGTCGGCGCGGATGGCCGCGCTGGCCGCCGTCATGCCGGCGAGACCGCGCGCGATGTGGCGCTGGATCGGCACGGTCGCGATCACGACACTGGCCCAGCCGGCGATCACGATCCCGACCGCGAGCCGGGTCCCGGCGCGCCCATACTTCGGCGACGCCGCGAGCGCGCGCGCGATGCTGTCGACGCTCAGCACGACGAGGAAGACGATCGGCAGGAACAGGAAGCGCGCGCTGCCGTCGCTCGTGAGCCCGAGCCAGACGATCATCGCGAAGCTCACGATGGTCATGAACAGCACGCGCCGCCGGTGGCGCAGCGGCGCGAACGCGATGCTGACGAGCCCGCCCGCCATGGCCAGCGGCGCGAGCCCGCCATAGAACCAGAACGGGTTCGAGAGCAGGAAACGGGCGAGGCCCTGCCCCAAGGGGAACGTGGCGGCCTGGCGCGAGATCGACAGGATCCCGGTCACCGAGCCGGTCTGGTCCAGAGAGAACAGGAGGAACGGCACCAGCAGGAACACGAACAGGAGGGCCGTGACGATCACCGGTCCGGGCCGCCGCCCGATCGAGCGAGCCCACACCGCGGCCGCGGTGAGCGCGAGCACCCCGATCGCGAACGAGGTGCCGTAGCGCAAGTGGAACGTCGCGGCGAGGATCGGCGCGACGATCACGAGCCGGTACGTCGGGCCCGCCTCGCGCTCGAGCTCGTCGATGACGATCGCGCTCGCCACCAGGAGGCCGGCGGTCGCCGGCAGATCGTTGAGCAGCTGGAAGCTGCGCATCGTGAACGCGTGCGTCCCGACGACCACGGCGGTCGCCCAGGCGCCGACCCACGGGCCGAACCGCCGGCCGAACCACGCGACCGCGAAGATCAGCGTGGTGCCGAGCAGCACGCTCGTCATGCGCAGCGCGAGCTCGGAGCCGCCGAGCGCGTAGCCGATCCGCGCGATGGTGATCATGCCGACGGGGCGGTGCAGCTCCACGTGCGGATCGTGTCGTGCGAGCCGCGCGTAGGCCGCCTCGTCGGGCCCCAGCGGCGGGCCCACGAGCAGGCTGAGCAGGACACACGCGCACCACACCGCGAGCGACAGCAGCACCACGCGGCGAGGCGTGAAGCGAAGCATGAAACGAGGCGTGACTTCCATCTCGATGCGTGGCGGGCGGTAGGATCCCACACCCGAGGTCAGAACGGCGGCGGGACGCGATCGCGCGCGCGATGTGCCGCCAGCCGCCGCACAAGCTCTGCGAGCCGGGCGGGCTCGCGCGCGGCGAGATCGGTGAGCTCGCCCGGGTCGCGTAGCAGATCGTAGAGCTCGGGCTTTTGGCCGGTGACCTCGATCAGGTGGTGGTCCCCCGCGACGAGCGAGTGCGCCGTGAACGGGATGACCCGATCGTGCAGCACGACGGAGTACGCCTCGGCGTCCGCGGGCGGCGGCGCGCCGGAGAGCAGGCGCGCGAAGCTTGGGCCATCGCTGGGCGAGGGCGAGAACCCCGCCAGCTCGAGCAGCGTGTCGCCGAGCCCGATCAGGCCGACGGTCGTCGCGATCCGCCGCGGCGCGACGCCGGGCGCCGCGATCATGAGCGGGACGTGGATCTGGCTGGTGTACGGGACGGCGGCGTGCTGCAGCGCGCCGTGATCGCCGAGCCCTTCGCCGTGATCGGCGGTGATCGCGATGATCGTCGGGCGGCCGCGCGCGCGGATCGCCGCGAGCAGCGGCGCCAGCACGCGATCGACCGTGGCGACGGTGCGATCGTACCGGGGTCCGGGCGCCGCGCCGTAGAGCGCCGCGGCGTAGAGCTGCCCCCACAGGTGCGGCTCGTAGGTGTGGAGCCAGCCAAACCGCGGCGCGCCATCGAGCGACGGGTCCGCGAAGAAGGTGGTCGCGGCGTGCGCGAGGTGCTCGCCGCTCGCGTTGTAGATCACCTGGGCGAGCCCCCGATCGAGCCCGAGATCGAACGCGCCGCCGAAGTGGTGCGCGCAGCAGAGGAAGCCGCGCGTGGTGTAGCCGGCGCGCTGGAGCCGCTCCGCGAGGAGCACGTGCCGCGGATCGAGCTTGAGCGCGAAGTCGATCAACCGGCCGCGGATCCGCCCCGGAGACAGCGAGGTCATGATCGAGGGCAGCGAGCCGCGCGTGACCGTCGAGGGCGCGTAGGCGCGGTCGAACACCGCGGCCTCGCTCCCGAACGCGTGGAGCGCCGGCGTGAGCGACGGCGTGACGCGATCCGCGCGCAGCGCGTCGACGGTGACGATCAGGATGTCGGGGTGCCGATCGGCCCGCGGCGCCAGGGCGGGGATCGCCGCGACGACCTGCGCGCGCAGCGCGCCGACGTCCCGCCGAAGCTCGAGCACCTGCCCGCCGACCGGCAGCCGGCTCCACGCATCGAGCAGGGCGGTCGCGTCCGAGGCGGCGAGCAGCCGGGCCGCGCTCCAGGCCGCCACGCCCGCGATCAGCGCGCCCGCGCCGATCCAGGCCCGCGCGGCGCGCCAGCGCGTGACCGCGGCCGTAGCCGCCGCCCCGGCCGCGGCGAACCCGGCGCCGTAGGGCGCGAGTCCGAAGTCGTAGCGGACCAGCAGCGGCCGCGCGGCCCACCAGCCGGCGATGGCGAGCGAGGCCGCGGCGATCGCCACCGCCAGGAGCGCGCGCCGCGGGGTGACGCTCCGCCACGTCCGGCCGATCAGCCAGCCGCCCGCGCGGACCAGCAGCGGCGCGACCGCGAGCGCGAGCGCGGCGGCGGCCGCGGCGCCGGCACCGGCGATCATCGCCGCGAGCCAGCCGAGCTTCGTGGCGTCGGCGCCGAGCCGGGCGCACGCGTACCCGGCCGCGAACACGGCCCCGATCGTCGCCGCGCCGACGCCGAGCTCCGCGAGCACGCGCGTGCCCTGTGCATCGGCCATCGCCGGCCGCCAGCCCCACCCGATCCCGCGCGCGAGTGAGAGCGCGAGCGCGGCCGCGGGCGCCACGAGGGCGAGCCCCTCGCCCGCGCCGATCGCGGTGACCGCCACGCCCCCGCCGTGGACGGCACCCTCGACGAGGGCCGCACCGATCGCGGCGGCCACTGCGATCGCGATCGCCGGCGAGAGCCAGATCCAGCACCGGAGCAGGGCGCGCCGCACGGGCGTGATCATGTACAGGAGAACGCACGCGCCGTGCTCGAATGGAGTCGCGCGGCTGCCAAGCGCGCGAGGGGATGCTCCCTCGCGCGCTCGCTCGGGGGGCCTAATCGCGTGCTCAGCCAGGCTCGCGCGAGCACGAACGCCGCGCTCGTGACCACCGATCGGCCCCCAGCTCGCGTCGCGTCGCTTCGGGACATCCCCTCGCGCGCGGCGCGCCGCGCGTTGGCGTGAGGCGAGGTCCGCGCTCGTCACGGTGGATGGAGCCGCGTCGTGGCCTGCCTATCACCCTATATAATGAGGGCGCGCTGCGTCATGAGTGATTTCGGGCAGTTAGGATCCTGGGCCTGAAGGATCCGGATTGTGTCGTAGATCCAGGGTCTTAGGCGGCGCGCTACTCGGGGGGCTCCGGTGCCGGATCAGCGGGCGCGGGGTCCGTGGGCGCGGGCGCGGGATCGCCCTTGGGCTTGAGGAAGTCGGGCTGGAGCGAGCGGAACGAGCGCATCGGGATGAGCTCGCTCTTGTAGAGCGCGTGCGTGGCCGTGAGCGTCAAGAGCGCGCGCACGCCGTCGCGCGGGACGCGATCCTCCGTGAGCGTGGCGTCGCGGTGGAGCGTGTGCGTCGCGGCGATCGAGACGCCCGCCGCGACGTG
>DATMCI010000338.1:0-4930 GCA_035558535.1 Kofleriaceae bacterium
CGCCCTGCGCCCACATCTCGCGGCCGCCGGTGATCGGCTTGCCCTCGCGGAACCGCAGGTCGTCCTTCATGTCGCCGCGACCGTACCGCGCGTGCAGCCGCGTCAGCACGTAGTTCCCCGTCGCGATCGGCCCACCGATGATGTCACCGCCCAGCGTCATCATGTCCGCGTCCGCCGGCACCTGATCCGGGCACGGATCGCACTTGAGCTGCGGCAGCGCCGTCCACGCGTACTCCGTCACCACCGCGCCGGGGTTGGCCTCCAGCGTCTTGTCGAACAGCGCCGCGTAGAACTCCGCGAACCGCGTCTTCACCTCGGGGCGCACGTCGAAGTTCGTCGGGATCGTCACGTTCTTGTAGTTCGCCACCTCGTACCGCTTGTCCGGCGACAGGATGTTCACGATCAGGTCCTGCTTGCCGCTCGCGTTCGCCATCCCCAGCCGGATCGGCAGCGCGAACTCCTCGCTGTCGTAGTGGAACCGCAGCGGCGACAGCGCCGCACGGCCGCCGACGAGCTGCACCTTCTTCGGATCGACCTTCGCGACGAAGAACTTCGACCCCGCCTCGACGTACGGGCGCAAGAGCGGCTCCGCCCCGTCGGGGATCTTGTACCGGTTCTGCTTGAGCCACGCCTCGAGCCCCGCCGCCTCCGTCGCCGACAAGATCAAAATGTTGTACTCGCCCACCGTGAACTGCGCCTCGATCTTCACGACCGGCGCGCGACCGCCGCTGGCCGCGCTCTCCATCGCCGGCGCCGCCGCCGAGGGCCGCCTCCGGTAGTCCCGGTCCGACTTGTCCGCGACCGGGACGGGACACGGGTCCTGCTCCCAGTACTCGACGAGCCGCGGCGCCCCCAGCGAATCGACCCGCTCGAACACCGCTTTCTGCAGCGTCTTGACGTCCGCCTGCTTGAGCACCACCGGCACCGGCACCACCATCGCGAAGTCCTCGAGCGGCCCCTTGTAGTCGTTCTGCATCGACAGGACCGTTCGCGTCCCCTGCCGCATCAGCACCACCTGCGTCGCGTCATTCGAGAGCTTCGCCCCCGAGCCGCTGACATAGAACCCGCAGAACGCATCTGCGGCCTGGGGGGCGGCGGCGAGCGCGAGCGCAGCCGCACCGATCGAGAGCCAGAGCTTGGACATTGGGAATAGAACGCCAGGGTGGCGCTCTCGGTCTACGCACGTCATGCTCACGAGCGCCTCCTTCGGCGAACCAGGACGAGGATCAAGGCCGCGAGCGCGCCGCTGCCGGCGACGCCCCCCGCGGTGCCCGCGGTGCAGCCGCACCCCTGCGGCTTGCTCTGAAACCCGCCGCCGCCGGGGAGCGGCACGCCGGCCTTGACGCCGAGCTCCGGCACATCCTGCGCGACGAGGTTTGGCAGCTGCACCTTGCCGCGGGGCGCCATGCCGAGCTTCGTCGCCGGCTGGATCGCGATCTCGTCGCCGTTCGGCGGGCCACCCCAGATGCCGCGGACCGGGTTCTGGCACTGGACCGGCCCGGTCCACTTGTGGCGGATCGCGTAGCGGCCCTGGAAGTTGTTGATCTCGTCGGGGTGCGCGCGCTCCTCGAGGCGGTTCTGGCCGTCGCGCTCCTCGCGGCCGCCCGCGATCGGCGGCGCCGCCTTGAACACGAGGTCGTTCGGGGCGCCGTCCTTGCCGTAGCGCGCGTGCAGGCGGGTCAGCACGAAGCCGGAGTCCCCGTCGCCCTGGCCGCCGAGCACGTCGGCGCCGAGCACGGCGAAGTCGCCCTCGTCGAGCGTCGGGCCGGGACACGGATCGCACGACGACGCGTCCCACGCGTACTCGGTGATCACCGCGCCGGGGTTGCGCTCGATCGTGCGATCGAACAGCGCCGCGTAGAACTCGCCGAACCGCGCCCGCACGTCGTCGCGGACGTCGAGGTTCGTCGGGATCGTCGCGTTCTTGTAGTTTGCGACCTCGTAGCGCTGCCCCGGCGCGAGGATGTTCACGATCAGGTCCTGCTTGTCCTTGGCGTTCGCCAGGCCCAGCCGGATCGGCAGCGCGAACTCCTCGCTGTCGTAGTGGAAGCGCAGCGGCGAGAGCTGCGCCTGCCCGCTCTCGAACTGGACCTTCTTCGGATCGACCTTCGCGACGAAGAACTTCGAGCCGCCCTCGACGTACGGCCGCAGGAGCGGCTCGGCGCCCTTGGGGATCTGGTACTTCTGGTCCCGCAGGTAGCGATCGAGCCCGGTCGACTCCTTCGCCGACAGGATCACGATGTTGTACTCGCCGACCGTGAACTTCGCCTCGATGGTCACGCCGTAGTCGCGCCTGGCCATCTTCTTCTCCGCCCCCCCCATGTCGGCCATCTCGTCCATGGCCATCGGCGCGGCGCCCTCGGGATCGCCCTGCACCCCGCACGGGTCCTGCTCCCAGTACTCGACGAGCCGCGGCGCGCCCATCGCGTCGACCTTCTCGAACACGCCCTTGGTGAGCGTCTTGACGTCGGCCTGCTTGAGGACGACCGGCACGGGGATCACCAGCGCGAAGTCCTGCGGCGGCCCCTGGTAGTTGTTCTGCATCGACAGCACGGTCCGCGTGCCGCTCCGCATCAGCACGACCTGCGTCGCGTTGTTGAACATCTCGCCGCCCGCGCCGTTGATGTAGAAGCCGCAGAACGCGTGCGCGGCCGGCGCGCCGATCGCGAGGGTCGCGGCCGCGATCGCCGCTGCGATGCCAACTCTTGTCATGAAAGCTCTCCTGTCACGGATCCCCACCCGCGACGGCCCGATCACCGCACCAGGTCGACCCCGGCGCAATCGATTTCGGGCGTCTTCTGCCGCGCGGGGCGCGGCGCGGCCGGACCGCCGGCCCGGGCGGGGGCACGGAGGCGCCTGGGAGACGCTGGGGGAGGACGCTGGACGTATCAGCTCCCGGAAGGACTCGCCGCGCGCGCGGCCCGGGGCGCGCAAAGGCCGCGCTGACGCGCACGACTCGACTCCTCGCCTCGAATGAGGTTGTCAATTTCGTATTAGGAGTCGCCCGGGCGCCTGCGAATTCACCCCATGAATTCATCCCTCAATTCATCCCTCAATTCATCCCTCGAACTTCATCCCGCGCGTCCCACGGGTCATCCCTGGGCGTCGATTCGACCGCGTTCTCCGTCGCTGCGGCCCCCGCGCGAGGGCGCCACTCCCGGCGCGGCGGATCCAGATCGCCTCCGCCGAACGGTTCAGATTATCAATGGCAATCCGAAAGGTTCAAATATACGAATCTTGCTTTGACATTCACCGCCAGGTTGTCTATCTCACAAAGTCCACACCTGGGGATCGAAGGAAGACATGAGCCTGGGGACCACGAACACGCACGGCGCTCCGGACCTCCACCTCGAAGATCTCACGGCGCTGCCGCCGGTCGTCGAGGTCGGCACCGCGCTCCCGATCTTCATCGGCTACACGCAGATCGCGAGGCGGCTCGTCGATGACGACCTGCTCCAGCGGCCCACCAAGATCGCCTCGCTGAGCGAGTACGAGTCGATGTTCGGCCTCCCGAGCGCCGAGCCGATCGCGGTAGACCTCGAGCACGACGGCCAGGGCCACTACCGAGCGGCCGGGTTCACCGCGCCGCGGCTCCCCTACCTGCTCTATTACGCGGTGAGGCTGTACTTCGCCAACGGCGGCGCGCAGTGCTACGTCGTCTCCGCGGGCCGGTACCGCGACGCCGCGCCGTTCCACGAGTGGGAGCCAGCGGCCGCGCCCCCGGCGGCCGCGCCGGCCACGCGCGCCGGCCGCGCCGCGCGCACCGCGCGTACCGGCCACGTCGCGCGCACTGGCCTTCGGGCCGCGCTCGAGGCGGCCAGCCGGGCCGAGGAGCCCACGCTGATCGTGATGCCCGAGGCGGTGCACCTGGGCGAGCGCTACGGCGACGCGGTCCAGGCGGTGCTCGCGCACTGCGAGCGGTCCAAGAACCGGTTCGCCATCCTCGACGTCCAGGACGGCACCGCCGATCTGCTCGCGCCCGGCGGCGCCGCGCTCGAGGCGGCCCGCGCGGCCTTCGGCGGCGCCGATCTCTCGCACGGCGCCGCCTATTACCCGTTCGTCAAGACCTCGCTCCACCACCACGTCGACGCGGAGGAGACGAACGTCGCCGTGACGATCGCCGGCGCGAGCGCCCCGGTCACGCTGGCGTCGCTCGCGACCTCGAACGTCGCCGCCTACCAGGCCGCCCGCGCCGAGCTCTCGTGTCACTTCGTGGTCGTGCCGCCCTCCGGCGCGGTCGCCGGCGTGTACGCCGCCACCGCCGCGGCCCGCGGCGTCTGGCACGCGCCCGCCAACGTGACCCTCGCGGACGTGCTCGAGCCCGCCGTCCGGGTGAGCCACGCGGCGCAGAAGCTCCTCGACGTCGACCCGGCGGGCGGCCGATCGATCAATGCCCTCCGCGCGTTCACCGGCCAGGGCACGCTCGTCGCGGGCACGCGCACGCTGGCGGGCAACGACCCCGAGTGGCGCCACGTCTCGGTCCGCCGCTTCTGCAACCTGATCGAGGCGTCGGTCCGGCAGTCCACCGCCTGGGTCGTGCGCGAGCCCAACGACGAGAGCACCTGGCTCGCGGTGTGCGGCATGCTCGAGTGCTACCTGACCGACAAGTGGCGCGACGGCGCGCTCGACGGCGCCACGCCGCAGGACGCGTTCTACGTGCGGTGCGGGCTCGGCACCACGATGACCGCGCTGGACATCCTGCAGGGACGCCTGCACATCGAGATCGGGATGTCGATCACGCACCGGACGGAGCGCGTCGTCTTCCGGGTCTCCCACCGGCTGCGGCGCAGCTAGCCCGGATTATTCATGCGTAGGCGCGCCGGCTACCGGAAGCGGGCTGGAGCAGGTCGATGGGCACCAACGACAGCTCCGAGGAGCCGCTGAAGCTGGATCATGTTCGTCGATCGAGCATGAAGTCTCGTCACCTAGA
>DATMCI010000339.1:0-11242 GCA_035558535.1 Kofleriaceae bacterium
GGCAGCAGGGGCAGCAGGGGCAGCAAGGGCAGCAGGGGCAGCAGGGGCAGCAAGGGCAGCAGGGGCAGCAGGGCCAGCAAGGGCAGCAGGGCCAGCAAGGGCAGCAAGGGCAGCAAGGGCAGCAAGGGCAGCAGGGCCAGCAAGGCCAGCAGGGCCAGCAGGGCCAAGGTCAGGGCTCGCAGCAACAGCAGCAGCAAGGCCAGGGACAGGGCTCGCAGCAGCAACAGCAGCAGGGCCAGGGGCAGGGCTCGCAGCAGCAACAGCAGCAGGGCCAGGGGCAGGGCCAGGGCTCGCAGCAGCAGCAGCAACAGCAGCAGGGCCAAGGTCAGGGCTCCGGTGACCCCGACGCGCAAGGTCCGATCCGCCCCAACCAGGGCCGCACCGCGCCCAAGTCGCCCGAGTCGCCCGCCGACCAGAAGCTCGACGATCTGGAGACGTTCTCGCGCCGGCTCCAGCGCGACAGCGCGCGGCGGCGCGCGAGCGGCCGCTCGAGAGATCCGCAGAAGGACTGGTAGCGCCGCGCTCGCCGCGGGCTGCGGCAGCCGCCGCGTTTCCACGCGGGCGCCATGGGCGCAAGCCAGCGGGCGGCGCGATCCGGGGACGGTGCGTTGCGTGGGCGTTGCGTGGGACCGGTCAAGCTCCCTGCGTGAGAGCGACGGGAGACGCGCGCAGCCGCGGGATCCGCGGCCCCTGCCCATTGGAGCGGGGCACGGCCCTGCGAGGATCGATCGCCGGTATGCTCGGGCGCGATGCCGCGCGTCCTGGTCGTCGATCGCAGCCCGCAGACGCGGGACGTCGTCGCCCAGCTGCTCGGCGGCGCCAGCGAGGTGACGTACACGGCGCGCGACGAGGCGACGGCGCAGCTCCGGGCGGGGATCGCCGCGGGGCAGCCGTACGACGTCGTGCTGCTCGAGGCGGAGCCGGCGCCGACGGGCGCGCAGGTCCGCGAGCTGATCACGCAGGGCGGCGGCGTCCGCGTCGTGCTGGCAGCGCCGCCGCCGGACGGGGCGGCGATCGCGGCGCGCTGCGGCGCCGCGGACGTCGTGGCGCGGCCGTTCTCCGCCGCGGAGCTGGCGTTCCGGGTCGGGCGCAGCGCGCCGCCCGATCGCGCGGAGAAGCGGCGGACGCGCAAGAGCGACGTCCTGATCGGCACGGGGGCGTGGATCAAGGAGCTCTACGATCGGATCTCGATGGTCGCGGCGACCGACGCCACCGTCGCGATCTTCGGCGAGAGCGGCACGGGCAAGGAGCTCGTCGCGCGCACGATCCACAACTCGTCGCGGCGGCACGAGGCGCCGTTCGTCGTCGTCAACTGCGCGGCGATCCCGGAGGCCTTGCTCGAGGACGAGCTGTTCGGCCACGTGCGCGGCGCGTTCACCGACGCGACGCGCGACCGCGACGGCCTGCTCGCCGCGGCGCACACGGGCACGCTGTTCCTCGACGAGATCGGCGAGCTTCCGCTGGCGCTGCAGGCCAAGCTCTTGCGCGTCCTGCAGTCGCAGGAGTTCCGCCGCATCGGCGACGATCAGGATCGCCAGGTCGACGTCCGCATCGTCACCGCGACCAACCGCGATCTCGAGCAGCTGGTCGGGAGCGGCAGCTTCCGCCAGGACCTCTACTACCGCATCAACGTGTTCCCGCTGCAGCTGCCGCCGCTGCGCGCGCGGCCCGAGGACGTGCCGCTGCTCGTGCAGCACTTCATCCACAAGTACCGCGATCGGCTCGGCAAGGCCTGCGACGGCATCTCCCCGGCGGCGCTCGCCCGCTTCCAGGCGTACGGCTTCCCCGGCAACGTGCGCGAGCTCGAGAACAAGGTCCACCAGGCGATGGTGGTGGCGGCCGGCTCGATCATCGAGGAGGAGGACGTCGCGCTGCCGGGCGGGCGCGTGGTGATCCGCGGTCGCGTCGACCTGTCGCGGCCGTTCCGCGAGCTCAAGCAGGAGGCGATCGACGCGTTCGAGACGCAGTACCTGAACGAGCTCTTGACCGAGCACCAGGGCAACCTCGCGCAGGCGGCGCGCGCGGCCGGGATGGATCGCAAGAACCTGTGGGCGCTCGTCGTGCGCCACGGCCTCGATCGCGCGCAGTTCAAGAAGGCGTGAGCGGCCAGCGTCAGCGCCGGCTCGCAAGCTCAGCGCAGCTTGCCGGCGAGCGCCGCGAGCAGGTCGTGATCGGCGGCGACGCGCTTCACGACCTGCGGGGCGACGAGGCCGGACTCGACGAGCCGCGCGAGCGAGCGCTCGAGCGGGATCATGCCGGCGTCGCGGCCGGACTGGATCGCGGTCGGCAGCGTGTGCAGGTCTCCCTTGCGGATGATGTTCGCGACGGCCGGGGTCACGGGGACGACCTCGGCGGCGGCCGCGCGCCCGCCGTCGCGCCGCGGCAGCAGGTACTGCGTGATCACGGTGCGCAGGACGGCGGCGAGCTGCCACCGGATCTGGCGCTGCTGGCCGTCGGGGAACGCGTCGATCATGCGATCGATCGCGCCGGTGGCGTTCGGCGCGTGCAGGGTCGCGAGCACGAGGTGGCCGGTCTCGGCCGCGGTGAGCGCCGTGGCGATCGTGTCGCGGTCGCGCAGCTCGCCGAGCAGGATGACGTCGGGCGCCTCGCGCAGCGCGGCCTTGAGGCCGACCGCGAACGACGGCACGTGCTGGCCGACCTCGCGCTGGTGGATCAGGCAGCGCCGGCCCTCGAACCGGTACTCGATCGGATCCTCGAGCGTGATCACGTGCGCGGCGCGCCGCTGATCGATCTGATCGACGAGCGCGGCGAGCGTGGTCGACTTGCCGGAGCCGGTGGGGCCGCACGCGAGCACGAGGCCGTCGCGCTGCTCGACGACGGAGAGCAGCTCCGGCGGCAGCCCCAGGTCGGCGAGCGACGGCACGCGATCGCGGATCAGCCGGGCGGCCACGCCGACGCCGCTCAGGTGATCGAACGCGTTGACGCGCAGCCGCGTGCCGGCGAGCTCGAGGCCGTGATCGGTGTTGGTGCCGAGCCCGGCGACGCACGCCGCGAGCTCGGCGTCGTCGACGGGGACGTCGACCTGCTCGAGGCGGCCGTCGATCCGGAGCCTGGGCGTGCGGCCGGTCGACAGGAGCACGTCGGACGCGCGGTGCTCGCGCGCGAGCGCGACCGGGCCCTCGAGCAGGCGCGCCAGCCGGAGGAGGGCGTCCCGCGTCGCGGCGGCCGGATCGGGCGCGTACGGCGCGTGGGCCGGCGCGTAGGCCGGCGCGTAGGCCGGCGCGGGTGCCGCGAGCGGCACTGCCGGCGCGTGCGCTGCCGGCGTGATCGCCGGCGCGGCCGGCGCGGCCGCGGTGCCAGCGCCGCTCGGCGTGGGGGCGGGCGGCGCCGGCTTCGCCCACCAGGCGTGCGGCTTTGAGTCCGCCGCGGGCGGCGGGGGCGGCGGGGCCGCCGCCGCGGGCACGGGCTTGCCGGGGCGCACGACGACGCGCAGGCCCGCGGCCACCCGCTCGATGGTGCACTGATACCGGCTGCCGTCGGGATCCTGAAACGGCACGACCGCCGGCCACTCGTCGGCGGCGCGGCCCTCGGCGGCGCGGCCCTCTAAAAGCGGCGCCGTGAACTCGGCCAGCATCTTTGCCTCGAGCGCTGGCATCGCGAGCGACTCGACCTGGCCGCGGCGGCGCAGGCTCGGCACCTTGCCTGCCTCGAGCACGATCGCCTCGGCGTCGCGCAGGGTCATGACGCGGAGGAGGGACTGGATCGCAGACATGTCCTCCGAGCTTCACGCAACCAGCGAGCCACGCCAACCCGCGCGGCAAGTCCGCCAAAACGCGATGCCGGAAGGCAGCTCCGGTTGCCAAAAACGCCTGAGCGCTGCCAGATCGGCACGGCCAGCGGCCGGCGCGAGCCAGCGCGGCGCGCGATCAGCGCGATGCGGCGGCGCGATCGGCCGTGCGATCAGCGCGATGCGGCGGCGCGATCGGCCAGCGAGACGATGCGGCGGACGAGCGCGACGTCGAGCGGCTTCAGCACGTGGTGATTGAATCCGGCCTGCAGCGCGTTCGCGCGATCCTCCGGCTGGCCGTACCCCGAGACCGCCGCGAGGTACATCGTGCTCCCGCTCGGGAGGCGGCGCAGCTCGCGGGCCACCTCGAGGCCGCTCACGTCGGGGAGCCCGATGTCGACGATCGCGAGATCGAACTCCGCGGCGCGCGCCTGCGCGATCGCCTCGCGTCCGGTCGTCACCGCGACGCACTCGTGGCCCAGCATCCGCACGAGCATCGCGAGCGCCTGTGCGGCGTCGGGATGATCGTCCACGATGAGGACTCGATGCGCGGGTGTCTGGTCTGGCACGTGCGGGCGAGTGTCCTCCGATTCACCGGCCGTGGGAAGTGGATCGACGCGCAAGGCACCGGATGGACACCGCTCCGGACCAGTGCCTGTGCGCGCCGTCGATGTACATGGACAGGATCTCTTGATGTTACTAGCCACTCGTTCAGTACTGCTCGCAGTGCTGATCATGAGTGCCGCCCGCGATAGCCTCATTCGGTCATTTCGTTCATTGATGCTTTCTTCAGAATAATAAGATTCACGATTCATCCCGCGGACGGGTATCAGTCCGGTTCTGCTGCTCAGGCGTCCTCAAGACTCAGTGCGTCAAGTCTTGCATGCCTGCGAGCTCGGAGGTGATTTCCAATGCCCCGTAAGCAGCGATTCAAGCCCAGCCGAAAGCCTAAGCTGATTCCCACCCCCCCGCCCGAAGGCCAATCGACACTGAACGGCTCGACCATGCAGCACGTCGATATACCGCGTTCTTCCGAGACGGAGATGCCGCCGAGCCCGCCCGGCGCCCGAAGGGGACCGATGAGCGACAAGGCCGAAGCGCAGTGACCCACGTAATCGTCACCCTATCCAGGGAGGCGAGCGCTCATGCGCGGTGTGACGGAAATGCCTGTGCATGAAGCAAATATTAATTTAGATACCTCTTGAGTAAGTACGCGATCACCTCTGGAGAGGGTTGGGGGGAGCTCCGGCCGATTCCGGTACCGCGTCCGCGGGCGTCTTCTCGGGGATCATCGGTGTGTACTGATCGAGCGAGCGAGCCCGCGAGCGTGTTCGCGTTGAGGATGACCTCGACGCCGGTGTTGCCGCGGTGTGGGCCCGGAGCGCGTATCGATCTCGGCGCGCTGCGCGAGGAACCGCCCCGGCCGGGCGCGCCCGGCGCGAGCAGCTCGCGCACGTGGTCCACGATCTCTGGCAGGGGCCGCGCCGAGCGCTCACGAAGATCGTAACGGTGCCCCCCCGGGATCCCGTAGCGCGTGGGGTAGGGAAACGTGGAGATGTCCGCGGTACGGACATAGCGTGCGTATTCGCTCACCCGGATCCGATTCCGGTGTCCGGGCTCCAAAAACGAGCGCCTACGTCACACTCTCTCCATGCATTGTCGGAGGGATCGGGAGCGTTCTCTCCGATGGCCTACGAAGCCCCCTGCCCCTGTGAAGCGGCGCGGGGTATGGTCGATTTCCCCATGACCTCCGCAGCCCCCACGGCCGCCAAGGTCCTTGTCGTAGATGACGAGGATGAGACGGCTCACCTTCTGCGTGATGTCCTGACCCGGCGCGGCTATCGGGCCGAATCGGTGTCGTCGGGCACCGCGTGCCTCGACTACCTCCGCAACCATCAGGTAGACGTCGTCGTCATCGATGTCCAGATGCCCGGCATGACCGGCATCGAGCTGTGCGAGCAGCTCTATGTTCGGTTTCCGGATGTCGCGCCGATCGTGCTGACCGGCTACGGCCGGCTCGACACGGCGATCGCCGCGATCCGCGCCGGTGCCTACGACTTCCTGACCAAGCCCGCGTCGGGCGACGCGCTGCAGATCGCGATCATGCGCGCGATCGAGCACTTCGCGCTCCAGCGCGAGGTCAAGCGGCTCGGGTCGTCGGAGGACCCGAGCGACGAGCCGATCGAGGGCCTGATCGGCGAGAGCATGGCGATCCGCCAGCTGTCGCAGGTGATCCGGCGCGTCGCCGACAGCGACGCGAGCGTGCTGATCACCGGCGAGTCGGGCACCGGCAAGGAGATCGTCGCGCGCGCGCTCCACCAGCTGTCGCCGGCGCGGCGCGAGCACCCGTTCGTCGCGATCAACTGCGGCGCGATGCCGGCCTCGCTCCTCGAGAGCGAGCTGTTCGGCCACGTTCGCGGCGCGTTCACCGACGCCAAGTCGTCGCGGCCGGGCCTGTTCGTGCAGGCGGGCGCCGGCACGATCCTGCTCGACGAGATCGGCGAGATGCCGCTCGACATGCAGGCCAAGCTCCTGCGCGTCCTGCAGGAGCGGCAGCTCCGGCCGGTCGGCGCCGACGAGGAGGTCTCGTTCGAGGCCCGCGTCATCGCCGCGACGAACCGCGATCTGCCGCACGAGGTCGACGAGAACAGGTTCCGCGAGGACCTGTTCCACCGCATCAACGTGGTCGCCGTGGACGTGCCGCCGCTCCGGGCGCGCGGCGGCGACGTGCTCCTGCTCGCGAAGGTGTTCGCGGACCGGGCCGCGGCCCGCAAGGGCAAGGTGCTCGCCGGCTTCTCGCGCGCCGCGGCGCAGCTCCTGGTCGACTACGACTGGCCGGGCAACGTGCGCGAGCTCGAGAACTGCATCGAGCGCGCGGTCGCGCTGTGCCGCGGCGACGAGCTCGACGTCGTGGACCTGCCGGCCAAGGTCGTCGAGCACAAGAGCACGCGGCTCGTGCTGAACACCGAGTCGCCGGCGCAGCTCCTGACGCTCGCCGAGGTGCAGCAGCGCTACGTGATGCAGGTCGTCGCGGCGACCGGCGGCAACAAGACGCAAGCGGCGCGGATCCTCGGGATCGATCGCCGCTCGATCTACCGCCGCCTCGAAGAGAGCCGCCGCGCCCCGACGGGCCGGAGCGCGTAGCTCTCCGCGGCCACTCCCGCGCTTTCCGCGGTGTGCTAACGTGCCGGCCAATGCCGGTGGATGACCTGCGCTCGGGTACATGGGTCACGTACATCGGCGGGCGCGCCACGTCTGCGCGCCTGCGCCGCTGCCGCCTGGAGGTCACGTCCGGTCCCGACGCCGGGCTCGTCCGCGACATCGAGGCGTCGGTGATCCGGATCGGGGCGCGGCGCGGCAACGACGTCCAGCTCACCGACTCGAAGGTCTCGGGCCTCCACTGCGAGATCCGCCTCGACGATCGCGGCTACCGGCTGCGCGATCTGGACTCGACGAACGGCACGTACGTCTCGCAGCTGCGCATCAACGACGTCTACATCACGCCGGGCGCGCAGATCGCGATGGGCGCCACGCGCCTGCGGTTCGAGCCGCTCGGCGACTCCGTCGAGATCGAGCTGTCCGACAGCGACCGGTTCGGCTCGATGATCGGCCGCTCGGTCAAGATGCGCGAGCTGTTCGCGCGCCTCGAGAAGCTGGCGCGCACCGACACGACGGTGCTCGTCACCGGCGAGACGGGCGCCGGCAAGGAGCTGGTGGCCGAGGCGCTGCACGATCACTCGCCGCGCGAGAAGGGGGCGTTCGTCGTGCTCGACTGCGGGTCGATCCCGCCGAACCTGATCGAGAGCGAGCTGTTCGGCCACGAGCGCGGCGCGTTCACCGGCGCGACGAGCTCGTACGCCGGCGCGTTCGAGCGCGCGCACGGCGGCACGGTGTTCCTCGACGAGATCGGCGAGCTCCCGCTCGCGATGCAGCCGAAGCTCCTGCGCGTCCTCGAGCGCAAGGAGGTGCGGCGCGTCGGCGGCACGAAGACGCTCGAGGTCGATCTGCGCGTGGTCGCCGCGACGAACCGCGATCTGGGCGTCGAGGTCAACCGCGGCCGGTTCCGCGAGGACCTCTATTACCGGCTCGCGGTCGCGCGCGTGCACGTGCCGCCCCTGCGCGAGCGCAAGGATGACCTGCCGCTCTTGATCGAGCACATCCTGACGACGACGCCGGGCGGCGAGACGGCGTCGATCGCGCAGGAGACGATCGATCTGATGATGAAGCACGACTGGCCGGGCAACGTGCGCGAGCTGCGCAACGTGATCGAGCGCGCGGTGCTCCTGGCCGAGTCGCCGGACAGCGAGGACGCGCTGCGTCGGGCACCGGCGCCGATCCTGCGCAGCGAGCCGTCGATCACGGTGACACCGTCGCAGACGGCCACGTCGGCGGAGGCGTCGATGACGGTGCCGGTGGACGTGTCGATCCCGTTCAAGCAGGCCAAGCAGAACGTGATCAGCGAGTTCGAGCGGCGGTATATCTCGCGCCTGCTCTCGCAGCACGACGGCAACATCTCGGCCGCGGCCCGCGCGGCCGGGATCGATCGCATGTCGATCCACAAGATGCTGCACCGCCTCGGGCTCGCGAACCCCGGGCGAGACTGACGCTGTACGCCCGCTCGGCGCGGCTCGGCGCCGCGCGGCGCGCTACTCGTCGCGCAGGCGGTAGCCGACACCGGCCTCGGTGGTGAGCCATCGCGGCCAGCGCGAGTCCTGCTCGATCTTGCGGCGCAGCGCGGCCATGTGGACGCGCAGGTGGTGCGTCTGGTGGTTGTTGAGCGGGCCCCACACCTCCTGCAGGAGCTGCCGGTGGGTGAGGACCTTGCCGGCGTGGCGGGCGAGCAGCGCGAGGAGCTTGAACTCGATCGGCGTCAGGTGGATGAGCGTGCCGTCGATCGTGACCTCGTGACGCGTCTGGTCGATCCGGAACGGTCCGACCGTGAGCACGGGGTTGCTCGCGAACGTCAGCTTGTGGCTGTGCCGGAGGGCGACGCGGATCCGCGCGAGCAGCTCGCCGGTCGAGAACGGCTTGGTGAGGTAGTCATCGGCGCCGGCGTCGAGCGCCATGACCTTGTCGTCTTCACGGTGGCGCGCGGACAGCACGATCACGGGCACCGCGCACCACGCGCGCAGCCGGCGCAGGAGGCTGATGCCGTCGGAGTCGGGCAGCCCCAGATCGAGCAGGATCGCGGCGGGGCGCGCCTCGTTCGCGAGCTGCTCGGCGAGCGCGGCGGTGTGGGCCTCGACGACGGTGAACCCGGCGGTGGTGAGCGCGTCGTGGAGGAAGCGGCGCATCGCGCTCTCGTCTTCGACTACGAGGACGGTCTCCATTACTCGGCCTCCTTGCCAGAGGGCTCCGCGCCGACGAGCTCCGCGCCGGCGGGTTCCGCGAGATCCGGGAGCGCCTCGCCGTCTGGTAAGCGGATGTGGAACACGGTCCCGCCACCGTTGCCCTCGCTCGCCTCGATCGAGCCGCTGTAGCTCGAGATGATCGTTTGGCATGCCGCGAGCGCGAACGCGTCGGCGCGTGTCGCGCGCTGGGTGACCTGCTGCTGCGCCTCCGCCGCGCGCAGCTCCGTGCTGTGGCTGGCGACCTCGATCGAGATGCCCCCGTCGTCGCGCTGCGCGGTGAGATCGATCGGCGCGCCCGCGGGCGTGTGCGTGGCGAGGTGATCGAGCAGGTTGGCGAGGAGCAGCTCGCCGCGCACGGGGTGGATGTGGGCGAGCAGATCGTCGGGGACCGCGACGTTGACGGGGCGCCCCTCGAGCGAGGACTCGAGCCGCGCGAGCACCCCGCCGACGAGCTCCTCGACGGGGATCCACTCGCGGGGCGCCGTCTCGCGGTACGCCTCCGTGATCGCGAGCAGGTTCTCCAGGGTCCGGCTGAGCCGCTGCGCCTCGTGGATGATCGTGTCGAGGTCGCGGCGTTGCTCCTCGCGGACGGTCTCGCGCAGCACACTCGCGCGGCCGGTGATCACCGACAGCGGGGTGCGCAGATCATGTGAGACCGTGGAGAGTAACGTGCGAAGTTCTTCGATAGACCAACTCGTTCGATTCATTTGTACACCTTGAAACAGCAATACACCCGAGACACCACGGGGGAGGCATTCATAAAACGTTATGATTAGCGATCATTTCACTGGCAAGGATTCGGTTGTAGGTTGCCCTACGATCATTGCGAGGAGTGTTATAAGGCGCAGGGTGTGCGAGAGCCTCGGGACGGCCCCCCGCTCGAGCCTAACTCGCTCCGAAGGCCGTGGCCCTTGGTGACGTGGTCTGATCGCATGAACCACACTAACCGTGCAGCGGGCTCCAGGCCGCGCTCGCCGGCACATGGCTGCGATGTTTCGGTTGGGTGGAGCGAGTGTGGGTAGATGCTCTGCGCGCCTACTCCGCCGGGGGCGCGGCGAACGGCGTTCGTGCCGAGCCCGCGACGCGCCTCAGTCCGCCTGAGGGTGCACGAGCCGCGGGCGGCTGATCGCCGCCAGCGTCGACGCGACGTCGGCGGAGGGTAGCTTGCCCTCGTGCGCCGCCCGGGCGATGTCGTTGATCGTGATCATGCCGAGGAGCTTACCGACCTCGTCGATGACGGGGACGCGGCGGACCTGGCGCTGCCGCATGGCGCGCTCGACCTCCTGCACGTCATCGCGCTCGCGGCACGTGACGACCTCCCGGGACATCACGCTCGACACGGTGATCGAGCGGAGCGGCGCGCCCTGCAGGTACGCCGCCATGGCGACGTCGCGATCGGTGATCATCCCGACGAGGCGTCCGTCGGGGCTCGTGACGGGCAGGCAGCCGATGTCGTGTTTCCACATGAGGCTGACGACGTGCTCGAGCGAGTCACGGTCGGAGCAGGTCAAGATCTCGCGCTGGGTCAGCTCTGCTGCTTGCATCGGGGGTCTCCTCGCCGCCTGCAACGCACCGGCAGGTTCGTGGCGGCGCCAGGATGGCACCGTGGCGCGCGCGCATCCACCGGCAGCGGCAGCCGCCGCGCGCGTTCGTGCGCCTGCCGGCGTGGGGCGCGCCCATCGCCGCCAAGTTTGTGCCGCGGTGGCCGCGCGCTTGCATGGTGCCTCGATCGATGGGGCGGCGTGGGGAGCTCGTGCGCGGCTTTCCTACGGCAATTTCTCGTCGAGAACATCGGGCAACCCTCCGCCGTGCCGTGAGTCTATGCACGTGCGGGGCGCGTGCGGGGCGCGTGCGGGGCGGTCACCTGCTGGCGACGCGAAGTCGTCCTTGCAGCGGGCCGCGCGGGCACGGCAGTATCGATGGCTGTGCGAAGCAGGGGAGCTCGCATGACGATGTACCGGACGAACGCGCGACTGGGGGCCGCCGCGGCCCTGGCCTGCACGCTGACCGCCTGCTTCGACAACGAGTCGGGCAACGTCAGCGCCTCGAAGCACGGGGACACCTCGAACCCGGCGGAGCGCGGCTCGCCCGTCGAGCCGCTCGAGGCCGCGTGCGGCGGCGGCGGCGGCCTGACGACGGCCGG
>DATMCI010000340.1:0-49852 GCA_035558535.1 Kofleriaceae bacterium
GGACTGGCTCGTGCGCGGCAGCCGGGCGCTCGTGATCGTCTCGCTCGGCGATGTCGATCTCCAGGGCCGGTTCGATCTGAAGGGCGACTGCGTGAACTCGAACGCCGGGCCCGGCGGCTTCCCGGGCGGCGCCGCCAGCACGACCGCGGCCGGGGTCGGCGGCGGCGCGGGCGGCGCGCCGAGCGGCAACGAGAGCAGCGGCGGCGGCGGCGGCGGCCACGGCGCCGCGGGCGGCGATGGCGGACGTGCCCCCTCTAGCGCGGCCGGCCGGCCGGCCGGCGGCGCGGTCCTCGGCGACGACAAGATCACGCTGCTCCTCGGCGGTGGCGGCGGCGGCGGCGGCGGCACCGGCGGTCGCGGCGGCGGTGGCGGCGGCGCGCTCCACATCGTGGCGAACGGCAAGGTGACGATCCGCTCGCTGGTGGGCCTGCCCGTGTCCGGCATCAACGCGGGCGGCTGCGGCGGCGCCCGCGCCAACCAGGACGCGGGCGGCGGCGGCGGCGCCGGCGGCGCGGTCCTGATCGAGGCGACGAGCGTCGATCTCGACGGCGCCAACCTGGCGGTCAACGGCGGCGGCGGCGGCGCCGGCAACGCCGGCGGCACCGGCGATGGCGCCAACGCCAGCCTCGACAACACCGCCGCCGCGGGCGGACCGGGTGGCGGCGCGGGCGGCGCGGGCGGCGCGGGCGCCACCCGGACCGGCGCGCAAGGCACGGACGCTGGCGACGGCGGCGGCGGCGGTGGCGGCATCGGCCGCATCCGCGTCAACACGCGCACGCAGGCGGGCGTCACCCTCGTGGGCGGCGCGATCGTCAGCCCGTCCTTCGACGACATGGGCTCGACCGCGACGAAGGACGTCGCGATCGTCCAGTAGCAGCAGCGACGCTGCGCCGACGACGATTCGTGCCGGCCACTCGTGCCGGCCACTCGTGCCGGCCACTCGTGCCGGTCACTTCGTGTCGGTCACTTCGTGTCGGTCACTCGTGTCGGTCACTCGCGTCGGTCATTCGTGTCGGTAGATGTGCCCTCCGCTCGTCGAGGACCTCGTAAGCGAGCGCGCATCCTCGTCGACGAACGCGTGCGATCGATGCCGGTTGCAGCGGCCCGCGCGCGGCGGGGCTCGTTCGCACAGCGCGGGCGCCGCCCCAGCGTCGCGGCGTCTGTGTCATCTCGGGCTTAAATCCGGGAAATTCCTCTGACATAATAGCCGCCGTGACGATTCCGGCGGGGACCCTCGTCCCTCGCGACGCCAGAGATTTCGGCAGCTATCAGCTCCTCGCGAAGCTCGCGACGGGCGGCATGGCCGAGATCTTCCTCGCGCGCGCGGCCGGCGCGACCAAGGGCGAGGTGCTCGTCCTCAAGCGGATCCTGCCGCACCTCGCCGAGGACGATCACTTCGTCACGATGTTCCGCGACGAGGCGGATCTCGCGAGCCGCCTCGATCACAAGAACATCTGCCACGTGGACGCGTACGGCGAGATCGGCGGCACGTGGTTCATCGCCATGGAGTACCTCCACGGCGTGCCGCTGTCGCGCATGATGACCCGGCTGTCCAAGGCCGGGAAGATGCTCGACATGCGGGTCGTGGCGGGCATCATCATCCAGGCGTGCGAGGGCCTGCACTCGGCGCACGAGGCGCGCGACGAGAAGGGCCAGCTGATGGGCGTCGTCCACCGCGACGTCTCGCCGCCGAACATCATGGTGATCAGCGACGGCACCGTGAAGCTGCTCGACTTCGGCATCGCCAAGGCGCGCGGCGCGAACTCGCGCACGCGCACCGGCACGGTGAAGGGCAAGAACGCGTACATGTCTCCCGAGCAGATCCTCGGCAAGCCGCTCGATCGGCGGAGCGACGTGTTCGCGCTCGCGATCGTCATGTACGAGATGCTGGCGATCCGCCGGCTGTTCCACCGCGACTCCGACTTCCTCACGTTCAAGGCGATCACCGAGGAGCCGATCCCGGACATCCGCGAGCGCCGGCCCGATCTGCCGCCGGGGATGCGCGCCGCCCTCCTGCAGGCGATGGCGCGCGATCCGAACGGCCGGTTCGACACCGCGCTCGCGTTCGCCAACGCGCTCCGCAACTCGGTCGCGACGCTCGGCGGGCCCGCGTCGCCGAGCGATCTCGCGCGGCTCCTGTTCACCGACTTCGGCGACGAGATGTCGTCGCGCGACGAGATCCTCAAGGCCGCCGACGACGCGCCGGCCCCCGTGCCGAAGACGCCGCCGCCGATCCCGCAGCGCGCGCTCCGGCCCACGCCGCCCCCGCCGCTGCCGATCCCCGAGCGCAGTGGCGAGCTCGCTGGCGGCGAGCAGCCCGGGCGCGAGCGCACGAAGAGCCAGCTGTTCCCGGCCATCCCGGCGGTGATCGTGCAGCAAGGCTCGGCCCCGGTCACGCTGCCTCCCCCCGTGCCGACCGGCGTGCTCGATCTGTCCGCCAGCGTGCCCGCCGACACGTGGATGATGAACCCCGACACCGATCTGCTCGGGGCGCACCGGCGCAAGACGTTGCGCGCGCTGCTCTTCACGGTCGCGGGCATCGTCCTGATCGGCGCCGCGCTGTTCGCGCTGTCCCAGTTCTACGACCCGCAGAGCCGGGGCGGCAGCGCGCCGCGGCCGGTGCGCGACGCGGCGATCCCCGACGCGCCGCCCGTCGACGCGCCGCCCATCGACGCGATCGATAAAGACCACATCACGGCGATCTCGCGCTTTGGCTTCTTCAGCATCGCCGCCACCGCCCGGACGTCGATCTACGTCAATGACAAGCTCTACGGCGAGACGCCGCTCACGCGCCTGCCGCTCACGCCCGGCGTGTACAAGGTCAAGGCCGTCGGGCCGCGCGGCAAGACGAAGCTCCTCAAGATCACGATCTACGGCGGCAAGGACACCGACGAGGGAACGATTACTTGGTGATCGCTGATCTACTTCGGCGCAGCGCTACGCGCTGCGCTGAGCGCTGAGCTCACGACAGCGGCGCCGGCCGGATGCTCGTGATGTGCAGGCTCGACTCGGCGCTCGTCACGATCTGCACGCGATCGCCCGCCTGAAAGCGCGGCACGAGCTCCGCTGGCCCCTGAAAGTGGACGTCGGCGAGGTTGGCCACGTTGATCTCCTCGCCCGCCTCGTCGGTGGCGCGCTCGATGTCGAGCTGGACCTTCGCCACCTGCCGCGGCGCCACGTTCTGGAACTTCGGCGCCAACATGTGCAGCTCGATGCTGCGGATGGTCCCGACCACCCGCATCCCGTCGTCGCTGCCCATGCGGAGCATCGTACACCCGGTGGGGGCATGCCCTCCGGCACGCCAGGTGGCAACTGTGGCTCAGGGCACGTGCGGCTTGTCCGGGCGGACGGCGATCCCGCCGACCTCGATGCCGTGCATAGCACGTGCCGCGAAGATGCAGTCGACGCTGCCCCGGTTGATGAGGGCGTGCGCGGAGCCTTCCTTCTGGAAGTACTCCTCGCCCGTCTCGATCGTGCGCCCGTTCGTGCCGTCGAAGACCGCGCCCTCGAGGACGAGGCACGCCTCGTCGCCGAGGTGCTTGTGGAACGGGAAGACCGCGCCGGGCGCGAGCCGCACGAAGCCGCAGTCCGCCGCCGCGTACGCGGGGCCGCCATCGAAGTGGACCAGCGCGATGCCGGGCGCCCGCGGCTCCCACGAGGCCGCGCGCTCGATGAGGCCCAGGATCTCGCGTGCCCGATCGACCGTGACGTCGTAGAGGGCGCCGAGCTGCTGCGCGAACCGCTCGAACACCCCGCCACCGATGGAGGACAGGAGGCGCGCCTTCACGTCCGGCGATGGATCGATCGGCGCGGCCAGGTGGTGGGTGGTGTCTTGGTACGCGATCAGCTCGGTGGCGAGGCCGGGATCGTTTGCGACCGCTTGCTCGACTGCCTGCAGCTCGTCGGGCTCGAGGATCCCGAGCGCGTAGAGCGGCAAGAGCTCGCGGATGTCATCAACCGTCGTCATGATGACTTCTCCGAATGTTCCGGTGGTAAGCGCCGCGACAGGCCATTTCGAAGCCGGTCGAGGCCAGCGGCGATCCGCGACTTCACGGTGCCGACGGGGATGGAGACGCGCGCGGCGATCTCGGTACAGGAAAGGCCCTCGAAATAGGCCAGCTCAAGGACACGGCGCTGGTCGGCTCCGAGCTCCGCGAGCGCCGCGCGGACCCGGGCATGATCCGGACTCTTGCGCTCGGAGTCGTCGACGACCAGGTCGAGCCCCGCGTCGCCCGCATTGCGGGAGACGCGCGCCGATTTCTGAAGGTCGAGGGCTCGAGAGCGCATTCGGATTGCCAACCAGGTACGAACACGGCCGCGCTTCGGATCGAAGTCTTTTGCGCTGCGCCAGGCCTCCAGGAACACGTCGTGTAACAGGTCCTCCGCCTCCCGGCGGTCCCGGACGATGCGCAGGGCCAGGCCCAGGAGGAGCGCCGAGTGGCGGTCGTACAGGGAGGCGAGCGCCCGCCGGTCGCCCCGGGCGATCGAGGCGACCAGGTCGGCGTCGATCGCAGCTTCGTTCGCGGCTTCGTTCGCGGCGTCGTCGGTGGCGGCGTCGCTGGTAGACATGTGGGACCGACGGTAGCACGCCTTCCCGCCGCCCCCGGCGCCCTCGAACGGCCCTGCGACGTGGGCGCTCACCCGGTGATGCCCCAACGGGAGCGGCCACGCAGTTGCCCCGGGGGCCCCCTCGGGGTAATCACGCGCCGGTGTTCGAGAATCTCCGCGAGGCCATGCGCGCCGAAGCGACCGAGCGGACCTGGTCGCAGGGCGTCCAGCTCGCGCGAGACCAGCGCGTCCTCGGCCGGAGCCGAACCGAGTCCGAGCTCGTGCTCGAGGTCCGGGTGCCCGGCCGGCCGACCCCGTTCGAGGTCGTCCTGAACCCGGCCCACGGCGAGTGGGAGTGCGACTGCCCCAGCCGGGAGGCCGTCTGCTCCCACGCCGTGGCGGCCGTCATCGCCGCGGACCAGACCGGGGGCGAGCTGCCAAAACCGGCTTCAGCCGGTGCGCCGATCCGCTACCTCCTGACCCCGGCGACCGGCGGGATCACGGTCGAGCGGGTGCTCGTCCGGGGCGACCGCACCGAGCCGCTCGCCGGCTCGCTCATGTCCCTGATCGGCCGCGGCAAGGGCGGCGGGATCGCGAGCATCGAGGCCGACCTGCTCGCCGACCAGATCCTGACGGTGCGCGCCGGGCCCGTCACCGGCGAGCGCCTCGATCGGCTGCTCGCCGTCCTGGCCGACGCGCGCGACGTGCGCTGGCAGGGCCAGCCGATCACGGCGAGCGCCGAGCCGGTGCTGCCGCGCGCCATCGTCGAGGACACGCCCGACGGCGTGCGCGTGCGGATCGAGCGCGATCCGCTCGTGCGCGACGTGGCGGCCGTCGGCGTCGTGCGCACCAACGACAACGTGCTGCGGCCGATCGGCGCCGTCGATCTGTCGGGGCCGCGGCTCGACAAGCTGCCGCAGACGTTCGACGTGCCGCGGGGCGCGTTCAGCGAGCTGCTCGGCAAGACCTTGCCCGCGCTCGCGCAGCGGATCGAGGTCATCGTGCGCGCGCGCTCGCTGCCGAAGATCGGCACGCGCGAGGAGCCGCGCATGACGTTCGACGTCGAGCAGGACGGCGATCGGCTGCTCGTCTTTCCGACGCTCGTCTACGGCGATCCGCCGCGCGCGCGCGTCGACGGCGGCCGCCTCGTGCACCAGGGCGGCGCGCTGCCCCTGCGCGACGAGGACGCCGAGCGCCGGCTCACGCACCGCCTGCGCGACGAGCTGAACCTCGTGCCCGGCCGCCGCGTCGAGCTCACCGGCCGCGACGCGTTCGCGATGCAGAACAAGCTCGCCGCGTGGCTGCGTACCGACGCGCGCGCCGCCAACGCCGCGAAGGCCGTCACGCTCGAGGCCCGGCTCGCCATCGACGGCGCCAAGCTCGAGGTCGAGCTCGGCGGCGGCGGCCGCACCGCCTCCGTCGCGGCCGCCCTGCGCGCGTGGCAGGCCGGCGTCGACCTCGTGCCGCTCGAGGGCGGCGGCTGGGGGCGCGTGCCCATGGCGTGGTTCGATCAGCACGGCGACCGCGTCGCGGACCTGCTCGCCGCGCGCGGCGACGATCACCGCGTGCCCATGTACGCGCTCCCCGATCTGGCGCGGCTGTGCGCCGAGCTCGACGAGCCACCGCCGCCCGAGCTCGATCGGCTGAAGCCCTTGCTCGCCGGCTTCGAGGGCATCCCGCACACCGACCCCGCTCCCGGCTTCATCGGGGAGCTGCGCGGCTACCAGCAGCACGGCGTGGACTGGCTCGCGTTCTGCCGCGGCGCCGGCCTCGGCTGCGTGCTCGCCGACGACATGGGCCTCGGCAAGACGATCCAGGCGCTCGCGCTGCTCCGCCCGAGAGGGAGCGCCAAGGGCAGCGGCAAGGAGGCCAGCACCAGCAAGGAGCGCACGCTCGTCGTCTCGCCGACGAGCGTCCTCTTCAACTGGCTCGCCGAGCTGCGGCGGTTCCGGCCGGATCTGACCGTCTCGACGTACCACGGCTCGCGGCGCGCCCTCGATCCGACCGCCGACGTCGTCCTGACGACGTACCCGCTTCTGCGCAACGACACCGACGAGCTCGCCGCCGAGGCGTGGGACACCGTGATCCTCGACGAGTCGCAGACGATCAAGAACCCCGACAGCCAGGTCGCGCGCGCCGCGTACCGGCTGCGCGCGCGGTGGCGGATCACGCTGTCCGGCACGCCGATCGAGAACCGGCTCGACGAGCTGTGGAGCCAGCTCCACTTCACGAACCCCGGCCTGCTCGGCGGGCGCGCCGACTTCGCCGAGCGCTGGGCGCAGCCGATCTCCGCTGGCGACGCGGGCGCGGCCGCGCGGCTGCGCGAGCGGATCCGGCCGTTCGTGCTGCGCCGGATGAAGGCCGAGGTGGCGCGCGAGCTGCCGCCGCGCACCGACGCGATCATGTACGTCGAGCTCGACGAGGCCGAGCGCGTGACGTACGACGCGATCCGCGCCGCCACGCAGCGCGAGATCGTCTCGCTCCTCGAGGCCGGCGGCGGGATCATGGCCGCCCTCGAGGCGCTCCTGCGCCTGCGCCAGGCCGCGTGCCACACGGCGCTCCTGCCGGGCGGCGTCCGCGGCGGCCCGGCGCCCGCCAGCTCGTCGAAGCTCGAGCGGCTGCTCGAGGCGCTCGGCGACGCCGTCGCCGACGACCACCGCGCGCTCGTGTTCTCGCAGTGGACGTCGCTGCTCGATCTGATCGAGCCGCACCTGCGCGCGGCCGAGATCCCGTTTTTGCGGCTCGACGGCTCCACGACGGACCGCGGCGCGGTGGTCGGGGCGTTCCAGGCGCCCGGCGGGCCGCCCGTGATGCTGCTCTCGCTCAAGGCCGGCGGCACCGGCCTGAACCTGACGGCCGCCGATCACGTGTTCCTCGTGGACCCGTGGTGGAACCCGGCCGTCGAGGATCAGGCGGCCGACCGCGCGCACCGGATCGGGCAGGACAAGCCGGTGATGGTCTACCGCGTGGTCGCGCGCGACACCGTCGAGGAGCGCATCCTCGAGCTGCAGGCGCGCAAGCGCCAGCTCGTCGATGCGGCGCTCGCCGACGCCGGCGGGGCCGCCGCGATCACGCGCGAGGATCTGCTGGCGCTGCTGGCGTAGTGCGGCGGCACGCCGCGCGTCTGGACGCGTCAGCGAGTCATGTCAGCGGCGCGTATTAAACCAGCGGCGCGAGGCGCAGGATCTGGCCGTGCACGTCGCCCGTGTCCGGATCGATCGCCGGATCGATGAACAGCCGCGTCACCGCGCTGTCGCGCAGCCCCGCCAGCATCTGGTCGCTGATCATCGCGCCCGCGTCCATGCCGATCGCGAACAGCTCGCCGCCCGTGCCCATCGCCTGCGCGAACGCCTCGGCGCCCTGCCCTGACGAGAACAGGAAGCCGTACGGCCGACGGCACCACATGTCCGTCCCGTTCGAGGTCAAATACCAGATGCGCGGCGGCAGGAGCTCGACGAGCTTGGCGAGTTGCACGTCCTCGGTCATGTAGCCTCGGTAGCCTCGGTAGCCTCGGAGAGCCCCGAGGAGCCCGGGGGCCTCGAACGTGCCACAACCCCGCTGCCGGGGGCAGGCCGATCGGCGACCGATCACCAACCGCGCTGCCTATTGCCTCCCCATTGCCTCCCCGTTGCCTCCCATTGCCTCCCGGTCGCCTCCCCGGTCGCCTCCCGGGGCAACCCCCCGGCAGCGCGCCGGGTCCGTGCTAGCGTGCGCGCCATGAAGCGGTTCGCGATCGCCTTGCTCGTCGCCGCCGCCGCCTCCGCCTCGGTCTGCGCCTGCGGCCCCGGCTCAAAGGGCGGCCCGACGATCAACAACAAGATCGGCGGTGGCGGCGACGACCTCCCGCCGCCGATGTCACCGGTCGTCTCGCGCGACATCCTCGAGCGCGAGCCCGTCGCCAACACCGCGCAGGTGAAGCACATCCTGATCAGCTGGAAGGACCTCGCCGACACCTACCAGGGCCGGATGGATCAGCGCGCCGCCAAGCGCGACAAGGCCGCCGCCGAGGCCGAGGTGAAGTCGATCGTCGAACAGCTCCGCGGCGGCGCCGACTTCGACACCCTGATGAAGGCGCACTCCGAGGATCCCGGCAGCGCCTCGACGGCGCGCGCGTACGCGGTGAGCCCCGACGCGCAGCTCGTCATCGAGTTCCGGCAGATCTCCTTGCGCCTCAAGGTGAGCGAGTTCGGCGTCTGTCAGAGCGATTTCGGCTTTCACATCGTGAAGCGCATCGAGTAGTGTGACGCGCGCACGGCGCCTGCTGACCGGGTGTCGTGAGGTGACAGGAATTGGTCGAGGGTGCGGCGTTCTGGAGGGGGCAGATGGTGAAAGTTGGACAGATCGCGGACGCAAGTAGCGAGACCGCGCCGCGCATGCGCCTTGCACACGCCGAGGGCGTGAAGGCTGTCATTCTCGCCGCGGGCTGCGCGAGCCGGCTGCGGCCCCACTCGGACGACACGCCGAAGACGCTCATGCCCGTGGGCGGCGTTCCGATCCTGCGCCGGACGATCACCAGCCTCATGCGGGCCGGCTTCGATCAGTTCGTGATCGGCACCGGCTACCTCGAGCACATGGTCCGCGACGCGGTGGCGAGCTGGTTCCCCCGCCTCGATGTCACGTTCGTGACGAACCCCGACTTCCGCACGACGAACAACGCCGCCTCGCTCCTCTACGCGCGCGAGCACGTCGAGCGGAGCGGCTTCATCCTGCTCGACGGCGACGTCGTGTTCGACCAGCTCGTCATCGACGAGCTCGTCGAGCGCGGCCCCGACTGCCTCGCGGTGCGCTCCGTCGGCGAGCTCGGCCTCGAGGAGGTCAAGGTCACCGCCGACATCCACGACCGCGTGCTCGCGATCGGCAAGCACGTGCCGGTGCGCTCGGCGATGGGCGAGTCGGTCGGCATCGAGCTGTTCTCCGCCGCCACGGCGCGCAAGCTGTTCGCCGTGCTCCACGCGCGCGTCCGCGAGCAGGGCCTCGTCAACGAGTACTACGAGGCCGCGTTCCAGCAGCTGCTCGACGAGGGCACGACGCTCTACGGCGTCGACATCGGCTCGATGTACGCGTCCGAGATCGACACGATCGATGATCTGCGCGAGGCCAACGCGCAGCTCGCCCGGCGCCCCGCGTTCGACGTCCGCGTCGACGGGATGCGCCTGGCCGTCTGACCGCCAGCCCCGCGGGCCCCGCCGCCGCGCGCCGGCTCGCTCGACGCCGCCCCCAACTTGAATTCGCCGATATCCGCTCGACGCGCTGAGCGCCGCCTCTAAAGCCGCGCTCGGCGCAGCCTCCACGCCGAGAGTCGCGCTCGGCGCAGCCTCCAACTTAAATTCGCCGAGAGTCGCGCTCCGCGTCGCCCGAGAGACGCGCATCGTCCAACACGCCGCGGCTTAGCGCGCTGAACCGCCGACGCAAGTCGGCGAATCGACTTAATCGCCCTCAGATGGTACTTGCCACGGCGGCATGAGGTGGCGCCACAGCGGTATGGGGCGGCGCCGCAGCGCCGATGTTGGGCGCCGCAGCGCCGACGTTGGTGGTCGCGGCGGCATGGGGTGGTGGTCGTGGCGCCAACCGCGGCGGTCACGGCGACATGAGATGGCGTTCACGGCGCCAACGTTGACGTTCGTGACGCCAACCGTGGCAATCACGGCGCCAACGTTGGCGATCGCAGCGCCAACCGGCTTTGCCCCTAAATAGGTAGTTGCCCCATAACCTGACGGCTCCTCCCTAAAAAGCTGTTTGGCCGAACGGTTCGTGGTTCCCCGACGACAATTTAGAGGCAAAACAACCGCCAACCGTAGCGTTCACGGCGGGCTGTGCCTCCAAAATCCGTCTGATCGGCTAATTTAGAGGCAGCGAACCGAATTTAGAGGCAGCTCCAGTAGCCCTCGAACTTGCCGATGATCCGCGCAGGCGCCCACAGCTGGCCGACCTTGTACCTTGCCAGCTCGGCGCACAGCTCCAACTCGGCGTGCTCGTGCGGGATGACAACGACGGTCATCGGCGTGACCATGGACTAGAACTCCTCCAGCGCGACGCCCGTAGTGGGCCGCGACTTCTTGCGCAGCGTGCTTGGTTACCCACCCGAGGTCGTAGCGATCGTCAGGTTGGCGCCAAGTGGGCACGAGTAGTGTGGCTCCCCGCGTCCGTTCGTGTGCGGGACGCCGCGCTCCTTGAGCCACATCTCGTAGGGCTCGCGTGCAGTCACGACCACGGACCTAAGGCCATGCCGCCGGTCGAGTCCCCGTGCTTGAACGACACGGTCACCGGGCCCGTGATCGCGGGAAGAGGCTTGAGCTCGTGATGCATGCACTCTGTCGCTACGTGGCGGAGGAAAGCTATCGTGATGATCCGTTCGTGAACGACGCCGACAGCGCGATCCACACCGTACGAGAAGATGCTCAAGAAGTACGGCGAGCGCATCCACGCAATCATGAACCCGCGGCGACGCGTATATAAGCGCAAATCCAGGGAAAACTGCCCGACGACAGGGTTCTGCGGTACCATCCGCGTTGGGTTTCGTCGTGACCAACGGAAAACGGGAACAGAGACAGGGCTTTACAGTCGACACGCACCTGTTTCGGGAGCTCGGAGAGCTTCTGGTCGGGCGTGACTCGACCGCGTTGGTGGAACTCATCAAGAATTCCTACGACGCTGACGCGACCGAGGTCACCGTCCACGCGACTGCGCTTGCGGACCCGGAACGCGCCACGATTCTGATCACCGACAACGGGCTCGGCATGACGGCCGCGCTGTTTCATATCGGGTTCCTTCGGATCGCATCGCGCACCAAAGAGGAGGGCGACCGCCGTTCGGCTCGCTACAAGCGGCGGTTCACTGGCGCAAAAGGCATTGGTCGTCTCGCGGCGCACAAGCTCGCAAAGCACCTGCACGTGATCTCCGTGGCTAGCGATGCGCACACGCACAAACCCACTGGCGCAGTAACCGCCACGATTGATTGGGTGAAAGTCGAGTCAGCTGCGACGCTCGATGTGATCCCGCCCGACGCGGTCGTGGTCACTCCAAAGGATGTCAGCTTGGAGAGCAAGGCCGGTACAACGATCACTTTGAGCCGACTGAGGCGCCCATGGTCTGCTCGAGATATCTTGCTGTTTGTTACAGAGGCTCGCGCAACACGGCCGCCTTCGCTCCTAAAGGAGCCGATTCCTAAATCGATCGTTAAGGAGCCGCTGCTCTTTGGGCGGCCGACCGTCGAGTCTCCTCATGCTCAGACACAGGAACGCGATCCCGGTTGGGAACTCGACCTGACCGGCGAATTCGACGTCGGTGAAGACTATTGGCAGATTCTTGCGAGCGAAACGTCGTGGGTACTCGAAATCGACGTAACCCCCGATGTTGCGCGGTACAAGATCACGCCCACAGCCAGGACACTCCAGAAGAACGCCGACGCTGAGCCGTTCGAGGCTTCGATCCCAATTCCTCGCAACGCTCAGCAACCAGGCGAAGCGTCGGTGCCCGAAAACCGAGGCGGCAACATCGAGGACAATGCGCCGACGGACGCAGATGCTGGTCCTGTCGAAGAGCCCCTGCCACCGGTACCCCTCTCGTTTCAGGCGCGAATCCTCATTCGAGAGGGTCCAGTAAGCGCAGGACGCATCAAGCTCGTCCGCGAGTGGATTCAAGAAACACACGGAATCCGCGTGTACATGGAGGGCTTCCGCGTATTGCCGTACGGCGAGGCTGGTGACGATTGGCTTGGGATTGACCGCGCATACGCAGAGCGTTCGCGCGCAACTGACAAACTCTCGGCCGCCCTGTTCCCGGAAGCCGAACCGGACAAAGATCTCGGCCTCGTCTTGATTCCGAATCGCCAGTACCTGGGGGGAGTCTTTCTTACGAGCGAGGGTGCTAGTTCACTACGGATGCTCGTTAACCGAGAAGGATTTGTTCCCGATCCTGCGTTTCGCAAGCTGCAGGCGTTGGTTAACGCCGGCATCGGACTAGCCACGCGCGTTCGCGCGGCGGCAAGTGCTGAAGAACGTGCAGCGCGACGCAAAAAGCGAGCTGGAAAAGAATCGCCGGTTTCGAAGCCCTCCACACAGCGCATTGTCGAGGCTGTCGAGGAAGCCACCGACATCATTGGACAGGCACGTGCAGCCCTCGTTGCAGGCAAGCATTCGGACGCAAGAACAGCCGTAGACAAACTTGACGAACTCTTTGCTGAGGCATCCGACGTATCCAAGGAAATTGCAGACGAGCAAGCGATGGTTCGCGTGCTCGCCTCTCTTGGCGCGCAGACAGCCGGCTTTGTGCACGAGATCAATGGTCTGCTCGGGCTGGCTCAAGCGCTCGAGAAAGCGATCAACTCAGTGCGCGATGATCTGAATCCGTCAGAATCGAAGAGGTTCGGTGGCCGCCTTGGCCGTGTGTCGTCGCAGCTCGGTGAGCTCAAGCTCGCGCTCGAACGTCAGGCGTCCTATCTCACTGAGATCGTCACACCAGATAAGCGCCGTCGGCGCAGTCCTCAAGAACTTCGAAAGCGGTTCGAGGCTGCGCAGAAGCTTATCCAGCAGCATGCAGACCTGAACGACATCGAGGTGCGCAACAACTTGCCGGAGGGGCTGCGTACGCCGCGCCCAATGTTTGGCGCGGAGCTAGTGGCGGTGTTCACGAATCTGCTCACGAACGCTGTAAAGGCGGTGGGTAAGCATGGCGTTATTCGCGCGAGCGGCCGGGACCTCAAGGAGGGCGGCGTTAGGTTTGTTCTCGAGAACACCGGCAAGCGCGTGGCGCTTGAGACCGCTGAGAAGTGGTTCCGGCCGTTCACGTCTACGACGCAAGAGGCCGATCCGGTCCTGGGACTTGGAATGGGCCTGGGACTTCCGATTACGCGACGCATATTGGATGATTACGGCGCGACAGTCCACTTCGTTGAGCCCACGAAAGACTTCGCAACGGCAGTCGAAATCGTTTTCGAGGTTGAAGGATGACCAACGATTCAAAATCAATCGTACTCGTGATAGACGATGAACCGGGACTCGTTAACTTGCGTCCGGAGGTTGGTTTCACGCTCCGCGCACTCCACCCAAGTGAGCTGACCGCAGATCTGCTAGCGGAAGCCGATCTCGTGCTCATCGACCATGCACTGAAGAATTGGACATTTGAAGTCGAACCGCCCTATGCGTGTCTGCCTGATGATGGCGTAGCTTTAGCAGGCATCGTACGTGCACATCTCCGGAGCATGCACGATGCCTCTCCTGCCGCTGTCGCTTTGTACTCGGGTGCCCTGAAAGACCTGACGCTGGAAGCGGAGCCTCAAGAACATCTGGTCGCGATGGCGTTCGGTCTCGAGTGGGCATTCGCGAAAACGCAGAGGCCTGAGTTCCCAGAGCTCAGCATTCAGGTAAAGGTACTGGTCGACGCGGTCAGCGCGCTTCCGCGCAAGTGGGATGACGATGATCCGGACAAACTCGCCAACCAAGTCAAACAGCTGCTTGGAATCGACGGTGTTCCGTTCGCTGGCGGTGCTTTCGCCGAAGTGGAGCGCTGCCGTCCGCCGATGCATCACTTATCGGAGTGGACATCGGGCTTAGCGATGTTGCGCTGGCTGCTCCACCGCGTGCTTCCGTATCCATGTTTCCTTCTCAATCACTCGCAGCTCGCGCTGCGCCTACGTGTTGACGAGGGCTGGCTATCTGAGCATCTTAAACCGGGTACGAGCCTTTTTAAAGCGCTCGATCAAGCGCGCTACTCAGGCGCGCTTGCCGGATTCATTGGAGAACGATGGTGGTGGACCGGGTGCGGCTTCTTGATCCGTGAGGCTGTAGGAGCGCCGCTATCGTCGCTCAACCAGATTCATGACTGGCTACGTGCTACTTCGGGCGTGGACACAAAGCGCCTAGAGGTTGAGCAACCGGTTCTCACGTTCGATGCCGATGGTTATTTTACCGGCGTGCGAGGGTTGAAGGAGTGTGTCCGCATCCAACCAGACAATTGGCCGTCCTATGCCGAAGAGCCGTGGTGCGTTCGTGAGCAAGCGAGGGCAGACCCAGCTCTCAAGCGTCTTGTCGTAACCGCGGACCTTGACCTCGTCGAAGGGATGGGTTCGTGAGCGTCATCTTCGAATACGCTGCGTTCGAGAAGGAAATGCGAGCGTTTGCGCTGTCGGCGCGTGCCACGGGCTCGCGACCTGCAGGACTAGAGGACACCGAGGGCGTGGAGCAAGCAATTCGAAATCTCAATGCTATTGCGACTTCGAATTACACTGGGCTCAGCTCGTGGACTGACTCGGACTGGGCGCCGATTCGGACCGCAGTTAGTCACGGTGCCTTTATGCCTGACTCTTATGGTGGCAGGCATGTCTTCGCGCGTGTGACGTTCCTTTGGGGGATCTGCAACTACGGAAGGCAGCGCCAAGGGAAATTCCGCCTGTTCCAGTTGGTGGGGAATTGCTCCGTCCGCATCTACATTCACCCGGAAGACGCGCCGAACAAGGTCATGGCAATGTGGCGATTCGAAGTCGGCGCACATGACGCCCCAGGTTGCCACTTTCATGCGCAGATACTCGGTGACGACAATATTAGCGACGAACTATTTCCGCACGCGCTCGATGTTCCTCGGCTGCCAAGCTTCTTGATCACCCCGACCGATGCAGTCGAGTTTGTACTCGGCGAACTCTTTCAGGATGACTGGCGGAATCGTGGTACCGACGGGTCGGCTGAAGTCCAAAACTGGAAGTCCCATCAGCAGCGGCGCCTCACGAGGATCCTTGAATTTCAACGAGACGCGATCGCGAACGCCGTTGGCTCGCCTTGGATCGCGCTCAAAAATTGCAAGCCAAAACCTAACCTCGTTTTTGATCCCCGCGAATAATGACTCCAGATCAGTCTTGCCTCGTCTACACACCAGAAGCACTTGCGGACGCGCTCGTCGCTGCATTGCGCCCGAAGAGGAAGGCCGACGAGTCGCGTTGGCTGGAGCCGTGCGTTGGCCAAGGTGCGCTACTTTCTGCTCTCGCGCGCAGCGGCATTCCTAGCCAGCAGATTACGGGTGTTGACCTTGCGGGTACGCCCGAGCCAACCGACACGCTTGCGTGCGTGCGACGTGGAGTCGACTTTCTCGCGTGGTCGAAACGGACCGCACTGCGGTTTGATCGAGTTGTTGCAAACCCGCCCTATCTCGGAATTCGCGAATTGGCAGGAAGCCTGCTTAAGAACGCGCTGACGACGACGGTTCCCATCGATGGCACTCTAGTTCCGCATCGAGCTAACTGCTGGTATGCGTTTCTTTGCGCAAGCATCAGCTTGCTTCGTGAAGGAGGCCACCTCGCTTTCATTCTGCCGGCTGCGTGGGAGTACGCTGACTATGCGGCGCCGATGCGCGAAGGTATTGCGAGCCTCTTCCGTACGGTAAAGACGTATCGAAGCGTGCACCCTTTGTTCAGCGGTGTACAAGAAGGCTCCGTCGTGCTCGTCGCGGAGGGCTACGGCGCGAAGGAGCATGGCCCGATTCAGCGAGCTGAATACAAACGCGCTGATTTCATGTTGCGAGCAATCAAGACCGGTGCGAGCCGCCGCGCTGAACCCGTCATTTCTGCTCCGTCCTTCGTAACGAAGAAGGAGACGAAGCCCCTCTCCCAGATCGTGACAATACGAATCGGTGCGGTCACCGGAGACGGCAGCTACTTCCTGATGAATGAAGAACGCCGAAAGGAGCTTGGTCTTCCCACCGACGCATTCGTTCCAATCTTGTCTCGAGCGTGTCATCTCGAGGCTGCTGAGGTGACCCACGATCATTGGAAGCGTTTGCGCGATGCCGGCGATCGAGTGTGGTTATTTAGACCGCCAGAGCGTCTTCTCAAGGACCGCGCTGTGCGAAGCTATCTCAAGCTTCCGAAGGAAGACGGAGGCTGCGACCGCACCGCTCTTCAAGTGCGTCGTCGTGAGCCAACCTGGTTCCGGGTCAAGTTGCCGCAGCGACCTGACGGCTTTGTAACGGGCATGGGTCGATTTGGCCCGTGGATTGCGTTGAACCGTGATCCGGATTTGACTGCGACAAACACGCTGTACGCCATCCGTTTCAACGAGCGCCTTACGGTGGCTGAGCAGAGCGCTTGGGCGTTGATGCTATTCACCGAAAAGGTGCAGCAGCAGATGGAGCGTGTGCTCCGGCGCTATCCTGACGGTCTTGTGAAAGTCGAGCCTGGCGACTTCGGGCGTCTTGTCCTTCCGGTACCGAAGAAGAGCGTCGGCGCATTGGGCGTGTACAGGGAAGTGATCGAGTGCGTAGTCGCGAGCGATACCGCGAAGGCCATCAAGCTGGCCAATAGATTCGCGTAGCACCGCGTGATGGACTGGTGTAGCTCCGATCGAGCCTGCGAACGCCGCGCGACTGTGCCAGACCATCAGATCTGAGCCTCTACAAACGAGCCTGGCCACACGAGATCCCTGTATCGTTCTTGGAACCCAGGCTCAGATCTTTTGAGCTCAGCTCGAGAGCAGAAGGGCCTACGTCCGGTCGAGCTTGTCGGCGGCGGTCATGCCGCGGGATTCGACGTCGACGCGGCGGCCGAGCAGCGCCTCGATGGCGGGGACGATCGCGGGGACGGCGCGAGGACGCGGGGTGGCGGCGCGTGCGATGGCGGTGCGGTGCGCCGGGTCGGCGGCGGACAGCGCACCTGCGACTCGCTCGCCGTCGCCGCGGGCGTCCCACGCGTCGACGACGGCAGGCGCGCCGAGCGCGTCGACGCGATCGACGCAGGTGAGCGCGAGGCGATCGATGGGGCCGGCGAAGGCGAGCGCGTAGCGGGCGAGGACGCCGTCGAACCAGCCGACGCGGAACGGGCCGGCCGGCCCCTCGGGGTTGTGCGGCTCGGGCAGGCGCGCCGTCAGCGCGGCGTCGTGCGACGGCAGCGGGCCGGCGCCGTGCCGCGTGTGAACCGCGCGCAGGACGCCCCAGACGGTCAGCGGGCCGGCGAGGCCCATCGCGCGGGCGGCCTCCTCGGCGGCGCGGCGCGTGATCCGCGATGGCGTCACGTGCGGGAAGAAGCCGTGATCGCGATCGAGCAGCGCGCCCTGGGCCCCCTCGAGGATCACGGCGTCCGCGCGCGGGACCTCCAGCGTCACGACGGCGCGGCCGGCGCCGACCACGGCGCGCGCCGAGTCGACGAACGCGGCGCGCAGATCGGGCCGATCGACGTGCGCCGCCAGCGCGCGCGCCGGCTCGGGCGCGCCGGGGCCGGCCAGATCGCGCAGCGCCGCCCGCGCCGCCTCGCGCACCGCGAGCGCGCGATCGACGAAGCCCGGGCCGGCCAGATCGCCGGCTGTCACGCGGACCGCGCCGTGACGCGCCTCGGCGATGCCGCGCCCCGTCGAGCCGTGCTGGCCGGCGCCGCGCAGCACCTCGCGCACGCGGCCCACGATCGCGTGCCACGGCGTGACCAGCACCGCGCGCGGATCGATCGTCACGCGCGCCAGCGCGTCGGGGACGCCGACCTGCGCGATCGCGTCGGCCTCGGCCAGGAGCGCGTACGGATCCACGATCATCTCGGGCCCGAGGTGCGTGCGCGCGCCGTCCACGAACGACGCGCTGCCCAGCTGCGCGAAGCAGTGCACGCGCCCCTCGGCCGTGACGACGTGGTGCATCGCCTGCGGGCCGCCGTTCCAGCGCACGACCACCACGGCGCCGCCGCGCCGCCGCGCGAGCCAGTCGACGATCGTGCCCTTGCCCTCGTCGCCGAAGCCCAATCCGAGGACGACGTCGATCACAGGAGCGGCGCCGCTACGCGCCCTGCCCCGCCCCGCACGCGCCGCAGAAGCGAGCCTCCGGCTTGAGCCCCGCCCCGCACGACTTGCACGACCGGGCCGCCGCCTCGGCGCCAGCGCCGCCGCCGGCCGTACTGGCGACGGTGACCACCGGGCCGGCGCCGGCGCCGGCCACCACGGGCGCCGCCTCGGCCCGCGAGCGCGCCACCTCGGCCATCGCGCCGATCGCCTTGTCGAAGAGCGCCGCGTCGCGCCCGTGCTGCCGCTCGAGCACCCCGCGCAGCTCCTCGGCGTGCCGGCGCTCCGTCTCGGCGCTCGCCCGCTGCGCGACCGCGCTCGCCCACGCCGCGCCGCCGCCCTCGCCCTTCGCCAGCTCGGCCGCCTGCATCGCGATCATCTCCTCGGGCGAGAGCCCGCGCAGCATCTCGCGCTTCGCGATCTCGTGCGCCTGCTCGGCCGCCGCCGCCTCGCGCTCGATCGCCGCCATCCCGCGCAGCTTCTCGAGCTGCTGCGCCTCCGCGGCCGCCGCGAGCTCGAGCTCGAGCCGCCGCCGCCGCTCGGTCTCGGCGAAGTCCAGGTCCCGCCGCCCGCGCAGCTCCTCGAGCTCGGCCGCCACCGCGGCCCGCCGCTGCTCGATCGCGTGCGCCGCCTCGCGCTGCTGCCGCGCGTGCTCGACCGCGTCCGCGGCCGCGCGGGTCTGGCCCCGCCGCTCGGCCTCGGCCACATCGATCGCGGCGCCCCGGGCCGCCAGCGCGTCGCGGCGCTCGCGGTCCGTCACCTCGGCCTCGTCGCGCGCGAAGCGGTGATCGCGCGACAGCCGCTGCTCGCGCAGGATCCGCGCGAGCGTGAGCTGCTCGAGATCCAGCTCGGCGTCGCGCTGATCGAGCCACTTGAGCCCGAGCTTCACCTCCTCGTCGGCGCGCGCCAGATCGGCCCGCGCCGCGAGCAGCCACTGCCCCGTCTTTGACCGCACGTCGATCACCGCGAGCGCCACGAGCGAGAGCCCGAACGCCCCGAGCGCCTCGGCGGCCACCTCGCCCGCCGCGCGCTCGACCGCGTCGAGGCCGCCCGGCGTCGCCAGCTGCGCGAACGGCGTCTCGCGCAGCTGCGCCGCGGCCGCGCCGACCAGCGCCGGCGCGAGCCGCGCCGGATCGAAGCCCTCGTGCGGCCCCTGCACACGCACCACCAGGTCCAGCTCCACCTGCTGCCCGTCGGCCGTGAACAGCGGCGTCTCCGCCGTGAGCGGCTCGCCCGGATCCACCAGCGCCGGCTGCCGCTCGCCGCAGCGGTCGCAGAACCGCATCGTCACCGGCAGCTCGGTCCGACACTTCGTGCACGGGCGCACCGCCGGCGCCGGCCCCGTCCCCAGGTGCAGCGCCAGCGTCGCGACCGCCGTCATCGGCGCGAGCGTCGCGTCGGCGGTCAGGCCGTACCGCGGGCCGATCACCGCCGCCAGCGCGCGCCGGATCTCGGCCTCCGCGTCCGGATAGCTGATCTCGCCGCCGCCGGTCGCCGCCGCGCGCTCGAGGACGTCCTGCGCGATCCGCACCACCTCGGGCCGCAACAGATCGTAGAGCTGGCCCGTCGAGAACGACGGCCGATCGCCCTGCACGTTCGCGATGAACCTGCCCATCGCGTCGCGGTCGCCGCGCGGCAGCGAGACCGTCACCAGCACCTGCGACGCGACCGACTGCCCGTCGGCGCGCGGCCGCGTGCGCACCACGAACGGGATCGGGAACGGCCGCTGATCCACGAGGAAGAACGCGGTCCGGTCGCGCCCGAGGAAGAAGCTCGCGATCCGCTCGAACAGCCCGAGCGAGGTGCGCTCGCCCGGCGGCAGGATCCGATCGACCACGCCGTCGACCAGCACCGCGCCGACCGAGCCCACCGGCACGCGGACCGTGCGCGCGCCGAGGAAGCGCCGCGCGTCCTCCGGATCGACGCGCCGGATGATCTCGTCCGCGCCGCGCTCCCATTCGCCCTCGACGACCGCGCCCGGTGGCCCGCCCGGCGTCCAGCCCGCGTGCTCGAGCGAGCCGCCGCAGCGGGTGCAGAACCGTTGCCCCACGCCGTTCACCGCGTTGCACGAGGGGCACAGGATCTTCGGCGCGAGGCTCGCCCCGCAGGCCGCGCAGAAGCTCGATCCCGCGTCGTTGCGTGCCTGGCACTGCGCACACGTCGTCGTCTCGGCCATGAGGTCCCCCACGGTGAGGCTATCACCGTAGAGGCTTCGGCTTCCCTCCGGGCCGCCGGTTCGTGTACTCCTGATCCGGTGGCCGCGTGCGTCCAGTGCAATGAGCCGGTGCGGGACGGCGCCGCGTTCTGCGGAGCGTGCGGTTCGCCACAGCCCGCGGCCGTCGAGACGCCCGAGGCCGTGGCGCGCTACCGCGAGGTGCTCGCCCGCTTCCTCGCCGACGGCGCGCTCGACGCCGACGAGCACGCGCAGCTCGAGGCGCTGCGCGTCCGGCTCGGCGTCTCGCTCGCCACGCACGCCGCGCTGTTCGGCGCGCTCGAGCCCGACAGCCCCGCCCCGCCGACGATCCGGCTGTCGATCGACGTCGCCGCGCTGCGCCACCTCGCCGCCGGCGCGCGCGGCCTCGCCCGCTTCCGCGTCGAGAACGACGGCGCGCTCGCGCTCGAGACCGTGGCGCTCGCCGCCCGGCTCTCCGGCGACGCGCTCCCCGCCGCCGACTCGGCGACGCTGTTCCCCGGCCGCGCCACCGTCCTGGCGGTCCCCGTCACGCCGCCCGTCGCCGGCTTCCACGAGCTCACCGGCGAGCTGCGGCTCATCGATCTGATGGGCGAGAGCCGGCGCTACACGTTCGCCGAGATCCACGTCCGCGCCGCCGGCACCGGCCCGCAGACGCAGGTCGTCCACATCGATCAGTCTGCGGCGCGCGTCGTGGACAACTCGCGCTCGACGTTCGGCGCTGGCGAGACCGGCGGCCTCCTCGGCGAGGGCACCTGGCAGCCGATCCCGCTGGTCGCCGCGCGCGATCCGGCCGCGCGCCGCCAAGCCTCGACCAACGCGCGCCGCGCCGAATTCGCCATCGTGACCGACCGCGCCACGTACCAGGTGACGACGACGCTCGCGCAGGGCGACCTCGCCACCGTCTACGGCGGCCACGTGCGCGGCGCGCAGCCCGCCGTGCGGGTCGCGATCAAGATCGCCGATCAGACGAGCGACAACGATCTCATGCAGCACGAGGTGCGCGTGCTCGGCATGCTGCTCGCCGAGGGCGACCGCGCGCGCGGCGACGGCCCCGGGCGCGGCGACAGACCCACGCGCGGACCCGCCGTGCACCTCGCGCCGCCGCGCGACGAGTTCCGCACCGCCGACGGGCGGCTCGGCACCGTGTTCGATCACCTCGACGGCTTCGATCTGACGGCGGTGCGCGATCGCTGCCGCCGCCGCGGCGAGCCCGGGCTGCCGCCGCGCCACGTCGTCTGGGTCCTGCGCCGCGCGCTCGCCGTCCTGGGCCTCGCGCACAAGCACGGCGTCCTGCACGGCAACCTCGATCCGTCGCACGTCCTGGTTCGCCCGCACGATCACAACGTGTGGGTGATCGACTGGACCTCGGCCGTCGTGAACCCCGCGCGCACCGGCCAGGGCTTCAAGGCGCTCAACGAGATCTACAGCCCGCCCGAGGTGCGCACGCGCGGCAGACCGACGCCCGCGTCGGACCTGTACGCGCTCGGCAAGTGCGCGATCCACGCCGTCGGCGGCGATCCCGCGACCAAGGAGCTGCCGGAGATGGATCCGCGGCTCCAGCGGTTCCTCCGCTTCATGACCGTGGAGTCGCAGGGCGGGAGGCCGCAGGACGCCTGGGAGCTCTACCAGCAGGTGGATCGGCTGCGGACACAGATCTGGGGCGCGCACGAGTTCGTGCCGCTCGAGCTTTAGTCGCTAGCAGCAAAGGAGATCACGAATGGGTGGAGGCCGCTACAGCCTGGACATCGCCGAGGAGACCCGCACCCGAGCGGACTCTCCGTTCCACGCGCCGACGCCCCCCGCGCGCACCGAGGTGCACCCGGCGCTCAATCCGTTCGGCAAGCGCCGCGAGGTCAACAACGTGACGCCGATCGTCGTGGCGCTCGACGTGACGCGCTCGCGCGGCGACGACACCAAGCTCGTCTACGAGAAGCTGCCGCAGCTCATGGGCCAGATCGAGCTGAAGGGCTACATCGAGAACCCCGGCATCTCGTTCTGCGGCATCGGCGACGCGTTCAGCGATCGCGCGCCGCTGCAGGTCGGTCAGTTCGAGGGCGACAACCGGCTCGACGAGGTGCTCGAGCGGATCTGGATCGAGGAGGGCGGCGGCGGCACCGGCCAGGAGAGCTACGAGCTGGCCGCGTACTTCTACAGCCGCACCAACTGCGTCCGGCTCGCGCAGGGCATCGGCAAGAAGGGCTACTGCTTCTTCGTCGGCGACGAGGGCTTCTACCCCAAGCTCGACAAGGCCGCGGTGCGCCGGATCATCGGCGACGATCTCCCCGAGGACCTCGACGCGCGCGAGGCGTTCCGCGCGCTCGGCGAGAAGTTCCACATGTTCCTGGTCTTCCCGCAGAAGACGATGGCCGAGCGCAAGGACAACATCGACGCCGAGATCCGCGCCCGCGTCACCGCCGCCGGCGGCATGGTCGACGGCGTGGACATCCGCGCGTCGCTCCTCTGGAACAACCGCAACGACCTCGATCTCCACGTGGTCACGCCGGCAAGCGAGCACATCTACTACGGCAGCAAGCAGGGCACCTGCGGCGGCTGGCTCGACGTCGACATGAACGTGCGCGGCGAGACCACCAAGCCCGTCGAGAACGTGCGGTGGGCCAAGGGCAAGGCGCGGACCGGGCGGTACCGCGTCTACGTCCAGAACTACCGGTTCCACGAAGAGGATGCCAAGCCCACGCCGTACAAGGTCGAGCTCGAGGTCAACGGCGAGGTCCGCCACTTCGAGGGCGTCATCTCGCCGAGCAAACAGACCGGCGACGCCAGCAACGTCACGATCGCCGAGTTCGACTACGCGCCCGCGCCGGTTGCGGCGGCGGCCGGGGCTGCCGAGGCGCCCGATCCGTACAAGAGCTACAGCGACGACGTGATCCTCGCGCAGTGGGCGACCGTGATCCCGCGAGAGCACATCATCCGGATCGGCGATGCCAGCGCGATCATCGACGTCCTCCTCGGCGCGCTCGCGATCGCCGACGGCAAGGTCGATCTCGCCACGTACGCCAAGGACATGGCCGACGCGGGCGCGCCGCCGGCGCGGATCGCCGAGGTCGAGACCGCGCTCGCGAGCCTGCCCAGCGCCCGCCGCGTCGCGACCGCCACCGTCGAGGGCGACCTGCCCCCGCCCGCCGAGCCCGGCGGCGGCGGCAAGAAGCGCTCCGTCCGCCTCTGATCCGAGGAGGCACCGGTGCCGCTGGAGCTCGCGCTCGGCGCCGATTAGCACCAAAGCCGATCACGGCGCCGGCCGTCTGACCGTCAGCCGCGCGCGCTGCCGATGCCGGCGCGCGCGTAGGCCGCCGCCCGGTCCGCCGCGATCGCGTCGAGCGCCGCGGCGATGTCGGCTGCGTGCCGCGCGACCGTCGCGTGGTTCGCCGCCGCGATCCGCTCGACCGCGCCCGGGCGCGGCGGCTCGCCGCGGCCGCCGAGGAGCTGCGCCTGGCGCGCGCGATCCGCGGGCGGCGGCGGCGCCCGCACCGCGTCGAGCAGCGCGAGCGGCACCAGCTGCAGCAGCGGATCCGGCGACCGGCGCAGGAACGGCACCAGCCGCGCCGGCGTCGCCAGATCCAGCGCCGCGTCGGGGTGGAAGTCGGCGACGCCCGCGTGCGCGAGGCGCGCCGCGACCCGATCGCGGATCGCGCGCAGCTCCGCCGGCGCGACCGCCAGCTCCGGCGCGACGACCATTGCAACACGCGCTGCCGGGCGGGCGAGCAGCGCGCTGGCCGCTGCCACCCAGTCCGCTTCGGACGGCGCGCCCCACAGGACGTCGGCCGCGATCTCGCTCCCCAGCCGGGCCGCGCGCGCCCACGGGCATAGCTCGTAGCGCTCGACCACCTCGATCAGGTAGCGATCGAGGATCCGCAGCACTTCCGCCGATCTGCTCACCGCAACCCCGGCCCTGCGTTGCGTGTCATCTTGAGCAAGATGATCGCCAGACTCGCCGCCGTTGTCGCTGCCCTCGTGCCGTGCCTCGCGCCGGCCGCGCACGCCGGCACGCTCGCCGACGCGTTCGCCCGCGGGGACGACGCCGCCGTCTCCGCGCTCCGCGCGCAGGGCGCCGACGCCGCGGCCCGCTGCACGCTCGGCACGATCTACGCGCGGCGCGGCGAGCTGGCGCGCGCCGGCTTCTACCTCGAGGACTGCGCGAACGCCGAGCTCCCCGACGACGTCGGCCCGGCCATCCGCAAGGTCGCGCGAGAGACCCTGCGCAAGCTCGACGAGGGCGACCTCGCGATCATCCGCGTGATGTCGACGCCCGGCGGCATCGCCGCCGAGAGCAGCGCGCTGCCCGGCGAGCCGTTCACGACGCCCGCCACGCTGTGGGTCCGGCCCGGCACGTACGAGATCCGCGCGCAGGTGAACGGCGCCGTGTGGACTTACGCCGTCGTCGCCGAGGCGCGGAAGCGCATCCCGCTCGTGATCGAGGTCCCCGCCGCGAAGGCCCCGGCCGGACCGCAGAACCACGCCGTGAGCTTCGAGGATGAGGCCATCGGCGAGCAGGAGACCGCGCCGCCGCCCGACGTCAAGCACCCGACCCTCCTCCCGAAGAAGTACCGCGGCGGCGCCGCGGCGCTCCGCGGCGGCGCGGGCGCGGGCGCGGGCGCGGGCGGTGGCGAGACCGCGGGTGGCGGCGGCGAGACCGCGGGTGGCGGCGGCGAGGCTGGCGGCGGCGAGGGCGGCGGCTCGGAGCTCGTCGATCCGCTGGCGCGCAAGGCAGCCGCGCGCCCGCCGCGCGCGCACTGGCTCGGCATCCGGCTCGCTGGCGGCATGTTCGACGACGCCCGCGCCGGCGCCCGCGCCGGCCTCGGCTTCGCGGCGACCGGCCGCTACGCGCTCTCGACGCGCCCCTCGGGCGGCCCCGCCGCGTTCCTCGCCGGCCGGATCGACTGGTCGCGCCGCGGCGGCCGGCCGGACATGTCCGGCATGGAGCCAGCCGCGACGATCGACGTCCTCGGCGCCGCCGCTGGCGCCGGCTTCACGGTCGTCGATCGCGGCGCCGTCTCGCTCGCGCTGATCGGCCAGCTCCGCGCCGATCTGCGCCTCGCCTCCGCGCGCGCTGGCGAGCCTGTGCGCCGCGCCGGCCTCGGCGCCGCCGCCGGAGCCGAGCTCGCGCTGCCCGGCTCGCCGATCACGGCCGGCCTGCGCTTCGAGCACGGCCTCACCGAGCTCGTCGCCGGAGCGCGCGATCGCGCCGTCCTGCTCGAGGTCGGCGTCGACTGGCGCTGACCCGCCGCATCCCCGCCGCTACCCCGCCGCGCCCGCCCACCGTCGCGGAGCGCGCGTCCAGATCGACGATCCCGCACCGAGCACGATGGTGCACAATGGCCGGGCCGAGCTCGGCGCGGCACGGTCTCTCGACGCCGCATCGTTGCTGGTCGTGGTGGGCCCGGTGCATGCATCACACAAGGCCGGAGCGTGTACCTGTGACGACGGTCGTCCCTGACAACAAGGCTGGTCCCAAGGACGGGCCGACGCAGCAATCGCTCAGCCTCACCGGGGGCCACCGGAGAACGCTCAACGCCTCCAAGCTCGTGCTCATCGTCGACGATGATCCAGACCTCCGCGACGTGACGAGCTTCGTGCTCACGGGGGAGGGGTTCGGCGTCGAGACCGCACAGAACGGCAAGGAGGCGCTCCAGCGGCTGCACGCGGGTACGCCGCCCGCCGTCGTGCTGCTCGATCTGATGATGCCGGTGATGAACGGCTACCAGTTCCTGGAGGAGGTCACCAAGGTCCCCTCGCTCCAGGAGATCCCCATCGTGGTGCTGACGGCGTCCTCGCTCATGGAGGTCCCCCAGGCGGTGGAGGTCGTGCACAAGCCGATCGATCTCAAGCTGCTGATCAAGATCGTCGAGCGTCACGCGCACGGGACCGGATGAGCGAGCGCGCGCGCACCGCGCTCGATCCACCGAGCGCGCCGCGCTACGTGCTCGGCGAGCTCTTGCACGAGGACTCGCACGCCTCGACCTACCGCGCCCTGCGCTGCGCCGACGAGCGCGCGATCCTCCTGAAGGTGCTCGCGCCGGATCACGTGCGCGCGCGGGACCTCGCGCGGCTCGTGCACGACCACGAGATCGGGCGGGCGCTGGCCGGCACCGCGGTGGTGGCGCCGCTCGAGCTGACGACGTTCGAGGGCCGGCCGGCGCTGGAGCTCGAGGCGTTCCCCGGGGAGCCGCTGGAGCGCCGGGTGGGCGCGCCGCTGCCGCTCGACGAGCTACTGCCCATCGCGCTCCAGCTCGCGGCCGTGGTGGCCGTGGTCCACGAGCGCGGCGTGGTGCACAAGGACGTGAAGCCCGCGAACGTCTGGCACGATCGGGACACCGGGCAGATCGCGCTGTGCTCCTTCGAGCTCGCGACGCGCAGCGCGGGCGCGCCGACCACGCCCGCGCCGGTGCGCGCGCTCGAGGGCTCGCTGCCGTACATGTCCCCGGAGCAGACCGGACGGATGAACCGGGTGGTCGACAGCCGGTCGGATCTGTACTCGCTCGGCGTCACGCTGTACCAGCTCGCGACCGGGCGCCTGCCGTACGAGGCGCACGACGCGATGGCCTGGGTCCACTGCCATGTCGCGGTGACGCCGCCGCGGGCCGACGAGGTGAACCCGGAGCTGCCGCGCGCGTTCGCCGATCTGGTGGGCAAGCTCCTCGAGAAGGTGCCCGACGATCGGTACCAGAGCGCGTCGGGGCTGCGCCGCGATCTCGAGCGCTGCCTGCGGGCGTGGCAGGAGCACGGGCGCGTCGCCGCGATCGCACTCGGCGAGCACGACGTCAGCGATCGGTTCCTGATCCCGCACCGGCTGTTCGGCCGCGACGCCGAGAGCCTCGTGCTGCGCGAGGCGTTCGCGCGGATGGCGGAGACCGGGGCGCCGGAGCTGATCCTCCTGTCCGGCGGCGTCGGCGCGGGCAAGTCCGCGCTGGTCCGGCAGCTCCTGCGGCCGATCGCCCGGCGCCGCGGCCTGTACGTGGCTGCCAAGTTCGAGCAGCTCGAGCGCCGGATCCCGTACCTGACGTTCGCGCGGGCATTCGGCGAGCTCGCCCGCGACCTCCTCGTCGAGAGCGCGGAGCAGATCGCGGCGTGGCGGCGCCGCCTCGCCGCGGCGATCGGGCCGCACGGCGCGCTCGTCACCGAGCTCGTGCCAGACCTCGGGCTGATCCTCGGGCCGCAGCCGGTGCCCCCCGAGCTGCCGCCGCACGAGGCCGAAGGCCGGGCGCGCCAGGTGCTCCGGCGGCTGATCGGCGCGTTCGCCGCGGCCGATCACCCGCTCACGATCTTTTTGGACGATCTGCAGTGGTCCGACGCCGCGAGCCTCGCGCTGCTCGACGAGCTGCTCACGTCGGAGGACACGCGGTACGTGCTCGTGATCGGCGCCTATCGCGACGCCGAGGTCGGCGCCGACCACCCGCTCGCGCGCGCGATCGCGCGGATGAGCGAACCGCCGAGCGAAAAAATCCCGGCGCGCGATACCAAGATCCAGACCATCGCGCTCGCGCCGCTCTCGGCCGACCAGCTCGTGCAGCTCGTCGCAAGCACGCTGCACGCCACGGAGGCGGAGGCCGCGCCGCTCGCGCGGCTCGTCCACGAGAAGACCGCCGGCAACCCGTTCTTCGCGATCCAGCTCCTGTCCGCGCTCCACCGCGAAGGCGCGATCTGGTTCGAGCGGCGCGCGGAGCGCTGGTGCTGGGACGCGGAGCGGATCCGCGCCGCGGCGCACACCGACAACGTGATCGAGCTGATGCGCGACCGGCTCGGCGCGCTGCCCGCCGAGACGCGGCACGCGCTCGAGATCGCGGCGTGCATCGGCGCCACCGCCGACCGATCCGTGCTGGAGGCCGTGCTGCGGCGCGATCCGGATCCGCTGCTGCAGGCGGCCGTCGATCAGGACCTCTTGCTCCAGCTCGACCACGGCTACCGGTTCCCGCACGACCGGGTGCACGAGGCCGCCTACTCGCTCGTGCCCGAGGCCGACCGGCCGCGCGTGCACCTCGAGATCGGGCGGCAGCTCGCGGCGCAGACCCAGCCGGCCGAGCTGCCCGCCGCCGTCTTCGAGATCGTGAACCAGCTCGAGCGCGGCGCGGCGCTGCTCCCGTCGCGCGAGGATCGCGCGTGGCTCGCGCGGCTCGAGCTCGCCGCCGGTACGCGCGCGCGCGAGGCGACCGCGTACGCGTCGGCGCTCAAGTACTTCACCGCCGGCGCCACGCGCCTCGCGGACGGCGGCGCGGACCCGAGCGACGAGCTCTGGTTCCAGCTCTCGTTCCGCCAGGCCGAGTGCGCGTTCTTGACCGGCGACACGGCGACCGCGGAGCGCGTGATCGCCGAGCTGCACCGCCAGCCCGGCCGCTCGCGCGCCGAGCGAGCGGCGATCTACCGCCTCGAGATCGACCTGCTCGTGATGCGAACCCAGCCGGCCGCCGCCATCGCCGCGGGGCTCGCGTGCCTGCGGCTGTTCGACGTCCACCTCTCGGCTCACCCGGATCGAGGCCAGATCGAGGCCGAGTACGAGGCGATCTGGCGCAACCTGAACGGGCGGACGATCGAGGAGCTCGCGGCGCAGCCGCTCGTGGCCGATCCGGACGTGATCGCCGAGCTCGACGTGCTCGCGGCGATCCACGTTCCAGCGTTCACGACCGGCGACCCGCTGTTCCTCCTGGTGCTGTGCCGGATCATCAACCTGAGCCTCCAGCACGGCGCCGCGGGCGCCGTGGCGCACGCCTACGCCTATTTCGGGACGCTGCTCGGCCCGGTGTTCCACCGCTACGCCGAGGGCACCCGCTTCGCGCGCGTGGCGCTCGCGCTCGTGGAGCAGCACGGCTTCGCGGCCTACCTCGCGAAGGTCCACCTCGCGCTGTCGGTGACCTCGGTCTGGACCGAGCCGCCGAGCCAGTCCGCCGTGCACCTCCGCGCGAGCGAAGGCGCCGCGCGCGACACCGGGGATCAGCTCTTCGCTTGCTACGCCAGCGGCGCGCAGCTCACCGATCTCTTGCTGCGCGGCGCCGACCTCGACATCGTGTGGCGCGAGTCCGAGCGCGCGCTCGCGCTCGCGCGCAGGACGGGCTTCCGCTCGCTCGAGGACGCGGTGATCACCCAGCAGCGACTCGTGGCGGGCCTGCAGGGTCGAGCGCGCGCGTCCCGGGCGGCGAGCGACGCAGAGCTCGACGACGCGGCGTTCGAGCGGCGGCTGACCGAGGGCGGGACGCTCATCGACCGCGCCCTCTACTGGGTGCTCAAGCTCGAGGCATACGTGCTGTCGGGCGACCACCGAGCGGCGCTCGATGCCGCCGAGCAGGCGAGCCGCATGCAGGAGCTCTTGACCGGCCTGCCCCTCTCCATCCTGCATCACTATTTCCGCGCGCTCGCGCTGGCCGCGAGCTACGAGGCCGCGAGCCCCGAGGAGCAGCGCGCGTGGCGCGCACAGCTCGCCGGCCACCAGGCGCAGCTCGCCGAGTGGGCCGCGGTGAACCCGCCGATGTTCCGCGACAAGCACGCGCTCGTGGCCGCGGAGATCGCGCGCCTGGACGGCGAGGTCCTCGCCGCCGAGCTCGCGTACGAGGAGGCGATCGCGGCCGCCCACGAGCAGGGGTTCTCCCACGGCGAGGCGCTCGCCTGCGAGCTCGCGTCGCGGTTCTACCGCGGCCGCCGCCTGCTGCGGGTCGCCGAGCTCACCTTGCGGGAGGCGCACGCCAGCTATCGCCGGTGGGGCGCCCACGCCAAGGTCGGCCAGCTCGAGCTGCTCAATCCGCAGCTGGCCGCCGGCCCCCAGAGCCAGCCCGCCGCGGTGGCGCTGCGCGCCGAGCAGCTCGATCTCGTCGCGGCGTTCAAGGCGTCGCAGATCATCTCGGGCGTGATGGACTCTCACGAGCTGTGGCACACGCTGCTGCGCCTCGTGCTCGAGGGCAGCGGCGCGCGGCGCGCGGTGCTCGCGGTGCCGCGCGGCGAGGAGCTCGAGATCGCGGCCGAGACCGCGGCCGACGACCGCGCGGCGCAGCGGTCCAGCGCGGGGGTGCCGCGCTCCGTCCTGCGCTACGCGCTGCGGACGCAGCAGCCCGTGGCGCTCGACGCCGGCGCCGATCTGGGGCGCTTCGCGCACGACGCGTGGTTCGCCGGGGCGCGGCCGCGCTCGATCCTGTGCGTCCCGATCCGGCGGCAGGGCGCGGTGGTGGCGCTGCTCTACCTCGAGAACGACCTCGTGTCGGGCGCGTTCCCGCCCGAGCAGCTCCTCGCGCTCGAGCTCCTGGCCGGGCAGGCGGCGATCTCGCTCGAGAACGCGCAGCTCCTCGCCGTCGAGCACGCCGCCCGCCTGGAGGCCGAGGCCGCGGAGCGGCGCGCGCGGCTGCTCGACGAGGCGACGGCGATGATGTCGCGCTCGCTCGATCGCCAGGGCGTGGTCGACGCGCTGAACCTCATGTCCGCGCGCCTGATCGCGGACTGGAGCATGATCGATCTCGACGAGGGCGGCGCGCTCGTACGGATCGCCAGCGCGCACCGCGATCCCGCGCTCGATCCCATCCTCCGCGAGCTCGTGGCGCGCTATCCGCCGGGCATCAATCCGGTCTCGCCGACCCGGCACGTGATGCAGACCGGCGAGCGGCTGGTCATGCCCGAGCTCACCCCGGAGCAGGTCCGCGCGAGCAGCACCGACGACCGCCACTACGAGCTCGGGCAGCAGCTCGGGATGCGCAGCGCGGTGGTGGTGCCGCTCGCCGCGCGGGATCGCCGGCTCGGCGCGCTCACGGTGTTCTCCGGGACGCCGCGCTGGTTCGGCCCCGCCGACGTCGAGCTCGTGAGCGAGCTCGGCCGCCGGATCGCGCTGTGGGTCGACAACGCGCGCCTCCTGGACGAGACGCGCCGCGCGCTGCAGCTGCGCGGCGAGTTCCTGTCGATCGCGTCGCACGAGCTGCGCACGCCGCTCGCCGCGCTCCGGCTGACGGCGCAGGGCCTCTTGCGCGCCGCCGAGACCGGCCGCGCGGTGCCGCCCGAGTTCTTGGATCGCAGCCTGCACCGCATGCTCAGCCGGACCGCGCGCCTCGAAGAGCTCACGTCCGAGCTGATCGACGTCACGCGGATCGAGCAGGGCCGGCTCGAGCTCGTCCCGTCCGAGCTCGCGCTGGACGCGCTCGTGCGCGACGTCGCCCTGCACCTCGAGCCCGAGCTCGCCGCGGCGCGCTGCACCGTCGCCATCGATTGTCCCGCGCCCGTCACCGGCGTGTGGGACGGGGCGCGGCTCGAGCAGGTCATCACCAACCTGCTCGGGAACGCGCTCAAGTTCGCGCCCGGCCAGCCCATCGAGCTCCGCATCGTCCGCGAGGGCGATCGCGCGATCCTCACCGTCACCGATCACGGCATCGGGATCGATCCCGCGCGCCGCCCGTACATCTTCGATCGCTTCGAGCGGGCCGTCTCGCCCACGAACTACGGCGGGCTCGGGCTCGGCCTGTACATCGCGCGATCGATCGTGGTCGCCCACGGCGGCACGATCGAGGTGGCGAGCGAGCCCGGCCACGGCGCGACGTTCACGGTGACCCTCCCCTGCGCGCGCTGACCCCGCCGCCGGAGCTGGGGCGACGGCAGGCGTCCCGGGCTTACAGGAATTCGTGGCGCGGGGTGCGGCCCGCCGATCGAGCCCCGCGACGATCTGCACCAGGTCCGATCCTCCCGCGGGCTGTCGGAACCGGCGGCCGCTCGGCGCCCTCTCGAGCAACTCCTGGCGAATGAGGTAGTGACCATGCTCGCAAATACGTTGGAAGCCAGCGCCCAGAAGCGCTCATCGATCTCCCGCGCCCCGCGCCGCGCCCCGCGCCGCGCGCTGCTCCTCGGGGCGCTCGTCTGGTCCGGCCTGTCCGGCCTGTCGGGGCTGGCCGGACTGTCCGGGTGCGTGGTCCCCACGTACCAGGCCACCCTCTCGAGGGCGCCCGCTGGCGAGGCCCCGCTGGACCGCGTCTTCATGGCGAACAAGGCGCTCCCCGCGCCGGCCGGCGCTCGCCAGGTCACGCTCGCCAAGCTGGTGAGCAAGCTCGCGCGCGGCACACGGGTCGGGGCGATCTCGGCGGGCCCGGACTGCGAGCCGGCGAAGCCCCTGAGCTGGCCGCTGGGGCTCGACGAGCAGCTGCCCGACGATCTGCGGGGGATGCTCCGTGACGAGCTGCAGCTCGCCGGCTATCGCAAGTCGGAGTCGATGTTCGAGGAGTCGGACGACGCGCAGCTCGAGCTGCTCCTCGGCGGTGCCGTCACAGCCGTGGCGCTCAACGCGTGCACCGGCCCGCAAGGGGACTCGGTCGCCCTCTCCGTGGAGATCGAGTGGCAGCTCTACGATCGGCGCACGCGCTCGGTCGTCTTCAAGGCGGCCACCGGCGGCTCGGCGCGGGCGCGCATCATCCGCGATGCGAACCACGAGAGCTTCACGGCGGCGCTCCGCAACCTGCTCGCCCAGAGCGCCTTCGTCGCCGCCGTCCAGCGCATGGACGCGTCGCCGCAGCCGCAGGAGCCCAGCTACCCGCTGCTCTCGCTCTCCGTCGCCACCGCCGGCCCTGCCGATCCCGCGCGCCCCACCCAGCCCCTGCTCGACGCGCGGCAGGCCGTCGTGCGGATCCTCCGCGGGCGCGGCCACGGCAGCGGCGTCATCGTCTCGGCGACCGGCGCCGTGCTGACCGCCGCGCACGTCGTGGCCGGCCTCTCCGGTCCCGTCGAGGTGGAGCTCGCCGATGGCCGGCGCGTCACCGGCACGATCGTCCGTGCCAACGAGGTCGCCGACGTCGCCCTGCTCCAGCTGCCCGCCAGCGGCTACCCCGCCGCGCCCATCGGCTCGTCGGCCGGCCTGCAGATCGGCGGCACGGTGTTCGCGATCGGCACGCCGCTGCAGGAGCAGTTCGGCCGCAGCGTCACGAAGGGCGTCGTCAGCGCGCTCCGGCCCAAGGACGGGCGCACCGCCATCCAGAGCGACGTCGGCGTGCACGCCGGCTCCAGCGGCGGCCCGCTCCTCGACGAGCACGGCCGCGTCGTCGGCCTCACGATCAGCGGCGCCACGATCGGCGGCGGGATCGGCGTCGGCCTCAACTCGTTCCTCGCCATCGACGACGCGTGGCGCGCCCTCCACATCGTGCCCCAGACCGCGCCCGTCGCCGCCCCCGTCGCCGCGGCCTTGCCCGCGGCTGTGCCCGCCGGGCCGCGGCCGTAGCCCGACGAGCGAGCGAGCGGTCTCCCGCAGCGGCCACAGGACCGGCGGTAGGTCCGGCCGGCGCTAGAGTCCGTGCACCGATGACACGGATCTCCACGTTCGCGCCCGCGGCCCTCCTGCTCGCCAGTCTCTGCGTGCTCGCGGCCCTCGGCAGCGCGTGCGCGCGGCAGCCGTGCCCCGCGCCCGCGGCAGCCGCAGACACGGCCGCGGGCGCAGCGAGCGCCCGCGCCGGCGCCCCTGCCGCGCTCGGCGAGGCGTTCACGCTTCCGTCGAAGCTCCTCGGCGAGCGCCGCGTGATCAACGTGTACCTCCCGCCCGGCTACGCCGCCTCGACCGAGCGATACCCGGTGCTCTACATGCCCGACGGCGGCATGGGCGAGGACTTCCCCCACGTCGCCGGCTCGGTCGATGTCTCGATCAAGAACGCCGTGATCCGCCCGCTGATCGTCGTCGGGATCGAGAACACCGAGCGCAGGCGAGACCTCGTGGGGCCCACCGAGGTCCCGCGCGAGCGCGAGGTCGCCCCGCGCGCTGGCGGCGCGGATCGCTTCCGCGCCTTCCTGCGCGACGAGCTGAAGCCGCTGATCGCGGCGCGGTACCGCACCACGGCCGAGTCCGCGCTCGTCGGCGAGTCGCTCGCCGGCCTGTTCGTCGTCGAGACGTTCCTCCGGGAGCCCGCGCTGTTTCACGGCTACATCGCCGCCGACCCGAGCCTGTGGTGGAACGAGCAGGCTGCCGTCCGCGACGCGCACCCCGCGCTCGCGTGGTGGACCGCCGGCCCCAGGTCCCTCTACGTCGCGACCGCCGACGAGCCCGACATCCAGGCCGGCGTGGCGGTCCTCGTCACCGCGCTGCGCATCGAGGCGCCGGCCGGCGTCACGTGGCGCTACGAGCCGATGCCCCACGAGCACCACGCCACGATCTACCCGACCGCGGCGCTCCACGGCATCCGCTGGCTGTTCGCGGCGCCGCCCAGCTCCGGCGGCTCCGGCGGCTCCGGCGGCTCCGGCGGCTCCGGCGGCTCCGGCGGCTCCTGACGCGACCCACGAGCGCGACGTACAGCCCCGCCGTACGCTAGCGCGCGCGAGATGTCAGTCCAGGACGGCTCTGGCAACAAGCTGATCTTCTATCGCGATCTGCGCGCGTCCCGGCCCGGCGCCGCGGCCGGCGATCACGGGCAGTCCGGCGCGACGCGGCCGTCCGAGCCCGTCGAGACGTAGGCATCCGAGACGTAGCCCCCGCCGATCTTGTCCCACAGCGCCGTCGTGCCGTAGGTGCCCGTGATCGACTGGCCGACCTTCTGGCAGGTGATCGTGACGAACGCGCCGTCGGGGACCGAGCCGACCGCCGCCGCGGCCGACGACGCGCTCGCGCGGATCGTGAGCGGCGCCCCGCTCGTGTTGATGCGCGCTGAGAAGCCGCTGCCGCCGTTGGTGGTGCCGCTCTGGCTCTGCGCGAACTTCGACTTCACCGTCGACTTGGCCTGCGCGCTGAACGTGTGCCACCGGTACACCGTGTTGCTCACGAGGCCGTTGCGCCCGACGAGCCACGACCGCACCTGCGACTGGAGCGCCGACTTCATCTTGCAGTTCGCGTACACCGCGTGGATGTGGTTCGCGCCGCTCCAGCCGTCGCTGCCGCTCTTGCGATACCACGCCGCGAATCCCACTTTGGCCAGCTTCTCGAGCAGATTATGAATCTGCGTCGCGCTCATCGAGGACACCGAGATGTCCACCGCCGCCGTGTACGGCTTGCCGTTCACGCTGCCGTCGGCCAGGTGCACGCCCGCGGACGCTGGCGCGGTGCCGATCGTCTGCGTGATGCGCCACGCCGCGACGCCCGACGCGCGCAGCCCGTCCGACGCGCGCGGGTGGAGGCCCGACTTGAGCAGCGGCCCCTGCGCCGCCGTGCCGCCGAGGCTCGCCGCCGAGGCGTCGTCGATCACGGGCGCGTCGAACGTCGGCACGACGTAGTCGTCGTCGAACAGGTCGGCGTCGTCCTCGTTCGCGCCCTCGACGAGCAGCGCCTCCGCGTGCTCGTGCTCGTCCGCGGCGCCGTCGGGCAGGAGCGCCAGCTCCGCCCCCGTCAGCTCCGGCTCCTCGATCGGATCTTCGGTCTCGGGGGCATCGGTGCCGCAAGCGGAGAGCGGCAGGCACAGCGCGATCGCGACGACGACGTATCTCATGCAAGACATGGCGGACCTTCCTGGACGTGAGGAGCAACGAATGGGCGACGAATGGGCAAGCGCCCGTGGAATGTCCGCACCTATCGCAACGGTCGTGCCGCGCCCCAACTACGCGACATCACAGGCCCTCGCCCGCGCGGCTGTAGCGGCGCGCGTTACACGTGCCCACGGCAGGTCGTATCAGCCGCTCACGCCGCGCCGCGCGCGCGGAACGTGCCGTTGCTCCGGCACGGCACGCCCAGCTCGCCGCAGAGCTCGACGATGATCTCGGGCGTGTAGAAGTAGTTGCGGAGCCGGACGATCCGCTCGCCATCGCCGGAGAGCTCGAGGCGCGAGACCGCGCGGACGAAGTCGCCGTCGTGGTGGGCGTACCAGGACAGGAGCAGGTGCTCGCCGCGGTGGAAGCGCAGCTCGAGCCGCACCGGCTCGGGCAGCGCGCCCTGCACGAACCGCGGATCCATGCCGACGCAGCGGCTGCCCGCGGGCGGCGTCGCCATGTACTTGCTGCCGAACAGCATGCCCGTCAGCACGGTCCCCCGCGCGTGCTCCGCGCCGTAGATCGTCGAGGCGCCGACCACCTCGACCGTCGCGTGATCGAGCAGGAGAGCCGTCAGCCGATCGAGGTCGCGCGCGTTGAAGGCCGCGCAGAACGCGTCGAGCGCCCCCGGCGCCGGCGTGCGCGAGACGTCCGGATCCGGCTCGGCGAGCTTGCCGCGGCCGCGGTGCAGCGCCGCCTTGACCGCGCCGACCGACGTCGACAGGATCTCGGCGATCTCCTCGAGGCCGAGGTCGAAGGCGTCCTTCAGCACCACGGCCGCGCGCTCCTGCGGCGACAGCTGCACGAGCAGCGTGCCCGCCGCCTCGCGGGTCTCCCGGCCCAAGGCCGCGCTCGCCGCCGCCTCAGCGCCGCCCTGCGCCGGGCCGGCCGCCACGTCGCCGCTCGGCTGCGCGTCGCGCCGACGGACGTGGTCGATCCACAGGTTGGACGCGACGCGGAACAGCCACGCGCGCGGATCGCGCGGCGGCTCGATCAGCCCGCCCAGCGTCGCGAACGCCCGCGCCAGCGCGTCCTGGACCAGATCCTCGGCGTCCCAGGGGCTCCGGCTCAGGTACCGGCAGAACCGGTAGAGCGCCGGCCGCAGCGGCTCGTAGATCTCGAGGAAGCGGCGCCACGACTGGCTCACCGCCGCCGACAGCTCCGCCGCGCTCGGATCAGCGGCAGGCGCAGCAGCAGGCGCGGCAGCAGCCGCAGCAGCCGCGGCTGCGACCGCGGCCGCAGCTTCGGCCTCGTACGAATGAACCGCGGAAGCAGGGATAGGAGAGGTCGATGAAGCAGTCATACCGGAAAGACGGGCGAGGCCCGCCCCAGGATACGTCCGGTCCGCCATCAGGTCGGGTTTGTCCAGCCTTCAGACTCCCGCACGAATTCTCGTGCGTCCTCGTAGAGAAATGTGCAGCTACGGGCGCGCCTTGCAGGCGTCGATGAACGCCTTCCGCATGTCGCGCTTCTCCTGCTCGGTCAGGGAGCCGTTCTTGACGTTGCTCCCCGCCTGAAGAAGCTGACGGTCGAGATCAGGTGGAACGCTGCCACCTGCGTTTACGACACGCTCGACGTCCGGCTTCAGGAGACTCGTCGCATACGTCGCGGCGACGACTTCGAGTGTGACAGCCGGTGTCGAAGTCGACGAGGCTGCCGCTGTCGCAGGCGCGGCCGGAATTACCAGCACCGCGGGTGTCGGAGGGGTTCTCGCGAGGAAGGTGTCGAGCTCGTTCTTCGAGATCTCGTGCAGCGTGTCCGCCTCTTGCCGGAGAAGGTTGGACTGGTTCTGTTGCGCGTTTGCGATGCCGACCAAGTGGACCCGGACGCCAAGTTCCTGCGCTTGTTGAACGCCGACGCGGATGTCCTCGTCTCCCGTGAGGAGCAACGCGTCGGCCATCGCGCGGTTCCGGGAGAGGTTGATCAGATCGGTGACGATGAGGGAGTCGACTCCCTTCTGCTCACCAAATGCGTTCACGAGGCCGAGCCGAACCTTGACGTCGGGCCGGTAGGCCAGCGAGGTATGGGTGGCACTCGGACCGGCGTTGGTGCCATCGTACCAGTAGATCCGAAGTAGCGGCAGGTTGGTGATTGCCTGCGCCAGCCGCCTCAGAAAATCCAGGGCCGCCGTTTCGTCCAACCTGACTTCACCGCGGCGAAGTTTCTGACCGCCGCTGACGAGGATCGAACCCTGCGCAAACAAGTAGCCAGCATCGACAAATACGGCAACGCGGTCCATCCAACCCTCAGAAAGTAACAAGGGGCCGAAAGGCCCCATGTAAACGCCCCCCATCCAAATGTAGTTCGGGAGGCGCAAGAGGCACCGTAGGGGGTGCCTGCCCGATTGTCAAGGCACGACGTTTATCTCGCAAACATCGTCGGAGAACCTCGCCGCCGCTACGGTCGCGCCGCGCCGCGGGTGAAGACGAACGTCTGCTGCCCATCCGCGACCGTGAGGGTCGGGCTCGCGTCATCGCCGCCGACGATCACCGCGGCCCCGGCGAACGGCGGATCGAGGAAGACCAGCTGCTGCACGCCGCCCTCGATCCGCTGCCCCACGGCGCTCTTCCACTCGCCGGCATCGAAGATCACGCCGTCGGCCATGGCCTGGACCGTGACCGTCCCCAGGCTCGGGTTCGTGTACGTCCCGAACAGCTTCGCCACGCGGGCCGGATCCGGGGTCTGCTTGACGTGCTGGACGGCCCGGATCGCCGCCCGGGCCTTGCCCCGGGCGAAGTACTCGAGCTGCAGGGTCGACAGCGGCCGGGCGCCCTCGAAGATCGCTTCGATCAACCGCTGCTTCACGACCGCGTTGAACGGCAGGTGCTCGGTCGGAGCGCCGCTCCGCACGTTCGTGAGCACGATGATGCCGATGCCCTGCTCGGGCAGCATGAACATCGTGGTGCCGAAGCCGAAGGCGCCGCCGTCGTGGCTCAGCGTCTGCAGGCCCTGGAGCTGCCCGACGCCCAGCCCCAGACCGTACCCGCCGGTGGCGGCGTCGCCGATCCGGATCGTGCGCCGCGCCTGCATGTTCGCCGCGGAGACCACGCGCCTGCCGCTCGGCGCCACGCCGCCCGCCAGCTCGGTCATCACGTAGCGCTCCATGTCGCGCAGGCTCGACCAGACCCCGCCCGCCGGGCGGATCGGGATCACGCCGCGCTCCATCTCGATCGGGATCGGGCGGACCATGCCGTGGATCGTGGTGGCGTGCGGCAAGGCGTGGTTGCCGCGCTGCGCGGCGGCGAAGTCGAGCGTGGACGAGTCCATGCCGATCGGGCCGAAGACCTTGCGCCGCATCGCGGCGTCGTACGCCTCGCCCAGCGGGCGCTTCGGCGCGAACGCGTGCGCGGCGGCGTAGCCGCCCGCCATGACCATGAGGTTCGAGTACTGGAAGGTCTCGCCGAGCGCCGTCGTCGGCTTCATCGACTTCATCGACTCGAGCCGCTGCTCAGGCGAGACCTTCTCGAACTCGAAGATGCCCTCGACGTCGTTGCGCGGCATCCCCGTGCACGCGCACGACATGTGCCACATCTCGACCTTGCGCGTGAGCTCCGGGTCGCCGAGGCCAAAGCTCGGCAACACCGAGGTGACCGACGTATCCCACGAGAACAGGCCCGCGTCGACCAGGGACGCCTGCATCATCGTGGTCATCGGCTTGGTGACCGATCCGATCAGGAACCGCGTCCGCGGCGAGACCCGCGCCGTCTGGCCGAGCGCGCGGACCCCGAAGACCCGCTCGTAGATCACCGCGCCGCGCTGCACGACCGCGACCGCGCCCCCCGGCACCGAGAGCCGGATGCGCGCCTCGTGGATGAAGTCGTCGAGCTCCTTCGCGCGCGCCCGATCGATCCGCCGCGGCGCCCGCCCGACCAGCGACTCCTCGCGCATGCCATCGGGCCGGAGGCTCTCCTGGATCCGCTCGAGCTGCGGCCCCCGGCGCGACATCGCCGCGCGATCGCCGTCCACCAGCATCGAGTACGTGATCGGGCCGTAGCGCCGCGCCTGCGCCTCGACGACGCGGTTGCCGCTGCGGCCCGTGTCGTACCCGATCGTCGTGATCGACTCCCAGCCGCCGTGCGGCGGCGGCGCGTCTGGCGGGCCCACCTCCTTGAGCGAGAACCCCGGCACCACGCGCCGCCACGCCGCCGCGATCGCGCTCGCCCCGTTCGGCTCGCGGCTCTCGATGAACCACGCCTTGAGGGCGCGCTCTGGATCCTCGAGCAGGAGGACCTCGCCGGCCTCGGTCAGCGTCAGCCACCACCCCTTCGGCACCCGCAGCGCGGCGCCGGACCGCGTCATCAGCGTCGTCTCCTCGGCCAGCTGGCGCGCGGCCGGGGCCGGGGCCGCCGGACCGCCCGCCCCGGGCGTCTTCGTCGGACCACCCGCCGCCGGCCCCTTCGCGGAGCCTCCCGCCGTCGACTTCGCTGTCGTCGCTGGCTTGCGGCGCGAGCTATCTCCGCCGCTGCAGCCAAGAACGAACACGGCAACCGGCACGACACGTAAGACCCGCATGTGCGTAATGGTGGCACATGCTTGTTGCCGGGATCGAATTCGATGCAATCCGCGCCCGGCGGCGCGGCGTATCGCCTGGCGATTGCTACTGGATCGACCAGGCCACCGTGCCGCTGCAGCTGCCGCTGGCGTAGCAGCCCGCCCGGAGCCGGTACGAGACGTAGGCCGTGGACGTGTAGCTGACGTTCGAGGCGAGGGTGCCGCACGCGTCGTCATTGGCCGCGACCTGCGCGCCGTTGTTGTCGTAGATCCGCAGGTACGTATCGCCCGTGGCGCTGCTGCCCGCCATGCCGCACGTGCCCGCGGTGATCTTCCGGCCCGTCTGGATCCAGATGTACTGATCGACCGTGTTCTGCGTGGCGCTGGCCGTGTTGGTCGCGGTGAAGCTGAACGAGCCGAACACCGTGACGATCTCCCATTTGACGGTGCCGGAGCAGCTCGTGTCCGCGGCGCAGCCGCCGCGGATCTGGTAGGTGCCCGACGTGGTCACCCGGTAGACGACGCGCGAGCCGAGGCCGCACGCGTTGTCGTTGGACGCCACCTCGAGGCCGCTCGGCCCGTACAGGCGCACGTAGGTGTCGCCCGTGAAGCCCATCTCGCAGTTGCTCAGCGTGACCTCCCAGCCGGCATTGAGCACCAAGGTCTGGTTCACCGTGTTCTGCTGGGCGTTGTTCGTGTTGCTCGCGCTGTAATAATAGAAGTTGGGCGGCGGGATGAGCTCCTGCGCGGCCTCCGACTCCGCGGCCGACGGCTCCTCGGCGGGCAGATCGCCCGCTTCATCGAGCGCGCAGCCCATGGCGGCGAGACAACACAGCAGAGCGAGAGACCAGCAGATTCGCATGTGCATTCATTCCTTTGATTGAAGGCCGCCGCCGAGGCCCGGCGCGCGGGCGGACATGATGCATGAGCCGCTCCGGCGCACTCCACCGGATCCAGCGCACTCACTAACCAGCCGCTAGCCCGCTGCATCACGGGTCACAGCGCACATCGGCGCCGTCATCCGTCGAGCCGAAGGTGCCCGGAGATCGATCTCGCGCCCTGTGCACCCACTATCATCCGTGACGATGCTCGACGCTCCTGACCGCGATTCTCTGCTTCGTTCGCTCGTGGCCGGGCTGGAAGACCGCGAGTACGAGCGCGAGGTGCGATCCACCGAGACGGGCCGCGCGTCGGCGCTGCTGCGGCACCGCGCGGTCACGCTGGTGGCGAGGGGCCGGCAGGAGGCGGCCCACGAGCTCTTGCTCGAGGCGGTGCGGCTGCACCCCGAGACGGACCTGTCCGCCGCGGCCGGCTCGGCGCGGCACGACCTCGGACACTCGTTCTCGAACCGCCGGCTCGGAGTGCGCATCGAGAACTTGCTCGCCGCGGAGCGGTATTTTCGCGCCTCGCTGGCCTGTCCGTCGCGCGCCAGCCGCCCGCTCCGCGCCGTGCAAACCCAGAGCTCGCTCGGCCTCTGCTTGCGCGACCTCTCGGCCCAATGTACCGAGCCAGCGCGGCGCGCCCAGCTCCTGAACGAGGCCGAGGCGCTCCTCCGCAGGGCGTCCACGACGGCGGAGAAGATCGGGCCCGCCGGATGGGCGCTCGCCGCCGCGTGCCTCGTCAACCTGGGCAATCTCTTGCGGCACCATCGCGACGACGTGGACGCGGCCCTGACGGCCTACCGCCGCGCGCTCGATCTGCACTGCCGGCTCGAGCAGGAGTCAGATCATGGCAAGCGCTCCGAGCACGACCTTGTCGCGCTCGCCGCCGCGCGCGCGTACCTCGAGCGCGGGCGAAAGGGGGACACGCAGAAGGCGATCGACCTCGCGTCAGACGTCCTCGCGCATGGCGACGCGCAGAACTTCGATACGGCGCGGCTCGTCATGGCCGAGGCGCACCTGGCGACCAAGGAGCGCCAGCGCGAGGAGCACGCGCTGGCGCAGCTTCGGGCCATCAACTTCTCTTCGCTGCCCGCGGAGAAGACCCACCTCGCCGCTGATCTGTTCCGGCGCCTCAAGCAACCCAAGCGTGCCCTCGAGCTCCTGGAGTGGCTCATCGGTCAGGCGATCCAAGAGCGCAGCGAGGCCATGGCGGATCACGTCGCCGACGAAGCCGCGCGCCGCGCGCACCAGGCTGCCGCCGTGACGGCACGGCTGTACGTGGCGACCCAGCGCCCCCTCGACGCTTTCCTGGCGCTGGAGAACTGCAGCGCGCTCCGCTTCATCGAGACCGCCTCGGTGTACACGTGGCAGCCGAGCGATCCGGAGACGCGGGAGCTCCTGCGAGAGCTTCACTGGCGGGCAAACGAAGCCGCGACCCTCGAGCAGATGGCAGGCATGCTCGAGCGCGTGCCGCGGGAGGAGAGGCAGCAGCTGCTCTCGAATGTGGCCACGCACCCGCCCCCGGCGGGGCCGGCGGAGCCCGATCCGAGCGAGGCGTACCGGCTGCTCGGCGAGTGCGCGAAGGACGCCGAGCCCGTGGCGAGGCTCCGCCGCGAAGCAGCGGCGCGTGTGCCCGTGGTGAGCCGGCTCCGGCAGATCCTGACCCGGCGGCAACCCGAGACCTCGGCGGCCTTCGGCGCGATCGAGGATGTCCTCGAGCCCAGTAACCTCGGCGCGTTGCTCGATGAGCTGCCCGGACACGTGCTCATCCGGATCAGCCTGGTCAAGGATCTGCTGGTGGTCGCGGTCTGGAAGGACGGCGGGAAGCTCGCCGCGAACGCGCACCGCATGTCGATTCCTCCGGACCAGTGGCAGCTGCTCCGCGCTGCGCTCGAGCCTTCGGAAGCCCCGCCGCACCGCGCGCTCACCGCGATGCTCGAGCGGCTCGATCTGTCACCCGCGCTGCCCGAGGGCCGCCGCGAGCGCGCCGTCGTGCTCCCCTCCGGCGGCGCGGCGTTCTTGCCGCTCGGCGCGCTGGGGCCGCCTGGGCGGCGGCTCCTCGATCGCTTCGACTCGATCCTCTGGCTCCCGTCGCTGTTCCCGCTGCGGACGCGGCAGGACGCGCACCCGCCGCGCGAGCGGACCCTGATCGTCACGCCCCCCGGCACGAAGCGTAGCGATGTGGCGATCGGCCAAACGGCCGCTGGCGAGCTCCGGCTCGTCGGCGAGCGCGCCACGCGCGCGCAGGTCCTCGAGCATGCCGCGACCGCCGACGTCATCTGCTTCTACACGCACGGACGCCACGCCAAAACCCAAGGGCCCTCCATCGAGCTCGCCGACGGTAGTATCGGCCTACCCGAGCTCACGAGCCCATGGAGCGGCATCGAGCGCGTCGAGCTCTGGGCCTGCGAGACCGGGGTCAATATCCCCGCGGATCCGCTGATCCCGCCCGACGTGGACGAGCCCTTCGGCCTCGATTTCAGCTTCTTGCGCGTGGGCGTTCGCAGCGCCATCGGCACGCTGTGGAAGGTGCCGGAGCTCGTGACCGCCGCCATCATTCGCCGCTTCCGGGGCAACGTCGCGGCGGGCCGCGACCCAGCGCACGCCCTGGCCGATGCGCAGCGGTGGTGGCTCGCCGAGGGGCTACCGTCGCTGCTCGAGCTGCTCGCGAGCCACCCGCCCGCGGACGCCTTCGCGGCGTTCGCCGCCCGGCTCGGCGGTGAGGCGATCCCCGGTGACGAGCTGGGGACGCTCGGCCAGACCAGCGCGCCCGACGCGCCGCTGGATCCAAAGGAGCTCCAGCGCTGGCGCGAGTACCTGGCGTGCCCCGTCTCGTGGGCAGGGTTCCGCTTCGTGGGCGTGCCAGAGCGGCGGCCGCTCCAGCGCTGGACCGAGGAGCACGCACGCCCGATCGACGAGAGCGTGAAGCAAAAGGTCCGGCAGCTGATCGAGTCAGCCCCCGAGGAGCGCGAGTCCCTCGAGGAGTGGCGAGAGCGCGAGCTGGACGAGCTCGAGCGCGGCACGCCGGGCTCACCGACGCCCGAACAGGCGATCACCGCCGCGCGGCTCTATCGCGATCGCATCACCTCCAGTCACACGCACAACCTCCTGGCTGGGCTCGCGTGGCTCCACGAAGCGCTCGCATGTGAGCCGCTGGCCGCCGAGGCGCGAGCCAGCCTGCTCATCGAGGCCGCGCACCTGTGGCTCGACCTCGCCACCGGGGAGGCGCTCCACCCCGTGCTCGGCGGCCCGAGCGTCGGCGCGCGGGCGCGGGCGCGCGCGTTGCTCGAAGGGCAAGGCGGCGACGATCCCGACCTCGCGGCGGCGCGAGCCCGCCTCGCGTACCTGGACGCCGTCGCTGCACGCCCGGATCTCGACGAGGCGGCGCGCCGAGCCTGGCAGCTCCTCGGCTCCGAGCTCGGCCCTCCGAGCCCGACGCACGCGGCGATCCGGCGCGCGACCGCCGCGTGCGAATGGTTCGTCGCCGCGACGCGCGCCGTCGCGGGTGCCGCGGCACGGATCGTCGAGCACGCGGACGAGCTGCTGCGCCTGCTCCAGGAGAGCTCGCCGGACGGCGACCTCGTGGGCCCCGCGGCCCGGCTCCTGGAGGCTCGCAACACCGTGGGCCGCCAGCTCGATCCGCAGCGCGAGGTGAGCGATCACCTCGACGCGCTGACACCGCGCGAGCTGGCCCGCGCCACGTACCGGCAGGTGCGGATCCTCGCCAAGATGGGACCTTCGGCCACACAACCCGTGCTGGCGCTGCTCAGCGAAGCCCTCGGTCAGCTGGAGGGCGCGATCTGGGGATGGCCGAGCGATCGGATGCCGCTCGTCGCCTCCAGCGGCACCACGGGTCGCGCCTACCGCGACCTGCTTGGCCGCTATGTCGCTGGCAAGGCGCAGCAGACACCCGAAGCGGCGCACGTGATCGCCTGTCTCCAGTACGCGTGCGACCTGCGGCTGGCATTTCGACACAACGTGATGCGACTGGCATCGGCGCAGCCCCCCCTCAGTGAGCTGCTGTATCGAATGCTCTGGTGGCCGCTCCGCGATCGCGACGCGCTGTGGACCGCGCTCGCGGACATGGTCGATCTCGTCCGGCCCGAAGCCGGTGTCCCGAAGCCGCCCGTGCTCGATCCGTTCACGCGGCCGGCGCGCGCCCTGCAGCACGAGACGAGCGCGATCCTCGACGCGACTGGCTGGGTCCTGGGGAAGCTGTGCGAATCGCGCGCCGAGGACGACGCGGAGGCTCGCACGGCGGCCTATCAGGCCGTGCGAATGGCCGGGAACCGCACACGCGCGGTCCAAGAGATCTGGGACAAGATCCTCACTGCCGAGCAGACGTTCGCCAAGCAGCAGGGCAGCGAAGCGGGCCAGTTCGGCGAGCTGCTCGATCCCGAGATCATCCTCGAGCAAAATAAAGCGTTACTCCGTGGGATTCCGGACAACCAGGGCATTCTGGCGCTCTCCCTGGATGAGAGATATGGCCTGGTGGGCGCGTGCTTGTGGAGAGACAGGCGAGGGCCCGGACAGCGGCTCAGACACATCGAGGATCCCGCGCTCACCAAGCTCGTGCTCGATCTCGTGAGCCCGCGCGAGCAGGACAACGAGCCGACCCAGGGCCGGTGCGCCGAGCGTCAGGAAGCGTGGACGCGCTTGCGCCAGTGGCTCGCGCCGCACCTCCAGGCCCTGTGGGGCGACGCGCTCACCACCAAGCTCCACTGGAAGGTGCTGGCCCCTGGCGCGCTGCGCTCTCTGCCGCTCCTGGGGCTCTATGCCGGTAAGAAGCACATCGCGGCGCATGTCGAGAGCCTCGTCCACATCCCGTCGCTCGGCTTCTCGAAGCTCCCGCCCCCTCCGTCTCGTGCTGTGCGAGCGGCGTGCCTGCTCGCGCGCGCTCGCGAAGACGGTGACACGAGCTTCGGCGAGGCGGCGATCGAGACCTTGCGGCGCGCCTCCCCGTGCGAGGTCCTCGATCCGCAGACGCTACGCGGCCGGGACATCGTCGAGGCGGAGGCGCTGGAGGCGGTCGCCGAGGAGCTCGCCTCCCTGCGGCTGTACGGGGTCGGCGCCCCCGAGTCGTTGAATGCCACGACCGCGGGCCTCCAGCTCGAGGGGAGACGCACACTGGGCAGCCACAACCTCGCCAACCTCAGGCTCGGCCGCTGCGACTCGGTGGAGATCTGGGCCTGTGTCGCCGGTGGCTCGGAGGTGCTGCCGCTCCTGCGCAATGACACCGATCGGCTGCCCGGGCTCGTCGCAGACCTCCTGGGGGCCGGCGCGCGCGGCGTGCTCGATCTGGCGTGGCCGATCCCGGACCTCGTCAAGGCCGTCGTGTGCGAGCAGCTCGGCTTCACGCGGCTTGGGGCGGAGTGGGGGCCGGCCGCACTCCGCTATGCCACCTTCGCCACCGCCGGACTGCTCGGCGATTGGGCGGATCGAGCGCGGAGCATGGCCTCGGTGCCCGAGGCGCTGGCGCTGCTCGACGCAGCGCGACGGTGGGCGGCCGCCGAGATTCACCGTGCCGACGCCTCATGCATCGTCCCGTTCGCCGACCGCGCCGAAGCCCCGAGCCTCGCAGGCCTGACCGTACCGATGTTGCTCGAGGAGATGACGCATCCGTCGCACCTCGCAGCATTCCGCTGGTGGGGCCTGTAGCGTCGCCATCGCCGTCGACGCGGGCGCGCGGCGTGCCGTGATAGGCTGCCGCCGTGGTCCACTCGAGGGTGCCCGTGAGGGAGGCGCTCGCGTACTGGACGCGCCAGCGCGCGGGCGCGACGGCGGGCGAGCTCCCGCTGGCGTGGGGGTCGCGCGACGGCGCAGCACGGCCCGGGCATGTGAGCTGTGGCGTCGAGCCGGCGCTTGCCGCCGCGCTCCTGGCGCTCGGCGCGCGGCTCGGCGTGCCGCCGGCCGTCGTGCACCTCGCGGCGCTCCGGGTGCTCCTCGCGCGGCTCGACGCGACGCGCGAGCCGTGCATCGGGTGGGTGCCTGGAGGGCCCGACGATGGGGATGGGGATGGGGATGGGAATGGGCACGGTCGCGGGCTGGCGATCTTGCCGCTGCGCGCGAGCGTCCGGCGTGCGGACAGCTTCGCCCAGGCCGTGGAGCGCGAGCGCGATCTCGTGCGCGCGGCGGAGCAGCACCGCGACGTGCCGCACGAGCTCGTCGCCGAAGCGCTCGGGCTGCCGCGCGGCGCGGCGGGCTGGCCGTTCGCGCGGATCGCGTGCGCGGCCTCCGCCTCCGAGCTCCCGCCCGGGTGCGAGCTCGTGCTGGACCTGCGCGAGCTGGCGTTCGTGCACGGCGGCGATGGCGAAGCCGTGGCCGCGTTCGCCGCGCGCTACACGCGGCTCCTGCGAGATGCGGTCGCGCGGCCGGAGGCGCCGCTCCGCGAGCTGGCGCTGATCGATGCGGAGGAGCGCGAGCGGCTGCTCCTTCGGCCCGCGCGCGGCGTCGACTGGGCGCGGCGCGGCCCGTCGGCGATCGAGCAGATCGAGGCCCGCATGCGCGAGGTGCCCGACGCGCCCGCGATCGTCGGCGCCGACGGCGCAACGAGCTATCGCGAGCTCGACCTCGCCTCGGCCGCGCTCGCGGCGCGGCTCTGCGCGCACGGCGTCGGCCCTGAGCGCGCGGTCGCCGTGATCGCCCCGCGCGGCGCCGCGCAGATCGTCTCGCTCCTCGCCGTGTGGCGCGCGGGCGGCGTGTACGTGCCCATCACGCCGGAGCTGCCCGACGAGCGCGTCGCGTGGATGCTCGACGACACGCGGCCGGCGGTGATCCTCGGGACGCGGCCGCTGCCGCCAGCGCTCGCGCACCTCGCGCACCTCGCGATCCGGATCGACGAGCGCGGCCGCGCGACAGACGAGCCGACCGGAGCCGCGCCGCGGCCGCCGGGCGAGCGAGCCGGATCGCCCGAGGCCCTCGCCTACGTCATCTACACCTCGGGATCGACCGGGCGCCCCAAGGGTGTGATGGTGCCGCGCCGCGGCTTCGACGCGCAGCTGCGCTGGATGCAGGCGGAGTACCCGCTCGGCGCGCGCGATCGCGTGCTGCAGCTCTCGTCGCCACTGTTCGACTTCGCGTTGCTCGAGGTCGCGTGGCCGCTCGCTGCGGGCGGCGCGATCGTCGTCCCGCGGCCTGGCGGCGAGATTGATCCGTGGTACCTCGCGGAGCTCGCTTGGCGCGCCGGCGCCACCGCCGTGAGCTTCGTGCCCGCGCTCCTGCGGGTCGTGCTCGACATGAGCCGCCAGCGCCCATGGCAGACGATCGAGACCGTGCTCTGCGGCGGCGAGGCGATGACCGCCGATCTCGTCCGCGATCTGCCGGCCGTGTTCCCGCGCGCGCGGCTCCACAACCAGTACGGCCCGACGGAGGCCGCGATCAACGCCACCGCGTGGCCGTGCGATGCGGCCGATGCCGCCGACGCGGCGGTGCCGATCGGCCGGCCCGTCGCCGACACGACCGCCTACGTGCTCGACGAGGATCTATCGCCCGTGCCGCCCGGCGGCCTCGGCGAGCTGTGGCTCGGCGGCGTGCAGCTCGCCCGCGGCTACCTGCACCGGCCGGCGCTGACCGCCGAGCGCTTCCTGCCGGATCCGTTCGTGGCGCGGCCCGGCCAGCGCATGTACCGGACGGGCGACCGCGTGCGCCAGCGCGCCGACGGGACGCTCGAGCACCAGGGGCGGATCGACGAGCAGGTGAAGGTCCGCGGGTTCCGCATCGAGCTCGGCGAGCTCGAGGCCGTGCTCTGCGAGCACCCGCGCGTCCGCAGCGCGGCGGCGGCGATCAGCGGCGATCGGCTCGTCGCGTACGTCTGCCCGTCGGCTCCCGTCGACGCCGAGGAGCTGCGCGCGCACGTCGCCGCCCGCGTGCCGCCGTACATGCGCCCCGCCGCGTTCGTGCTGCGCGCGGAGCTGCCGCGCACGCCGAGCGGCAAGCTCGATCGCGGCGCGCTGGCGGCCCAGGCGCGCGCTGGCGCCGATGGCGCTGATGGCGCCGATGGCGCCGATGGCGCCGATGGCGCGCTGCTCCGCGCCGGGGGAGCGCCCGCCCTGCCGCGCACGCCGACGGAGCAGGCGCTCCACGCGATCTGGCTCGAGGTGCTCGGGCTCGCGAGCGCGCGCGTGATCGGCGTCCACGACAGCTTCTTCGCCGTCGGCGGCGACTCGCTGTCGGCCATCCGCGTCGTGTCGCGAGCCCGCGAGCGGCTCGGCGTCGAGCTGCCGGTGAGCGCGATCCACGCCGCGCCGACCCTCGCGGAGCTTGCCCGCGAGCTCGCCCGGTATCCGCACGCCGCCGAGCCCGGCGACGACGACGAGCCCGCCGAGCCCGCGCCGAGCGAGCGGCCGCTCTCGCCCGCAGAGCGCGGCATCTGGCTGCACGATCGCGAGCACCCCGGCCTCTATGCCTTGCTCGGCGCCGTGACGCTCGAGGGCCCCCTCGATCGCGGCCGGCTGCGCCGCGCCCTGCACGCCGTCATCGAGCGCCACGCGCCGCTGCGCAGCGTCTTCGTCGAGCGCGACGGCGAGCCGCGGGCACGCGCGATGGCCGCGCCCGACGACCCGCTCGCCACCGACGCCACCGACGCCACCGACGCCACCGAC
>DATMCI010000341.1:0-15498 GCA_035558535.1 Kofleriaceae bacterium
GGTCAACCTGCCACCGGCGTACAGCGCGCGCGAAGCGGCCGACACGTTGGCGACCGTGTTCGACGCCGCGCTCGCGACCGGTCTCACCGCCGAGCGCTACATGCTCGACGGGCGCGCGGCCGGCTCGGGCGGCGGCAACCACATCACCATCGGCGCGTCGCGCCCCGAGCGCTCGCCGTGGCTCGTCCGCCCCGAGCTCCTGGCGAGCCTCGTGACGTTCACGCAGCACCACCCATCGCTGTCGTACCTGTTCAGCGGCCTGTTCGTCGGGCCGACCTCGCAGGCGCCGCGCGTCGACGAGGCGCGCCACGACGCCTTGTACGAGCTCGAGATCGCGCTGCCGCGGCTCTACGAGTCGCCGCCGCCGCCCGCCTGGCAGGTCGACGCGCTGCTCCGCCACTTGCTCGTCGACGTCGCCGGCTCCACGCACCGCGCGGAGATCTCGATCGACAAGCTGCTCGATCCGCAGACGCCGTACGGCCGCCAGGGCCTCGTCGAGCTGCGCGCGTTCGAGATGCCGCCGCACCCGCGCATGGCCGCCGCGCAGGTCGTGCTCGTGCGCGCGCTCGTCGCCGCGTTCGCCAGCGCGCCGTACCGCCACCCGCTCGTGCGCTGGGGCTCCGCGCTGCACGATCGGTTCCTCTTGCCGTACTACCTGTGGCGCGACTTCGAGGACGTGCTCGCGTACCTCGCCGAGCGCGGCGTCGCGCTGCCCGCCGATGGCTACCGCCCGTTCGTCGAGCTGCGCTGCCCGCTCGTCGGGGCGATCGCCGCCGGCGACGCGCGGCTCGAGGTCCGCAACGCGATCGAGCCGTGGCACGTGCTCGGCGAGGAAGCCACGCAGACCGGCACCGCGCGCTACGTCGACTCGTCCGTCGAGCGGATCGAGCTGCGCGCGATCGGCCTCGACGCCGCGCGCTTCACCGTCGCGGTGAACGGCGTGGAGGTCCCGCTGCGCGAGACCAGCGGGCCGGACGTCCGCGTCGGCGGCGTGCGGTTCCGCGCGTGGTGCCCGCCGCACGCGCTGCACCCGCACCTCGGCATCCACCACCCGCTGCGCATCGAGATCGTCGACACGTGGGCCGCGCGCGGCGTCGCCGCCGGCACGTACCACGTGTGGCACCCCGAGGGGCGCGCGTTCGACGCGCCGCCCCTGACCCGCGTCGAGGCCGCCGCCCGCCGCGCGCAGCGCTTCACGCTCGAGGGGCCCGGACCGGCGCCGCGCCTCCTGCGCGTCGGCGCGCCCAGCGCCGAGCAGCCGCACACGCTCGATCTGCGCCGGATCGAGCGCGGCGCGCCGATGCCGCGCCCGGCGGACTGGACGGATCGATGACGCGCGGCCGCGACGAACGCGACGACCTCGCCGCCTCGCTCGCGATGCACGACGAGCTGCTCGCGCGCCGCAACGTCGAGGTGTGGGTCGGCGCCGAGCCGACGTTCACGCGCGCCGACTCCACCGATCCCGCGTGGAGCCACGCCGCCGAGGGCGACGACAAGCTCGCCCGCGCGCACGCGCTCGCGACGCACCTGGCCGACGCGCTGCCCGGCGCGCGCACGAGCCGCGTGCTCGGCCGCCAGTTCCCCGACGAGCCCGCGCCCCGGTTCGCGTACGGCGTGCGCTGGCGCGATGACGCCGACGCCACCGCCGCGCCCGCGCGCGCCGCGATCGATGACGCACCGGCGCCGCCGCCCGAGGACCTCGGCGGCGATCACTGGCTCACCGTCACGCCCGACCCCGGCGTCGTCGAGGTCAACACCGCCCCGTGCGCGACCGTGTCCGCGCTCGCCGCGCAGGTCGGCGCGATCTGGGCCGCCGCCGAGGGCGCCGGGCTCGCCGCCGCGCGCTACCGCTACAACGGCGATCCCGCCGACTCCGGCGGCGGCAGCCAGATCTCGCTCGGCGGCCCGCGGCCCGACGCGAGCCCGTTCCTCCGCTACCCGCACGTCCTGCCCGCGCTGATCCGCTACCTGAACAACCACCCGTCGCTGTCGTACTGGTTCGCGAACGAGTGCGTCGGCTCGGCCTCGCAGGGCCCGCGCCCCGACGAGGGCGCGCGCGAGCGGTGGGACGAGCTCGCCGTCGCGCTCGGCTGGATCGAGCGCCTCGCCGACCGCGGCGAGCTCTCCCCCGAGCAGCTCTGGCACGCGCTCGCGCCGCTGCTCGTCGACGGCGCCGGCAACACGCACCGCGCCGAGGCCAACATCGAGAAGCTGTGGAACCCGAGCATCCCGCCGCACGGCACGCGCCACGGCCGGATGGGCATCGTCGAGCTGCGCGCGATCCGCATGCCCGAGCGGCCCGCGATGCTCGCCGCCTGCGCGGCGCTGCTCCGCTCGATCGTCGCGCGCCTCGTGGTCTCGCACTACCGCGCGCCGCTCGTCGACTGGCACGACGAGCTGCACGATCGGTTCGCGCTGCCCGCGGCGCTCCAGCACGACCTGCGCCGCGTGCTCGGCGATCTGGACGACCACGGCCTCGGCATCCCCGCGCAGCTGCGCCCCGAGCTCGCCGCGTGGCGCTCACCCGGTATCACCTGCCGCCTCGGGGACGCGACGCTCGCGATCCGCTCCGCGCTCGAGTTCTGGCCGCTCGTCGGCGACGTCGCCTCGCAGGAGCGCGCCCCCGCGCGCATCGTCGACGCCTCCACCGCGCGCGTCGAGCTGTCGCTCGACGGGCCCGGCCCCGAGGCGATCGCCGTCGCCGGCCGGTGGGCGCGCCTGCGCGCGCTCGGCGAGGGCGTGCGCGCGATCGGCATCCGCCGCCGCGTCTACCAGCCCGCGCCCGGCCTCCACCCCGGCCTGCCCGCCACCGAGCCGCTCGTGATCGAGTGGGCGTGGGCCGGCCGCGCGCAGCGCGTCGAGCTGTGGTCGTGGCGGCCCGGCGGCGGGCCCTACGCCGGCCTGCCGCGCGACGACGGCGAGGCGCTCGCGCGGCGCCAGGAGCGCATCTCGGTGACCGAGCTCCCCGGCGAGCCGCGCGCGCACGGCCACTGGCAGGAGGCCCGGCCGTTCACGATCGATCTGCGGCTCGAGGCCGCCGCATGATCCGCCCATCGTGCGGCCGCCGCACGATCCGCCGCGTGAGCTGCACCGGGCGCCGTCGCACTCATGGAAACGCGCAGCGCCGGCCTCCCGGTGAAGCCACGCTCACGAGGATCCGCCCGCCGCGAGCCTGACCCCCACGTCGGGGGTAGACTCGAACGTGGCGAGTGGGACGGACATATATCCAGGCGACCTGTGCGCGGGGCGCTTGGAGCATGTGTTCCTGACCGCGCTCGCCGACGAGGCGCGGCCGCGGTTCGAGGACGCCGCGGCGCTCGCCGAGACCCTCACCCAGCTCCGCGAGGCCGCGCTCGCCGCTTATCCAGACCTGGCCGTCGACGCCGCGACCTTCGCCGCCGAGCTCGCCCGCCGCCTCGGCGCCGCCGCCAGCCCCGAGCAGCTCGCCCGCGTCCGCGCCGATCACGTCCACCTCGCGATCGCGTGTGCCGCCGGCGATCCGCTCGCGGTCCGCCGGTTCGAGGATGAATTCCTCGGAGAGGTCGACGCGACCGCGCGCCGGCTCCGCGCGCGCCCCGATCAGGCCGACGAGGTGCGCAGCCACATGCGCCGGATCTTGTTCGTCAGCGAGCCGAGGCGCCCGGCCGCGCTGCGCGAGTTCTCGGGCCGCGGCGATCTGCGCAGCTACCTCCGCGTGATCGCGACCCGCGAGCTCGTGCGCGTGATCAACAAGGGCCGCCGCGAGGTCGGCATCACCGATGACGCCTTCCTCGACATGCTGTCACCCGCCTCCGATCCCCAGCTCGGCTACCTGCGCGAGCGCTACCGCCCCGAGGTCGACGCCGCGATGCGCGCCGCCCTCTCCGCGCTCTCCGATCAGCCCCGCGCGCTCCTCCGCTACAGCGTGGTCGACGGCTGGACCATCGATCGCATCGGCGCGCTCTACGGCATCCATCGCGCGACTGCCGCGCGCCGGATCGCCGCTGCCCGCGAGGAGCTAGGCGGCGCGATCCGCGCCGAGCTGGCCGCCCGCCTCGCGATCTCCATCGGCGAGGTCGACTCGATCGTCCGCCTGGTGCAGAGCCGGATCGAGGTGTCCATTGAACGCCTCCTCCAATAATCTTGCCGCCCGTTCGACGCCGATGCCTGCAACGGCAGGGCACGGTCACCCCCGATCCTATCGGCGCATGGAATGCCCCGAAGCGGAGGCGTTGGTCGCGATGGCATCCGGCGGCCTGTCGGTGGAGCGGCGCGCGGAGATCGCCAACCATGCGGCCTGGTGCGCGCCATGCCACGCCGCGCTCGAGGCGCTGCTCCGATCGCACACCGCCGGCCTGCCCGCCGATTCGATGGCGAGCACGCCGGATGTGGATCAAGCGAACGCCGAGACGCTGGCCGAGTCGGAGGAGGACCGGGCGCGCCACCGCCAGGAGCTATCGGCGGGTGACCGCGTCGCTCGCTACATGATCGAGGCGGTGCTGGGACGGGGCGGGATGGGCGTGGTGTATCGCGCGAGAGATCCCGAGCTCGGCCGCGCGGTGGCGATCAAGGTGCTGCGGCGCGGGGCCGCCAGCGGCAAGCGGCTGAGGCGCGAGGCGCAGGCGCTCGCGAAGCTGTCGCATCCAAACGTGGTCGCCGTCCACGACGTCGGGACCCACGACGGTCAGCCGTTCATCGCGATGGCGCTGGTCGAGGGCGACACGCTGCGGCAGTGGCTGATCACGCCACGCCCCCTGCCGGCCGTGCTCGACGTGCTGCTCGCCGCGGGCCGCGGGCTCGCCGCCGCCCACGAGGCCGGCCTGATCCATCGCGACCTCAAGCCCGACAACATCTTCGTCGCGCACAACGGCCAGGTCCTGGTCGGCGACTTCGGCCTGGCGCGCGGGATCGGCAGTGTGGAGCTCGAGGCGGCCGGCTCGACCGGCGATGACGAGCTCGCGCCGGCGCTCACGCAGTCCGGCATGGTGCTCGGGACGCCGGCGTACATGGCGCCCGAGCAGGCTGCCGGCGACGCGACGATGGCATCGGACCAGTTCAGCTTCTGCGTCATGGCCTGGGAGGCGTTCACCCGGGCGCGACCGTTCGCGGGCACGAGCACCGCCGAGCTCCTCGCCAACATCCGCAGCGGCTCAGTGACCGAGCCCGAGGGCGAGCGCGCGCTGCCGTCGTGGATCGACACGGCGCTGCGGCGCGGGCTCGCCGCCGATCCGGCGCGGCGGTTTCCATCGATGACCGCGCTCCTCGGCGCGCTCGAGCCGACGCAGCACGCGCACCGGCTCTCGCCCGAGCCCGGGGTTGCGCTGGGCGACCCTCGATCGCAGGAGCTCGGGGTCATCGGGGATCTCGAGGTCAGCCCGACGCGCGCGGCGGCGCTGGTGGCGCTGACGGCGCGATCCGTCCCCCGCCGTGCAGGACGCCGCCGTGCGATCTGGGTGACCGCACTGGCCGTGGTCACGGCGAGCGCCGCCGCGTGGCCCGTGTATCGCGCGTTCCGCGGCCCGGCATCGCCGCCGCCGTCCTCGCCGGAGTCGTTACCGGCGGAGATCGCCGGCATGATCTGGCTCCCGGGCGGCACCTTCCGTATGGGCCGCACGGCCGAGGAGGTGGAGGCTGAATGCAAGCGCCTCGGCACGGATTGCCTCCGCTATCAGCTCGATCGCGAGCAACCCGCGCGCGAGGTGACGTTGTCGCCGTTCTATCTCGACGAGCGCGAGGCCACGAACGAGGAGGTCGCCCGCTGGCTCAGCACGATGAAGCCCTCGATCGAGATGCGGATGGATGACGAGGGGAACGTCCGCTGGGTCGTTCTCGACGGCCTACGGCTCCTCGACGTGCTGCCGCCGCACACCGGCATCGTGCGCGTCGCCGCGCGCGGCAGTGATGCCGACGGCGACTTCATCGCGCGCCCCGGCTACGAGCACAAGCCGGTCGCCCAGATCACCTGGGACGGTGCGTCCCTCTACTGCAAGGGACGCGGCAAGCGGCTGCCAACGGAGGCTGAGTGGGAGCTCGCGGCCCGCGGGCGCACCGCGCGGCGCTTCCCGTGGGGCGACCAGGTGCCCCGCTGCGACGAGGTCGCCTGGGGTCGCGACAAGAATATGCCGTGCGCACCGCGCTCCCTCGAGCCCGGCCCGCTCACCGTCGGAACGGCGCCACTCGATCGTACGCCCGAGGGCGTTCGCGATCTGGGCGGCAACGTCATGGAGTGGGTGCAGGACCAGTTCCTCAAGCCGTACCTACCAGGATGCGGCAAGTGCGTGGATCCACGCATCGAGGCGCAGGTGCCGCTCCAGGAGGACATCCGCGTGCTTCGCGGTGGGTCATGGTCGCTCGGGTGGCACAAGTCGCGCTCCACGGTGCGGAGCCGCTGGAAACGTACCGAGGTGAATGTGCACGCCGGAGTCCGCTGCGCCTCGCGCTGAGCTGGCTGGCCTCGCGGAGGGTCCGGTTGTCGCTCGTCAAGCCGCAGTCACGAGGTCCGGCTCCTTGGGGTTCTTGGGGGGCGCGGCCGGCTTCGGCGTCGGAGCGAGCGGTGGCCGCTCCCCGGGCGGCGGGGCGGCTTCGAGAGCTGCGAAATTCATTCTACTCATAATTCCCTTTCACTGGACATCTGGAACACGTATGCCGTGCTGGCGTCAAAGGCGGCGTCGTTGGCCTGATTGCCGTCGATGCCGTGGCGTGACCGGAGTCCCGCCGTGCGCTCGTCGATGCCTCTGTCTACAAAGAGGACCCACGTCGACCTTGTCGCACAAAAATCGAACATGCCGCGCGGTTCTCGACGGCCTCGGCCGATCGACAGCTCCACGATGTCGATCAGCGAACTTCTTCTACACGTGTAGAGCGCCAGACGCCGACGCGTGGGCCACGGCTCGATGTGCTGCGGCGCTCGCCGCGAGCGTGACTCCACCATCGGGGGTAGACTCCAGCGTGGCGAGCGGGACGGACATACATCCAGGGGCCCTGTCCATCGAACGACTGCTCACATGATCTCGCCGCCCGTCATTCGGGCCGGTGCCGAGCCTGAATATGCACGGTCGCTCTCGAAACTACCGCCGAACGGCCTGCCCCGATGCGGACGTGTTCGTGGCGTTGGTCTCCGGCGGTCTGACGGCGGAGCGCCGCGCGGAGCTCGCGAACCACGCGGCCTGGTGCGCGCCGTGCCACGCCGCCCTCGACGCCCTGCTCCGATCGCCCACCGCCAGCGTCCCCGCAGACTCGCTGGCGGACTCGCCGGTGAGCACGCCGGAGCTGGCGCCGGCAGAGGCCGAGACGCTCGATGTCTCGGAGCAGGGCCAATCGCGCCAGCGCGACGAGCTGGCGGCGGGTGACCGCGTCGCCCGCTACATGATCGAGGCGGTGCTGGGACGGGGCGGGATGGGCGTGGTGTATCGCGCGAGAGATCCCGAGCTCGGCCGCGCGGTGGCGATCAAGGTGCTGCGGCGCGGGGCCGCCGGCGGCGAGCGGCTGCGGCGCGAGGCGCAAGCGCTCGCGATGCTGTCGCACCCGAACGTGGTGACGATCCACGACGTCGGGACTCACGAGGGCCAGCCGTTCATCGCGATGGCGCTGGTCGAGGGCGACACGCTGCGGCGGTGGCTGACCACGCCGCGCCCCCTGCCGGCCGTGCTCGACGTGCTGCTCGCCGCGGGCCGCGGGCTCGCCGCTGCCCACGAGGCCGGCCTGATCCACCGCGACCTCAAGCCCGACAACATCTTCGTCGCGCAGAGCGGCCAGATCCTGGTCGGCGACTTCGGCCTGGCGCGCGGGATCGGCAGCACGGAGCGCGAGGGCGGCGGTCCGGGCGATGACCCGGGCCGCCGCGATGACCTGCTCGCGCCGGCGCTCACGCGGTCCGGCATGGTGCTCGGGACGCCGGCGTACATGGCGCCCGAGCAGGCCGCCGGCGAAGCGACGATGGCCTCGGACCAGTTCAGCTTCTGCGTCATGGCCTGGGAGGCGCTCACCCGCGCGCGGCCGTTCGCGGGCTCGACCACCACCCAGCTCCTCACCAACATCCGCAGCGGCAACGTGACCGCGCCCGAGGACCCGCGCGCGCTGCCGCCGTGGATCGACGCGGCGCTACGGCGCGGGCTCGACGCCGATCCGGCGCGGCGGTTTCCATCGATGACCGCGCTCCTCGGCGCGCTCGAGCCGACGCAGGACACGCCCCCGAGCGCCCCCGAGCCCGGGGCGGCGCCGGCGACGCGGCCCGGCACCCGCCGCGCACAGCGCCGCCGTTCGATCGGGCTGACCGCGCTGGCCGTCGCCGCGGCGAGCGCCGCCGCGTGGCACGGGGATCGCGCGGTCCCCGCTCCGGCATCACCGCCGAGGTCGCCGCCGGCGGCGCTCGCCGGCATGATCTGGTTCCCGGGCGGCACCTTCCGTATGGGTCGCACCGCCGAGGAGGTCGCCGCGGAATGCGAGCGCCTCGGCGCGGCCTGCCGCCGCGATCTGCTCGATCGGGAGCAACCCGCGCGCGAGGTGACGCTGTCACCATTCTATCTCGACGAGCTCGAGGCCACGAACGAGGAGGTCGCCCGCTGGCTCAGCACGATGAAACCCTCGATCGGGGTGCGGATGGACGACGAGCGGCAGGTCCCGCGCTGGGTCTACCTCGACGACCTGCGGCTCCTCGATCTGCTGCCGCCGTACGCCGGCCTGATGCGCGTCGCCGACGCGGACAGCAACGCCGACGGCGACTTCATCGCGCGCCCTGGCTATGAGCACAAGCCGGTCGGCCTGCTCACCTGGGACGGCGCGTCCCTCTACTGCAAGGGACGCGGCAAGCGGCTGCCGACGGAGGCCGAGTGGGAGCTCGCGGCCCGCGGGCGCACCGCGCGGCGCTTCCCGTGGGGCGAGCAGGAGCCCCGCTGCGACGAGGTCGCCTGGGGTCGCGACAACGATATGCCGTGCACACCGCGTTCCCTCGAGCCCGGCCCGCTCGCCGTCGGGACGGCTCCCCTCGATCGGACACCCGAGGGCGTTCGCGATCTGGGCGGCAACGTCATGGAGTGGGTCCAGGACCAGTTCCTCAAGCCGTACCTGCCGGAGTGCGGTGCGTGCATGAATCCACGCATCGAGGCGCCGGTGCCGCTCCAGGAAGACATCCGTGTGCTTCGCGGTGGCTCGTGGGCGCACGGTTGGCACATGTCGCGCTCCACGATGCGAGGTCGCTGGAAACGTACCGAGGTGATGGTGAACGGCGGGGTCCGCTGCGCCTCGGGCTGAGCGAATCGGTGCCGCGCGTGCCGCGCCACCTCGGATCGCAAGCCGGATCGCAAGCCGGAGTCAGACGGTCTTGTCTTTGCCTACGGGAGGCGGCGCCGCGGGCCGCTGCGGGACCACGGGGAGCCCGCCGGAGGCTGGCGCGCCACCACCATCGCCGGTGGCCCCCATGCCTCGGCCTTGGTGGCTGTCCTGATCGTCGCGGCCCCGAGCACTACCCTCGAAATCCATTCTCTTCATAAATCCCCTCTCAACTTTCTCTGGAAAGACACATAGGCCGGCGCTGGACGTCCGATACCTGCATCTGCCAGAGGTCCCACCTCGACCTTGTCGCGCTGAAAAAGCGCTCACCGAGGTCACGCTGGACAAGCAGCTCGTCCAGCGATGCTGGGCCGGGGGTGTTGCCGCGAATGCCGTACAGCCGCGCGATGTAGCCGCGCAGCGACGCCGCCACGATCACCAGCAACACATCGATCGCGGTCGGCGACAGCCCCGACCTCGCCGACGAGCTCGGCGCTCGACGTCGACGCGCTGCGATGCTGTGGCGCCGCGGCCAGCGCGACCCCGGCGTGCTTCTCGGCGAGCGCGGCGACCTCGTGCTCGTACGGATGATGGCCCCCCTTGTCATGGCCGAGATGGCCGAGCCGAGACGTCTCCCGCGGGTTCAAGATCGCCCGCAGCGCCCACTGCGTGATCGACTGGATCTCGCGATCGAGCGTGACCAGCGCAGCCGCGCGCGGCAGCCGCGTCCGACACGGCCGCGGCTCGGGCCCGCCGACGATCATGGGGGGCCGGGGCTCGAGCGGCCGGACGGCGCCTCGCGGCGAGGTGGACAGGCGGGTGGCCACGCCCATGCGCTCGCCGATCGAGGCAAGCTGAAGCTCGCCGCTAACGAGGCGGATCGCCAGGCGGTCGCCGTCGGGATCGACGGCGACGTCGGCCACATCGCCATCCACCACGACCTCGCCGAGCGAGCAGGCAGCCCGGAGATCGATGACGGCGAGCCGGCGAGCCGCCGCGTGGACGACGGCGAGGCCGCGCCGCGCCGCGATCCGGACCGTGCCCGGGGGCAGGCTGACGGTCTGGAGCTGGCACCCGCTGGGGAGCGCGAGCACGGCGAGCTCGCGCCCGCGGTCATGCTCGGCGATCACCGCGATCGAGGTGCCCTCGCCCAGGACGCAGCCACCGGTGATTCGATGCCCGGACCGCAGCGTCGTCGACCGCCCCGTCGGGAGCGTCACACACGGACCCGCGTAGTGAGCGAACCGGCGACGCGCGATCGGGATCCCGGCGTCGATGTGGCTGGGGATGATCGCGAGCGAGCCGAGATCGTCGACCAGCAGCACTGACTCGCGCGCGGCCCACAGGGCCGAGGGGCCGTCGATCGTCGTCGGGATCAGCACCCCCTCGGGGTCCGCCGGGAGCGCATGCTCGTCGAGCCGGTGACCGTCGCGGGCCAGCCGGATCAGGGCGCCGGCCCGGGTGGCCACCCAGATCTGGTCCGCGAACGCGGCGACCGCCTGCACGCCCGGGATCGCGATCCGCCGGCGACCGTCACCCCGCAGCTCGACGAGGGTGACCGCGTCCGGCTCCGCGACCACCAGGGTGCGGCCGTCGCGGGTGAACTGGACCTGACTCGAATGGAACATCGTCCTCATAACAATCGACTAGGAGGGCGATCGCGCGAGCCGTCGCACGGCATTCCGACCGGCCGCGCGGCCTCCGGGTAACCCGGAGCGAAGGAATGCACGACCGGCGCTGACGGTGCTTGGTTCGCGGTCCGCGGCGGCGAGCCTCACTGCGCACGGCCCTGCTGTGCGGCGGCGCTCGTGAGCTGCCTCCCGAGAGATGGCCAGCAAGCAGCGGGTCGGAGGAGCCACTCCATGATCCGTATCAACAGGCCCCCGAGAAGCCCGGAGCGAGCGTATCGGTGACGGCGGAGAGGGCGGTGATCTGCTCGCGCGCGGCGTAGGAGAGGGCCGAAGCGCGGAGGGTGTCGCCTTCGGAGCCGCAGAGGAGGTCGGCGAGGCGGAGCCGGGCGACGGCCGCGTGGAGCGCGAGGCCGCTGGCGTCGAAGGCAGCGAGGGAGCGGCGCAGGAGCGCGGCGGCGGTCGGAAGCTCGGTGCGAGCGGCGGCGATCCCGGCGGAGAGGAGGTCGCCGAGCGCGGTGATGTAGGGGACACGCTCGCGGTAGAGACGCGCGGCTGCCACGGCGGCGGACTTCAGCAAGCTGCGGCCGTCGGATGTCGCGGCGCCGAGTTGTCGGGCGCGGCGCAGCGCGGCGCGACCGCGCACGAAGAGGGCTTCCTCGCGGCAGATCTGGATCTCGAGGACGTAGGCCCTCTCGAGGGAGCGCCAGCCGTGGCGCATGCGGGCGAGCGCGCCCTCGGCGTCGCCGGTGAAGAGCTCGAGCTCGGCGCGCGCCAGGAGGTCGTCCCAATGCTGGTGGAGAAAGCCGCGCTCCGACCAGCGGCGGATGCCTTCGTCGAGCGCGATCCGGGCACCGGCGGTGTCGCCACGGACGAGCGGAAGCCAGACAAGGGTGCCGGTGCGGAGCGCGGTCGCGAGGTAGCGGTCGTCACGCTCCTCCGCGTCGCGGATGACCTCGGGTACGCGCGCGGCGAGCGCGGCGAAGCGGCCGAGGTAAATCTGCGCCCACGACGTCTGGGCGGCGATGGTGTCGCGTTCCCAGGTGACGCCGGTGCAGGTGCACAGCGTGCGCTCGGCCTCCTCGGAGGCGGCGAGTCCCTCGGCGAAGCGCCCCTGCAGGTAGGCGCTGATCCCGGTGGCCGCGGCGACGATGCCGTGCGCGTGCGGCTTGCCGCACTCGGCGGCGAGCGCGCGCGCCTGGTCCAGGATCCTGGCGACGCGCGGCGCGGCGTGCACGCCCCGCGCCGCGATGAGGCCGGCCTCGAGCGCGAGCGCGAGCGACGCGCGGTACGGATCGCCGGCGTCGAGCGCGAGCCGGAGCATGCGGCTCTGGAACACGGCCGCGCGGACCGAGTCGATCATCAGCAGCCCGACCGCGGCGGACCAGCAGGCATCGACGCGCGCCAGCGCGCCGGAATCGAGGCTGCCGCCACGGCGCAGCGCGAGGCCGCGCAGGCGCAGGCGGCCGCGCACCGCGAGCAGCGACGGGATCGCGGCGCGCCCGGTCGCCGGCAGGCGCAGCCCGACGCCAGCGAGCACCTCGCCGAGCGCCCGGAGCCCGGCGTCGACGTGGCCGGAGCGGAGCAGCTGCTCGGCCGCGCGGCGGCGCAGATCCAGCGCCTCGCGCCCGCCGGCGCTCGCGGCCGCTTCCTGGAACACATGCGCGGCCTCCGCGCCGCGGCCGGCGTTCACCAGCGCGGCGCCGAGCTTTCCACGCAGCGCGAGCCCATCGTCGTCTCCGAGCTCGAGTGCCGCGCGGTACAGCCGCGCCGCCTGATCGAACGCCAGCGCCGCAGCCGCGATGTCGGCCGCCTCGATCGCGTAGCGCCGCGCCCGCGCCCGCTCGCCGGCCTCCAGCCAGTGCCCGAACAGCAGCTCGGGGTCGACCTCGGGCCGCCGCTCGAGCGCCGCCGCGAGCCGCGCATGGAGGCCGGCCGCGCGCGACGCGTCGAGCTGCTGCAGCACCGCGGCACGGACACGGCTGTGGTACGCGTCGACCCGATCCTCCATCCCGAGGCCGCCGGTGTGCACCAGGTGATCGTCGCGCAGGCGCACCAGCACCGCGGCGAGCGTCCCGAACGCCACGCCCGCCGCCTCGGCGACCACCGCCTGCGCGACCGGCGCGCCCGCGGCGCCCACCACCTCGACGATCGCGCGAGCGTCGGCGCCGAGCGCGGCGATCCGGCGCGCCAGCGCGTCCTCGAGCCGCGTGATCGCGCCCGCCTCGCGACCCCGCCTCGCGCGCGCCAGCTCCATCACGAACAGCGGGTGCCCGCCCGCCGCGGCGGCGATCGCCGCCGCGGTGTCGGGCGACTCCGCCGGCAGGAGCGTCGCCGCGAGCGCCGCCGCATCCGCCGGTGCCAGCGGCCCGACGTCGACCTGCCGGATCGGGCACGGCGGCGCGAACCCCGCGCGCTCGTCACCGCGCTCGGCGACGACCAGCACCAGCGGCGGCGCGTCCGGCGGTCGCAGCAGCTCGGTGAGCAGCGCGAGGCTGTCGGCGTCGGCCCACTGCAGGTCGTCGATGCTGACCACCAGCCGGTGCCGCCCCGCGATCCGCCCGAGCAGCGCGCGCACCGCCTCGATCAGGTGGCGCCGCTCGACGGCCGGCTCGAGGCCGCTCGGCGCCGGGCTCGGCGCCGGCTCCGGCGACAGCGCCGCCAGCGCCGGGAACACACGCGCCAGGAGCTGGGCACGCGCCGGCGCCAGCGCGCGGACCTCCTCCTCCGGCTGAGCGGACAACCAGCGCGCCAGCGCCTCGATCACGCCGTCGATCGCCTTGTACGGGACCGACTCGCGCTCGCAGCAGCGTCCCGCCAGCACCACCGCGCCACCGCCCGCCGCGCGCGCGAGCCACCGCCCGAGCAGCGTGCTCTTGCCCACGCCCGACTCGCCGCGCACCGCGACCACCACCGGCCCGCCGGCCTCGAGCGCCGCGTCCAACGCCGCCAGCTCGCGTTCGCGCCCGAGGAACGCTTCGTCGCTCATCGTCTCGGTGCCCGCGTCGCCGCCGAGCACGCGCCGCAAGTCGTCGGCCCCGGCACGCTTCGCCGGATTGATCGCGAGCAACCGCATGCACAGCGCGTCGAGATCCGCCGGCACGTCCGCCACCAGCACCGACGGCCGGCGCGGCAGCCGCATCATCTTCGCCGCCAGCACCTCTCCGACCGTCCCCTCGAAGGGGAGCCGCCCGGTCAGCGCCTCGTACAGCATCACGCCGACCGCGTACCAGTCAGCCGCCGGCCCGACCCCGCCGCCGCGCGCCTGCTCCGGCGCCATGTACGCTGGCGTCCCTATCACGTGATCGTTGCCGTCCTCCGGGTCGCGGACGTCGCGCACCAGCCCGAAATCGAGCACCACGACCCGCCCGTCGCGCGTCACCAGCACGTTCGACGGCTTGACGTCGCAGTGCACCTTGCCGCTCCGGTGCAGCGCGCACAGCGCGCCCGCGAGCTGCCGCAGCCCCTCGCGCAGCCGCTCCTCGTCGAACCTTGCGCCCGTCTCCGGACGCTCCGGGTATACCCACGACAGGAAGGACTCGCCGTCGACAAGCTCCATCGTGAAGAACCAACGGCCGCGGTCCTTCACCAGCTCGCCCAGCGTCACCAGGTTACGATGCGACAGCCCGCGCAGCGCGCGGAACTCGTTCTTGAACAGCGACAGCCGCCGCGGTGAGAGCGCGCGCAGCGTCTTGAGCGCGAACGGTGCCTCACGCTCGCGATCCCACACCTCGTAGACCACGCCCATCCCCCCCGCGCCGATGCGGCGCACCACCGCGAACCGGTCCGTGCCACCGAACTCCGACGTGCCCGGCGCGGTCGCCTCCGGCTCGCCGACACCGCCGGCCCCGTCGGGGGTACCGCGGCCGAGCTCGAGCACGCCGGCCGTGCGTCCGCCGGTGCTGGCGAGCAGCCCGCCGGACGCCAGGGCCATCTCGCTGACGGCGCCGGTCTCCACCAAGCCTTCGATCAACGCGTGGCACAGGTCGCACGACGCCGCGTGGTTCGCGATCGCCGCTCGCTCGATCTCCGGCAGCACTCCTGCCACCAGCGCCCCCAGCAGATCCGCATTCCCGCACACCACGTCCATTGTCGAGTGTAGCGCCGCTGCCACGGATCGAGAAACGTACGAAGATAGACGAGATCATCGACAACTCCGCGATGTCGATTAGCGTACTTCTTCTGTACGTATTAGAACGCAAGGCACGAGGCCCGGCCGTTCACGAGCGATCTGCGGCTTCCCCCGCCGCGCGCTCCGCCCCGGCTAGTACCAGGGCTGGAAGTAGTAGTAATTAATGTACGAGGCGACCGATCGCCCCTGAGACTGGCCGGCGTCCACCGAGAACCGGTAGTGCAGGCCGCCGTAGATCCGGGCGTTCTTGATGTCGTTGGCCAGCGCCGTCAGCGACGTGTACGACCGCGACGGCTGGGTCAGCCCGGTGACGCCCACCGTCGTGAGCGTCCAGCTCACGTAGTCGGTGCCAAAGTACGCGCGCACCGCCTCGACCATCGAGCCCGCGCCCACGAAGCCGTGGCCCGCCGGGTACTCGGGGTGGTTGACCGTGAGCAGCTGCGTCCACACCGGGTCAGCCACCGTCACGCTGTTGTTGTCCGTGTCCGCGCG
>DATMCI010000342.1:0-8154 GCA_035558535.1 Kofleriaceae bacterium
AACAAACTGACACGAAGGAGTTACGTCAACATACGGCGGGGACGAATCGGGACGAACCCGAACTCGCCCTTCTTGTGTCCGCGATCCGGTCAGCCGGCCGCCTGCAATTTTGAGGCCTAGTAGTGCTTGTTTTAGGTCTAGGTGACGAGACTTCATGCTCGATCGACGAACATGATCCAGCTTCAGCGGCTCCTCGGAGCTGTCGTTGGTGCCCATCGACCTGCTCCAGCCCGCTTCCGGTAGCCGGCGCGCCTACGCATGAATAATCCGGGCTAGGCGCAAGACGGACGACCGCAGATCGGTGCTTGACGTCGCGCGAGCGGCCACGGCCGTCGCAACGACAAGGAGTGACTATGGACCAGGAAGTTATCTATATCGGCGACGATGAGCGTAATGCCACCGTTCGCGCGCACGGTGCCAACCGCACCAGCCACCCGCGCCGCACCGTCGTGGTGCCGGCGGGCAGCCGCCGGCCGATGGTGATCCAGTCGGGCGGCGCGTCGCCGACGGTGGGGTCGTACTCCCAGCCGCCGGTGATCGTCACCCAGCAGCCCGCCAGCTTCGCCTCCCGTTTCAACATGACGACGGGCGAGCTGATCGACTCCGGGATCCAGCTCATCGCTGCGATCGTGCCGCTGCCCGCGGCGCCGGTGTCGCAGGGCGAGGCGGTGACGGACGTGGAGAACCTCGTGACCTACCAGGCGGCCCTCGCCACCCACGCCAAGCGCGACGAGCAGCTGCGCACCCTCGGGTCCCTGCTCGTCCGGATCCTCCGGTAGCCGGAAGCGATGACGATGGAGTTTCTCTATCGCAACGCTCCGGTCTACAAGGGGAGCCAGGCGCAGCCGGCCAAACGGACCGGGCTCCTCGCGGAGCTCGGCTCGGTGGTCGGCGGCGCGACGCCCGCTTACAAGACCGTCGATGGTGCGGGCGTGCAGACGCCCGCGCCGTCGCGGAGCTGGTGGCGGGTGTTCGCGGTGACGCCGTCCTACAAGACGGCGACGCCGGGTGGCGCGAACCCCGTTGCGCCGGGCGAGCCGTCGCCCGAGGGCGACGAGGAGCCCGTGGGCGAGTGCAGCGGGTCGGCGATGCAGGTCGTGATCCTGTAGCGCCGACATCGCAACACGAGACCGAACGAGACCGAACGAACGACAAGTCTGACTGAACGAGTGACCTGAACCAACCAGACGGCCCTCTGGTCGCTCGCGCGACTTCAAGCACCGATCTCACATCTTCCGGAGTTTTCACATGGCGAACGACAACCATGACGCGCTCACTTCTGGCGCTCTGTTCCTCGGCGGCGGCATCGCCGGCTACGCCGTTGGCCGCTGGATCGTCGGTCGCTGGCAAGGCAGCAAGGAAGCGCCCAGGATAGCGACACCTGCTCCGGCAGTATCGTCGCCGCCCGCGCTTCCACCGGCAGCATCTTCTCCGCCGCGCGCACCCAGCGCGCCGGCAGTTCCGCCCGCACAGGCTCCGGCCGCACCGACGCCCCCCACGTCCCCCGCGAAGCCGTCGCAGCCCGCACAGCGCCCCGCGCAGCCCCGCGTGAAGCCGGGCCATGCGAGCGACCCGATCACTTCACCTTCGCAGGTCGACACCGGCCCGATCACCTCGCCCTCGCAGGTCGACTCTGGCCCGATCACCTCGCCTTCGCAGGTCGACCGACCGCGTGCCGATGCCCGACCTGAGAGCACCACCGCACCGGCCGCCGGCCTTTCACGCCGGTTCGATCACCTCTTTGACCGCTACCGCGGCACGATCCCGATCGAGTACCTGCGCGCGCTGGTCGGGCGCGAATCCGGCACGAACCCGAACGCGCGCACGCACGCCGCGCGCGGCCTCATGCAGATCGTGCCGGTCGCCCTCGCGGACTACAACATCCGCCACGGCACGAGCTACCAGCCCGAGCACCTCTTCGATCCGGCGATCAACATCGCGATCGGCTGCGAGCTGCTCCGGGTGATCATCAACAGCTATCAGCGCAACCATCCGCAGGTCCCCAACCTGCAAGTCAACTGGGATAATCCGCGCTTCGTCGAGCTGCTCACGTTTGGCTGGAACGCCGGGTTCTCCGAGGTCGGCGGGGTTGGGCTCGTCGCGAGACACCTCGAACGGCGCGGCATCACCGACGTGACGGTCGATCTCGTCCATCGCAACGCGCGAGCCGCGGGCGCGAGCAAGTACCTCGCTGACCCCATCGCGCTGCGCTGGTGCAAGAGCGTGGCGTTGCTCTACACCAGCGAGCGCGCCCGCTCTCGGCATCGCGACGCGAGCGGGTAGTTCAACAAGATGTCCTGAGCGTCCTTACTGCGATCAGCGCCTCCAAGGGCCGACTGACACCCGACCGAATCACGCGGGAGCGCGGCGCCGTGCGCCAGTACGAGCTCGCCCTGCGCACTCGAAGGAGACTCCATGACCAGCAGAAGCTCTGCGCTTGATCTCGCGTTCGGCGCCGGTGGCGAAGGTGGCGTCGTTGACCTCGCGGCGCTACTCACTCGCTCGCGCAACAACGACGTGACGCGCACCGGTGATGGGGCAGCTGCCGATGCGCCGGCCGCGCCTGTGACCGTTCCAGCGGTGACGAGCGCGTGGGTGTTTCCTGTGCCGGACCTGGGAGATCGTAGGGCTCAGGTTTCCGATGGGTGGGGCTCACCGCGCACGCTTCCCGACGGAACAACGACCCAGCATCTTGGCGCGGACATCATGTTCAGGCGCCGCAGCGCGCGCGATCTGATCGCTGTGTACAAGCCCGGCACGGCCAACGGGGAGCGGTGGTACTTCATGCCTGACGGAGTGCCAGCGTTGGCCGCCTCGGCGGGCGTGGTGCACTTCGCCCAATCGACCCCGGTTGGCTTCACCGTCGTTATCCGTCACCCGACCGGCTGGGCGACTTACTACACGCACATGACTTCGCTCGTGGTCTCGACGGGAGACACCGTCGTGGCCGGACAGCCGCTCGGCATCATCGGCGGTAACCCGGCCGATGGTGCGAGGGCTCTCAAACATCTCCACTTCGAGATGTGGAAGCACGGCACGCGTGCGGGCGTGGTCGATCCCTTGCCCTATCTCGTCTCCTGGCCGCATGTCGCGATCGCGGACTGGACGCCGGACACGTCGATCGCTGTTGCGCCCCGTAACGCCAGGTTCGTCTACCGGCCCCTCGGCGATCGAGGCGAGCCGTATCCCGAGTGGCTGCGACGCCTCCGCGGATCGTCGGGCGTCTACATCATTCGCGAGCGCGGCGGTCCCATCGTCTACGTGGGTGAGTCATCGGCGGATCGGCTCTATGAGACTCTGACGCGTCACTTTCAGACGTGGCGCCGATTCAAGGGCTTCTGGCGCGGTCAGTTCGCCGAGGGCCATGATCCCGGCCTCACGTATGACCGCGCCACCGTTGAGGTCGCAGTCAAGGTGACTTCCCCCGAAGCTGCGATCGACGAGGAGGCGAGGCTCATCCGCCGTCTGCGTCCTCGCGACAACCTGCTCGGCCAGCCCGAACTCGAAGAGGCGCCGTTCTGATGAACACGCAACTTCGTAACGAGGAGTCTTCCATGGCGAACGGAAACAGTGCTCTCCCCCTGGTGTTTGGCGCTGGCAGCGGCTTCCTGCTCTGGTACTTCCTGCGCGACGGCGAGCAAGACGCCCGCGCTCGCGCGGTATCGCCGCCGGCCTCTACAGCTAACCGGACCCCGTCTGCACCTACGGTCGCCGCGCCGACCGCGCAGGCCGCGCCGTCTCCGGCGTCGGCCGCATGCGCGCTCCGGCTCGACGCGCGCGGGCTCACCGCCGACGGTGTGCAGGTCGACGTTGCCGAGGCGGTTAACCGCTGCAAGCTCGCCAGTCGCGCTGACATCACCGTAAGCAAAGAGGCGTTCGCGACGACCTATGCAGATCTGATGATGGCCCTCGGCCGCGCGGGCGTCCCCATCTACACGCACCACGACAGCGCCGGTCCGCGCAACGCCAAGTCGCGCAGTCCCAAGCCGCGCATCGTGGACGATGTCGACCTTCCGAGCTTCGCGCTCATGGTCCAAGCGCTCGCCGCTGGCGTCGAGCCCGATCCGAACCTGGATGGAGGTGCACGCGGGCGCTTCGGCAATCGCAAGGTCTTCATCGCCGCGATCCGCCGCGAGCTGCGCGCGACCAAGTATGCAAGCCTGCCGCGCGCCGCGATCGACGAGTTGCTCATCCGCGCCCACCGCGAAGGGCTGCTCCAGCTCGCTCGCGCCGACCTGGTGGCCGCCATGGATCCCCACGAAGTCCGCGATTCCGAGATCACGTATGGCGGGATCGCCACGTTCCATTTCGTCGTCGTCGAGCCCGACACCAGCGGCCCCGACAAGGAGTAACGCATGGCCGAGCATCATTCCAACAGCAATACCGGCCGCACCGTCGCTGTCATCGGCGGATGCACGCTCCTTCTTTGGCTGCTGTTTCGCGGCAAGGGATGGGGTCTGGGCGGCAAGGGCGACGGCGACGGTGACGGTCCGGGCTCCGGCTCCGGCTCCAGCTCGCCCCAGATCTCGACCTCCGACGTTGACCCGCGACACTGCAAGGTCCGTATTGCCGCAAATGGCATCTCCGTCGATGGCAAGCCGACTACCGTCGAGGAGGCCATCGCCGCGTGCAGGTCTACCGAAGGCGCGGAGGTACTCGTCACCGGCGGTGGGCGTGTGAGCGACCGGGAAGACCTTGAGGCGGCGTTCAGGCGTGCCGGGATCCAGATCCTGTGGGTCGAGCGCCATCGCGGCTCTAGCAATGGAAGCGGCCTGGGTGGAGATGGCGGCAGGACGGACACGCGCGCGTGGGTGTTCCCCGTGCCGACTCTCGGCGATCGCAAGGCCGAGATCTCCGACGGGTGGGGCTCACCGCGGACGCTGCCCAACGGGACGACGATCAAGCACCTCGGCGCGGACATCATGTTCAGACGCCGCGACCCGCACGATCTGATCGCCGTCTACAAGCCGGGCACGGTGAACGGTGAGCGACGGTACTTCATGCCGGACAACCTGCCGGCGCTGGCCGCTGCGGCGGGCGCGGTGCACTTCGCCAGGTGGACCCCCATCGGCTTCACCGTCATCATCCGCCACCCGACCGGCTGGGCGACCTACTACACGCACCTGAGCTCGCTGGCGGTCTCGACGGGAGACACCGTCACCGCCGGGCAGCCGATCGGGATCATCGGCGGCAACCCCGCCGACCGCATGCCGCTCAAGCATCTCCACTTCGAGTTGTGGAAGCACGGCACGCGCGCGGGCGTGGTCGATCCCAAGCCCTACCTCGACGCGTGGCCGCACATCCCGGTGAGCTTCCGCGAGGAGCTCGCGGAGCCGCTTCCCGGCGGCCCCGACAAGGAACTCGAGGAGGCGCCGTTCTGATGAGCACCGCCACCACCGACAGTCCAACTCAAGGAGCATCGAAGATGACAGAAATGATCGAGGCCATCCGCGCCGCGGTCGCTGACGGCGCGACGCCCGAGCAGAAGGCGAACGGCGCGCAGGCATGCCGCACGATCCTCGCCGCGCTCGGCGCCGAGCCGGGTAAGCCGATCGTCCTGCCGGGCGTGCCCCAGCCGCACCCGCTGGCCGGCATCACCGCAGACCAGGCGCTTGCACTCCTGATCGCCCGCCTGACGACGATCGCTGAGGCGAAGGAGACCGCCACGGCGAACACCGGGGCGCCGCCGCGCCAGCCGGCCGCGCCACAGATCGCGTACGTCAACCCGCCGTCCCCGCCGAAGCGCGCCACCGGTCCTGCGCCGGTGCGACGGAGACCGCGATGACGCGCAGGATTGCACCCTCGGCGATCGCGCTGGGTGCGGCAGGCTCGTTCGTGCTGGCCATCCTGCTCCATCGCCGCACGGCGAGCGCCGCCTTGGTGCGCAGTCCGGTCCCGGGGCACGACCCGGCCGCGGCGCACGACCCGGCCACGATGACCAGCTCGACCGCACCGCTGTCTGCCGTGCCGACGGCGGAGCTGCCCCGCACGCCGAGTTCGCCCGCACTTCGCCTGGATTTCGGTCGGCCCGTCCCCCTCGGGGTCCGCGCTGTCATGGGGAGCGGATGGGCAAACCCACGCGGCGCGGGCTCGACGCGCCGGCTCCATCGCGCGATCGACATCGGCCTCCCGATCGGCACGCCGATCCTGGCCATCGATCAGGGTGTCGTGAACCACGTGCATAGCAAAGACATCGGTGACGCCGGCATCTGGGCTGCTGTGCGGCACCCGTCGGGCATCACCTCTCGCTATATCCATCTGTCGCGCACGTTCGTGGAGGTCGGACAGCTCGTGCAGCGCGGCGAGCAGATCGGCCTGTCAGGCGACACAGGCAGCCGCGGCCTGCCTCACCTCCACCTCGATCTCCGCGCGCCGGCCGCGATGCTGCCCGCCGTCGAGGCGGCGATCGGCCGTCCACGGAGCGGCTGGGGCCCCGAGATGCAGCCGTTCGGGCATTCGATCCCGGGCGAGCCATGGATCCCAGTCGACGCGTATCGCGAGAGCGTGCGCACCGAAGCCGCTGCGATGGGGATCCCGCTTCGCGATCCGGGCCTGCCGCGCAACGCTGAAGCGTATCCGGAGTGGCTCCGACGCTTCATGAGCGACCCTGGCGTGTATGTCATCCGCAAACGCGACACTGACCTCGTCATCGTCGACGTCGGCCAACCCGGGCCGGCACTACGCACTATCAAGGAGCACGCTTCATGGAGAACCTGATCAAAGCTGCTGTTGACGCCGATGCAGGCGTGCTCGGGGGCGCTGCGGCGAGTCGCTCGGCCCGCTCCGCTTACTCGGCCCGCTCCGCTCGTCCTTTGCGCGCCTGCGCCGCCACGGTTCCTGCTCGTGTCGCTTCATCACCTGGAGCGCTCGAAATGAATGTCGCCAAGACGGTCATCGCTGGCGAGCTCCTCACTGATCGTGAGGTCGCGAAGTTGCTTGGCCTCTCGGTTTCGTGTCTGCGGTCGTGGCGCTACTCGGGCCGCGGGCCCACGTATCTTAAGCTCGGGGGTGGTCCAAAGGCTGCGGTCCGTTATCGCCGCGCTGATGTCGACGCCTTCATCGCGGGATCTGCAGTGCAGCCGTAACCCGCATGGAGTTTGAGTGCAGGCACATGCGATGGATTCGTCGAGCGAACGAGTCGGGTACCGTTCGCCGAGCGAACGGGGCGGGTACCGTGGGGCGCGAGCCGCGACAAAGCTGGATGGCTTCATCCCGGCTCGGTCTCACGCGAGTCGAGGTTGACCGAGGCACGCCAGCGGGCTTGGGGCGCCTGTCTCAAGCGGACGCTCCGCAGGATCGGTCCAGCATCTCGGCCCAGGAGGCCACAGGACCGGCGAACCAAGATCCGAGTTCGGGTACCGTGTGGTATGGATGGGTTGCTGTCTACGCGGGGTGCGTAGAGCCGATCGTACCGCCGATGCAGAAGCACACCGTCCTATTTCTGGCCGCTGATCCGAGCGAAACTCGGGCCCTCGCGCTCGACCGCGAGGCGCGTGCGATTCATAAGGAGCTGGAGAGCGCCGGCTATCGGGAGCGCTTCGAGTTCGTTACCCGATGGATCGGCGAGCCGCTCGACCTGCTCCGCGAGCTGCGCAAGCTCAAGCCGACGGTGGTCCACTTCAGCGGTCGCGGCACCTGGGGCGGTGAGCACCGGCACGGCCTGTTCTTTAAGGGCCTGGACGGCGGCGCCCGATTCGTGTCGGCGCAGGCAATCGAGCGGACCTTCGGCGCGGTCGGGAGTACGGTCAAGCTGGTGGTGCTCAACGGTTGCTACAGCGAGGCCCAAGCCGAGGCGTTGCTCGTGCACGTCGATTGCGTTGTGGGGACGAGCGGATCGAGCCACAGCGACGCGGCCCGGAGCTTTGCGATCGGCTTCTACGGCGGCCTCGGCGATCGCGAATCGGTCGTGGTGGCCTGCGAGCAGGGAGCCGCCGCGATGAGTTTGGAGGGGGTGCACGATGAAGATCTCCCGTGGCTCCGGGTCCGCGCCGGCGTCGACGCCAGCCAACTAGTCCTAAAACAAGCACTACTAGGCCTCAAAATTGCAGGCGGCCGGCTGACCGGATCGCGGACACAAGAAGGGCGAGTTCGGGTTCGTCCCGATTCGTCCCCGCCGTATGTTGACGTAACTCCTTCGTGTCAGTTTGTTGTTAC
>DATMCI010000343.1:0-9223 GCA_035558535.1 Kofleriaceae bacterium
TCAGCTCGTAGTCCATTTCAGCCATAGATCACGGACGGGATCTGCGTGTCAACCGACTTCGCATCGGATCGTTTCATCGCCCATCATCTACCCGACGATAAATTCTTTATTTCCCCAGGGCCGAAGTCCCTGTCTGAAGGATACGAAGGCGCAACGGCATCTCGAAGCGTCGAAGATCTATCGATCTCATCGCCGCGGATCCAGGCTTCGATCCAAACACGCACCTTACCGCCGCCTTTGCCCACCGACTGGCCGAGGAAGGCGTCGGCGAGCTCCTGGCCGTTCGTTGTAAGCGCGTAGGAGTCAAAGCGCGAGCCGCTCGCAAGGCAGAGTCCTCCATCGGCCCGGATCGTCCGGGCAGCTGCCTGACGGTGGGTGTTCTGGACGTAGTGCTTCGTGGTCTTCAGCTTGTCGAACGCCCAGACGTCATCGCCCGCGTCGCGGCCAAACGCTCGCTTGCCCAGGATTCGCTCGCTATCTGGGGCCTTGTTCCATTCGAGCTTGCAACCGAGCGCCTCGAGCCCGTGGCTGATCGCCGATGCTTTGGCGTTCGTCGTGCCACGCAACCGTTCGCGCAATGCGAGGGCGGCGACAGGCCACGATAGTTGCCGTACAAACCAAACTCTTCCTAGTTCGGGAACGACGCGTTCGCGCAGCAGCCGATCGGCTCGGCCGAGGCCGAAGTTCAGTGAGACCCGAGAGCGTTCCTGCCTGCTCGGCATCGCCGCGAACCAGTAGGTCCCCATGGAAGGAGCGAGCATCCTAGCAGCACGGGGCATGTCTCGGCTTCGATTCCATCGGCGGGCTGGTCGACGCCAACGTATTGGCTACGGTAGCTGACCACGGGAGCGTCGTCTTTGCGTAGTCTTGAGGTGCTCCGCGAACCGGCGAGCTTGATCCTCGTGCCCGAGGCGGCCACGCTGTGCCTTGCATGGTCGCACTGCCCACCAGCCCGGCCGGATATCCGATGGCGCCGAGCGCCGAGGAGTGGGCGGCGCTCTCGCCCGCCGAGCGCGCCGAGGTCGTGGCCGCGCTCCCCGGCGAGGTCACCTACGACGAGATGGCGATGCCCGAGGGGGATCTCCACTTTTGGGCCAAGGTCGGCGCGCTGACCGCGTTGCGCAGGTACTTCGCGCGGCAGAAGCGCCGCATTTATCTCTCATCGGAGCTGCCGATCTACTACCCCGGCGAGCCGAGGTTTGCGCCGGATCTGCTCGCCGTGTTCGACAGCGACGATGCTCCGCGCAGCAAGTGGGTGGTCAGCTACGAGGGGAGGGGGCTCGACTGGGTGCTCGAGGTCCACGTCGGCGGCGATCGCAAGAAGGACGCGGAGCTCAACATTGCGCGGTACGCGCGGCTCGGGATCCCCGAGTACTTCCTCTACGATCGTGCTCGCAATTGCCTTTCGGTATATCGCCTGGCCTCGCGTGAGGCGACGAGCTACACAGCGATCTTCCCGAATCAGGGCTTGTACGAGTCGCGTGTGCTCGGCCTCGACGCCCAGGTCGAACAGGACCGACTCCGATTCTATGCGGGGACGGAGCCGTTGCTCGAGACCGGGGAGCTCGTCGCTCTCATCCACGCCTTGGCCGACGACTCCCTGCTGCCGGCCGAGGAAGCGGAGCGGCGTCGCGCGGAGGCGGCCCAGCTCCGCGCGGAGGAGGAGCGGCTTCGTACGGAGGAGGAGCGGCTTCGTACGGAGGCCGAGCGCCGTCGCGCGGAGGAGGAGCGGCTCTGCGCGGAGGCCGAGCGCCGCCGCCATGAGGCGGAGCAAGAGGTCGCGCGATTGCGCGCGGAGATCGAGCGGCTCAAGCGAGCGCGGCCCTGATGACGGCGAGAATCAGCACGTGGGATCGGCTGGCATCGACGCTGTAGTAGAGGTGCCAGCCTGTCCTGAAGCAGCAGGCGCCGGATCTCAGGCTGGCGGCCCCGCGCTCCACGGAATCGCACGCCTAAAATCTGGATTGTGGCGGAGTAGCTCGATCGCGCGCTCGGCCTCTTCAACCAGCGGGTTCGCCGCGAAGTAGCCATGCTTCGGCAACCCATCGCTCGTCGGCGTCGTCGCGCATTCGTCCCACGGCGCGGCCGAGAACGCTCCGGTTGGCCACGATGTGCGCGTCATGGCCAGGCGCGCCCGCGCGTGATCGTGCGTAACTGAGCTTGCAGACCGTTCCGGGGTCGAGGAACGGCAAAGCGGACAAGCTGGAGCAATCGCGACGACACCGACCAGTTACTCCAGCTTCGCGACGAGGGCGACCTAGCTCGGGGCGGCGGCGCCACTCGGATCGAGGAGGGGTAAGAGGGCACGCTCGATCTCGTCGAGGAAGTCCTTGAGACCGCTTGGCTCCCCGCGCTCGCGCAAGATCTCGAGCGGCGGCTCGGTCCAGCAACGCTCCTCGCGGTCGGGATCGTCTCGGGTCAGTTGGCCGAGGACGCGCTTGATATTGCGCGCCGCGCCTGCCGCCTTGTCGCGCAGGCGGACCGCATGCTCGACAGGCGAGAAGCCGAGGGCATCCTGCAGCTCCGCGAGGCGCGCGCGCTCGGCTTCATCGCGAGGCTCGAAGCCAGCGAGGACCCAAGCTTCGCGCTCGGGATCCTGGAAGCCACAGACGATCTCGAAGTCAGTCCACGAGCGAGCTTCGTCGCGCGCGAGCGTCACGCCGGCCCGACGATCGTCAGGCTGCTGATCCATGTCCCACACGAGGACCACCACATCGATCGGGTCGCCGGCCTGCTGCTTGCTCAGGACCCGCGCGATCTTCAGTGCCTTGCGCATCATCGAGCTACCGGCGCCTCCGGGACGCCCCTTGAAGTGGCCGCGGGTGGAGGGAACGCGCAATCGATCCATATACTCGTTGAGGGTGTGGAGATCGAAGTACGCACGCCCGGAGGGATCGGGATGCCAGACGCGGATGACCTCCGGCATCTCGAAGTTGTCGACGACCCACGAGGGCCCTCGCTCACAGAGCACCCGGTCGACGAGCGCGGCCGCCAGGCGGAAGTCCGCGGGTGCCTCGCAGAAGGCGAGCAGCCTCATAGCACCCACGCCCGCTCGGGATCGAGGCTCCACAGTTCGCCGCTCTTCAGCGCGTCTTTCACCTTCGGCGCGTCTGGGTGCTCGATGAGCGGCTTCGATGCCACGGTCCCATCGTCGCGCAGCGCGAACGCGATCACGTTCTCCGGCGGCAGCTCGTCGAGCATGTAGGGCGAGTGCGTGGTCGCGATGACCTGGGTCTCCCGAAAGCCCTTCAGCTCGAGCAGCCTGCGCATCATCCGGATGAGCTCCATCTGCGCGCGGGGATGCAGCGCATGTTCGAAGTCATCCAGCAGGATCAGCGAAGGACGGCGCTCACGCCCATGCAACACGGTCAGCAGCGCGAGGAGGATGAGCGTGCCATAGCTCGCATGGTGCGCTGGGACTCCCGGTGAGCTGCGAAAGTCGAAGTAGATCTTGTTACCGACGACGCTATCTTTCTGGATCGGCCGTATCACGTTCACCGGCTTGATCCGGATCCGCTTCAACGAGGGAATCAGCTCGCACATCGCAGCTTCGATTCGACCGAACGCTTCGTCATTGCCGAGCTTGAGGGCTGCCAAGGCGGTCGCGGTCTGGCTCCCATCTGGCTTGACGGGCGTGTTCGGCCGGTCGCTGTACGCGCCCGCCGCGATCTTCTCTGGCTCGAACCTGTAGAGGGCGACGGTGCTCGTCGCGGCGCGCACTGCGTCCCAGTCCGCCGTTTTGTCCAGGGAGGCGCCTTGCCTCCCTGCCCTCACGAAGGCGGAGGCTTGGAACGCGCCCTGGGGACCGCGGCCCTTGAAGAACGCCATCCAGCCGGGCTCGTCGGCTTGTTGAATCGCCAGTTCGAGCTCGAACGAATGTGTGTTGACTCGATTGGTCGCGGCCAGCGTGAACTTCTTGGCAGCGCCTCGCCGGCACAGCTCTCCTGGGAGAAGCCTGCGACCGAGCTCCACCTGGGGGTTCCGGGCAGCCGCCATGTGGAGGTGAAGCGCCTGCAGCACGCTCGTTTTACCGCTGGCGTTATCCCCCACGAGCAGCGTGAGCTGCTTCAGGGCAAGCCTGGTATCGCGATGAGCCTTGAAATCCTGGAGGTGAAACTGAGTGATCATCGTTCGCGCCCCGGCTGCTCGTCGAGAGCGTACGCGAAGTCCATCCTCGCTGCAGGGGCGCGCGGGGAACAAACGTCGAGCCGGTCCGGGTGGAGCGGCCAGCCAGGAAGCTTCGCTCCGGCCGATCAGCGGCTGAGCGGCGGCGAGGCGCTCGGCGGCGCGGTGACGCTGATCGCCGAGAGCCCCCGGCTGATCCTCCTCCGCGAGGCGCTCGAGCGGCTCCTCGGCTGGAGCCCCGCGCGCCGAGCCAGGGTCGACGAGGCGCTACGGCAGATCCGCGATCACGACCTGCATCGGGCAGCGCTGACCCTGTGCGGCGGGCCCAAGGCGCGCGACCTGATCCCGATCGCGCAGGAGCTGCACCGGCTCACGTTGACGGAGGCGCAGCCGTTCGTCGTGTATGACCCGCGGCGGCCCGTCACCCGGTCCAAGGGCGTGGCGCCCACCTTCTCCGATCTGGCCGCGGCGCTCCGCGAGGCCAAGGACGGCACGCTGTGCCTGGAGCACCGCAAGGTGTCGTCGCGCGATGTGATGGCCATCTACTTCGCCGTGCTGCCGAAGGGCTGCCGGACGCATATCGTGCACTGCCGCGGATCGTCATCCCGCCGCTCGGCGCGCGGAAGACGGAGCTCGATCGGCTCATCCGCGAGTACCTGCGCGAGGCGGCCGCCCTCCTGGGCGGCACCAAGCACGTCCGTCTGTCACCAGCGGATCGCGCGTGGCTCCGGACCTCCGCGTCCGCGTCGCTGTCCGAGCTCCGGACGGCCACGCTCCGCCTCGTCGCGGTGCGTGTGGCGAAGGACGTCCAAGCGGCATCGACGCTCCTCGGCATCTCGCATGTGGCGCTGAGGAAGTGGCTCAATGACCGCGGGTTCTCGAAGCTCGAAGCCGCCGGGGCGAGGGCGGCCCGTCGCTCGGGACCGCGCCGCGGAGCTGGACAGGACCGGCGCCAGCTCGGGCGAAGACGCTGACCGCCTCGCTGTCGAGCTCGGAGAGCGTGACCTTTGAGCGCGAGCTGCGTTGCAGTGGGCCTGGCGAGATTCCATGTCTGCCGCTCCGTCACTGCGTGCTGCGCTGCTGCTGCAGCGTGCGGATCTCCTGCGTGAGCTCGAGGATCTGTCTCGACAGCTCGAGATCTCGGTGTTCTGCTGGATCTCGAGCTTGTTCTGCTTCTCGCCCTGCTGGACGAGCGCCCACTCGGCATTCGCGAGCAGCTGGCGGCGCTCGTCCGCGCGGTTCTGGCTGATGAGCAGGAACGTCGACAGGAAGATCGCTTCGAGCGAGACGAGCATCGTGAGGAGACCGTACGGGAAGCGCTCGACGCCAAGGCCGATCCACGCGGCAAACCACACGACGTGCAGGAACACGAAGCTCATCGAGCCGGCGAACCGGGTGATCGAGTCGGCGAGCCGATCCTGGATCCGCGACTTTCGATGATCGACGTGTGCCTTGAGGACGGGATGGACCGGATGGACCGGATGGACCGGATGGCCGGGATGGATCGGTGAGGTGCTCATGCCGTTCACATCGCGAGGACCGGATGCGGGTGCGGGTGCTGTAGCTCGCGTCGGAGCCGTCGGAGCGCCCGCACGCTGGGCCAGATGGTCGCGCCGATACAGAGGACGATGACGCCGATGGAGGCCACGGGTGAGATCTCGATCCACCGGCTCGTGGCGAGCTTCGCTGCGGTGAAGGCGAGTACGGCGGCGAGGCCATAATGAAGGTACTTGAGCTCGGCGATGAGGTGCTCGAGCAGCACGTAGAGCGATCGCAGTCCGAGCACCGCGAGCGCGTTCGAGCTGTACACGATGAAGCGGCTCGAGCTGATCGCGAGCGCGGCTGGCACCGAGTCGACCGCGAAGACGATGTCGGTCAGCTCGATCGCACAGAGCGCGACGAACAGCGGCGTGACCACGCGGCGCCCCGCCGACCGTGCAAAGAATGCGCTCCCGTGAAGCGTGCGCGTGACGGGCAGGTGCCGCAGCAACCAGCTCGCCGCCGGGCTGGCTTTCGGCGCGGTGACGTCCCCGCGCACCATGCGCACCGCGGCCCACGCGAGCACCGCGGCGAAGATGTAGACCACCCAGTCGTAACGCTCGAGCGCGGCGACTCCCAAGAGGACAAAGCCCAGCCGAAACACGAGCGCGCCCAGGATGCCCCACGACAGCACAGAGCGCTGGTGGTCGGTAGGGACTTCGAGCATCCGGAAGATCACGAGGAACACGAACAGGTTGTCGATCGAGAGGCTCTTCTCGACGAGATAGGCCGCGACGTATTCGCCGGCGCGTTGACTCCCCAGCGCTCCCCAGACGACGAATGTGAAGCCGAGCCCGAGCCCGACCCATACGGCCGTCCACGTGATGGCGGCGGTGCGCGACCGCCCGCGAGCATTCCGGTGCAGGGCGAGATCGAGCGCGACGAGGGCGAGGAGCACGGCACCGAAGACGAGCCAGGCCCACAACGGGAATTGATCGGTCGATCTCGCGGGCACACATACCTCCCTGGGCGCTCTCCGATCAGGGGATTACCGTCTCATCGGATACGCCATCGAAATTCATGCAAGGTGCTGGCCGCGGTCCGGCGGTGCGAGCGAGCGGCTCGCCCGGGCAGATCAGGGTGAGGGGTTCTCGGCGATGGGCGGGGCACCGGAGCCACCCGGCAGGCCGGGCACCTTCGGGAGCCGGGCGTCGCCGGGGGTGTAGTCGCGGTGATAGATGCGCAGGAGCGCGAGGAAGAGCGCGACCATCAGCGGCCCCACGAGCAGACCGATCGCTCCGAACGTCGCGATACCTCCGATCAGCGAGAAGAAGACGATCGCACCGTGGATCTCGAGGCCGCGCCGGATCAGCAGTGGCTTGATGAGATTATCCACGAGGCCGACGACGATCAGCCCCCACAGGGCGAGGAACGCGGCCAGGTAGGGATGTCCAGACACCAGCAGGAGCAGCGCCGCGAACAGACAGACGACCGCGGCGCCGATCGCCGGGACGAAGGCGAGGAAGAACGTGACCAGGGTGAAGAAGAACGGGCTGGGGACGCGCGCGATCAGAAAGCCGACCATCGCGGCCACGGCCTGCACGGCCGCCGTGACCGCGGCCGACGCGATCACGGCGAACGACACCTTCCTGAACGTCGCGAGGAGCTCCAGCGTCTGGCCCCGACGCAGCGGCGAGACGCTATCGAGCCAGGCCACGAGATCGTGCCCCCGCACCAGCAAGAAGAACAGCGCGATCAGCATCAGCACCGCGTGAAATGCAAGTGACCCGGTAGCCACCAGCGCCTTTCCAACCGTCGCGGCAGTCGCGCCGCCGTGATCGCCCACGCTCCCCATCATCTCGCCCGGATCGGTGGGCATCCGCTCGATCGCAGCGCGGACGGCGTCGCGCGCGCTGGCCGGCAGGTGGTCGACGAGGGCGGCCACATCATCGCTGTGCACCGCCGCTGAAACGAAGCGCACGCCGTCGGCGCCGTCGCGGATGACGAAGGTCGTTATCATCGCCACCGGTCCGAGCAGCAGCACGATCACCGCGGACGTGATCAGGCCCGCGGCGACCCCTCGCTTGCCGCGCAGACGCTTGCTCAGCCACTGCTGGACCGGCCACAGCACTCCGGCGAAGACCGCCGCGAGGAAGAGCTCCTGGACGACCGGCATGATGACGAGCCCCAGCAGCACCATCGCGATGATCATGAGCGCGAGGAAGAAGCGGGGCAGCGGCTGTTCGTCCATTGGTAGATCTACCACCCCGCTCAGGCTTGGCACCCACGAGCCCGGCTCGACCTCGCGATCCGCGACGCGCTCGGGTTCCAGGTGCAGCGGCGCGTGCAGCGGCGCGTGCAGCGCATGATCGTCGAGCGCCACCACGGCGAGCTGCCGATCGAGGGCTACGTGGTCCGCACGTGGACGGCAGCGCGAAGACGGACGGCCAGGTGAACGCGGTGATCCGCCGGATCTGCCGCCGCGCCGGGCTACCGGAGAAGCGCTGGCACACGCTGCGCCACAGCTTCGGGACGCACGCCGCGCTGGTCGGCGTGAACCCGTGGCGGCTCCAGTCCTGGATGGGCCACAAGCGGATCGCTGAGACGATGATCTACGTCCACGTGGCGGAGAACCATCGCCGCGAGCTGCCGCCGGCCGTGATCGAGGCGAGCCTCGGCGATCCGGATCCGGAGCCGGATCGCCGGCCCTCAAACGCGACGATTCTCGCTGCCGTCTACACAGGGCGGTGCGCCGCAGTTCTTGCGCAGCCCCATACATGTATATTCGGCCAACGTGGGGTCCGACGAGAAGCTCTTGGTTCGCGACGGCTCGGTGTGGGTCGAACGCAAACCCAGCCCAGGACTCGCCGCGAAGCTTTCCCGCGACCACGGGACGATTGCTGTGGAGTGGTCGATCCACACAGCAGTGGATCAGATCTGGATCGTCGCCTACCGTGCTGGCGAAGTCGTGCGCGAGCTGCGCTACGCGGTCAGCGAAGGTTGGACCAAGCGCGGGAAAGCCTTGCCGTTCGAGAACACCGCTCGTCTCGGCAAGTTTCTGAGGAAGAGGCGTCTCCTCGCAAGCCCTGATGGCTACGAGGTGCTGGATGCATTTCTCGGCAAGCAACCGCCCGCGCCGGTCGTCGAGCCCGGTGCGACGTATGACACGAGCTTCTCCCCGGCCCAGGCTGCCGAACTCGCCGCGATTGCCGAGCGCGCGTCGGTGCGGGTGTCCGTCGTGGTCGAAACGTGTTGGCACCTCGCCAAGCAGGTCATCTACGATCGCCGGATGGCACGAGCGACCAAGCTCGGCCTCGACCTAACGATGCTCGTCGACGACACGTCGCCACCACCGCCAACGGAATCTTTGCCAGCGTTCGTACATGAGCCAATTGACGCGCGACCTATCGAGCTGACGCGGTACTCGGGCAGCGCGATACCGCACCAGCTTGCGCTATCGGCGCAGATGCTCGCCGAGCTAGACCTAAAACAAGCACTACTAGGCCTCAAAATTGCAGGCGGCCGGCTGACCGGATCGCGGACACAAGAAGGGCGAGTTCGGGTTCGTCCCGATTCGTCCCCGCCGTATGTTGACGTAACTCCTTCGTGTCAGTTTGTT
>DATMCI010000344.1:0-19619 GCA_035558535.1 Kofleriaceae bacterium
CTGGGGCGGTTGGGGTTGGGGTTGGGGCGATGGCGCGCTACGGGGCTCGCTACGGGTGGAGTGCTAGCGGGTAGCGTGCTCATCGACGGGCGAGCGCCGGCAACGGAAGGTGGTTTTCTCAGGGTCGCGGCGACGAAACGCCGCGGCCGTCGTCGTTTGCAGGCAAGCCTTGCCCGGGCGGCAAGCGTTGCCCCCGAGGCGCGGGCGAATCCTCGCGGAATCGCGCCTCGTCCGCCGCGCGCGCGTGGCACGCCGGCTGCTGTAGATCGTCACGCGTTGACCGGCTCGACGAGCCACCGCAAGGAAGCAACCCGTGAGTCACAACCTAGCTGCCAATGCCGACCTGTTTCAGTTTCAGTACGAGTCCGTGGACCAGATGAAGCTCGAGGCGCTCCGCCGCAAGCACGGCTGGCTCGTGGAGCCGCTCGAGCGGGCTTGCGACCTGGTGGCCAAGATGCCGTTCTTCCGCTGGGTGCGCGAGCTGCGCCGGCCGAGCGAGCTCAAGTGCGCCGCTCAGCAGCTGTACTGCTACTCGGCCGCGCTGCCCAAGGCGATGGGGCTCATGCTCGGGCTCACCCCGACGCGCGAGAGCGGCATGATGCCGTTCTACGCCAAGCACGCCTACGGCCAGGCCGATCACCACCTGCTCCTGCGCCGCTGGATGCGCAAGCAGGGGCTGATCGCCGTCGACGCGGAGCTCGAGCTCGTGATCCCCAGCCTCGAGACCAACGCCTGCACGAACCTCGCGTACCAGCTCGCGATCGAGCAGGATCGCGACAAGTGGCTCGTCGCCGTGCACGGCGCCATCGCGCGCTGCGCGAGCGGCTTCTACAAGGTCGTGGCGCTCAAGCTGCACGAGCTCGACGCGGGCGACGAGTGCTTCGACGCCCAGGTCGACGTGGACGAGCACCGCTCGCTCCGGTGCCTCGAGCACCTGCGCGACGTCAACCCCGCGTCGCACCGCGCTCGGGTGCTCCTGTCCAAGGCGCTCGAGGGCGTCTCGCTGTGGGCGTCGATGATCCACTCGTGGATCGGCATCCGCGTGTCCCCGGCGTTCGCGCTGGACGGGACCCTGCTCGCGAACCCGCGGCTGGTCTAGCGCGGTCTGGCGCGGTCTGGCGCCAGCCGCCGCGCAGTCTGGCGCGACCTGACGCCGCCCGCCGCGCAGCGACCATCGCAGCGACCGGCACGCTGCCGTCGCCGCAGTCACCGCCGGGTCGCCCACGACCCGCAGCTCTTGATTTCGCCGAGAGCGGGTGACCGCCGCGCCGCCTGCGGCCCGCAGCTCTTGATTTCGCCGAGAGTGGGCGACCGCCGCGCCGCCTACGGCCCGCAGCTCTTGATTTCGCCGAGAGTGGGCGACCGCCGCGCCGCCTGCGGCCCGCAGCTCTTGATTCGCCGAGAGCGGGCGACCGCCGCTTCCACCAACGGCAGCCCTCCGTAGCGCGTAGTCAGAGATACCACTCGAACATGCGAGCTCCACCCATCTCGAGACACTCCCACCAGCTGCGAAGAACGCGTGCCGCCTTGCGGCACCCTGCCGCTCCTGAACGGCCGTAGACTCGTGTCAGTGATGGGAGATGCGCGTCCAGGGGCGGGCGATTCATAATGCTCCTCGGGCGCACGAACCGCGGCACAACCAATCGACCGCTCTGTTCCCAAGTGGCGCCAAGAGCTGCACATATCGATATTTGGTATCGAGGATCAGATCAGTGTGATACGGTGTGATACTTGAAAGCTCACCACTCGAAAGAACACCTCGATGGAATACTCTCCGCACACGGATAAATGCCGCTCACATAATTGACACTGTCAAAACATCCGTTATCCATCGAGAGTGGCGAGCAAGCAGCGCGGCCAGCAATCATTCGAGTTCAGGACTTGGGGCGGGAGGCGCGAGGGTGCCGGGCGACCGCCCAAGGAGTATCGCTCGAGCGAGCCGCACAAGGCCCGCATCCGATTCTCCGGCCCGACGCCCGCTCACGCCACGCTGCGCGTGAACGCGCCCATCGCGACGCTCCGGCGGCCGGATGCGTATCACGCGATCCGTCACTCGATGTACACGGTCGTCGAGCGGACCGACTTTCGCATCGTCCACATCAGCATCGAGCGCGATCACCTACACACGATCGTGGAGGCAGATGATCACGAATCTCTGTGGGGAGGTATGCGGACCTTCCAGTCCTCGGCCGCGCAGCGGCTCAATCGCGTCATCTCGCTCGCCACGGGGACCAAGCGCACCGGGAAGGTCTTCGCTGATCGCTACCACGCGCGGCTGATCACGACGCCGACGCAGGCTCGCAATACTATCTCGTATACACTCAACAATTGGCGCCGCCATGGCCTCGATCAGGGTATGGAGACCATGTTCTGGGACGTCGACTACTACTCCAGCGGTCCCAGCTTCGATGGCTGGTCGGAGCTCGACGACTCGCCCTTCCTCGTTCCGACGCCCGATTACCCGCGGCTCTCCGTCTGCCGTCCGAAGACGTGGCTCCTGAAGGTGGGCTGGCGAAAGGCCGGGCCGATCAGCATGCGAGACATCCCAGGCCCTGCACGTTGAGCTCGAAGCCTGTGCCCCAGCCTCCTGTGCCCCGAAGCCGCCAGCAATCAGCAGGCTCGCGAGCGCGCGCCAGCCATCGCCGACCCGGCGTACGACGAGTTGCCGCAGTTGCAACCGGTCAGAACTTCTGGGACGAAGTACTAGGGTCGCGCGCTTATGACGCCCGCGCGCCGCGCGGCTGACCGCCCGCGTTCGCGCGTCAATGCAGGCAGCTGACGAGCTCGGCGTCGTACTTGTCGAGCTCCCCTTGCGTCAGAGCTCCGGAGGCGAGCGCGGCCTGCAGCTTCTTGCGCTTCGCCTTGTACTCGTCGCGCGTGAGCCGCTCCTTGCACTTCGTCGCGAACGACGCGATGCTCACGAAGGCACCCCACTCGACCGGCGAAACGCCCAGCGCGGTCGCGCGCACGAGCACCGGGAGCTTCGCGCCCTGTTGCTCCTTCGGAGACATGATGCAGCCGAGCGCGTAGATGTCGGCGCGGCGATCGCCGGGATGGCGCGCGGCCGCGACCGCGTTCGCGATCGGCAGGTCGGCAGCGACAGGTCACCGCTCGCCGTCCTGCTCTGCCTCGACAATAATCCCGCGCACGGCATCGAGACCGGGTGCAGCGTCGTCGGCGCGCGGCATGCGCGGGCGCGCCGTGGGAGCGCCCCCGCCGCGTCCGGCCTACCGGCGCAGCGAGCGGCACACCGCCGTCGCCGTCGCTGCCGCCGCGTCGTCCGCGATCCCGAAGTGGCACTTGATGCCGTGCTCGCCGGCGCGGAGCAGCGAGGCGACGTGCACCAGCTCGACCGACGCGCCGTCGGGCGTCGCCGACGCGAGCCGGCACTCGACGAGCATCGCGCCAGCGGGCGTCATCGCCTTCGTGCCCGGCTCGATCGCGCGCGCGCACTCGGTCGCGTACAGCTCGTCGATCGTCGCCGGCGCGAACGCGACCTCGCGGACGAACACCTGCTCGCCCGGGCCCGCGCCCACGCGGTACACCGCCTTGCTCACGGCCTCGGCCTCCCAGTGGGGCGGCGCGTCGACCGCGGCGCCCAGACCGCCGATCCGCACCGCGCGGTGCGCCACCGGCCCCGCGCGCTTGCCGCACGCGAGCTGCGCCGCGCCGAGCGGCACGAGCACGAGCAGCGCGAGCGCGGGCGACATCGCGGCGAGCATACCCCGCCGGTGCGCTCACGCGTCACTGGAGGCAGCTGACGAGGTCGGCTTCGTACTTGTCGAGCTCTCCCTGCGTCAGCGCTCCCGAGGCGAGCGCGGCCTGCAGCTTCTTGCGCTTCTTCTTGTACTCGTCGCGGGTGAGTCGCACCTTGCACGTGGTCGCGAGCGATGCGATGCCCACGGAGCCAGCCCACTCGACGGGCGGGACGCCCAGCGCGGTCGCGCGGACAGTCACCGGGAGCTTCGCGCCCTGCTTCTCGCTCGGAGACGTGATCCCGATGAGCTCGAGCCTCTCCGCCCCGGTGCCCGGCAGGCTTTTCGGTGCGAGGTTCTTCGACGCCTCGCTCGCGACCGTCACCATCACCGCCAGGTCGTTCGCGGGGGCGGTGCCCAGGTTGCGCAGCTCGCAGGCGATCCGGACGCGCTCGCCCGGCGCGACCTCGGAGACAGCGAGCTTGCAATCGAGGGCGAGCCCGGACGGCAGCACGACGCGCTTGGGCTCCGGCACGATGACGAGCTTCTTCTTGGTCTCGATGGGGTCACCGTTGAAGTAGCGGATCTCCGCCACCACCAGCGCCGAGCGCTCGTCGAGCTTCGGCGGAATCGCGATCGCGAGCATCTTGTGCTTGGTCGTACCCGGATCGATCCGGCCGAACGAGAGCTGGTGGCCGTGGAGCGCGTCGACGCTGCTCCGCAGCTTGGCCATCACCCGATACGCCGGCTGCGGGCCCTTGTTCGTGATGGCCAGTCCGATCGATCCGGTCGCTCCCAGCACGAGCGGCGCCCCGTCGGCGAGCTCCGCGGACAAGGTGGCCTTCTCGTTGGCGGCACCGACATCGTCCACGCGATCCGTCGCGGCGTCGATCGCGCGCTTCACCCGCTCGACCTCGTCTGGCTGGAGCTCGAGCGGGATGGACCGCCCGTCATCGCTGTCCACCTGCCAGCCCGTGGCGAGCTTCTCGTCGGCCCCCGCCGCCAGCGGATCGATGCCGGTGCCGGACCAGTCCACCGGGAACAGCATACCCGCGTTCGGATCGGACGTCGCGCCGTACACGCGGCCCCAGGGCGTGCGGAGCGAGAACTTGACGCCCCTGAACGCGAGCGTATGCGGACAGTTGGTATCTTCGTTGCGAGTCGTGGACGGGGTCGAGCACGTGGAGGGTGCTCGCTTCGGGCACCACACCTCGACGACCTGACGCTGGCACTGCACCTTCAGCGTCACCCGGAAGCCGCTCGTGGTCACGGTGCTGTAGATCTGCATATCGCTCACGACCGGAGCACCTCGAACCTGCTGGTACGGCTGCTGGCTGCCGCACCCGCAACCAGCAATGGCGATCACCGCCAGCACGCCACAGCGCGCTAGAGCTTCGAGATGAGCCGCTGCTGGAGCTCGGCGTAGACGTCGGGCGCGAGCACCTGCTGGCACTTCTTGAGCCGGGCCAGGGCAGCCTGCACCGTCGCCTCGTCGGGTTGCTGTGCATTGATCACCGATGAGAACGAGCTCTTCGCACATGTCGAGTTGACCTCTGACGCTGGTGATGACGACTTCGGTGAAGGGGTCCCGCGCGAACGGACAGACGGCGTCGTTGGCTTTGGCGGCGGCTTCGTCTCTGTAGCCACCGGCGGCGCGGGCGCCGCCTCATCGGGGGCCGTCGGCGGCTCCGACGGCTCCGACGCATCGGACGGCGGCGGCTGCTCCGACGCATCGGCCGTCGGCGGCGCCACGTCGGCCGCGGCGATCCTCGCCTCGGGCGGGCTCTCCGCGGCTGCGTCCACCGCTCGCGCGGCGGCAGGACCGCCGCCAACGTTCCGATCCCCACCCGCGAGCACGATGGCGATCGCGCCCACGACGGCCGCCGCGACCACCGTCCCGGCAACGAGCTTGATCCGGCGCCTGCCCGGGGGACCGGTGCTCGGCGAGACCGACGCGGTCGAGCTGCCCAGGGTCGTGTGCACCGGCGGCCCTGCCAGCGACGGCTGGATCGCGGCGAGCCGCATCGAATCGCGCCCCACCGTGGCATCCACGTGATCGATCGCCTCCACGACGGCGAGCGCCGTGGGCGGACGGTGCGCCGGGTCCTTCTGCAAGAGCGTCATGACCAGCGCCTCGAGCGGCGGCGCGATGCCCGAGTCGAGCGACCGCGGCGGCTCCGGCTGGAAGTACAGGTGCCGCGCGATGATCTCGCCCGCGCCCTCCGCGACGAACGGCGGGCGCCCGCACAGCATCTGGTACAGGATGCAGCCGAGCGCGTAGATATCGGCGCGTCGATCGACCACGCCGGCGCCGCGGCACTGCTCCGGCGACATATACGTCGGGGTTCCCATGACGGCGCCCGTCCTCGTCAGGCCCCGCTCGGTCCCGTCAGTGCCGAGCTTCGCGATCCCGAAGTCGAGGAGCTTGACGCGCTCGCCGGTCACCACCTCCGGATCCGGAACCAGGAAGATGTTATCGGGCTTGATGTCGCGGTGGACGATGCCCGCCTCGTGCGCCGCGTGCAGCGCTCGCGCGACGGAGCGCGCGATGTGCAGCACCTGGAGGCGCGGCATCCGGGTGGCGCGCCCGAGCCTGCTCGCGAGGCTCTCGCCCTCGAGCAGCTCCATGATGATGTACGCGCGGTCATCCGGCAGGAAGCCGAAGTCGTACGCCTCGACGATCCCGGGGTGCTTGATCGCGGCGACGGCGCGAGCCTCGTTGAAGAACCGCGTGACCATGTCGCGGCTGCTCGAGATCTCCGGCAAGAGCAGCTTCACGGCGACCGGCCGCCCGAGCACCTCGTGCACCGCGCGGTACACGGTGCCCATCCCGCCTTCCCCGATCACTGCCGTGATCCGGTAATTGCCGACTTTCGTTCCCTCCATGCCCGCCCCCGCGACTGCGAATCTATCACTCTTTCTGCCGCGCGCGGCCAGCTTGTACGGGCCCGCCTTCGCCGGCCCCGGTGCTAGAGTCGCGGGGATGCCGCGCGGCCGTATCCTCGCGATCAAGTGGGGCATGAACCCGAACTCGTCGAGCCTCGGCGTGGACGTGACGTTCTTGCTCGTCGGTGCGACGGCGCTCGCGGTCGTGACGCCCTTGATCGGCGCGCTGCTCCGCTGGCGGCGGCCAGTCCGGCCGGACGCCACATCCGGAACCGGTTCCGCCGGATCGCCGTGACCGGGTCCCCGTGACCCGGTCCTCGTGACCCGATCCCCGGCTCATCCCTATCGCTGAGGGCTGCCCGCCAAGTGGCCGGATTCGCCCGAGCGCGATCAGGCGTAGGCCGACCTTGCATTTTTTTTCGATCCGCCTGCATCCGATTTCCGGCCGTCGGCGAATTGCTCTTTGGGAAGCGAGCCGCGTCTTGAAAGCGCCGCGATGCCCTTCCCGCCGGTTGTCCCGCAGACGCTCGCCGACGTCCGAACGACCCCAAGGTCGCGCAGTACCAGCTGTGGATCTTCGACCAAGAGCGCGACGAGCAATTCCCCGTCGACGGCGGCGTCTTCGACGTCGCCTCGACCGGCGAGGTGATCGTCCCGATCTCCGCCAAGCTCCAGGTCTCTGCCGCCGCCCTGTTCGCCGTCACCGTCGAGCGCCCCGACGGCGGCGTCGTCTCCAAGCGCGAGCGCATCGTCGCCACCGCCGCCCCGACCTGATCCGGCCCGTCTTGTCACGTTGGCAGCGTCACCGACCGGCGTATCCTCTACGTCGTCTCCACCGAGAGCAGGAACCGCATCCGTATCATCAGTGCCCGCGAGGCGACACGCCATGAGCGACGACTCTATGAAGCAGGCGAGTGAACCAACCGAACCCACCGCGGCATCTCTCGATGAGATGCCCGAGATCGACGAGCAGCGTTTTCGTCGTCGTCCGGGACGCGGACATCACGCGCACCGGCGCATCGGCGAGATCGTGGTGATCGATGCGGAGCTCTGGTCACATTTCGGGTCCGCTGAAGCTGTGAAAGACGCGCTTCGCCGTGTCGTGGAGGATGCCAAGAAAGCCGCGGGCTCCTGATACGGGAGTCACGCGCAGGTCCCGTGTTCGAGCCCGGCTCGTCGCTGCCGTTCCTCGACGCAGACCTGTTCGCTGCGGAGACCGGCGGGAAGACCTCGAGGACTCCTCGGCCAAGTGCCTTGCACCACAGGGCAAAGATCACCGGCGGTAACCGGCCCGGGTGGGTCGGCGTATTCACCACCGAGGAGAGACACGCCATGCCCAGCTCGCTCACGCGCCTCGCCACTGCCCTCGCCCTCGTGCTCGGCGCCGCCTGCGCCGCCGGTGAGACGCCCGAGGCCCACGCCGACAACCAGCCGCGGCCGATCCGCACCGCGAAGCCGAGCGCCGAGCAGCTCCGCAAGGAGCTCACGCCGCTCCAGTACACGGTGACCCAGGAGAACGGCACCGAGGCCCCGTTCAAGAACGCCTACTGGAACAACCACGAGGCCGGCATCTACGTCGACATCACCACCGGCCAGCCGCTGTTCAGCTCGCTCGACAAGTACGACTCCGGCACGGGCTGGCCGAGCTTCACCCGGCCGATCAAGCCCGGCGCGCTCTTCGAGAAGCGCGACCAGACCCACGGCATGGACCGCGTCGAGGTCCGCTCGAAGACCGGCGACGCGCACCTCGGCCACGTGTTCGACGATGGCCCGAAGCCGGCCGGGCTGCGCTACTGCATCAACTCGGCGTCGCTCCGGTTCGTGCCCGTCGATCAGCTCGCGGCGCAGGGCTATCCCGAGCTCCAGGCCCGGTTCGCGAAGACTCCGGGCAAGCGCTGAGGGTCGGTCCGCCGATCGCTCGCAGTCAGCACCTGCGAGCTCGAGGCTCGACTCATCCCCGGCGAGCTACTCGAAGCACAGCGTGGGGCACTGAGACTTCACGGTGGTCTTGTTACCTCCGACGACCTGATCCAGCTGCTCGTGCGTCAGCTGCTTCAGCGTCTCCGTCTTGAGCTCGAGGGTGCGGGGCTTGAACGGATGCTTGTGCTTCTTCATCTCTAGACCTCCGAGTTGGGGACCCGAGGCTATCATGGTGATCGGCGGCAGCACGCCGTCCGGACTCCGGACGAGCGCGCGCGCCGCTGGGCTTGCCGGCCGGCGGCATCCTCACGGATGGTTCCCCGCGGCCCGGCGTTCGCTCCTGGCTACGCTGGCGGCTAGCGCCCGGCTAGGACTGGCAGGCGCCGAGCGAGAGCGACAGCGCCTTGAGCTCGAGGTCGTTCCCCGCATTGGGGCTGCCGACCTGGAGGAGCACGACGACGAGGAACACCCCGCTCCAGGGGAGCGGCTCCCCCGTCGCCGAGGCGAACTCGCCATAAGGGATGCTGACCAGGAAGGGCGTGCTGCTCTCCTCGACGTGCAGCGGAGCCGTGGTCCACGCGCCCTCCTTGTGGAACTGGACCACTCCCGAGACGACCTGATCGTTCGATCCGATCGCCAGGCAAACCCTGTCATACAAGCTCAGATCGAGATCGACCGAACCAAAGTTGTGGTCCACGTCATACCCATAGATGAGGTACACACCCCAGAACGACCGCAGCCCCGAGCTGATGACGAGGCCGCCTGCTCCGTTGATCGTGTAGCTGGATGATTGCTGGAGCGCGTCGGCATTGACGATGAAGTCGATCTCGCGAGTACCGCCGAGCATGGATCCGATCTGAAGCCTGGCGGGCGGATGTCCAGCCACGAGCGACAAGCTGTCGAAGCCGGTCGTGAAGTCATCGATGACAAGGGGCGATTGGGACATTGCGTCCACGGTCGTCGCCTGCGCCCCGCGCGCGAGCGCGGCGTCCTCGGGCCCCTCGCACGCATAGAGCATGAACGACGCAGATGCGAATATCCATGAGATCGGTCTGGTCATGAGTGAGCTCCACAGTGGCAGTTGCTCGAAGGGTGGGCGCGCTGGCAGCCGAAGGACACGGCGACTCGACGCATGACGCACGAAAGACGGTGAGGCCACGCTCGCCGAGCGCGGGCGCCCCCCGCACGAAATCGGGAGTGCTCGCGGGAGTGAGGCTGTGGAGCCGTCGGCCGCGCCGGGCTACAGTCCGCGCATGCTCGCACGCGCGCGCCGGCTCGCGATCCGCGGCCTCGACGCCGCGGCGACCCTGTACGCACGCGCCCGCGAGGCGCGAAAGTTCCCGCCGCGCAAGGCGCGGCTCGAGCGGTTCGGCGCGATCCTCCAGCTCACGGTGCCGCGCGCGCTCGTGTTCGTCGACCGCGCGTTCGCGCGCCGCGCGCTCGCGCTGCCCACCGGCGAGGAGCCGGCTGCGTGGCGCGGCCCTGAGCCGGCGCTCGGCGAGCACGTGCTGTCGGCGCCGCTCGAGGCGCACCTCCAGCTCACGAACCGCTGCACCGCCGGCTGCACCGGCTGCTACACCGGCGCGTCCGCCGAGGGCGCGCCGCACGAGTGGGGGCTCGCCGAGTGGACGCGCGCGATCGACGCGCTCGCCGACGCTGGCGTCTTCCACGTCGCGCTCGGCGGCGGCGAGAGCGCCGTCCTGCCGTGGCTCGGCGAGCTGGCGGATCACGCGCGCCGCCGCGGCATCGTCCCGAACCTCACGACCTCCGGCCTCGACGGCCTCGAGCGACTGCTCCAGATCGCCGACCGGTTCGGCCAGATCAACGTCTCGCTCGACGGGATCGGCGCCGCGTACGCCGCCGTCCGCGGCTTCGACGGCTTCGCGCGCGCCGATCACGCGATCCGCGCGCTGCGCGCGAAGAAACGCGAGGTCGGCATCAACGTCGTCGTCACCCGCAAGAGCTTCGACGAGCTGGACCGCCTGTTCGCGTACGCCGCCGAGCACCGGCTGTCCGAGGTGGAGCTCCTGCGGTTCAAGCCGTCCGGCCGCGGCGCGCGCGCGTACGCAGACCTGCGCTGCACCGACGCGCAGCACCGCGCGTTCCTGCCGACGATCCTCGCGGCGGCGCGCCGCCACGCGATCCGCGTCAAGGTCGACTGCTCGTACACGCCGATGCTCGCGCACCACGCGCCGGCGCGCGAGCTGCTCGCCGAGCTCGCGGTGTACGGCTGCACCGGCGGCGACTTCCTCGTCGGCGCCAAGCCCGGCGGCCAGCTCACCGCGTGCAGCTTCGCCGCGCCGCCGCCCGCGCTCGCGGGGGCCGAAGATCGCCGCCCGCGCGTCACCGAGATCGCCGCGTACTGGGACGCGCCGGGCGCGTTCGGCGCGTTCCGCGCGTGGCGCGCCGCGCGCGAGCCGTGCAGAAGCTGCGACTACCTGGCGCTGTGCCGCGGCGGCTGCAAGGTCGTGTCGGCGCACGTGACGGGCGATCTCGCCGCGCCGGATCCCGAGTGCCCGCGCGTCGTGGACCACACGGCCGCGCGCGACGCGGCGGCCCCGGCCGGATCGGCCCCGGCCGGCAAGCCCCGTCGGCGGCTCCCCGTGATATAGAGCGGCGAAATGAAGACGGTCATGATCATCAGCGACGCCACCGGCGAGACCGCCGAGCGCATGGTCCGCGCGGCGACGCTGCAGTTCAGCGAGCCCGTGCAGATCCGCCTGCACTCGCGCGTCCGACTCGAGAGCGAGCTCGAGCAGATCCTCGAGAAGGCCGCCGAGCTGCGCGCGCTCGTCGTCTTCACCGTCGTCAACGCCGAGGAGCGCGGCCTGATCGCCCAGCTCGTCGAGCGGTACAACATCGAGACGGTCGATCTGATCGGCGCTTTGATCAGCAAGCTCACCGTGTTCCTCGGCGCCGCGCCGGCCGGCGTGCCCGGCCTCCTGCACTCGATCAACGACGACTACTTCCGCCGCATCGAGGCGGTGGAGTTCGCCGTCAAGAACGACGACGGCGCCGAGCCGCGCAACCTGCCGAAGGCGGACCTCGTCCTCGTCGGCATCTCGCGCACGTCGAAGACGCCGCTCTCGACGTACCTCGCGCAGCGCGGCCTCAAGGTGGCGAACGTGCCGCTCGTCCTGGGCGTCGAACCGCCCGAGGAGCTGTCGCAGGTCGACGATCGCCGCGTGTTCGGCCTGATCGTGCAGCCCGACATGCTGATGCGGATCCGCCAGGCCCGCCTCTCGCACCTCGGCATGCCGCAGGACTCGAGCTACGGCCAGCGCGCGCACATCGAGACCGAGATCGCGTACTCGCGCGAGATCTTCCGCAAGCACGCGAACTGGCCGGTCATCGACGTCACGAACCGCGCGATCGAGGAGACCGCCGCGGACATCCTGCGGATCTACCAGGAGCGCAACGCCAGCTCGCCCCCGGGCTAGGCGCCCGGCGCTGGCTCGCCGAGCCACGCGCGCGCGAGCGCGAGGATCCGGCGGTTCGTGGGGACGACCTCGAGGAAGCTCTCCCGGTAGGCCGGATCTCCGATCTTGTCCGCCACCGCGAGGAGGCGCGCCCGCGCGTCGGCGATGGCGTCACGCGCGGCGTCCCGCGCCCCGGTCGCGTGCAGCGCCTCGGCGCGGACGAGCCGGACCGCGGCGCCGCGGAACATGCCGCAGCCGCCCATGGCCGTGATGAGGGCGAGGGACTCCTCGGCGGCGGCGAGGGCGTCCGCGGCGCGGCCCTGAGCGAGGCGAAGCTCCGCGAGCGTCCCGAGGACGCCGGGGCGCTCGAGGGGGAAGGCCAGCCCGAGCGCGGCCTCGAGCTCGCGCTCGGCCGCTTCGAGCTCGCCCTGACGGCGGAGCACCTCGGCGAGCGCCCAGCGGCCGCGGCACTCGTCCAGGGGGAGGCGCTGCGCGCGCCCGTACTCGCAGAGCTCGGTCGCGAGCGCGCGCGCCTCGTCGAGCGCGCCGCGGTCGGCGCGGATCCAGGACAGGCAGAAGCGGCGCAGCGCGCGCACCTGGCCCATCGCCTGGTCGATCGCCGCGGCCTCTTCGAGCATGCGCTCCGCCAGCGCGGACGCTCCGAGGTGCCAGAGGTTCATCCCGCGAAACAGCTGCATGCTCAGGAAGATTCGCTCGAGGCGCGTCGCGTCGAAGATCGGCTGGATCGCATCGCACCCGCGCAACGCGGTCCACGGGTCCTCGTGCGCGTCGGCTGTCCGGATCCCGGTGATGAGGTTCCACCCGTGCTGCGCAAACAGACGCTCGTGCTCGCCTACCTTGCCGAGGAACTCGGAGAACCGGTCCATGAGCGCGTTCCCCTCGGCGATCTGCCCGAGGGCATCGAGGGCGAGGATCGTGCTGATGTAGGCGAGCGACATCCTCCTGATGTCCCCGGGGGTTGGATCGACATCCTGGAGCAGCGCGACCAGCGCCGGGAGCTCTCCGAACCTGCGGGCCATGACCACGCTCGAGGCATATGCGAGCACTCCCTGCGCCCAGGGGATGGAGCCGCGCGGCGCCGCGCGCAACAGCTCCTCGGCGTCTCCGGCCACGGAGCCACGCAAGTGCCAGACGTAGTTCGCGGCCTCGCAGCGCATCCCGAGCAGGGCGATCCGCAGCTCCGGCGGCGGATCGCAGCCGAGGCCCAGGTTCGCGCGGGCCATGGCGGCGTGCACGTCGAGGATGAGGACGGCCTGCTCGGATGCACGCAGGTAACAGGCCGCCGCGCGCGCCCCGGCGCCGCCGCGCGCGAAGTGGCCCGCGAGCACCATCGGATCGCCCTCGCCGTGCTGCTCGAGCCACTCGCCAGCGCGGCGGTGGCCGAGCCGCCGGTCCTCGTCGGTCAGGGTCGCGTAGGCCGCCTCGCGCAGCAGGGCGTGGCGGAACGCGAGCTCGCGCTGATCGGCGAACCGGCCGTGCGGCCGCGCCACGAGCAGCTCCTGCTCCACGAGCCGCGCGAGCTGGGCGCTCACGCTCGCCGGCTCCATGGCCCCCTCCATCAGGAGGTCGACGCCGCCCTCCCAGCACACCTCGCCGAACACGCTGGCGGCGCGCAGCACGCGGCGGGCGTCGGGCGAGAGCCGCGCGAGGCGCGTCTCGACCATCGCGAGCACGGTCTCGGGCAGCGCGCCTCCCTTGTCGCGGCCCTCGGCCACGGCGCGGATCAGCTCCTCGAGGTAGAACGCGTTACCGTCGGCGAGCTTCACCAGCCGCTCCACCGTGTCGGCCCCGGCGCGATCGCCGAGCACCTGGCGGACGAGCCGCTCGCCGGCCTTCTTGCCGAGCTCCTTGAGCCGGATCTCCTGGACGTTCTGGCGCTCGGCCCACAGGCGGGGGAACGCCTCGTGCACCTCGGGGCGGGCGAGGGCGAGCACCATCCACGGCCGGTTGGCGCAGTCGCGAAGCGCGGCGTCGATGAAGCGCACGGTGCCGAAATCGCCCCACTGCAGATCTTCGAGCACGAGCAGGACCGGCTGCACGGCGGTCTCGGCCTGGAGGAAGTCGATCCAGGCCTGGCGCATCTGCTCGCTCATGAGCTGTGCGTCCTGACGCGCCATGTGGAGCACCGGGCTGCCCTCGCCACCGCCAGGGAACGGCGCGCCGACGAGCTCGCCGAGGAGCTCGGCCACGCGCTGGTGCTCGGCGGGGGGCAAGCGCTCGGCGACCCGCGCGCGGAGCTGGGCGCGCCGCTCCGCGAGCGGGGTGCCATCGCGAATGCCGAGCGCGCCGCGGAGCGCCTGCGCGAGCAGATCGAGCGTCGCGCCGGCGCGCAGCGAGTCGCCGCGTCCCATCCAGATCGCCACCGGGCCGGTGCGCTGCCGGACGCGGGCGATGAGCTCGGCGGTGAGGCGAGACTTCCCCATCCCGGCGGCCGCCGTGATCACCACGGCGCGGGCCTCGGCCTCCTCGACGCACTCCGCGAAGAGCCCGGTGAGCGCGGAGAGCTCCCAGTCGCGGCCCACGCACGAGGTGGGGCGGCCGAGGAGCGTCCGGGCGCCCTGGAGCAGCGCGCGCTCGCCGCGGAGCATCAGGCCCGCCTCGGTCTCGGCGACGTCGAACCGGGCGTCGAGCAGCCCGGCCATCAGCTCGTCGAGCGCGACCGGCGGCGGCTCCTCCAGCGCCTTCGCCGCTTGCGCGAGCAGCCGCGCGGCGCGGTCGATCGCGTCGCCGTAGGGCAGCGTGCTTGTCGAGTCGGCCCGCCCCATCGCGACCGCGAGCGGCCGCCCCCCGGCGACCCCGCGCAGCGCGAGCGCGCAGCGCGCGGCCTGCGCCGCGAGATCCGTCGCCACCCGGCCTTCCGCCTCGAGCACGACGATCGCCGAGCCGTCGGCGAGCCGCTCGAAGCGACCGCCGTGAGGCGCGCTGGCCCGGCGCAGCGCCGCCTCCGCAGCCGCGTCGTCCTCGGCGGTGGGTCCGAGCAGCACCACGGACAGGAAGCGCCGCTCGCCGCTGGTGCGCGCCGGGGCCGGCGCGGGGCGCTCGCGCGGCGTGACGCCGGCATCGCGCGCGAGGGGCCGGAGCGCCGCCAGCGCCGCGGCGAGGTGAGCGCCGTCGCTCGGCCGGAGCGCGGGATCCCGGGACAGCATGCGGGCGACCAGCGCATCCAGATCGTCCGGGACGTCGGACCACCGCGCGCTGACCCGCGGCGCGTCGCTGAACAGGATCTTGCCCAGGATGGCGGCGGTGCTGTCGCCGTCGAACGGGGGCACGCCGGTCAGGCACCGGAACAGCACGCAGCCGAGCGCGAACACGTCGACGCGCGCGTCGACCATATTGCCGGCGCTCGCCTGCTCGGGCGCCATGTAGCCCGGGGACCCGAGCATCGTCCCCGTCCGCGTGAGCGGCGTGCCCCCTTCGCGCCAGGCGATGCCGAAGTCGAGCACCTTGACCTGCTCGATGTGGTCGCCGGGCAGGAACAGGTTGCTCGGCTTGAGATCGCGGTGGACGATGCCGCGGGCGTGGGCGGTGCCGAGCGCCTCGGCGACCCGCGTCACGAGCTGGACGGACTCGCCCGCGGTGAGCGGTGCGCGCTCGAGGCGGCGCTCGAGGTCCTCGCCGTCGAGCCACTCCATGACGAGGAACAGCTCCCCCGAAGCCAGCGCGCCGTGGGAGACGTACCGGACGATTCCGGGATGGGACAGCGCGGCGAGCACCTTGATCTCCCGCCCGAAGCGCTCGCCGTGGAAGCCCGGCGCCTCGGAGATGATCTTGACGACCACCGTCTCGCCCGAGGCGCGATCGTGGGCACGGAAGATCTTGCCCATGCCTCCGCTCCCGATCTGGTGCTCGAGCTCGAATCGCTCGCCCAGCAGCGCTCCGGGTTCCATCGAGTATATGTAAGCTCACTCCCTCTCAAGGTGCAGCATAATCCTAGAATTCCAGTGACATGCGAATTATCCACCACGCGAAGAGCAAGCTCTCCGGCGACAAGAGATCGGGTGTGGTCTTCTCGCTAATCTGCTTGTCGATTGGCCAGACTACCGAGCTGAGGTGCCTTGCTTCGGCCAAGCAGATTCAAGGAGCCCCGGAGGCAGCCTCGATGAGAATGGAACAGCCCTAGGCGCCTGGCGCCGGCTCGCCGAGCCACTCGCGCGCGAGCGCGAGGATCCGGCGGTTCGTGGGGACGACCTCGAGGAAGCGCTCCCGGTAGGCCGGATCTCCGATCTTGTCCGCCACCGCGAGGAGGCGCGCCCGCGCGTCGGCGATGGCGCTCTGCGCGGCGTCCCGCGCCCCGGTCGCGTGCAGCGCCTCGGCGCGGACGAGCCGGACCGCGGCGCCGCGGAACATGCCGCAGCCGCCCATGGCCGTGATGAGGGCGAGCGACTCCTCGGCGAGCGCGTAGGCGCCCGCGGCGCGGCCCTGGGCGAGGCGGATCTCCGCGAGCGTGCCGAGGAGGGCGGGGCGCTCGAGGGGGGCGACGAGGCCGAGCGCGGCCTCGAGCTCGCGCGCGGCCGCCTCGAGCTCGCCCTGGCGGCGGTGCACCTCGGCGAGCGCCCAGCGGCCGCGGCACTCCTCCGGAGGCAGGCGCTGCGCGCGGCCGTCGTCGCGCAGCTCGGTCGCGAGGGCGCGCGCCTCGTCGAGCGCGCCGCGATCGGCGCGGAGCCAGGCCAGGCAGAAGCGGCGCAGCGAGCTGACGTGGCCCATCGATCGGTCGAGCCCCGCGGCCTCCTCGAGCAGGCGCTCCGCCTGCTCGAGCGCGCCGAGGTGCCAGAGGTTCATCCCGCGGAGCAGCTGCATGAACCAGAAGACCCGCGCGAGGCTGGTCGCGTCGAAGAACGACTGGATCGCGTCGCACTGGCGAAACGCCGTCCACGGGTCCTCGTGCGCGTAGGCCATCCGGAGCCCGACGATGACGCTCCACCAGTACTGCGCGAACGGACGCTCGTGTCCGTCTGCCTTGCCGAGGAACGCGGCGTATTGCTCCGTGAGTGCGTTGCCCTGCGCGAGCTGCCCGAGGACATCGAGGGCCAGGATCGTGCTCATGTAGGCGAGCGACATCCGCCGCATGTCCCCGGGCGGCGGATCGACGTCCTGGAGCAGCGCGATCAGCGTCGGCAGCTCGTCGAACCTGCGGGCCATGACCGTGCCCGCGACATACGCGAGCACGCCCTGCGCCCACGGGACCGATCCGCGCGGCGCCGCGCGGAGCAGCTCCTGGGTGTCGGCGGCCACGGCGTCGAGGAAGTGCCAGCCGTAGTTCGCAGCCTCGCAGCGCATGCCGAGCAGGGCGATCCGCAGCTCCGGCGGGGGCGCGCAGCGGAGGCCCAGGTCCGCGCGGGCCATGACGGCGGGCAGATCGAGGACGAGGATCGCCTGCTCGGCGGCGCGCAGGTAAGAGCTCGCGGCGCGCGCTCCGGCGCCGCCGCGCTCGAAGTGGCCGGCGAGGACCATCGGATCGCCCTCGCCGTGCTGCTCGAGCCACTCGCCGGCGTGGCGGTGGCCGAGCCGCCGATCCTCGTCGGTCAGGGTCGCGTAGGCCGCCTCGCGGAGCAGGGCGTGGCGGAACGCGAGCTCGCGCTCCTCGGGGAATCGGCTGTGCGGCCGCTCCACGAGCACCTCCTGCGAGACGAGCGACGTGAGCAGATCGCTCACGCTCGCCGGCTCCATGCTCCCCTGCATCAGGAGGGCGACTCCGCCCTCCCAGCACACCTCGCCGAACACGCTGGCGGCGCGCAGCACGTGGCGAGCTTCAGTCGAGAGCTGCGCGAGGCGCGTCTCGACCATCGCGAGCACGGTCTCGGGCAGGGCCCCTCCCTTGTCGCGGCCCTCGGCGCGGCCCTCGGCTACGGCGCGGATCAGCTCCTCGAGATAGAACGCGTTGCCATCGGCGAGCCGCACCAGGCGCTCCACCGTCGCGGCGCCAGCGCGCGCGCCGAGCACCTGGCGGACGAGCCGCTCGCCGGCCTTCTTGCCGAGCTCCTTGAGCCGGATCTCCTGGACCTTCTGGCGCTCGGCCCACAGGCGGGGGAACGCCTCGTGCACCTCGGGGCGCGCGAGGGCGAGCACCATCCACGGCCGGTTGGCGCAGTCGCGGAGGGCCGCGTCGATGAACCGCACGGTGCCGAAATCGCCCCACTGCAGATCTTCGAGCACGAGCAAGATCGGCTGGACGGCGGTCTCGGCCGTGAGGAGATCGATCCAGGCCCGGCGCATCTGCTCGCTCATCAGCTGGGCGTCCTGGCGCGCCACGCGGAGCGCCGGGCTGGCCTCGTCGTCGGGGAACGGCGTGCCGACGAGCTCGCCGAGGAACTCGGCCACGCGCTGGTGCTCGGCGGGCGGCAGGCGCTCGGCGATCCGCGCGCGGAGCTGCTCGCAGCGCTCGGCGAGCGGCGCGCCGTCGAGGATGCCGAGCGCGCCGCGGAGCGCCTCGGCGATCAGGTGGAGCGTCGAGCCGGCGCGCAGCGAGTCCCCGCGGCCCATCCAGACCGCCACCGGCTCGGAGCGCTGCCGGATGCGGGCGATGAGCTCGGCGGCGAGGCGGGACTTGCCGATCCCGGCCGCCGCCGTGATCACCATGACGCGGGCCTCGGCCTCCTCGACGCACTCCGCGAAGAGCCCGGTGAGCGCGGAGAGCTCCCAGTCGCGGCCCACGCACGAGGTGGGGCGCCCGAGGAGCGTCCGGGCACCGTGGATCAGCGCGCGCTCGCCGCGGAGCATCAGCCCGGCCTCGGGCTCGGTGACGTCGAACCGGGCGTCGAGCAGGCCGGCGCTCAGCTCGTCGAGCACGACCAGCGGCAGCATCTCCGGGGTCTTCGCCGCGCGCGCGAGCAGCCACGCGGCGCGATCGATCGTGTCGCCGTGGGGCAGCGTGCTCGTCGGTTCGGACCGGCCCATCGCGACGGCGAGCGGCCGCCCGCCGACGATCGCGCGCAGCGCGAGCGCGCAGCGCGCGGCCTGGGCCGCGAGATCCGTCGCCACCCGGCCCTCCGCTTCGAGCACGACGATCGCCGAGCCATCGGCGAGCCGCTCGAAGCGGCCCCCGTGCGCCGCGCTGGCGCGGCGCAGCGCCGCCTCGGTGGGCGTGTCCTCCTCGACGGTGGGCCCGAGCAGCACCACGGACAGGAAGCGCCGCTCGCCGCCGATGCTCGCGCGGGCCGGCGTGGGGCGCTCGCGCGGCGTGATGCTGAGATCACGCGCCAGGGGGCGGAGCGCCGCCAGCGCCGCGGCGAGGTGGGCGCCGTCGCTCGGCCGGAGCGCAGAATCGCGGGACAGCATCCGGGCGATCAGCGTGTCCAGATCGTCGGGGACGCCGGCCCACAGCGTGCGGACCCGCGGCGCGTCGCTGAACAGGATCTTGCCCAGGATGCCAGCGGTGCTGTCGCTGTAGAACGGGAGCTCGCCGGTCAGGCACCGGAACAGCAAGCAGCCGAGCGCGAACACGTCGGCGCGAGCATCGATCGTGCTGCCCGCGCTCGCCTGCTCGGGCGCCATGTAGCCCGGGGTCCCGATCATCCCGCCGGTCCGCGTGAGCTGCGTGGCCCCTTCGCGCCAGGCGATCCCGAAGTCGATCACCTTGACCTGCTCGATGTGGCCGCCGGGCAGGAACAGGTTGCTCGGCTTGAGATCGCGGTGGACGATGCCGCGGGCGTGGGCGGTGCCGAGCGCCTCGGCGACCCGC
>DATMCI010000345.1:0-8154 GCA_035558535.1 Kofleriaceae bacterium
CCTCGGCGACGAATACGGCGTCACCGACGCCGACGGCTCGCGCCCCCACTTCGTGCGCTGGCTCCGGGAGCACATGCCCGAAGTCGCGGCCGGCTGGAAGAAGGCCGACGACGGCTTCTACGCCTACTGGGGCAAGACGCCATACGGGACCCCGGGGTAGCACCGCCGACGCCATACGGAACCCCGGAGTAGCACCGCCGATCGATGATCGCGTGTGCGCCCGAACAGCCCTGCATTACGCGGCCGCTGGGAGAGCTTGTGGGCCAGCGAGCAGCAACTCCTTGATCCGCTGCACCGTCTCGACGGTGAGGTCCGATAGCGGCCGGTCGAGCCACGCCGAGAGCAGCCGCGAGACGTCGTACTCGATCGTTTTCGATCGAGCGCCGGGCGCTTGCCGGCATCTTTCGTCTCGGCCACGTGGAGCGCGAGCCCCTCGCGCAGGGTAGGCTCGTTCCGCCGGGCCGCTTGAGGTGCGTTCGGGTTCACGCCCTCTGCCATCTCGCCGAGGAGCTGCTTGCCTTGACCATCTTGTCGCCCATTCGCGCCCGGGTGACGAATGTCCTGACCCCGGTACGGCCGAGGACGACGCCGAAGCCGAGTAGCTCAGCGTCCCAGAAATATGCCTGCGCCGCGTCCGTCGGAGCCGCGAGCGTGAGGAGCGTCTTCTCGTCGAGCTTGATGATCGCCATGAGCCCCAGGTCTCAGCTAGATCTCAACGTGACACGGTGGAGCGGACAGCTGGCGATGGGGGGGGGGCAGCTTAACTGCTCGATTTTCGGTCGTTCTGAACCGAATCGGATGGCGGCGTAAGTCTCGGAATCATCGACCGCTGGCCCGGTCTGCCGGCACCGCTCAGGACAGCCGCGCCGCGGGCCGGCGGGTAGCCCAGCGCGTTCTCACTCCCGAAGCCTCGCCGCGCTGATAGTCATCCCTGCCGGGACCTATGTAAGCGCGAACGTGGTAACGCGTTTGGCCAGCATGCTGCATCGCTCTCTGCTTCCTACCGTGGTCGCTCTGCTCACTGCGTGCGGAGCCAAGCAATCTCCGGGTGACAAGACACCACCGGGTGGTGCCGCCGCATCGGGCACGCTCTCCGGAACCGTCGGCTTCGTCGGGAAGCCCTGTCCGGAACCCGGACCGCCGCCGTGCGACGGTCCTTATGCCGACTACGAGGTGGTCGTGTACGCCGCCGATGGCACGACGGTCGCGGGCAAGGCGAAGTCCGGCGCGGACGGCAAGTTCACGCTCGGCCTCCCCGCGGGCACCTACGTGATCTTCACGCAGGCCGGTCCGATGCCCGACAACAAGAAGCGCACCGAGGTCACCGTGAACCGCGACGCGCTGTCGACGCTCACGCTCTCGGTAGATACCGGCGTACGCTGACGACGAGCTGTAGAGGGACGATCCGGTGCTGATGCGCCCGTGAGCGACAACTGGACTGGCGAGGTCCAGCACCCGAGTGTCGTCGACATCCGAGGCAGCTCGGCCTATGAGAACGATAACTCCCTAGTCGCACTTCTTCTGCGCGCCATGCACGGGCCGCAGGTTGATGCCGACGAGCTGCGTTGGATCCGTCGGCGCGGCGGTGAACATCATCTCGACGTCCTCCTTCTTGCACGCGAGCTCGTAGCCCCAGTCGAAGCCCCCGTGGATCGTGCGGCGGACCTCGCAGTCGCCGTGGCGCTCGTGAAACTGCGCCGCGAGCTGCTTCATTTCGGGCAGCGGCACCGGTGTCTTCGCGAGGTACTTCGCCGCGAGCTTGTCGTCCCACTTGCCGTGCAGCGACACGATCGCCTTCGCCGCGGTCGCGAGCGGCTTCGGCATCTCGACGTCTCGCGAGAAGCCGATGAAGCCGAGGATGAGGCCCTTGCCGTCGATGTCGATGCGAAGCTCGAACGCGCCGCGCTCGCACTTGACGGCGAAGCTGGCGTTGGCGATGCCGTCGGTCTCGGTGACGGTCATGTCCGTGCACGCGCCGTGAAGTCGCTTGTACGTCGCGAGCTCGTCCTGCTCGCGCGGATCGATCGGACGGCCGAGGATCGCCTTCAGCGCCGCTTCGTCCCACTGGTGGTAGACCGCGAGCAGCTTCTTGCCGACGTCGACGAGCCTCGGGCTCGCCTCGGCGACGCGCGGCTCCAATGCGCCGCTCTTGGCGAGCTCCACGAACGCGGCGTAGATGATCCGCTGCGGGTCCCCCATCGGGAAGTTGGTCAGGCCGACCATGCCGACGCCGCGCGACGGCGAGAACCCGAGTCCGGCGCGATGGCTGTCGATCGCGCCGTTGTGCGCGACGCTGTCGTCGAAGCGACACGAGCGGTGCATCGACCAGCCGAAGCCATAGCCGGCCGCCGCGACGGGTTCTTGCGCCAGCCCGGTCAGGACACCCGTCGAGTGCGCCTCGCGCAGCGTCGCACGACGGATCGGTCCGCGATCCTCGGCGCTTCGCGGCGGATACGCCGACAGCTGGAACGCGACGTACTTCGCCATGTCGCGCACCGTCGAGTAGATCGCGCCGGCGCCCGCGATCGCGCCGAGCCGCGCCGGCGGCTTCGGCTGCGGAGCTTTCGGACCGGGCTCGAGCACGGGCGCGAGCTTGTCGGCGGGTGGGTCCCAGCTCGTCGACGTCATGCCGAGCGGCTTGAAGATCCGCGCGGCGACCACGTCCTCGAAGCGCTGCTTCGCGGCGTGCGAGATCACGATACCGAGCAGCCCGAATCCGAGGTTCGAGTAGTTCCAGCGCGTGCCCGGCGTCGACTCCAGCGGCAGCTTCGCAAGCGAGTCGACGACGACCGCCTCGCTCGGCCCGTTCTCCGGCTCGAACGTGCCCATGCGCGGCAAGCCCGACGTGTGGTTCGCGAGCTGCCGCAGTGTGATCGGCTGCGCGTCCTTCGTCGGATACACGAGCTGCGCGGCTTGCGGGATCCATTTCTGCAACGGGTCGTCGAGCTGCAGCACGCCGTCGTCGCGCAGCGCCAGCACCGTGAGCGCGGTGAACGACTTCGTGATCGAGCCGATGCGATACACCGTGTCGGCGTCGGGCGCCTGCTTCGAGTCGGGGCTCGTGATGCCGAACCCCTTCGAGTACGCGAGCTCGCCGTCGATCACGATGCCGAACGCCAGGCCCGGTAGCCCCTGTTTCTTCATCTCCTGCTCGATGCGCTTCTCGACGGCCAGGAACGCCGCCTCGAGCTTCTTGCGTCGATCCGGATCGCGGAACGAGAAGCGTAGCTCGCGGTCGGCAACGACGAGCTTCGCCTCGCTCACCGGCGGCGCCGCGGCCGCGACCGGCGGCGCCGCGGCCGCGACCGCCGGCACCGGCGCGCTCGCCGCGCTCGCCGCCGCTGGAGGAGACGCAGGGGCATTCGCATGCGGCGCGGAGCTCGAGCACGCCGCCACCGCCAGGACCAGGATTCGTCGCATCGACGCAGCTTACACCGACGGGACTAGGCTATCGGCCGATCACGCTGAGGTGCTTCAGCACCGCGAGCGCGATCAGCACGATCACGACGGTGACGCGCGCGAGCAGCACCCGGCACGAAGGCGGCGTGCGACGAGGTGACGCGTCGCTGCACGCAGCGCCAGTTCTTATTGCGTCCCGACACGAGACCAACAACGCCTTCCTGTACTGCCTTGGCGAGGCAGCGCAGCGCTGTGGATCGACATCCTCCTGACGTGCGCGATGTCCAACCACCACCACACCGTGATCTTCGACCGCGACGGGACGTTCCCCGCGTTCACGGAGCACTTCCACAAGCTCGTGGCGAAGAGCCAGAACGCGTTACGCGGCCGGTGGGAGAACTTGTGGTCCAGCGAGCAAGTGTGCGTCGTCCACCTCGTGGATGTCGCCGACGTGATGGACAAGCTGGTGTATGTCGCGACGAACCCGGTCAAAGATCGACTCGTCGAGAAGGTGCACCACTGGCCTGGCGTGAACGGACTGGCGGCTGCTCGGCGGGCACAGTCTGCACGCGACGCGCCCCAGACACTTCTTTCGTCCTGACGGCCCGATGCCCGCGGCGGTGGCGTTGAACTTTGTGCTGCCGCGCGAGCTCGGCGACACGTCGCAACTCTTGGCGGCGCTGCGTGAGCGGGTCGCCGCGGTCGAAGCAGCCGTGGCCGCCGAACGGATGCGAACCGGCGCCCGCATCCTCGGCCGGCGAACGATCCTGCGTCAATCGTGGCGCGGCTGCCCCGTCAGTCGAGCGCCCCGACGCAACCTGCGCCCGAGGCTGGCGGCGCGCAACCAGTGGGCACGCATCGAAGCGCTCGGTCGCAACCGCGAGTTCGTGGCTGCTTATCGCGAGGCCCGCGCCTGCTGGCTCGCTGGCGCCGCGATCCCGTTCCCCGTTGGCACCTATTGGTTGCGGCGCTTCGCGCACGTTCCATTGGCAAGCTGACGCACTCCGCCGACTGGCTGCGACCTGTGGTCCCGCGAGCATCGAGCCCGCGGCGTCGCGGCGTGGCATGACGCGACCGCCGGCAGCCCTCACTCATGGGCGAGCAGGCGGTTTCAGGTGCAAGCCGGTGAGTTGGCCGGCGCTGTGACTCGCGCTCTTGACAATCAACCCTGGTCCGGACCTCCCCTCGGCGTGGCGCAACGCCATCGCTTGAGCCCTGCGTCTTGGCCGAGGCGCCGGCTCCTAATGCGAGTGCGCAATGAGCGTTGCAGCGCCAATTGTGTTTTTGGCCGAGCAACCCCGGTCCGGATCCTCCGGATCCTCCCCGAACGCCGTCGCCGTTCTGCAGCGGAGTGGCTGCCACGTGTGCAGAGTCAGCGGCGGCGCGCCCCAAGGAGTGGGGCGCCGCCGCGTGTCGCGTGGAATTCAGCGAAGAGGTCCGGGCGGCCTGGTCGCCGGCCGAGGCGGGCGCCGTGAGCTTGGGTGCGTCACCTCGAAGCGCCATCAGTGAACCTCGGACGCTGCTCGGTCGATGACGGTCACTGCGATCACTTTTTTTGTGCGACGAGGTCGGCTTGGGTCCTCCTTAGAGGCCCTGGTCATCTGGACACACCCGACGAAGTCAGCGCGCCAACCGGCATAGACGGCAATCAGGCCGACTACTCTGCTTCGAGCACCGATATGGTCTGCCTGTTCCAGATGTTCTTTGAAGGATTATGAAGGAAACATCGTCTGAACTTATGCAAACGAACCTGAGAAACACAGCTGTCCTTGCACTTCTTTTCTGCACCATATTGAGCGCCTGCAAGCCGCACGAGGTGCCGACTAGCCCAGCGCCAGCAGCGCCAGCAGCGCCAGCAGCGCCAGCGGCGCCAGCAGCGCCAGCGATCAAAAAGAGCACCTCGCATGCACCAGCCGCTCCGATGTGCGCCTTGGTCAAACCGGCGGACATCGAAGCTGTGCTCGGCGCACAGCTGGCATCCAAGGAGGAATGGAAGGGAGTGCTTTCGGTCGCATGCAACTACACGACCGTCGCCGGGCGATTTCCCGGCCCGAGCTCGATGAGCCTTGAGCGCTATACCATCGACGTCCCCAGGGGCAGCGAACGCGACGTGCTGATGCTGATGGTTTCAGGCGATGATAAATACATCGTCGTGCCCGGCCTGGGCGACCTCGCGACCATCAACGAATCCGTCTTGGACATGGTCTTGCGCAAGGATAATACCGTGTATACGTACAATATGCGCGGCATGCAATGTGAAACAAATGCACAGCGGAGCGCCGAGGAGGACGAGCAGTGCCACCAAAAGCGCATGAACGCACTTATCCAGATTGCGCGCCTGATCCTTGCGGCGGGCTAAACAGCACCAACAGTCGTGATAGTCGTGTATCCGGAAAGCACGTGGTGACAAGCATGTCGACGCGTGGCGCAAGGTGCGTCCCCGGTTAGAGCTGCATCACCTGCTCGCTGGTAGAGCGGCGGTCGTATCGCGAACAGGAGCGCATAGCGCATAGCGCCGCGCTGCCCTCACCGGCTGGCGCGCGATCCTGCGTGGCCACCTGGGTCGGCAACCTCGCGGTGCGCGCGATCGGGGCATGGCAGCGGCGCGTTGCACGAAAGCGCGGCCTCCGCGCCCCGCAGACCGGCACCACGCTTCCCCAGGAAGCCGTGCTCGGCCGCATCCTCGCACTCGCGCATGGCATCACCGCGAATCACGCGCGCGGTCCGACGCCGTCCGCGGGCGGCCTGCAAGCGCTCGAGCTCTACCTCGCGAGCTGGTCGGCAGGCTGGCTGCCCGCCGGCTGGTATCACTACGACCGTCGTGCGCACGCGCTCTCGCGCATCGTCGACGGTGCGACGCGCGATGCGTGCGCCGCGATCATTCCATCGCTCGTTCCCCTCGCCGGCGGCGCGCTCGCATGGATCATCGTCGGCGATCACGAGCGGGTTCGCGTCCGCTACACGACGCGCTCCGAACGGTTCTTGCTGCTCGAAGCTGGCCATCTGATGCAGAACCTCTGCCTCGCGTCGACGGCGCAGGATGTCTGTACGGTGCCGCTCGGCGGGTTCTACGAACGCGCGCACGCGCGCACGCTGCAGCTGCCGCGAACAGATCGCGTGCTTGTCGTCGGCGTGCTGGGGTAACCTGACCGCGGCTTGCGGCGCGGTCGGCGCGGGGCGCCTGCAGCGTCCCGCGTCCCGTGAGGACCTACGAGCCGCGCGTCAGCAGCCGGTTGGCTTCTTGATCGCGAGCTTGGTCTGGGGCCCGGCGGCGACGGTCGCGCTGGTCTCGAGCTTGGCGCCGCACGCGGGCGCGAAGGTGGCGGCGCAGCGGGCGCAGGTCACGTGGTCGAGCTTGCCGGCGACGTTTGGCCTGGCGAGCACGCCGGCGTCGCCGCTGGCGTCGGCGAGATCGAGGTAGGTCAGCTCGATTGCGCGGGCGTGGTCACTGAGATCGATGCCCTTCCACGCCTCGCCCTCGAGCAGCGAGGTGAACGTGACCGGGGCGTTGGCCTTGCCGACGATCTTGAGGCTGCCGGGCGCGCTGTAGCCAATCCTCATGCCGGTGTCGGGCTTCCACTGGTACGTTCCGCCGCGGATCGTGAGCGTGAAGCTGCCGTCGACGTCGACGTTGCCGAGGAGCTGCACGCTCGCCTTGGCCTGGGACAGCCACGTGGTGTCGGCGTGGAGAGCGCCGCCGACCACGTCGATGATCTGACCATCGCCGTACACGTTGGCGGCGGCCAGCGCGCCGAGCCCTGTCGCGGACAGGTGAGCGGCGCGCTCGTTGCCCCTGAACGTCAACGGCTTGGACGCGGTCAGGCTGCTCCGATCAGCGGCCCATAGCCCAACCTTGTTGTCCTTGAACGTCACCTCGCCGAGCGTGAGCTTGCCGCCGGACTGGACGGTCAACACGCCGCGATCCGCGGCGCCACCATTCGACAGCGTTGCATTCTCGATCATCGCCTCGCCCGTGTCGCCGATGTCGATGCCGGGCCAGCTGCCGGGCTTGCCGTCGACGCCGGTCAGCACGGCGGGGCCGACGATCTTCAGCTTGCCGCGCAGGCTATAGCCAATCATCAGCTGGGCGTCGGACATGAACGCCAGTGTCGCGTCGCTGATCGTCAACGTCGCGCCGGTCTGGTTCTGGACCTGGACCGTCTCGGTCACCTGGTACGGCGCGCCGGCGTTCTTCCAGGTCGCGTCCGCGTCCACCGTGCCGCCGCGGATCTCGATCACCGCGTCGGGGCTGAACGTGTTGCTCGTGCCGAGCGTGCCGACCGTCGACGGCTCGAGCGACAGCGCGAGCTTGCCGGCGTCCTCGATCTGGTTGCCCGCGAACTCCGCGAACGAGACCTTGCCGCGCGTCACGAGCGCGTGCTCCTTGGCGTGCCGGATCCTCGTCTTGCTGAGCGTGACGTCGCTGGTGTCCTGCATGCGGATCGCCGCCCCGCCCGCGTCCCCCGCGTAGTCGAGATCGAGGCCCGTGATCTGCGAGCGATCGGCGCCCGCTTCGAGGTTGATGCCCTTCCACACCCCGGCGGCCTGATCGCCGGCCGAGGTCATCACCACGCGCTGGTCCGGTGCCTCGCCGCCCTTGACGATCAGCTTGGCCGCGCCGTGGTAGCCGACGATCAGCTCGGTGTCGGGCTGGAACTTGAGCACGACGCCGGGCTCGAGCGTGAGCGAGCCATCGATCCTCAGCGACTCCGTGACCGTGATCGGACCGCACTCCTTCTTGATCGTGCGCGCAAC
>DATMCI010000346.1:0-3368 GCA_035558535.1 Kofleriaceae bacterium
GCTGCTCGAAGCCGTCGACATCGCTTTCGGTAACTTCTGGACCTCTCTCTGTGAATGGCGGCCAGCCAGTCATACCTTCCGATTCCGGTGTTGCGCTAGTCATACTGGATTCAGGTCAGAGGGCGCAACGATGACATGAACGCTGAGAAGCTGTCCGCGAGCTTCCGGACGTCGCGCCGGTCGTGCCAGAGCACGCGGGGATTCGCCTCCCACGGCCGGTCTTCGTCGACTTGGAACCAGACCTCGCCCGCATGGTCTCCGTTCACGACCAAAAGAATCTCACCGCCACCATCGTCGACGCCCACGATGATGAGATCGGAGGTCTTGAGATCTCTGTGAATGTCTTCATTCCATGCTGCGAGGTCGCGCGATTCCCTTCGGGTCGTTGAGAGAGAAGAGCTGGTTCAAAACTCCGCGATCAAATTCACTGTTCGTATCTGCAGTACGCCCGCCGTTCACCTCGAGGAGGAACGCTCGATAGTCATGGGGCAGAACAACGCCGAAGTGCTTCTCGAAGTTGTCGACATCGGGTTCGGTAACTTCTGGCCCTCTCCTGTGGAACGGCGGCCAGCGCGTCATACCTTCCGTTTCTCGGGTTGTGTTAGTCATATTTTCCGATTCCCGTGTTGTGTTTGTAACTCGTCTAGCAATGGCGCCGGCTCGCCGAGCTCACGCGGCAGCGCGAGGGTCAGCGTCACCGCCGCGGGCAGCCGGCCGGTGCGGCGGAAGAAGTGCCGCGGACGTGTGGCGTGTAGCGTGTGCCCACCGAGTAGCGCGGTCAGCCCGTTGACACCGGGCCAGCGATGCCCCAACCCCGGACCGACGGCGGCTCCCTCGGGCCGGCGGCTCGGCCGGTGCTGTGCCGGGCTGGCTGGTGTGACGGAGGCGCCGAGCGTCACCCGTACGTGAACAGCAACCCCCACGCGAGCAGCAGGAGCGCGATCATGCCGACGGGGATCCCCACGTACCAGGGGACCTTCGTCTGCAGCCGCCGGGCCGCGAGATGGATCGGCAGCGTCGCGCCCATCCCATACGCAATGAGCCCCGCCACCAGCCCGAGCGGCCCGCGCGCGTACATCGCCACGCCCACGTCGGAGACGTTGGGCCCCGCCGCCCATCCGGCGACGCGGAGGGCGAGCCATACTGCCAGCGCGATCGAGGCGAGCGCGACGACCGCACCGAGGACGCCGCGAATCCCCGCGCTCATGGACTCCCGCCGCCGTTGCTCGCGAGCTCCGCCTGTAGCCGCGGCTTCACCCAGTCGAGGAACCGATGGACGACCTCCGGCGTGTGCGGCCAGCCGCCGCTGCGGCGGCTCGGACCGAAGATGGATCCCCAGATGGATCCGACCCCGCCCGCCGCGTACAGATCATTGAACGTATTGACGCGCGTGATCAGCATCGTGCGGACACTGCTGCCCCACGTCACTGTGCCGCCGCTCCTTGTGTAGCTCAATCCGTTGCGGATGCAGAAACTCTGCCACCGCCGATTGACGACCGGTGCCGCGCCGCCAGATCCGAGGTAATAAGCACGCATCGCCTGCGACAACGACACCGCGCCCGAATTGAAGGTCTCCTGCATGCCGAACGAATCAACGTCGCCGAGCAGGTCCTCCGTCGGGGCGGACATGCGGTAGTACTCGTCGAGGTTAGGCGACGCGAGCTGGCGCGGCGCATTCCCCGGTGGTGATCCGGACTCCTCGTGCTGCGTCATCCACACCGCAGCGATGCCGATGTCGGCGACGAACGAGGCGGGATCGATATTGGGCACGCCGTAGTCCGAATAGGGCGTGCTGGTCCGAGGGTGCACGAGCGCGTCGAGCCCGAGCAATAGATGCCCGAAGTCGATCCGCTCGCCGTTCGCGAGGAGGATGTACGGCGAGGGGTTATCGCCACGGCCGTTCTCGTCGGCGCGCGCGGTGAGGTGCGAGTACGCGTCCGGATCCTGCCGGTTGACTAGCGTGCGCGATGGATTGCGCGGCACGCTGACCGCCCCCGCCTCGCTGTACGTCTGGATGATGTCGTGCGAGTTCGCGTCGGAGATGAGCTGCCCGAAAGCCTGCCGGTTGGTCCAGGTGTCGCTGCGGCCACCGTAGTAGAGCAGGCGGATGCGAGTGAGGATGTCCGTCGGCGACTCGATTTGGTACGCGCGCTCGACGGCCTCAACGTAGCGGATGAGGTCGGCGATTGGGATGATCGCTTTGGGATTGGTGACGCCCGTCGGCCCTCCGCCGTCGCGCTGCACCGCGCTCCGGCCGTACGCGCCGTCAAGGTCCGTCGACGGCAGGAGGTCGGTCGCCGATCGCCCCGCGACCACGCGGTCGGCGACGGCGTCGGCGGTGCGCTCGTACTCATCGCCATGGCTGCTCACGCCGTCCTTGAGGTGCACGCCGCTTCGCTGCTGGACGACGTGCGCCGCCTCGTGCGCCGCCGTGTGGAGGTCGGGCGCGCCACGGAACGCCACCGCGTCGCCCGTCGCGTACGCAGTCGCGCCCATCGCGCGCGAGGCGTCCGCCGCCGGCCCACCGACGTGGGCGCGAACACCGCCGAGGTCATGCGCGCCGAAGGAGCGCTGGATCAGGTCGAGGTAGGGCAGCGCCTGCGCCGGCCCCTGAAGCCCGTGCTGCGCTGCCGCGTGGACGCGCTCCGGATCCTCGACGCGGCCCGTCTCAGCGCGCTGCTGCACCGGCGCGCTGCCGCCGCCGCTGCGCGGCTCAAGTGGCCGCCTCTTGGCCTGGAGGGGGCCCGGCAGTGACGATCCCGCACCGCTGCTCGGAACGGCCGGTGCACTGGGTACGCTGTCGCCCTCGTACTTGAGCATCTGGGTCAGGGTGCTCCGCCCTGGAGCGCTCCCTTGGCTATCGCGCGAGTTGCTACGTTCTCCACCCGTCGATGAACTTTTGCGTCGATCTCGCACCTGTTCGTCCCCCTCGTCCCCGCTTTAGACGAAGATACGCTAGATCCGCCGCTGTCCTCCACAGGACTCCGCTATCTCCCCGCGAACACGATCGCCACTCCACCCGAGCCGGCGCTGCGGCGAGGAACGGGACTCGGCGGCTCCGTCGCGCCACGCCGCGACGCCGTGAGGACGACACTCGCGGAATCACAGGGAAAGTACGGCCGGACATTGTCCGCATGCCGGGTAACCCGGACAACAGAGGCCCGAGCTGATTGCTGGCTGTTGGCTCACGAATCAACCCGGATCGGCGCCGCCGCACCGGAGCTGTTGCCTGACACGGCGCTCCATCTCGCGGGCACTCGCTGCAGCGGCCGGCGGCAGCGGTCGGCGACAGCCGGTCAGGATCCAGCGCCCACCAGAGCAGCGCGTGCGTATCGAGGACGATCACGCCTCCGGCCACTCATCCGTGG
>DATMCI010000347.1:0-37133 GCA_035558535.1 Kofleriaceae bacterium
CGGGGTCCCCACCTGGACAGTCATATATACTGATTCCTTAGACCCTACCTACGACTGTTACGCCTACGGCTACACCCAGCCGAGCGAGGAGCAGACTGTATCCTGGTTCTTGATCGGAATGACCGAGAGTAAGCTCGAGTCGTTCTGGGGCATCTACAATCAGTGGAAAGACAACTCGAGCTTGGCGCCAACGAATCACCGGGATGACCAGCGTGACCAGCCCCCCACGTGCGGAACTCCAACGACCGATGCATGTCCGCCCGATCCCCTGCTGAGGGGTGCCATGAGGTACCTGCGTGACGTGATGGCAGGGCCGGGCGCAGGCCGAAGGGCGCTCGACACCGCCGCGGTCCAGGTCAAGGACTTCCTCCTCAAGAAGATCAGCGCCGAGATCCAGCTGCTGAGCCCCCGCCAACACCCCTCCCTCCCCATCGTCGACCTCCCACTCCCGGTGGAGATCGATCGCCTGCGCTACCTGATGCTGGGGCAGGGCCTCCTCGATGGCGCGGCGCTCGAGAAAGCCACCCTCAAGATCGAGCAGATGCTCGTCAGGGCGCTCAAGGCCGAGGCCACGAAGCTCCTGACCGGCAGCGTCAAATAGCTGATATTGCGAATTTTTCCTGGAATCTGTTAGCACTCAACCCAGGGGGTTGCCAAGCCGGCGCGCTGTGTCTATAGAGTCGCCACGCAACCCAACTGGGAGAGGTCCATGAAGATCCGTCCGCTGCACGATCGAATTCTGGTGAAGCGCCTCGAGGAGGAGACCAAGACGTCCGGGGGCCTGTTCATCCCCGACTCGGCCAAGGAGAAGCCGATCCAGGCGAAGGTGATCGCCGTCGGCGCCGGCAAGCGCGACAAGGAAGGCAAGCTGATCGCGCTCGAGGTGAAGGCCGGGGACCGCGTGCTGTTCAGCAAGTACAGCGGTACCGAAGTGAAGATCGACGGTGAAGAGCACCTGATCCTCCGCGAGGACGATCTGCTCGCCGTCCTCGACTGAGCCATCCCTCCCACTCGCGCAAGGAACGAACGCAAATGGCTGCCAAGGACATCATCTTTTCCCAGAACGCCCGCAGCGAGATCGCGAAGGGCCTGAACCTGCTCGCCAACGCCGTGAAGGTCACCCTCGGCCCACGCGGCCGCAACGTCGTGATCGAGAAGTCGTGGGGCTCCCCGACGGTGACCAAGGACGGCGTCACCGTCGCCAAGGAGGTCGAGCTCGAGAACAAGCTCCAGAACATGGGCGCGCAGATGGTGAAGGAGGTCGCGTCGAAGACCTCCGACGTCGCCGGTGACGGCACCACCACCGCCACGGTCCTGGCGCAGGCGATCTTCAACGAGGGCGCCAAGCTCGTCGCCGCGGGCCTGAACCCGATGGATCTCAAGCGCGGCATCGACGCTGGCGTCGTCGCCGTGGTCGACGCGATCAAGGCGATGTCCACGCCGACGAAGGGCAAGGAGGACATCGCCCAGGTCGGCACGATCAGCGCGAACGGCGACACCGAGATCGGCGAGATGATCGCCGAGGCGATGAAGAAGGTCGGCAAGGAGGGCGTGATCACGGTCGAGGAGGCCAAGACGATGCACTCCGAGCTGGACGTCGTCGAGGGCATGCAGTTCGACCGCGGCTACCTCTCGCCGTACTTCGTCACCGACACCGAGCGGATGGAGGTCGTCCTGAACGACGCGTACATCCTCTCGCACGAGAAGAAGATCTCGAACATGAAGGAGCTCCTGCCGGTCCTCGAGCAGGTCGCCAAGCAGGGCAAGCCGCTCCTCATCATCGCCGAGGACGTCGATGGCGAGGCGCTCGCCACGCTCGTCGTCAACAAGCTCCGCGGCACGCTGCACGTCGCGGCCGTCAAGGCGCCGGGCTTTGGCGATCGCCGCAAGGCGATGCTGCAGGACATCGCGGCGCTCACCGGCGGTGAGGCGGTCACCGAGGACCTCGGCCTCAAGCTCGAGAACCTCACGCTCGCCGACCTCGGCCGCGCCAAGCGCATCACGATCGACAAGGACAACACCACGATCGTCGAGGGCGGCGGCAAGAAGGAGACGATCGAGGCCCGCGTCAAGACGATCCGCCGCGAGATCGAGGAGACCACGTCCGACTACGACCGCGAGAAGCTCCAGGAGCGCCTCGCCAAGCTCGTCGGCGGCGTCGCGGTGATCCGCGTCGGCGCGGCGACCGAGGTCGAGATGAAGGAGAAGAAGGCGCGCGTCGAGGACGCGATGCACGCCACGCGCGCCGCGGTCGAGGAGGGCATCGTCCCGGGCGGCGGTGTCGCGCTCGTCCGCGCGATCCCGGCGCTCGACAAGCTGACGTTCACCGACGATCGCCGGCTGGGCGTCCAGATCCTGCGCCGCGCGCTCGAGGAGCCGATCCGTCAGATCGCGGCGAACGCCGGCGTCGACGGCTCGATCGTCGTCTCGAAGGTCAAGGAGGGCAACGGGGCCTACGGCTTCGACGCCGCGAAGCTCGAGTACACCGACCTGGTCAAGGCCGGCGTCATCGACCCGACGAAGGTCGTCCGCACGGCGGTCCAGAACGCGGCCTCGGTCGCGGGCCTCATGCTGACCACCGAGACGCTGATCGCCGAGAAGCCGAAGAAGGAAGAGAAGGGCGGCGGTCACGCCGGCCACGGCCACGACATGGACGACTGATCGGCGACTGATCGGCGCCTGATCGGCGCCTGATCGGCGCCTGATCGCAGCTGATCGCTGAGTCTGCCACGGGCCGCGCGCAGCCCCTGTCGGGAGCCTGGTTGGCTTCCAGGGGGGCGGCGCCGGCCCGCTGGCTTTTTCGGCTGCTTGAACGATCCTGGCCGATCTGGGCACCACGCCATGTCGTGTTCGGTGACAGCTGTCGGAATCCTTCGCAGCGATCGGCGGTAACTACCTCGTGTGCGATGACCGACGAGCGAGTCCCGGAGGGCGGAGCCCGTCTCGGCGAGGAGGTCGCATACAATGACGTCGAAGGGCATGTTCGTTGCTAGAAATGCGGCGTCTCCCATGAAGCTCCTCCGCCGCAGCGCGCTCGCCTTGATGCTCGGAGCCGGAGCGGCCTCGGCGCAGCCTCCTGCTCCCGAAGCGCCCAAGACTCCCGAAGCGTCCAAGGCTCCCGAGTCGCCTTCGCCCACCGCGCCGGATCGCTCGCGTCCGACGATCTCCGTCCGGGGCCGCGTGATCGACGCCCAGGGTAAGCCCGTCGCCGGCGCAAAGGTCGGCCTCGAGGGCAGCACCGATCGCGTCGAGACCGGCAAGGACGGCTGGTTCAAGCTCTCGGCGCCCATCGGGGCCACGCTCCTCGTCGAGGCGCCGCGGTTCCCAGTGGGCCTGGCGACCGTCTCCGGCGAGGTGCTCGACGACGTCGTGCTCCTGACCGAGAGCCAGCTCGGCGAGACCATCGAGGTCAGCGGCGAGGCGCCCCCGGCGGCGCCCGGCGCGGCGTCGATCGATCGCACCGAGCTCCAGCGCATCCCCGGCGCCGGCGGCGACATCGTGAAGGCGCTGACGGTGATGCCCGGCGTCGTGAACTTCCAGCTCCCGATCGGCTACTCCGGCGTCGTGATCCGCGGCTCGTCGCCGCAGGACTCGAAGGTGTTCGTCGACGACTTCGAGATCCCGGTCCTGTTCCACAACATCGGGTTCCGCGCCGTGCTGCCCGCGGAGTCGATCGCCTCGCTCGACTACATCCCCGGCGGGTTCGATGTCCAGTACGGCCGCGCGTCCTCGGGCATCGTCGTGCTCGGCACGCGCAACGGCGCCGACAAGCGCAGCGCGCAGGCCGAGGTCTCGTTCATCGACGGCGGCCTGATCGCGCAGGGCCCCGCCGGCGCGAACACGCGGTACATGATCGCGCTGCGCCGCTCGACGATCGACTTCGTGCTGCCGTCGCTCATCCCCGAGAGCGTCGATCTGTCGCTCACCACCGTCCCGAGCTACTGGGACGAGCAGGTCCGGATCGATCACAAGCTGTCCTCGAAGTGGCGGCTCGCGCTGTCGAGCGTCGGCACCGACGACATCTTCGAGCTGTACGCCACGAAGAACGAGGAGGCCGAGGACAAGCGGTTCTTCAACCGCACGCGCTTCCTCCGCGCCACCGCCAGCGCGCGCTACCAGGACGGGCCGTGGTCGGCAAACCTCGCGCTCTCGGGCATCTTGCCCGAGTTCACGTTCGAGCTTGGCCGGCTGCAGTACATCCGCGCCCGCCAGCCGACCGTCACGCCGCGCGCCGAGGTGAGCCGCACCATGAAGCGGGCCGCCGGCTTCACCGATGTCGTGTGGCGCGTCGGCGCCGAGCTCTCGCTCGGGCGCACCTCGATCGACCTGGCGCTCCCCATCGAGCCGCGCGAGGGCGAGCCGATGGGCGAGTTCGATCCCAAGGACACGTCCACCAAGTTCAAGGGCAAGATCTGGCTGCCCAACTTCGCGGCGTGGACGGCGACCACCGCGAACCTCGATCCGCGGATCCGCGCGACGCTCGGCGTGCGCGCCGAGGTGTTCGGCCGCCCCGAGGAGGTGGCGGTCCAGCCGCGCGGCGAGGTGCAGGCGAAGCTGTCCGGCTCGTGGACGGCGCGGTTCTCCGCCGGCGCGTTCCGCCGGCCGCCCGAGTTCCAGACCGAGGTCCTCGAGAAGCAGCTCAAGTCGGAGCACTCGACGCAGACCATCGCGGGGCTCCAGTACGAGCCGCGCGAGGGCGTCCGCGCGCAGGCGTCGGCGTACTACTACGACCGCACCTCGCTCATCACGCGCAACCTCGATGGCTCGCTCGGCAACAACGGCCGCGGCCACACCGTCGGCGGCGAGTTGCTCGCGACGTACCGCGGCGGGCCGTGGTTCGGCTGGCTCAGCTACTCGTACTCGAGCTCAAAGCGCGTCGACCAGCCCGGCGACATGGAGCGCCTGTTCACGTTCGATCAGCCGCACAGCATGAACGCAGCCGTCAGCTGGCAGCGCGGCAAGTGGCAGCTGGGCGGCCGGTTCCAGCTCTACTCCGGGCTGCCGTTCACGCCGGTGATGGACGCGGTGTTCGACAGCGATCGCAACATCTACGTGCCGCTCTACGCCGACGCGAACTCGGAGCGCGCGCCGATGCACCACCAGCTCGATCTGCGCATCGATCGCTCGTGGAAGTGGGGGCCAGTGCTGCTCACCGGCTTCGTCGACGTCCAGAACGTCTATTTGAACGACAGCATCGTGACGTACTTCTACAGCTACGATTACTCGCAGCGGACCGCGTTCCGGTCACTGCCGATCATCCCGTCCCTGGGACTGCGAGGTGTGCTGTGAAGCCCGCCGCTGCAGCAGGCCGCGCGGGCCGCGCGCTCCTCGCCGGCGTGACGCTCCTCATCGCGCTCGGGGCCGCCGGCTGCGTCGAGGAGCTCGATCCGCCGTGGCAGCTCGATCACGATCGGATCGTCGCCGTGCGCGCGACGCCGCCCGCGATCGAGGCCGGCGGCCGCGCCGAGCTCGACGCGCTGATCGCGCTCGAGGGCGGCGCGACCAGCGAGCGCTCCCCCGAGATCGCGGCCGTCGTGTCGCCGATGTCCCTCGCGGGCGCGGTCGCGCCCGAGGGCGGCAAGTGGATCGTCACCGCCCCCGACGCGGCGAAGCTCGAGCAGGTGCGCGCCGAGCTGGGGCTCACCCCCGGCGCGCCGGTGCCGCTCATCGTCGGCGTGGCGTACGGCGGCACGGCGCTCAAGGCGACGAAGACCATCTTGCTCGGCGTCGCCGGCCAAAACCCGTCGCTCGACGCGATGATGATCGACGGCGCGCCCGCCGACACGAAGACCGAGATCGTCGTCGGCAAGCTCGTCGACGTGCCACTGTCCGTCGCCGCGGAGCAGGACGACGACGTCAACTGGCTGACGTCGTGCGGGACGATGCACGACTTCGACCTCCCGCAGGCGTACCTGCGCGTCGAGCTCGAAGACCCGACGGCGGGAGAGCTCGCCGTGATCCGGCGCGACCCGCGCGGCGGCGTGGCCTGGCGCGTCTGGCAGATCCGCGCCGAGTAGCGCCGCGGCGGCCCGTGGCCGCGCCCGGGCGGCGTCCGGGCGGCGCGCCCGAAAACTTGCGGCCCTCCGCGCGCGCGGCCGAAGATCACCGTGATGAGATTCGCGTGGGTGTGCCTCGCCGCCATGCTCGGGATCGCGGGGTGCGAGACCGGGACCGGCAACAACGAGCTCGGGATCTGCTCCACCCTGTGCCGCTGCTCCTCGGGGTTGCCCAGCCAGCAGCGCGCGTGCATCGACGAGTGCCTCGAGATTGCCGGCTCGCTCTCCACACGAGCGTGCGAGACGTGCGTCTTCGAGAACGCGACGTCGTGCGAGCACATGGCGAAACGGTGCTTCCAGAGCCAGGTGTGCGACTTCTCGGATCCGGAGCCCGAGCCCGACCCCGTGCCCCCGATTGATCTGTAGCGCTCCCGCCACTGATGCCCGGCTCCCAAGCTCCCCAAGCTCCCCAAGCTCCCAGGAGGGACTGTCGATGAGGTACTGGATTTCTGCTCTCGCCCTGCTCGCCGCCGCGGGCGGCACCGCCTCCGCGCAGGTGCCGCCGCCAGAGGAGCAACCGCCGCCGACGCCCCCGACGGAGCCCACGCCGCCGGGCCCGACGGAGCCCACGCCGCCCGCGCCGCCCGCGCCCCCGGTCGCGAAGCCGCCGCGGCCCGTGGAGTCCGAGCCGCCGCCGCCGCCGCCCGCGCCCGCGCTGCGGCCCACCGGGGTGTCGTTCGGGATCGGCCTGGGCTACCAGCTGCCCACCTCGCTCCAGACGCCGAACATCACCAGCGTCCGGCTCCGGCTGTCGAGCGGGCTCACGCTCGAGCCGCGGGTCGTCCTCGCGCGCTCGACGCAGGACGTCGACACGGGCCCCTCGGCCACCGACGAGGCGAGCGAGCTCGGATTCGGCGTGCTCGCGCGGTACCCGATCGCCCGGCGGGGCCGCGTCGATCTGGAGCTCCTCGGCGGATTCAACGTGAGCCAGGAGGAGACGATCCCCCAGGAGGACGACATGGATCTCACGATCACGACGTTCACGGGCGTCTACGGCATCGCGGTCGGGACGTGGATCAACCGGCACCTGCAGGTGAGCCTGGCGGCGGTGAACCCGATCGTGACGAACGCGCGTCGGAACGAGCAGGAGGGCCCCGGGATCGTCACGGTGACGACCACCCGGACCTACGGGCTGATCTTCGATCCGAGCGTGACGCTGATGGTCCACCTCTATCACTGAATCACTGAGTCACTGAATCACTGAATCACTGAATCGCTGAATCGCTGAATCGCTGAGTCACTGAATCGCTGAATCGCTGAGTCACTGAATCGCCGCGGCTGAATCTGGATCTCAGGCGGTCGTGCCCAGTCCGCGCGCAGGCGCGCAGGCGCCCAGGCACCCAGCGCGCCCGCACCGCCGAGGTAGCGCCGGACCTGTCCCCTGCGCTACGAACGGGCATGCGCCGAGACCGCGCGATCGCTCGTGCCGTCGTCGCCCACTACGCGGGCGCCCGGCGCGATCTGCCGTGGCGCCGCACGCGCGATCCGTACGCGATCTGGGTCAGCGAGATCATGCTGCAGCAGACGCGCGTCGCGACGGTGATCCCGTACTGGGAGCGCTGGATGGCGCGGTTCCCGACGGTGGCCGCGCTCGCGGGCGCGCCGCTCGACGACGTGCTCGCCGCGTGGGCCGGCCTCGGCTACTACTCGCGCGCGCGCAACCTGCACGCCGGCGCGCGCGCCGCCTGCGAGCGGTGGGACGGCGCGCTGCCGCGGCGCGCGGCCCTCTTGCGCGAGGTGCCCGGCATCGGGCCGTACACCGCCGGGGCGATCGCGTCGATCGCGTTCGGCGAGCGCGCGCCGCTCGTCGACGGCAACGTGGCCCGCGTGCTCGCGCGCGTGTACGCGATCGAGCACGACATCAAGTCCACCGCCGGCCAGAAGGCGCTGTGGCAGCGCGCCGGCGAGCTGATGCAGGCGCTCCCCGAGGACGCCGATCCCGGCGACCTGAACCAGGGCCTCATGGAGCTCGGCGCGTCGTTGTGCGCGCCCGCCGCGCCGCGCTGCCTCGCCTGCCCGCTCGAGGCGCTGTGCGAGGCGCGCCGCGCCGGGCGCCAGGACGAGCTGCCCATCGTGGCGCCCCGCACGCCCGAGAGCCGGCTGCCGCTGCTCGCGCGGACGCTCGTGTGGATCGAGCGCGGCGGTCAGATCGTGCTCGCGCGGCGCCGCCCCGGCGGGCTGTTCGGCGGGCTGTGGGAGCTGCCCGAGCGAGACGCGGTGCTCGCGCTCGGCGGCACCGCCGAGGACGAGCCCGTCGCGCACCACGCGCAGACGCTGACGCACCGCCGGCTGCGCATCGCCGTCGTGCGCGGCGCCCTCGCCGATCCGCGCGGCGAGCTGGCACCGGCGCTTGTCGGCGCCGCCGATCCGGGCTACGACGCGTTCGCGTGGGCTGCGGTGAGCGGCGCGGGCACGCTCGGTGTCGCCGCCGCCACCACCGCGATCCTTCGCAAGTACCAGGACACTCCATGGACTTCGACCCCAAGGCGCTCGCCCTCTTCCAAGAGGGATTCCAGAAGATCCTCGAAGGCATCGGCCAGCTCGGGTTCGACGTCGACGATCCCAACTTCGCCGACACCGCGGCGCGCGCGGCGAAGGGCTTCCACGAGCTCGTCCACGACCAGCAGCAGGTCGAGATCGCGGTGAGCGCGCTGCTCGGGAAGACGTTCCCGGCGAAGTACACCGAGATGGTGATCTCGAAGCACAACACCGCGTTCGGGATCTGCCCGCACCACCTCCTGCCGGTGATCTACCGGATCTCGCTGGCGTACATCCCGACGGATCGCGTGCTCGGCCTCTCGAAGCTGTCGCGGCTCGCGCGCATGATCGCGCGCGGTCCCCGGCTCCAGGAGGACCTGACGCACGAGCTCGCGGACATCCTCCACATCCAGCTCGCGAGCCACGGCTCGGCCGTCTACATCGAGGGGCTGCACATGTGCATGGCCGCGCGCGGCGTCGGCGCGCACGAGGCGCGGCTCGTGACGAGCGGCGTGCGCGGCGTGTTCCTGCACGAGCTCGCGACGCGCGAGGAGTTCATCAAGCTCGTGACCGTGCCCCAGTCGACGGTGCTCTAGCGCCCGTGCGGGCCTGGCTCCTCCGCCACGGCTGGCTCCTCGCGATCGCGGCGGCGTACCTCTACGTCTTCCCGTACTTCCCGAAGATCCAGAGCGCGAACGAGCTGCCGCGCGTCTACCTCGTGAAGGCCATGGCCGAGGAGGGCACGTTCGCGATCGATCGCGGCGTCGCCCGCTGGGGCGGCACCGCCGACGTCTCGCCGTGGCGGGGCCACCAGTACTCGAACAAGGCGCCCGGCTCGTCGATGCTCGTCGTGCCTGTCTATATCGCCTTCCGGATCGCCGTCCGCGCCGCCGACGGCGAGCCCAGCCTCGCGGCCACGATGTGGCTCTGCCGGGTGCTCTCCGGCGTGCTCCCCATGCTGCTCTTCCTGCGCCTCCTCGACGGGTTCTTGCGCCGCTGGGCGCCCGCCGATCCGGCGCGGCGCCTCGTGCTCGTCGGCTACGCGCTCGGCTCGATGGCGATGACGTACTCGATCCTCTACATCTCGCACCAGCTCGCCGCCGTGTGCGTCGGCGCCGCGTGGATCCTCGCGCTTGATTTCGCCGATGGCCGCCGCCCGCTCCGCGCGATGGCGGCCGCCGGCTTCCTGGCCGGCGCGTCGGTCCTCGTCGAGTACCAGGCCGCCTTCGCGCTCCCCGTGCTCGCGGCGCACGTCATCTGGCGGCTGCGCCGGGCTCGCCTGCCCCGCCGCGAGCTCGCGCGCGCGCTCGCCGTCGCCGCCGCCGCTGCGGTGATCCCGATCGCCGTCCTGCTCGCCTATCACCAGGCCTGCTTCGACAGCCCGCTGCGCACCGGCTACGACGCCTCGGAGACGTTCGCCGGGTATCACCAGCAGGGCTTCCTCGGCATCACCGAGCTCCGCTGGGAGGCCTTCCACGGCTCGACGTTCTCGCCCGACAACGGCCTGTTCACGCTCTCGCCCTGGTGGCTGCTCGCGTTCCCCGGCGCCGCGCTCCTCTGGCGCCGCCGCGAGCGCGAGCGCGACATCGTGCTCGCGTGCGGCTCGATCGCCGTCATCTACGTACTCTTCATCTCGTCGATCAACTTCTGGCGCGGCGGCTGGTCGGTCGGCCCTCGCTACATCACGGTGATGCTGCCGTTCCTGCTGCCGTTCGTGGCCACGTCCGTCGAGGCTGCCGCCACCGTCGAGGCTGCCGCCGCGACCGGGAAACGACGGACGCTGCTGCTCGGCGCAGCTGCCGGCACGATCGCCATCGGCGTCATCATCTACACCGCCGCTGCCGCCACGTTCCCGCACTGGCCCGATCGCTACCGCTCTCCGCTCTACGAGGTGACGTTCCGCCTCCTCGCCGACGGCCTCGTCGCGCCCAGCCTCGGCTCCTGGCTCGGCCTCGGCGGCATCGCCAGCGCGCTGCCCTACTTCGCCCTCGTCGCCGGCCTGCTCGGCTGGTCCATCGTCCGCGCGGGCGGCTGGCGCACCCTGGCCGTCGCCGCCGCCGTCGCCATCGCTGTCATCGGCTCGTACAGCTGGCTGCCGCGGACGCCCGACGGCGAGGCCCCCTACCAGGGCGTCGTCCGCCCGGCTGTGGCCGCCGGCACGACCGCCGGCCCCGCGCGGTAGCTACAGCATGAAGTCACGCCCGCCACCGCCACCGCAGTCATCGGCTCGTACAGTTGGCATCGGCGCACCGGCTCATTACATGTGGTGTGGCACGCACCGGTTGATCATCGCCTGGGTCGCGGCGCTGCTGCCCGTGCCGAGGTTCTCGCCCTGGCAGTTATCGGCCTGCGAATAACAATGGTACGAGGCCCGCGAGGGGTTACCGCCAGCGGCCGCCGCGATCAGGTCGTAGTAGATCTTGCCCTGTGCGGTGACGGCGGTCGCCTGGTACGTGCACGCGTAGAACTGGACCTCTGTTTTCGGATAATCGTACACGCCGCCGTACGCGATACTGTCCGTCTTCCAGCGGTTGAGCTCCGCCGCCGGCACGCCCGTGCTGCCGCAGGACAGCGGTGACTGGATGTTCTCCCACGCGTTGAGCGAGCCCGGCAGCCGCATCGTGTCGGTCGCGCCGCACACGACCGCCGTGGCGGGCGCGTCGCCATCGCAGCCGAGATCGATCCGCGCGAACGGCGGCCCCGACAGCTCGTTGACATAATCGAGGTAATTGCCCATGCCGTAGTGCGCGAGCGCGTAGCCGAGCTGGCCAGAGCCGCCCGAGAAGCCCTCGCCGCAGAACCCGATCGCGCGGCTCCCCGCGTGCAGCGCCGGCGCATCGAAGATCCACTTGAGGACCGTGGACGGCCGGCAACCCGCCGTCCTGATGCCGAGGCTCGCCGTCTGCTCCCAGTCGCTCGCCCACGCCACCCATACGTTCCGCAACCCCGCTGTCTGGTACTGCTGCGCACCGCCCACTTGATAGCCAGTCCCGCCCGAGCCGCTGAAGTGGACCACCGTGCCCTTGAGCTGGGCTGGCGCTGGCCAGAACGCGACCGTCGCGTCGAGCGTCTCGGTCTCGATGCCCGGACAGCCGCCCACCGTGACCCGCTTGCACGTCGCCCCTGACGGCGCGCCGTTCGGGCACGTGGCGAGATTGACGACGTTCGTGACGCTGCCGAGCGCCAGCACCACCGCGTCGTCGGTCTCGGCCTCATCCGCGGCGGACGGGACCTGATCGCAGGCAGCCAATAGCCCAAGTCCGAGGATTGGTAAAAGCCTCATGGCGCGAATGTAGCCGCGGGCGAGCGCAAAACAGACCACAAAGACCATGAGGCACGCTGTTATTCAGAGATGCCGGCTCCCAGGAGGATAAGCGGCGGTCGCGGCCAGGCCTCGAACCGCATAGCCCGCGGCGGTCGCAGCCGCGATCTCAGGCGTCCGCGAGCAACCGCGCGACGTGCACATGCTCGAGGTCGAACTGCTCGCCACCGTCCTCGACGCCCCAGGCCAGCGCATGCGCAATGCCCCATAACCGCATCCGCTCGCGATCGAGGCCCAGCTCGTCTACGAGGATGTCGAAACGGCGATACATCAGCGACGCACCGCCTGGACGTAGCAGCATATTACGGCGATCGCGGAGGAGCGACGCGACGTCGAACGCACGCTCCCCTACGAGCGGCTTCGGATCGATGATCAGCCACGGCTCGCGCTCGGCGCGGAGCACGTTGCCGCCGTGCAGATCCTGGTGGACCACGACGAGATCAGCCTGATCCGCCGCGAGCTCGCGGAGCGCGGCGAGCGCGGTGTCGAGCAGGGAGCGCTCGAAGGGCCGGCCGAGTCGCTCGTAAGCGCGAAGCAGCTCGTCGCCCCAGCGGCGCGCCTCGCTCTCGAGGGACGCAAACGCATGCACGTCCGGTGGAGGGCGCCAGACGCGGCGCAGCGCCGCGGCCGCGATGCGCGTCGCGGCCACGTCATCGTCGACCTCCCAGAGCGGCGTCCCGGGCAGGCACCGCTCCAGGAGCAGCGCGTGCTCGCGCGGCTCGCTCGCGAGGAGCTGGACCGCGCCACGTCCTTCCCAGTGCGCGAGCGCGGCGGCCTCATGCTCGCTCTCGGGGTGCGGCATGTTGATCTTGAGCACCGCGGGCGTCGCGGTCGCCTCGACCTGGACCGCGGCGACAAACGCGATCATCTGCGGCGCCTCGAACACGGCGCCCAGGCGCAACGACCAGCGATCGAGCGCCGCCTCGACCAGCCGTGGCAGCGCCGCGAGCCAGGCAGCGCCCCCGGGCTGGGATCGCCACCACGCGAGCCCGGCTGGCACATCGATCACGCCTCACGGTAGCGCAACCACGACGAGGACGCGTCAAGAGTCTGCGGCGAGCGCTCGGGCAGCCGCCGGTCAGAACGGATCACTTCGACAGGGTTCGCTTGAGCGCGTCCCATGAGACCCCGGGCGCACCGCGTCGTGCCTCTGCGGCTCGTGCTTCGAAATCTTCGAGGTCCCCGATCGAGATCCCCGGCGACGGCTCGAGGCTGTCGAGCAACCGTGCAGCAAGCTCTTCACGCTCGTCTGCCGGAAGTAGCATGGCCTGCTCGAGGAGCCTCTTGGCGCTCTCCACGCTCTCAATGTACCGCGACTCGCGCTCCTCACGAGCCAGAGGAGTCCACGAGCTCGGCTAGCGTGTGCTTGGCGCTGTGTTGTTGCGTATGCGTATCGGGACGAATCATGGGCCGTTTCGCCTCCAGTACCGCAACCATGTGTGCCGAGCTGACGCGGCATGCGCAAGAGATACGCAAAACGGGACGCATGGCGTCCCTTTGTGCTTATGACCAACGCGTACGTGCGCGAGCTCTTCACGCTCGTCTGCCGGAAGTAGCATGGCCGGAGCCTCTCGGCGCTCTCCATGCTCCCGATGTACCGCGACTCCGCGCTCCTCGCGAGCCTGCGCTTACAGCCCTGACAGCACGCGGCAGACGCACCGCGCGCAACAGGCGCGGCTGCGGTATGAGAAGGCCTCCCATGAACCATCGACACCTCGGCCAGAGCGGCCTGCTCGTCAGCGAGATCTCCTACGGCAACTGGATCACCCACGGCTCCCAGGTCGAGAGGGACGCGGCGCACGCCTGCGTGAAGGCGGCGCTCGACGAGGGCATCACCACCTTCGACACCGCGGACGTCTACGCCGCGACCCGAGCAGAAGAAGTGCTCGGCGAGGCGCTCGCCGGTCAGCGCCGCGCGGGGGTGGAGATCTTCACCAAGGTGTACTGGCCCACAGGCCCCGGGCCGAACGACCGCGGCCTCTCGCGCAAGCACATCTTCGAGTCGATCCACGGCAGCCTGCGCCGCCTGCGCACCGATTACGTGGACCTCTACCAGGCGCACCGCTACGACTACGAGACCCCGCTCGAAGAGACGATGGTCGCCTTCGCCGACCTGGTCCGGCAGGGGAAGATCCTCTACTTCGGCGTCTCGGAGTGGACGGCAGAGCAGATCGAGCGCGGCGCGGCGCTGGCGCGCGAGCTGAAGGTGCCCTTCGTCAGCAACCAGCCGCAGTACTCGATGCTGTGGCGCGTGATCGAGGCGGAGGTCGTCCCCGCCAGCGAGAAGGCGGGCATCGGGCAGATCGTGTGGTCCCCGATCGCGCAGGGTGTGCTCACCGGGAAGTATCAGCCGGGCCAGCCGCCGCCCGCGGGCAGCCGCGCCACCGACGAGATGGGCTCGCGGTTCATCTCGCACTTCATGACCGACGACGTGCTCACCCGCGTGCAAAAGCTACAGCCGATCGCGCAGCAGGCCGGGCTCTCCATGGCCCAGCTCGCCATCGCGTGGGTGCTCCAGAACCGCAACGTGTCGTCGGCCATCGTCGGCGCCTCGCGGCCAGAGCAGGTCCGCGACAACGTCAAGGCGGTCGGCGTGAAGCTCGACGCCGCGATCCAAAAGCAGATCGACGAGGCGCTCGGCGACGTGGTGGTGCGGGATCCGAAGAAGACGTTTAGCCCGGCGAAGCGGCCGTAGGCCGCCAGCTGGCCTGCGATCGACAACGGATCAGCTACTGGAGCGGGAACGGCGTCAGCACCTGATCCGAGCCCCGCTCGGTATGGCAGTCGCGGCACAGCTCCTTGCCGACGCCCTCGTACGCCGGCTTCGCGCCCGGCGCCGTCGACGAGATCTCGTACCAGTACCAGCCCTTGCCGCTCGCGCTGTCGGCCGCGACCTTCACGCTGACCGCCCAGCCGGCGTGCTTGCCCGCCGCGTCGTACAGCTCCTTCACGGACGCGGCGCCCTCGGGGTGCGGCGCGCCGCCCTTCTTCAGTGACGCATGGAGCGACGGCGAGACGAACGTCTTGACCGCGTCGCCGTGCGGCCCGGACGAATCGTGCGGCTTCGATTCGTGCGCCCAGCTCCGGTAATGACCGGCCCCGAGCCACGCCTGGAGCTCGGCGGGCTTCACCGGCACGATCGTCGCCACGGCCGGGAGCTCGCGCGGCGCGGCGGTGTCACCGGGCGGCGGCGTCGACGGCGGCGCGCCCGCGCCCGCGGATCCTGCGCCTACGCCTGCGCCCGCGGCCGCGGTCGTCGTCGTCAGCGGCGGCGACGGCCCTGCGCCGCGCTCCTCGCGCAGCGCGGGCCGGTTGCCGCAGGCGACGAGCGCGAGCGCGGCGATGGCGAGGCGCGAGGACATGCACCATCTTCGCGAACCTGCGCCACGTTGTCGATGTGATCTACGCCGCCTGCGCGGGCGCCGCGCCGTCGAGGAAGCGACTTCCAGCGCGGCATCCCGCGGGTGTCGCGCACGATGCTGTCGGCGCGCCTGCGGGAGCTGCTCGATGCAGGCGTCGTCGAGAAGGACGGCAGCAGCCAGAGCACGACGCGCGCGCCGAGGGCCTGACGCTCGAGGGCCGCCGCGAGTGGGTGCGCGCGTTCCCGGGCTGGTTCGCGCGCTACCTGTTCGCGGAGGTCGCGCCGGCGGCCGCGGCGGCCGCGGCGGCTTCCTGAGGCGAGGTCTTGGTCGGTCTACGGAGCTGGCGTCAGCGGATAGTGGTTGGCGGCGCCGGGCCGGAAGGTCGGCGTGTCGTGCCGGATGGCCCAGATGCCGAACGCCAGGAGGGCGGCGCCAGCGCCGAGCGAGATGCCGCCGGCGACGGTGAGCCCGTCGTAGCCCTTCGCGAGCCCGATCGGGAGCAGCGTCGTGCCGGTGACGGCCGCGGTCCCGCCGAGGGCCGTCACGACGATGCCGAGCACGCGCAGGCCGCCCGACCGGTTCTCGTAGACGCTCAGCGCGCGGCGATAGACGGTGGGCTCGGGGCCGACGTGCACGAGCTCGACCTCCGTCGCGTCGGGATCACCGATCACGGGGAACCCGAGCAGCAGGTTGCCCCGCGGCAGATCGGTGACGCACGGCGTGACGGTGCACAGGACCTCGGGCCGCTCGACGAACCGGAAGCTCATCCGGCCCTGGCCGTTGTCCGTCTGCACCGGCGTCATGCGGATGTGCTGCACGCGCGTCGGGCCCTCGACCACGTCGACGACCAGCCGCGCGCCGCCCGCGGGCGGAGCGGCGGTGGCCGCGACGTCGAGCTGGGGGATCACGGCCTGCGGCGTCGGCGCGGGCGGGAGCGTCTTCACGCACGCGGCGGACGTGGCGGCCAGCGGCGCAATGAGTGCTGCGAAGGCTGCGAGGGCTGGTCGCGAAGCGTGCTGCTGCAAGACGCGGGGAAACAGGAGTAACGTCAAGGCGGGTCCTCCCTCGTCACGAGGGCGTGAACATCCATCGTACCGAACGGGTCCATCGCTTCCGAAGGATGTCCCTCATGCGTCCATCGTCGCTCATCCTGCTGCTCTTGGGTTGCGCCAGTTGCGTCGTTCGCGTGCCGCAGCCCCGCGGCCTGGCGGTCTCGCTGAACACGACGGCGGCGGTCCGCGCGAACGTGCAGGTGCAGGTCCAGCCCCCGCCGCCTCCGCAACCCGCGGTGGAGATCCGGGGCGCCCCCGTCGTCGAGTTCTTCGGGATTCCGCTCGAGGGATCGCCAGATGTCGTGTTCGTGCTCGACTGCTCTGGCTCGATGTCCGCGCAGGCGCAGGGCCGCATCGCGCAGCTCGGCCCGGCCGCCGGCCCAGCTCCGGTCGGCCCGGCTCCGGTGGGCCCGGCTCCGGTCGGCCCGGCTCCGCCGCCCGACCCGGCCGATGGCAGCACTCCGCCCGCCGCCGCCCCGCCACCCGACGCCGCTCCGCCCGTGGCCGCTCCGCCCGTGGCATCGAGCAAGATCGATGTCGCCCGCGAAGAGCTCGTCGACGCGATCCAGCGCCTCGCCGCGGGGACGCAGATGAACGTGATCTTCTTCAGCAGCGGCGTCGAGGCGTTCGCGCCCAGCATGGTCCCGCTCGAGGAAGGCGGCCGCGACAGGCTGATCGCCTTCGTGCGCGAGATGACCGCGGCCGGATCGACCGCGCTCGCACCGGCGATGCGGATCGCGTTCCTCATGAACGCGCGGCGGATCGTGCTCCTGTCGGATGGCCTGGGCAACGTGGGCGGCAACGCGGGCGTGCTGCTCCGCGACGCGCGCGAGGCCATGCGCGGCGGCGTGCGCATCGACACGATCGGCCTGGGCCGGGATCAGGACGCCGCGCTCTTGCAGACGCTGGCGGGCGAGAGCGGCGGGATCTACCAGTCGCTCTAGAATCGTCGGTGAGGAGGTAATCGTTCTGGCACGGCGGGAAGCGCCGGATGAACGCGAGCGCCTGGTCGAACGAGAAGGGCTGGCACACGGGCAGATAGATCGTCATGTCTCGAGCCTGCGCCGCCAACGTGTCACCCTCTTGTCAGCTTTTTTCGCGGGCACCGCCCGCCGGCTGCGTGCTGTAATGCGCGCCATGAGACCTGTCGTCTTCGTCGCCGCGGCCGCCTCGCTCGTCGCCGCCGCCCCGTCGGACGCCGACGCGTGCAGCCCGCTCCCGTGCAGCCCCGGTTACTTCACGCCGGTGAACGACGCGGCGGTGCCCGCCAACGTGCCCGCGTTCTACTGGAGGCCGGTGTCCAGCGCCTTCTCCACGCCGCTCCCCGAGCCGAGCGATGTCCTCTTCGCGCGCGCCGCGGCGCCGACCACGCCGCTCCCGTTCACCGCGGCGAAGCTTTTGGACGGCTCCTACGCGCTCACGCCGCAGGACCCGCTGACGCCCGGGACGGACTACGTCCTCACCGATCGGTACAAGTGCGGGAGCATGAGCGTCGGCCCGAGCGTGACGTTCCGCGCCCTCGCGACCGCGCCGCAGCCGACCTCGCTCGGCACGCTCACCGAGACGACGAACCTCACCGGGCCCATCACGGTCCCGAGCTCGGGTGGCGAATGCTCGGTGGAGGTCGCCGCGCACCAGGTCGGGATCGCGCTGCAGCCGAGCACCGACGCGCTCGCGTGGCGGGGCGCCCTCCACTACGAGACGTTCGTCGACGGCCAGCTCTGGCACTCCTCGAGCAGCGCCGACAGCGCGGCGCCGGGATCGAGCTGGAGCGGGCGCGGCACCGATGTCCTCTACGCCTTCTGCGAGGAGGGCGCGCACCTCGCGAACGGGCTCGCGGCGGGCACGCACGAGGTCGTGATGCGCGCGACGTTGCCCGGCACCACGACGGTCGTGCAGTCGAGCGCGCTCACCGTCGAGCTCGCGTGCGCGGGCGATGGGCCCGACCCGGACGAGGGCGACGGCGGCTGCGCCACTGGTGGCGTCGGCGGATCGCGCTGGCTCTCGCTCGGCATGCTCGCGGCGCTCGCAGCGCTCGTTGGCCGTGGGCACCGCGCGGCGCGCCGCACCCGCTAGCTCACGCGCGGGGCGGCAGCGTGAGCGCCCCCTCCTTGGCGAGCGCGCGCGTGCGCGCCAGCGTGGAGAGCAGCGCGGCCTTGTAGCCCCGCTCCTCGCTGTCCAGCGCGGCCTGCGCGGCGCGCTCCTGCTCGCTGCCGGGCGCCGCGCCCACGAGCCCGAGGTACGCATAGAACCGGAGGAGGAGCGCCCCGGACTCGTCCTCCAGGATCTGATTGACGATCACGCCCTCCTGCGGGCTCTTGACCTGGTGGAATGACACCTTGTGCTGCGGAGCGAACGTCACGATCTCGGTGAGCTCGTTGCCCAGGATCACCGCCTCTCGCATGAGGAAGCCGTCGCCCTCGGCCACCACCGTGCACCGGGTGCAGAACCCCGCGGGTAGAAACGATCGCGCGTCCCGCGCCTTCAGCACGAGCCCCGTCCAGACCTGCTCGCGCGTCAGCGGGAGCTCACCAGGCGGGTTCACAGGCACCGTGGCAGTCGAATAGATCATGGTCACTCTCTCCTCGTGTGAGGGCGGGCTCGTGGCGAGCCTCCGAGCATAGCGGCAGAGTGCCCGCGGGATGACGCACCGCACGCAGGTGCTGCGGCCCGGTGCGGGCGGCGCGCAGCCGTTGCGCGTTCGGCTGCGTTCGCCAAGCAAATCGCTGGCATGCATCCTGATGCAGAGGCGCGCATGCGCTTCACCTCATGGCTCTGGATCGTGCTCGCCGCCTGCGAGGGCCCACCGGGACCGGCGGGCCCCCCGGGCGAGATGGGCGAGATGGGGGATCCGGGCGAGCCGGGCGAGATGGGCGAGCCGGGGACGCCGGGCGCGCCGGTGATCGGGCCGTGGATCGCCGGCGCGGGCGTGACGGTGCGGATCGACAGCCTCGTCGTCGGCGCGGCGGGCGCCACGATCCGGTTCTCGCTGGCGGACGGCGCGGGCGTGCCGCTGGAGCGCATGGGCCGGCTCACCGAGGGCGCGACGGACGTGAGCTTCGTCCTCGCGCAGCTCGCGCAGCAGCCGGACGGGACGGCGGCGCAGTACACGGCGTACACGACGCGGACGCAGACGGCGCCGGGCGGCGCGAGCGCGACGCAGGCGGCGGCGGAGAGCAGCGGCACGTTCACGGCGATCGACGTCGCCGCGGGCCGGTACGAGTACGCGTTCGCGGCGCCACTCGCGGGCTTCGATCCGGCGCGCACGCAGACGGCGCTGGCCCTCGCGGTGCGCACGTTCCGCGGCGCCCAGGCGATCGGCACCGCGAGCGCGTCGGTGCGGCCGGCGGGCGGCGCGCCGATCGCGCGCGCGCTCGTCACCGACGCGGCGTGCGGCGGCTGCCACGGCGAGCTGACGGCGCACGGCGGGCGGTGGACGCGCGTCGATCAGTGCGTGCTGTGCCACCAGACGCAGTCGGCGGATCCGGATACGGGCAACACGGTCGACTTCCGCCAGATGATCCACAAGATCCACCGCGGTGAGGAGCTGCCGAGCGTGCTCGGCGGGACGCCGTACCGGATCGTCGGCTTCGGCGGCGCGGTGCACGACTTCTCGACGGTGGCGTACCCGCAGAGCATGGCGCGCTGCGACGGCTGCCACGCGGGCGCCCAGGCCGATCGCTGGAAGACGGCGCCGACGGCGGCGGCGTGCACCTCGTGCCACGACACGACGGCGTTCACGCTGCCGGTGCCGGCGGGCAAGGTGCTCCACGGCGGCGGCACGCAGCCGGGCGACGGCACGTGCGCGGTCTGTCACCCGGCGACGGGCAGCATCGCGGGCATCAGCGACAAGCACCTCGTGGGGCTGCTCGATCCAGCGGCGCCGCGCATCGGCGTCGAGCTCCAGTCGATGACAGGCACGGCGCCGGGGATGGCGCCGGTCCTGACGTTCCGGGTCACCGACCGCGGCGCGCCGCGGAATCTCCAAGCGGCGCCGCTGACGCGGATCACGGCGACGATCGCCGGGCCGAACACCGACTTCGCGACGTTCTGGCAGGCGACGGTGCAGGGCACAGGCGCGACGGGCACGCTCGCGCCGATCGATGCCGCGAACGGCGTGTTCGCGTACACGTTCCCGGCGGCGGCGGCGATCCCGGCGACGGCCGCGGGCAGCTACACGGTCGGGATCGAGGCGTACGATCAGCCGACGGCGACGTCGCCGCGGTACGCCGCGCTGTCGCCGACGCTGGCGTTCGCGGTGACAGACCCTGCCCCGATCCCGCGCCGGCAGATCGTCGACGCGGCGCGCTGCAACGGCTGCCACTACGATCTCTCGTTCCACGGCGGCGGGCGCAAGAACCCGGAGTACTGCGTGCTCTGCCACGGCCCGAACAAGGCGAACGATCAGCGCGTCGCGCGGCTCGAGGGATCGACGGTGATCGCCGAGAGCGTCGACTTCCGCGTGATGATCCACAAGATCCACATGGGCGACGCGCTGACGGGGCCGTACGTCCTGGGTGGGAACCCGAGCCCGACGGTGACCAACCCGGCGGGCACGCCGACGAGCTTCGGCGAGCTGCGCTACCCGCGCCCGCGCACCGACTGCACGGCGTGTCACACGGGGACGAGCTGGACCCTGCCGCTGCCGGCGACGTACCTGCCGAGCACGCTGCTCGAGCTGACGTGCAGCGAGCCGCTCGCGAGCGACGCGGACAGCTACTGCACGAGCCCGTACTGGAGCCCGAGCGCGACGATCAAGCTCCCGGCGCAGACGGCGGTGTGCACGAGCTGCCACGACGCGCCGTACGCGGCGGCGCACGCGCAGCTGAACACCACGCCGGCGGGCGTCGAGGCCTGCGCGACTTGCCACGGGCCGGGCGCGAGCTACGACGTCGCGAAGGTGCACGCGCGGCCATGAGGCGCCGCCGCGCCGGGATCCTCGCCGCCGCGTGGGCGTGCGTGTGGGCAGGGGCGTGCGCCGAGGAGCGGCCGTGGCCCGAGGGAGCGCCGGTGGGGACGATCCACCCGGCGGGGATCCTCGATCCGGCGAGCGATGACTTCCACGCTCGTGAGCTCGCGCGGCGCGGCTGGGATCTCGCGCTGTGCGCGACGTGCCACGGCGCGGACTTCGCGGGCGGCGCGGCGGGGCGCTCGTGCCGGAAGTGCCACGATCAGGGCCCGGACGCGTGCGCGACGTGCCACGGCGAGGCCCGGCAGACGCCGGCGCACCGCGCGCACCGCGACGCGGGCCTGGGGTGCGCCGAGTGCCACGCGGTCCCGGCGCGCTGGGACGATCCGGGCCACGTCCTCGGCGATCCGCCACCGGCGAAGGTCGCGTTCGGCGCGCGCGCGGCGCAGACGCTGGCTCCGGCGGATCGCGCGGGCCCGCCGCGCTACGCGGGCGGCCGGTGCGAGAACGTGTACTGCCACGGCGACGTGCTGCACGCAGGCGGCGGCCTGGCTCCGCGCCCGCGGTGGGACGATCCGCCGCAGCCGGGCGGCTGCGATCGCTGCCACGGCGCGCCGCCACCGAGCCACGCGCAAAGCCGGTGCGAGGCGTGCCACGCGCAGGCGCCGCACCTCGACGGCGCGGTGCAGATCGGCCGCGCGCCGGGGTGCGGAGGCTGCCACGGCAGCGCGGCGTCCGCGGCGCCGCCGGCCGATCTCTGGGGCAACGAGCTCACGACGGCGATCGGCGTCGGCGCGCACCAGGCGCACCTCGGCGCGCCGGCGCGGCTGCGCGGCCCGGTGCCGTGCGGCGCGTGCCACCGCGTCCCGGCGCAGCTCCTCGATGCCGGGCACCTCGACTCGCTGCCACCGGCGGAGGTCACGGCGTCGCTCGGCTGGGATCGCGGGACGGCCCGCTGCGCGACGGCGTGGTGCCACGGCGCGGCGCAGCCGGTGTGGACGGCGGGCACGGGTGCGGCCTGCGGGACGTGCCACGGCGTGCCGCCGGCGACGCCGAGCCACACGCCGGGCGCGCCGCTCGGGAGCTGCGCGGCGTGCCACCCGCGGACGATCGATGCGGCGGGCGCGATCCTCATTCACGACGGGCCGGCGGGCCCGACGAGCGAGCACATCGATGGCGACGTGGATCTTCTCTGATCCGTTCCGCGCGCTGGGCCTTTGGACCGCGGCGGCGGCGGCGATCGTGCTGCTCTGGTACCTGGCGCGCCGGCCGGCGCCGACGCGTGCGACGAAGCTCGCGCTCCTCCTCGGCATCGGCGTCCTGCCGATCGCGACGGCGGGCACTGGCAACCTCGCCGGCTACGAGGCGACGAAGGAGCGGCCGTTCTGCAGCGCGTGTCACGTGATGACGCCGTACGGCGACGACGCGGCGAGCGCGGCGAGCCGATCGCTCGCGGCGCGCCACTCGCGCAACGCGGCGTTCGGCCACGAGAGCTGCTACACGTGCCACGCCGACTACGGGATGTTCGGGACGGTCGCGACGAAGCTCGGCGGGCTGCGGCACGTCTACGAGTACGCCCGGCGCTATCGCTCGATGCCGGTGGACGAGTTCCTGGCGACGATCGAGATCCGGCGGCCGTTCCCGAACGCGACGTGCATCCGCTGCCACTCGACGGTGAACCCGGGGTGGACGGCGATCGGCGATCACGCGAGCGCGCTGGCCGAGGTGCGCGCGGGCACAGTGGCGTGCGCGAGCGAGGGCTGCCACGGCCCCGCGCACCCGTTCAGCAAGGAAGCGCGGAAGGCGCGGAAGGCGCGCGCGGGGGCAGGGGAGGCGGCGCCGTGAGGTGGCTCGCGCAAAGGCTCGGCGTGATCGATCCGAGCCGGCTCCTGCGGGCGTCCGCGGCGCTGACGCTCGCGGCGCTGGCGCTGATGGTGTGGTCGATGCTGCAGCCGACGCCGCTGCCGGTGATGCTGGCGATGACGGTGGGCCAGGCGCTCGGCACGCTGGCGTTCGCGCTGTACGGGTACGTCGTGATCGCGGATGTGTGGCGCGGGCGGCGCGCGCGGCGGGCGCGGCGGGCGAGCGACGCGGGCACGGGCGGCGGCGACGCGGGCGAGGCGGCGCGATGAGGCGCGCGGGCGCGCGGGCGGTGCTGGCCGCGGCGATCGCGCTCGCGGGCGTGCCGCGCCCGGCGGTGGCCGATCCGCTGCGCCTGCGCGCCGACGCGCTGGCGAGCACCGCGTCGCCGGCGGGCCTGCTCGTCCTCGACGCGGGCGGCGCGCTGCGGCCGGGCCTGTCCGCGGAGGCCGTCGTCTGGCTGGCGAGCGAGCGCGCGCCAGGCGAGGACACGGCGGGCGACGTGCTCGTGATCGCCGTGCGCGGCCAGACCCGCTCGGGACGGATCGGCGTGCGCGCCGGGCGCTTCGTGTCGGCGCTCGGCGCGCTGCGGCCGGCGCACGTCGACGGCGGCGCGCTGCGGCTCCGCCTGCCGCGCGGCCTCGACGTCGAGGCGGTGGCGGGCGTCCCCGTGGAGCCGGGGCTCGCGACGGGCCGCGGGTGGGACTGGCTCGCCGGGGCGCGGCTCGCGCGCCGGATCGGCGACGGCGGCTCCGCCGGCATCGCCTACGTGCAGCGCCGCGACGCGGGCCGGCTCGCGCTCGAGGAGCTGGGCGCCGACGCCGGCCTCGCGCTGACGGCGCGCCACGATCTCGGCGCGCGCGCCGCGTACGATCTCGCGCACCCCGGGCTCGCCGAGGTCGCGCTCACCGCGAGCTACCGCCGGCGTGCCGCGCGCGCCGAGCTCTACGCGCTCCACCGCGCGGCCTCGCATCTCCTGCCAGCGACGTCGCTGTTCTCGGTGCTCGGCGACGTGCCGTCCGAGCGCGCGGGCGCCGTGATCACGTGGCGCGCGGCGCCGCGGCTCGACGCGATCGCCGACCTCGGTGGGCGGCGGATCGACGCCGCGCGCGGCCTCGAGCTGGCGCTGCGCGCGCGCCTGCGGCTCGACGATCGCGGCGCGAGCGCGCTCTCCGGCGAGCTCCGGCGCAGCGGCGTGGCGCAGGACGGCACCGCGTGGAGCGGCGCCCGCGCGACGGCGCGCATCGCCCTGCCGCGCGCGCTCGCGATCGCCGCCGAGCTCGAGCTCGTGGCGCCGGATCGCGATCGCGGGCGCGGCGCCCTGTGGCCGTGGGGCCTCCTCGCGGTGAGCTGGGAGCGCGCCGGCTGGCAGGCCGCGGCCGCCGTCGAGGCGAGCGCGTCCCCGGAGTACCGGAGCCGCGTCGACGTTCTGGCCCAGCTCGGCCGGCGCTGGAGCGCGCCATGAGAGCGGCGGCGACGGCGGCGCTGGCGGCGTCGGCGGCGTCGGCGGCGTCGCGGCGGCTCGGCCGGCGCCTGGCGTCGTACGCGGCGCTCGCGGCGCTCGCGGCGCTCGCCGCGTGCGCCGGCATCCTGGGCCTCCGGCGCGACGCGCCCGAGCACTTCCCGCACCGCGCGCACGTCGTCGCGGGCGTCTCGTGCACGCGCTGCCACGCGGGGCTCGACGCGCCCGGCCCCGGCCTGCACCTGCCGGACGCCGCGACGTGCACCGACGGCTGCCACGGCCGGCCGCACGACGCGCGCCCGTGCACCGGCTGCCACGTCTCGGAGCGGACGGTGGCCGCGCTCGCCGACGCGCGCGCGCACCTGCGCTTCGACCACGTGCGCCACGCGGCGATCGCGAAGGGCAACTGCATGCACTGCCACGACGGCGTCGCGGCGGGCGCGGCGCAGCTGCGGCCGCCGATGGCGACCTGCTTTCGCTGCCACGGCGAGGCGCAGGCCGCGCGCACCTGCGGCACCTGCCACAAGGATCTCGAGGAGGAGGGCGCGCTGCCGGCGAGCCACCTCGCGCACGACGGCGACTGGCTGCGCGAGCACGGCGCGCGCGCCGCGTCGTCGGGGGATCTCTGCGAGGCGTGCCACCGCGAGAGCTACTGCGCGGGCTGCCACGGCAGGACGGCGCCGGTGATCGGCGCGGCGCTGCGGCGCGCCGATCCGACGCGCGCGAGCGTGCACCGCGCGGGCTTCGCGGCGCGACACGCGCTCGAGGCACGCGCGGATCCCGGCGCATGCACGACGTGCCACGCGCCGGATCGCTGCGCGTCCTGCCACGCGGCGCGCGGCGTCGGCGCTGGCGCTGGCGCCCGCGGCAACCCGCACCCGGCCGGCTGGGTCGGCCTCGACAACCGCCACGGCCGCGAGGCGCGGCGCGATCCCGCGGCGTGCGCGAGCTGCCACGGTGGCGCGGGCGAGGCGCTGTGCGTGGGCTGCCACAGAGTCGGCGGCATCGGCGGCAGCCCGCACCCGCCGGGCTGGTCGAGCCGCCAGCCGCTCACGGCGATGCCGTGCCGGATGTGCCATCCGCTCGGAGCGGCGCGATGATCGCGCGGCCCCCCGCGCGCGCGCTGATCGCGCTCGCCGCAGCGATCGTCGCAGGCGCCGCCGTCATCGCGGCGTGCACCGGCGACGCGCGGCGGAGCCGCGAGGCGGCGAACGTACCGGCGGTGTGGCGCGCGGTGCGCGACAGCGCCGGCCACCAGGCGCACGTCGGCAAGCACCAGGTGCCGTGCCGCGACTGCCACGACGCGAGCTTCGCCGCGCCGCCCGCAGATCTATGCGAGCGCTGCCACCCGGCGACGCGCACGGAGCTCCACCCGGTCGATCCGCTCGCGGCGGCATCGGCGTCGTCGGCGGCGTCGGCATCGGCGGCATCGCCAGCGCCCGGGTGCCAGGACTGCCACGGCTTCGGCGCGGACCTGACGGTGCGCCCGGAGCGCTGCATGCGCTGCCACGAGCGCGCGCAGGGCGCGCACGCGCCGGCCGTCGGCGCGCACGCCGCGGAGCCGTGCGGCGACTGCCACCGCGCGCACGGCACGCCGTCGCTCGCCCCCCGGCCGTGCGCCGCGTGCCACGCGGAGCATGCCGGCACGCGCCACGCTGGCGCGCGCGCCTGCCTCGACTGCCACGCGATGCACGAGACCGCGAGCGCCGCCGACGATCGCTGCGCGCGCTGCCACCAGCGAGCGCCCGGCCCGCTGCGCGTCACGGCGGCGGCGCTGCACGGCGGACACACGCGGTGCACGAGCTGCCACCAGCCGCACGCGTTCGGCAAGCAGGAGGCGGCCCCGTGCGAGAGCTGCCACCGGCCGCCGGTGCTCGCGCCGGCCCAGCACGCGCGGTGCACCGGCTGCCACGCGCCGCACGAACCGGCGCCGCGGCCGTGCACCGCGTGCCACGCGGAGCGCGCGGCGCACCCCGCCCCGCCGGGCGCGCCCGGGCAGGCCGCGTGCGCGACCTGCCACCCGCCGCACGCCGCCGGGCTCGCAGGCGGCGCCCGCGCCGTCCCCTGCGAGAGCTGCCACGCGCGGCAGCGCCACGCCACCGCGCCGTGCGCGGGCTGCCACGCGCCGCACGGGCCCCAGCCGGTGCTGACCGCGGCGCTGTGCCAGCGCTGCCACGCCGTCGAGGCATTGTCCGCCGCCCGGACAGGCCACGCGGACTGCACCGCGTGCCACGCGCAGGCCGCGCACGAGCCGGCGCGGCCGCCGCCCGCGTGCGCGTCGTGTCACCCGGCCGCGGCGCGCGCGCGCGCCGGCCACGCGGACTGCGCCGCGTGCCACACCGGCGGGCCGCACCGGCCCCGATCGCCGGCCGCCGCGTGCGCGACGTGCCACGCCGCCGAGGCGAGCGCCGCGCCGCGCGGGCACCAGGCCTGCGCCGGCTGCCACGAGCCGCACACCGGCGCGCGCAAGCCGGCCGCCAGCTGCGCGAGCTGCCACGCGCGAGAGGCCGCCCGCGGCCACGGCCCGCGCATCGCCTGCGCGAGCTGCCACCGCGCGCACGGCGGCGGCGCCGCCGCGGCCGCATCGCCGCCCGCGTGCGCGTCGTGTCACCCGGCCGATCGCCGGCCCGGCCTGCATCGCTCCGCCGGCCACGTCCGGTGCGAGAGCTGCCACACGGCCCATGAAGGTGCGCCGCGCGACGACCGCGCCACCTGCCTCGCCTGTCACCCGGCCCAGGTGCGTCACGAGGCCGCAGCCGCGCGCTGCGCCGGCTGTCACCCGTTCGGCGACGGCCGGTGATCGCCGCGCCCGCCGCGCCCGCCGCTCGTCGCCTGCGCCAACTCGCCGCAGCCTTCCGCCCACGCACCGGCCCGCGCCTTGCTGAGCGATCGCGCTGGAGGAAACCATGAAGAAGCAGATCGTGCTCGTGTTCGCGACGCTGGCCGCGTGCTCGTCCCGGCAGGCGTCACCGCCCGTCTCGCCCGTCTCGCCCGTCTCGCCCGTCTCGTCGTCTCGGCCGCAGGAGCCATCGCAGACGACCGGCGGGCTCGAGCACGCCATGATGAACTGCCCGTCCGCCGTCGACGGCGCGGATACGCGGCTGCGCATGACGGAGCGCGGCGTCGACATCTTCGTGCGGTCCCAGGATCCGGACGCGCGCGCCGAGATCGTCAGGCTCGCGGGGCTCCACGCCCGGATGGACCGGCTCACCGGCTGGCCCGAGCACACCGGCAAGCACGGCGGCCCCGGCGAGATCGGCCACTGCCCGATCATCCACAAGAACACGCAGATCACGGTGGAGACCGCCGACGACGGCGTCGTGCTGCACGTGATCGCCACGACGCCGGACCGCGTGAAGCGCGTGCAGGAGCAGACCGTCCTGCGCCTCGCCTCGATGCCGCGCTGGTTGCCCCGTGCCGCGTCTCGCTAGCGCCGCCAGTTTGCGCAGCGGCTGCACGGCGAAGCCGGCCCGGGTGCAGCTCCTGCGCGCTTCGCGCGCGAAGCCGCGGCGTTTCGCTGGCACGCCGCCCGCTATGAGTCCCTGACATGGCGGCAGTCTTCGCACTCGTGTTCCTCTTCGCGCTCGCTTCGACCTCGCTCTTCCTGAAGGGCCTCGGCATCGCGAGCTTCGGCACCATCTTCGCCGGGATCACGTTCTTCGCGCTCGCGAGCGGCGTCTTCCTCGGCCTCTACCGCATGGCGAAGCGCTGGGAGGGCGACTACCCGCAGCACTGAACGCACCGATCACGCCCCATCGCCCCATCGCCCCATCGCCCCATCGCCCCATCGCTCCATCGCCCCATCGCCCATGTCCACAGCCACAACCACGACCACGACGTTACTGGCCCTGATCGCGATCGCCGGCTGCGACGCGGCAGCGGCACCTTCCCCGCCTCCCCCGCAGGATCCCTCCATCAAGGCGCTCCCCGCGAAGGTCCGCGAACTCCGCGAGCGCATGCACGTACGGGTCGCGGCGACGCGGCGGCTCGAGCGCGGGATCGTGTTCGGCTCGCTCGACGCCGTGCACACCGAGGCCGGGCTCGTCGCCAAGCTCGACGAGCCGGACCTGCCGGCCGCGTGGCGGACGTACGTCGATCAGATCCGCGCGGCGGCCGGGCAGATCGAGCAAGCGCAGGATCTCGTCACCGCCGCGCGGACGTCGGCCGTGCTCGGCCGGCGCTGCGCGCAGTGCCACGAGGCGGCCAGCGCGAAGATCGCGTTCGCGAAGGAGGCGCCGCCCCCGCCGGGCCCCAAGCTCCCCTCGCACATGGCCAGCCACGAGTGGGCGGCCGCGCGGCTGTGGGAGGGCCTGATCGGGCCCTCGAGCGACCGCTGGCTCGAGGGCGCGCGCGCGCTGGCCAAGGCGCCGCTCGCGATCGTCGCGGAGGGCGACAACCTGCCGCCGGAGGTGGCGGTCGGCAACGACGTCGCGCGCATCCGGCTGCTCGCCACGCGCGCGCAGGTGGCCAAGACGCAGGACGAGCGCGCCGCGCTGTACGGCGACCTCCTGGCGACCTGCGCGCGCTGCCACGGCAAGATCCGCGATCCGTGACGCTGGCGCTGGCGTGCCCGCGCGCTGGCGTCCGCCGCGCCGCTACTGCCGCCAGATCCCGATGACGCGCGGGGCGTCCGCGCCGGGCTCGCGCGCGGTGTGCACGAACGTGGTGCCGCGGAAGCGCAGGCGTTCCGTGTCGATGCGGAAGATCGTATAGCCGTCGCCGCCCGCGCGCGCGACCGGCCCGACGCAGGAGCGCCCCGTCGCGTTGGGCCGCCAGACGAGCGGCGCGCCGACGGGCTGGCCGTGCCGATCGTACGCCGTCACCGTGTAGCGCGTCGTCGGGACGACCGGCGCGAGGTCATGCACGATCATGAGGTCGTCGAAGCACAGCCAGCCGCGGGTGAGCGCGAAGCGGTCGAGCGGGCTCACCCGCCAGAACCAGTACCGCGCCGTCGCCCGCTGGCGGGCGATGATCGTGTCCGCCACGTAGCGCGCCGCCCGCGGATCGGAGTAGCGCGCCGTCTCGACGGCGGCGCGGATGTGCTCGGGCGTGAACCGCATGATGATCTTCGCCGCCCAGAGCTTGTCGTACGCGTCCGCCGTACGGAACGGCAGGTACGCCGGCGAGTCCGGCTTCCAGGCGCCCGGGTTGTACGTGTCGGCCTCGAACAGGCCGACGCCCAGGAGCCCCGGCTCGACGCGGCGCTCCCACTTGCGCGGCCGGAGCCCGAGCGTCACGAGTGACGACAGCACCTCGGGCGCGTCGTGCTTGTACTGGTGGCCGCGCCGCGGATCGCGCTTGGTCGTGGCCATCGTGCCGAGGCTCTTGCCGAAGTCGATCAGGTAGTGCTTGACGTAGTGCCGCTGCGGATCCGCCGGATCCGTCACCCACATGTCGAGCGTGTTGTCCTCCTTGATGTCCGTCTGATCGAGCCAGGAGAACAGCGCGTACGCGCCGCGCAGATCGCGCCGCAGCTCGTGCGGGATCCGATCGTTCGGATCGTCCCTGCGCACGCCCCGCACGGCGTGGCCGCCGAGCGGCACGCCGTCGAGCATCCGCGACGCGAGCGCGCGCAGCCGGCCGTCGGGCGCGCGATCGATCCCCGCCAGGCGGCGCTCGAGCTCGGCGCGGACCAGCGGGTGCTCGTTGCCGAACGGATCTTTGATCTTGGCGTCCGGCGCCAGCACGAGGTCGCTCAGGCGGAGGTAGACGACGTGGTCCTCCGGCACGTTGTAGCCCGTGGCCCAGACGAGGCGGTTCACGATCGCCCCGGCCCCCGTCTCGATCTCGGGGAAGCCCGGCTCCTCGAACTTGAGCATGTACTTCTCGCCGCGCGCGTCGGTCATGATGAAGCCGACCGCGGTGCCGCCGACCTTCGTGCTGTGGATCGTCCACGGCTTGTGCGGCTCGGGGCTCCCCGCGCGGGCCGGCCCGACGCGCAGCTCCTCGAGCGAGACGTCGCGGACGCCGATCCGGTTCGTGAACCACGTCGAGTCCGGCACCTCGTCGAGCGCGTTGACGCCGAGCGCGCGGCGCGGCCGGGGCAGCTCGAGCTTGCGCGTCAGGGAGTGAATGTAGCTGTCGGTGCGGAGCAGCGCGCGGACGGCCCTCCGCGGCTCTGGCCGGCGCGGGACGTCACGCCGATCGTCGACGGCGGCCGCCGCGGGCGTGTTCGCGAACCGCACCGGCGGCAAGGGCCGCTCCGGCGCGCACCCGGCGAGCGCGGCGAGCGCGGCGACCGGGGCGACCGCGGCGACCGCGGCGACCGGGGCGAAGAAACAGCGCCCGCGCCTCATGGCCGCCACACTCCGATGACGCGCGGCGCGCCCGTGGCCGGGTTCCGCGCGAGGTGCACGTACGTCGCGCCCACCGGCTGGCTCCGGTGCGTGTCGACGCGGACGATCGTGTAGGCGTCGCGCTCGGCGGCGAGCGTCACCGGCGCGCACGCGCGGCCGCTCCCGTCGGCGGAGAGCTCGCGCGGCGGTCCGAGCGGCCGGCCGCCGCGATCGTACGAGGCGACCGTGTAGCGCGTCGCGCCCGCCACCGGCGCGAGCCGGTAGGAGAGCAGGAGATCGTCGAAGCACAGCGCCCGGCCGCCCGCCGCGGGCGCGAAGTGATCGAGCGGGGGCTTCTGCGAGAACCAGTGGCGCGCCGCGATCCGCTGCCGCGCGATCAACGTCTCGGTGAGGTAGTCGGCCGCGCGCGGATCGGAGAGCCGCGCGGCGTCGACAGCGGCGCGGATCTGCTCGCGCGTGAACCGCATCAGGATCTTCGCGGCCCACAGCTTGTCGTGCTCGTCGGCGACGCGGAACGGCAGGTACTGCGGCGTCTCCGCCTTCCACAGGTCCGGCCGGAACGCCGCCCCGTCGAGCACGCCGACGCCGCGCAGCCCCGGCGCCTGGCGGCGCTCCCACGGCCGCTCGCGCAGCCCCAGCGTCACGAGCGACGTGAACAGGTCGGGGAAGTCGACCATGTGCGTGTAGCCCATCCGCAGGTCCGGATAGAAGGCCGCCGCGCCGCCGAGGCTCGTGCCGAAGTCGATCAGGTAGTGCTTGACGTAGTGGCGCTTCGGATCGGCCGGGTCGGTGACCCACACGTCGAGCGAGTTGTCCTCCTTGACGTCCGTCTGATCGAGCCACGAGTAGAAGACGTAGGCGCCGCGCAGGTCGCGCCGCAGCTGGTGCGGGATCCGATCGTTCGGATCGTCCTTGCGCATGCCCTCGGCGGTGTGGCCGCCGATCGGCTTGCCGTCGAGCATGCGCGACGCGAGCGCGCGGACCCGGCCGTCGGGCTCGTGCACGATCCGCGCGAGGGCGCGCTCGAGCATCGGCCGCGTGAGCCGGCCGCGCTCACCGGACCAGTCCTTGACGACCGCGTCCGGCGCGAGCACGAGCTCCTCGGGCCGGAGGTAGACCACGTGATCCTCGGGGACGTTGTAGCCGGCCGCCCACAGGAGCTTGCCGACGATGACGTCCGCCGCCGTCTCCGTCTCCGGGAAGCCGGCGCGATCGAACTTGAGGATGAACTTCTCGCCGCGCGCGTCGGTGATGATGAAGCCGATCGACGCGCCGCCCACCTTCGTGCTGTGGATCGTCCACGGCTTGTGCGGCTCCGGGCTGCCCGCCGTGGCCGGGCCGCGCCGGATCTCGTCGGGCGACAGGTCGTGGACGCCGATCCGGTTCGTGAACCACGTCGAGTCCGGCACCTCGTCGAGCGCGTTGACGCCGAGCGCGCGGCGCTGCCGGGGCAGCTCGAGCTCGCGCGTGAGCAGCCGGTAGAACGAGCCGTCGAAGTGATAGAGGTGGCGGCTGAAGCCGCGCACCGCGGGCCGCGCCGGGACGTCCTTGCGATCGTCGACGGCGGCGACCGTCGGCGAGTTCGCGAAGCGCACGTCGGGGACGGCGGCGCCGCGCGCGCAGCCCGCGGCCAGGGCGGTGAGGGCGGCGAGGGCGGCGAGGGGAGCGGTGACGGCCAGGAGGCCGCGGTGAGAGGTGAGCGCCCGGGTCTTCATCGCTGCTCCACGCGGCGGTCGAGCTCGAACGCCGGCTCGAACGCGAGGTTGAGGAAGATGCCGCCGTCGATCGACGACGCGATGCTGCTGCGGAGCCAGAAGCTCGACCGCGTGTGGAGATCGAGGCCGGCGCCGTAGCCGACGCGCAGGCCGGTCAGCGCGAGCTCGTCCGCCGACGCGTACACGCGGCCGACGTCCGTGAACAGGCGCGCCGAGAACATCTGCGACAGGTCCCACTGGTAGTCGAGCGAGCCGACCGCCGCGATCCGATCGCGGAACCGCTCCGTCTCGTACCCGCGCAGGAGCTTCGCGCCGCCGAGCTCCGGCAGCTCGAAGAACGGGACCTCGCCCTGCGCGCCGCTCACTGCCTCGACGTGCGCGCGCGCCGCGAGCACGCGCGGGCCGCGCGCCAGCCGGAAGAAGCGCTGCAGATCGGCGCCGTAGCGCCAGTAGTCGGGACCCGCGTCGAGCCGGTGGGCGCGGCCGCCGTACACGCTGGCGAGCCACCCGCCGCTGTAGACGGGCTTGGGCTCCCACGACGACAGCGCGCGGCGGCTGTCCCACCGCAGCTCGAGCTCGGAGTACGCCAGGCGCGCGCCGCCCCAGCCGACCAGCGACTCGGACATGTACACTTCGTCGATCGGCGGTCCGTCCTCGCTGCGCCCGACCTCGAAGTCGGTCAGCGCGCCGGAGGCGAAGACGTGCAGGTCGCGCGCGACGTGGACCTCGGCGACCGCGGTGCCGCGCAGGAGCTGCTGACGGTAGCGCGTCTCGACGGCGATCGGCTCGCCGCCGCTCGTGTCGAGCGCGTCCAGCGGCTCGATCGGCACCGGCACCTCGTCGTGGTTGCCGATCCCGAAGAACCGCTCCCGCGGGCGGCGATCGTGCTCGCCCTTGAGCGAGAGCTTCACGTGCTCGCCGAAGCGCTTGCCGCTGCGGAGCGAGACCTCGAACTCGCGGCGGAACCGGCCGCCCGTCGACGCGGACAGCCCCAGGTGCTCGCGCGCGCCGAACAGGTCGCGGTGGACGAACTTCGCGCCGACGTTGACGCCGAAGCCGCTCTCGAGCCCGACGCGCGGGTACAGCCCCATGGTCCCGGGCTCGTTGAACATGACGCCCTGCGCGCGATCGAAGAGGTGGTAGCGCTCGTTCGCCCAGATGCCGGCGCGGATCGGCGCGAGCGCCGCCTGGATCGCCACCTTCGGCAGGAACAGGAACCCGCGGCCGATCAGGCGCGGCGTCGAGTCGCCGCCGTCGATCCGATCGAGGCGGCCGCTCTCCTGCCCCGGCACCGGCGCGCCGGCCACGTCGGCGGCCGTCGGCTCGGGGGCCGGCTGCGGCGTGGGCTCGATGACCGTCTGATCGCGCGCTGGCCGCGCCGGCGGCTCGACCGTCGACGCGACCGGCTGCGTGTGTCCGGTTTCCGGACATAGCATCGAGCCGGCGATGCCGAGGGCGAGCGCGAGGCGCGGGTGAGCACGAGACAGCCGGCGATCAGGAGGAGACTTCGACGACCGATCGCGTGGATGCATGGCGATCGGCGAGGTTGCAAGGGAGGTGCCCGGCCTTCGGGCATCGCGCAGAATCAGCGGATTCCGCGCGGGAGCGTGCAAGTTCTTGCGCCGCGAGCCTTCGCGCGCCCGGGCACGCTCACGGTCCGCTCACGCCGCTCTGCGCACAGCGGCGCGCACCGTCCGCTTCGACCGCGGTGCGTCCTGCCGCCCGTGCGCACGCAGCAAATCGTCCACAACGAGCGCCGTTTTGACGGTCGCCAGCTCGTGATCCGCGTACTGGCGCTCGTAAGCATCGAGGAGTCCAATGATCAGGTCGCCGAGGGTGGTGGTCATCCCGCGAGGTATTGCAGACCGCGTGCCGCGCGTGCGCAGCTCGTCGCGCACACCGCCGGGAGCTGCTAGTGCCTGCGCGGAAACGACACGTCGAACCGCGTCCCGCTCGGTCCGGTCGTGAAGTCGATCTTGCCGCCGTGCATCGCGACGAGGCTGTGCACGATCGACATACCGAGCCCGGTGCCGCTCTCCTTCGTCGAGAAGAACGGCTCGTAGATCCGTGCGCGGACGGGCTCGGGGATGCCCGGCCCGTCGTCATCGACCCTGATAATGAAGTACTCGAGCGCAGGGAGCAGCGACACACACACGTGTCCACCCTCGGACACCGCCTCGACCGCGTTGCGCACGAGGTTCGCGACCACCTGGTGCAGCTTCGGAGCGTCGACCTCGGCGGTCAGCGGCTCGCTCTCGGAGATCGACAGCTCCGCGCCGCGGCGCTCGGCGGCCGGGCGCTCGCTCTCCACCGCCTGGCGGATGATCGCGCCGACGTCGTGATCCTGCACGTGCAGATCGGGCGGGCGCGCGAACGCGAGGAAGTCGTTGAGCAGCATCGTGAGCCGCTCGATCTCCTTCTGGGCTTGCTCCGTCGGCTCGACGAACCGCGGGTTGTCGGTCTCGCGGCGGAGGCGGCGCTCGAGCAGCTCGAGCTGGAGCTGTGCCGAGTTGAGCGGGTTCCGCACCTCGTGCGCCAGCCCGGCGCTCATCGTCTGCATCGCGAGGAGGCGATCGGCGAGGTTGCGCCGCTCGTGCGCGATCTGCCGCTCCTCGGAGTCGAGCTGGTAGTGCCGGCTCATGATCGCGAGCTCGACGTCGAGGAGCCGGTTCACGGCGCGCACCATCAGGCACGCCTCGGCGGGGGAGTACAGCTCCGCGATCCGATCGTGGTAGGCGCTGCGGACGATGTTGATCGCGCCGAACATGTACTGATGCGGCAGCCTGATCGCGACGTGGCGGCGCCCGATCCGCGATCGCTTCTCGTAGAAGCGATCGTCGTGCGGCCCGAGCAGGCCGGTCGACATCCAGTCGATCAGCGTGCTGCGCAGCCGCGCCACCTGCGCCGGGCCGGTCAGCACCGCGGCCGCGCCCGGGCTCGCCCACACCGCTTCGTAGAACCGATCCGCGATCGCCGGAAAGCTCGGCGCGAGCGCGGCGTGCAGCGCGCGCAGGCGCGACCGGTCGGCGTCGTCGAAGCCGACGTACGCGAACAGCTCTTCGAGGTACGATGCCGTCACGCCTTCCCGCTGGCGCGCTCGAGCTCGACCACCTGACCGGTCCGCGCCGCACTGCGCACCACGTCGACGTCCGAGCGCGGCGCGGCGTTGTACTGGTGGAGGCGGTACTGGATGGTCCGCACGCTGATCCCGAGGATCTCGGCGGCCTTCGAGGTCGATCCTCCGGTCGACTTCAAGGTCTCGAGGACCGCGTAGCGCTCGATGTCGGCCATCGTCGAGCCAGGGATCGTCGGCATCCCCGTCGGCGCGAGCCGCGGCCGCACGTTCGGCGGCAGCTGGCGCGCCTCGACGAGCGAGCCGCTCGCGAGCACCACGGCGCGCTCGATCGCGTTCTCGAGCTCGCGCACGTTGCCCGGCCAGTCGTAGGCCGCGAGGAGCTCGAGCGCGTCGGAGGTGAAGCCCACGAGCTGCTTGCCGTTCTCCTTGGCGTACCGATCGAGGAAGAACTTCGCGAGCTGCGGGACGTCGCTGCGCCGCTCGCGCAGGGGCGGCATCTCGAGCGCGACCACGTTCAGGCGGTAATAGAGATCCTCGCGGAACCGCCCCTTGGCGACCTCCTCGGTCAGGTTGCGGTTCGTCGCGGCGATCACGCGCACGTCGACGCGGATCGTCTGGTTGCCGCCGACGCGCTCGAACTCGTGCTCCTGGAGGAAGCGCAACAGCTTTACCTGGATGGCAGGCGAGATCTCGCCGATCTCGTCGAGGAACAGCGTACCACCATCGGCGAGCTGAAACCGTCCGTCCTTGCGCGCCATCGCGCCGGTGAACGATCCGCGCTCGTGTCCGAACAACTCACTCTCGAGCAGCGACTCGGCCAGCGCGGCGCAGTGCAGCTTGATGAACGGACCGTTCGCGCGCGGCGACCGCTGGTGGAGCGCGTTGGCGACCAGCTCCTTGCCGGTGCCGCTCTCGCCGGTGATCAGCACCGTCGCGCGGCTCGGCGCCACCTGATCGACCACCTCGAACACGCGCTGCATCGGCGGGCTGTCGCCGATGATGTTGCTCGGGGCCAGGCGGTCGCGGAGGCGCTGCCGGAGCTGGCGGGTCTCGCGGTGCAGATCCTGCTGCTCGAGCACCTTGTCGAGCACCACGAGGAGCTCGTCGAAGTTGATGGGCTTGCTCAGGTACTCCGCCGCCCCGGCGCGCATCGCCTCGACCGCGGAGGCGACGGCGCCGAACGCCGTCATGACGACGACCGCGGCCGGATCCTCGGAGGCGCGGATCTTCTTCACGAGCTCGATGCCGTCCATGCCGGGCATCTTGAGATCGGTGACCACCACGTGCGGGCTGAACGACTCGTACTTGCCGAGCGCCTTGAAGGCATCCGCCGCCGTCTCGACGTCGTAGCCCTCGTCCCGCAGGAGCTCCGCGAGCGCCGTCCGAGCGTTGACCTCATCATCCACCACGAGAATCCGACCGGTTCTGCCCATGCTGACTGGCCATAGCGATGCGCGTGCCAGCGAAGCGGCGCTTGAAGGCTTGGAAACTCAGCGACTTGATAGTGGGCCGGCGCAACGGCTGCGCTGGCTCTGCGGAGCGTGC
>DATMCI010000348.1:0-51736 GCA_035558535.1 Kofleriaceae bacterium
CTTGGCGTCGGTCTTGTCGGTCTTGGCGTCGGTCTTATCGGGCCTGGCGTCGGTCTTGCCGGTCGGGCGCTTGCCGGTGATGACGCGCGGCCGGATCTGGGGCCGGACCGTGGGCGTGGGCTTCTTGCCGGTCTTGCCGGCCGTCTCGTCGGTCTTGGCCGCCGTCTCCTCGGTCTCGGCCGCGGTCTCGTCGGTCTTGGCCGCCGTCTCCTCGGTCTCGGCCGCGTGCACCTCGCGCGGCTCGAGCGCGACGCGGAAGTCGCGCTGCTCGCCCCTGAGATCGACGACGATCGTCCCGTCCAGGTGGCCGTCGCTGCGCACGACGAACGTCCGCCGATCGGGCGAGCCGCCGTCCTTCGGATCGATCGTGCGCGTGCACGGCGTCTGGCACAGCGGCGTCGTGCTGCCGTCGGCGAACACGGTGCCGGCCGGCGACGAATCGAGCCGGACCTCGACGGGCGGCGCGGCGGGCGCCGGCTCGGCGATCGGCGCGGGCTGCTCGACCTTGGCTCCCGCCGCCTCGGGCGCGGGCGCGGTCGGCAGGGTGCCGCGGCCCGCGTACCACACGGCGGTGCCGGTCCCGAGCGCGACGGCGATCGCGCCGCCGAGGATCCAGATCTTCCACGGCGTCGGCGAGCGCACCGCGGTCGGCGGGATCTGGCTGCTCTGGTTCCAGTACTGCTGCTGCTGCGACGGCGTCGCGCCCGGCGGGTGCGCGAGCGCCGTCGGCAGCTTCGGGTACGCGCCGGCGGGGAGCTGCGGCAGTGGCGCGATGGGCGCCAGCAGGCCCAGGGGGCCGAGGTTCGTGCTGACGCGCACGCCGTTGCCGGTGCCGATGCCAGACAGGTGCGTGTCCATGGCGCCGAGCATCGCGAGCAGCGTGTCGCGCAGCTCGACGATGTTCGGGAAGCGCTCGATCGGATCCTTCGCCAGGCTCCGCATGATCAGCGCCTCGAGGCGCGGATCGATCGACATGCCGCCCGCGGTCTGCCGCGGCGGCACCGGCATCTCCGTGAGGTGCTTCCGCACGAACTCGCCGAACGAGCGGCCGCGGAACATGGGCTCGCCGCAGAACAGCTCGTACATGATCGCGCCGAGCGAGTAGATGTCGCTGCGCGGATCGACGGCCATGCCGCCGGCCTGCTCGGGCGACATGTACGCGGGCGTGCCGATCACCGCGCCAGCCGCGGTCTGGAAGCCGAGGTCCTCGTCGTCGCGGTTGACGAGCTTGGCGACGCCGAAGTCGAGCAGCTTCACGAGCTCGGCGCCGTCCGCGGTGGGCACGACGAACACGTTGTCGGGCTTGAGATCGCGGTGGATGACGCCGACCTCGTGCGCGGCGGCGAGGCCGTCGCAGATCTGCACGAGCACCGCGAGCGCGCGCGGCAGATCGACGCCGCCGCGGACCCACTGGCCGAGGCTCTCGCCGGCGAGGAGCTCCATGATGATGAACGTCGTCCCGTCGTCGAGCTCGACGAAGTCGGTGACGTCCACGATGTTCCGGTGGCGGACGCGGTTGACGGTGCGCGCCTCCTGGAAGAACCGCGCGACGGCGTCGCGGCGCTGCGCGTAGTCGCTGCGCAGGAGCTTGAGCGCGACCTCGCGCCCGAGCTTCATATGCTCGGCGCGGTACACGTAGCCCATGCCGCCCTTGCCGAGCGTCTCGAGGAGGCGGTAGCTGCCGAGCACGCTGCCGAGCTGGTACGGCTCGTCGGTGGTGGCGGCGCGCGGGATCGGCGGCGGGCCGTGGCGCGGCGGCACCGGCGTCTTCATGCGCGCGCCCGGCGCGCCGAATCCCGGCGCGCCGGATCCCGGCGCGCCGAATCCCGTCGCCTGCGTGCCGCCCGGATCGTGCGTGCCGTGCGCGAGCGACGACGGGTTCGCGGCGTCGTGCGCGGCGTCATACGGCTCGTCGATCGCCGCGTCGAGCGAGAGCGACTGCGTTGGATCGCGGCCGTGCCCCGCGGTGGCGGGCGACTGAGCACGAAAGCGCGGATCGCGGGTCGTCACGAGTAGACCAGGTAACCCAATAACCCACGTAGGAACGCGTGGGCATGCACCGCAGGGTTGACCTACATTCTACGATCCAAACGTCGGCCACATCAACCGCGCGATTTCGTTGGCTTGAGCGTGCTACGGCCCACATTGCGCGAGGGTGGTGAGCGCCTCGTCGATGGCCAGCTGGACCTGCTTCACGGTCTCGACGGGGCGCCCGTTCCCGTCGATGAGGCGCCTCCGGAGGGGCTCTATCGCCGCGGGATCGCAGAGATCTCGCAGGGCCCGGATGGCGGCGACCCGGAGGTCCCGGCTGCCGTCGGACAGGAACGCCACCAGCCGCATTACGTCCTCGGGATGACCGGTCCGGGCGGCGCCGAGCGCCTCGATGGCGGCCCGGAGGCGGAGGATCTTCTGCCCGGGCAGGCGAGAGTCATCGGCGTCGACATAGTCAAGCACGGCGAGGATCGCGTCGCGGCACTCGACCGCCTGCTCGGCGCAGAAGTGCGGGATGGCGCGGATCGCGCGGAGCCGCAGGCCGAAATCGTAGTTGCCGGTCGCCAGCTCGCGCAGCTGGGCGACCTCGTTGGGGCTCGCGAGGACGGCCTCGAGGTCCTGCTTGGTGAAGACGGTGTCGATCGAGGTCAGCGCGTAGAGGATCTCCGGCGCCACCTCGCCCTGGTGGCCGCGCGCGGGGAGCGTGCACAGCCCGACGAGGACGGCGATGCCGCCGAGCGTTCCGCGGACGCGCGAGCTCATCGCAGCACCGGGCTCCTGCCGAGGATCGCGCGCTGCCCGGCGGAGAGCTCGATGCCGCCGAGCTCGGAGTAGAACATGAGGTTGTTGCTCGTGCCGTCGCTGTCGTCGATCGCGTCGAAGTGGCCGTCGATCTCGACGTTCTGGTAGAGGCCCATGTAGCGCGCGATCTCGTGGGCGGTGAGCCGCGCGAGCTGCCGCCACGATCGGTAGCAGAGCGTGTCGATCCCGACGACGATCCCGGACTTGGACGTGCCGGCGAGCCCGGCGGGGCCGGGGCTGGGCCCGAACGCCTGGATGCCGACGGGCGACAGGTTGCGCACGAAGAACACGTCGATGCCCTGCGCGTGCGTGCCGAGCCGGAGCAGCGCGCCGACGTTCGCGACCTCGAGGCCGTCGAGGTCGGGGCGCGCCAGATCCTCGTACGTGATCCGGTCGACGGTGAGCGCGCCCTGGTCCTGCAGGATCGAGCGGAGGGCGCCGAGGTAGTCGGTCTGGAAGAACGGCTCGAGCTGCGCCGAGGCGCCGTCGAGGCGGACGCGGCCGAACGCGGCGTCGCACGGGTGCTCCGACAGATCGAGGAAGTGGAAGTGCAGATCGAGGCGCAGCGGGGTCGGGGTGCCCATCCGGACGACCGCGGTCGCGGTGGGCGCCGGCCCCTCGCTGCCGTCGACGTGGAACGAGCTCGCCTGGACGCGGTACATCCCGGGCTCGAGCGCGGTGAGCGACGTCGACGGGATCGCGAGCACCGACAGCCCGGTCTCGCGCCGGTGGCGGAGCTTGTTGGCGTAGAACTGCGTGCGCTGGGCGGCGTCGGTGCAGGTGAGGTCGCCGTCCTTGGGGCACAGCTGGAACAGCGGCATCGCCGACGCGGGCGGGGTGACGCGGGTCGCGCCGACGGTCCGCGGCGCGGCGGTCGACAGGACGATCGAGGCGAAGGTCGCGCCTTGCGGCACCGGCAGGAACGCGGGCTCGCGCAGGGTCGAGCTCTGGGCGGGGACGGGGACGGGGAACGAGAGGACGCCGTTCGCGACGAGGCAGCCGCCGAACATCGCGCCCTCGGCGCGGATGTGCGGGATCTGGGCGCAGCTCGTGCCGGCGCCGCAGTCGCGCGTCACGCGGCACAGATCGACGCAGCGGCCGAGCGCGCAGGTCCCGTTGCGGCAGTCTGTGTCGACGGCGCACACCTCGCCCGCGGGGGCGCCGGTGAGCTGGGGGGTGCATCGCCGGATCAGCCGGTTCGACGGGTCGACGGTGATCTGGCAGGACAGGCCGGAGGCGCAGTCGACCTCGCTCGTGCACGCCTCGCCGGGCTGGAGCTGCGCGAGGTTGCAGATGCCGCGCTCGTCGCACGAGTAGCCGTCGCCGCAGTCGGGCGCGCGCGAGCACCGCGCCTGGCAGACGCGCTGGACGCACTGGAGCGAGCTATCGCAGTCGCTGTGACGATCGCACGCCGCGCCGATGTCCGCACCGCCCGCGCACCCGCCAAGGGTGACCGCGAGCACGAGCAGCGTGGAGAGCGCGGCAAATGGCATGAGCTACGGGATCCTCAGCGGAACCTGCCCCGCCGACGAGTATATAATGACGGCCACCCTTGGGGGTCCTTCAAATGCGGTTTCCTATCCACAAGCTTTGCCTGGCCGCCACCCTCCTGGGCGCGGCCTTCGCTGGCCCGGCGCTGGCCGAAGATAGCGCCATGACTCCGGGGGCGGGCGCGCCCTCGTCCGGAGCGGTGACCTCGTCCGGCGAGAAACAGACGGAGTGGGGCGTCGGCTTCCGGCTCCGCTCGGTGCGGGCGCCGAAGGGTTTGCTCGAGCTGTTCGTCGAGAGCGCGCCCGGCGGCGTCAGCAACGTCGGCCTGGGCGTCGACTTCGTGCGGCGGCGCGGCAACCTGGAGCTCCAGCTCGGCTTCGAGTACGAGCGCATCGAGCCCAAGGAGGGCGTCTGGATCCAGAGCAACACGAACGTGGCGGCCGGCGACGAGGCGGACTTCATCCTCTCGCCGAAGCACAACAACAACGAGTCGCTCTCCTGGATCACGGCCGAGTTCACGTTCATCAACCACGCCGAGATCACGAAGAACTTCGCGATCCGGTACGGCGGCGGCGCGGGCATCGGCATCCTCCGGGGCTCGCTCGGCCGCTACGACGTGTTCTGCAACGGCGCGACGAACGCAGACCCGGAGCCGGGGTGCGTGCCGCCGGCCCCGCCGTTCAACGGGACGGGCCAGTTCGGCGGCGACACGCCGGGGGAGATCGTGAAGTACAACCTGCCACCGGTGTTCCCGGTCGTGAACGCGATCCTGGGCGTGCAGATCCGGCCGTTCGACAAGATGACGATCAACATCGAGGGCGGGCTGCGGACGTTCCCGTTCTTCGGCGTCAGCGGCGGCTACTTCTTTTAAAGCTTTTGGCGCCGCGGCTACGCCGCGGCTGAGCGGCTGAGCGGCTGAGCGGCTGAGCGGCTCTAGCGCCGTCGGCGGACGTCGCCGACGCGCAGCGTGAGCTTCTCGGCGTCGAAGTATTCGGCGATCGGGATCGTGTACTTGCGGCTCGCGCCGGTCAGGTCCTTCCACTGCTGCGCGGTGATCGTCTTGTGCTCGTCGAGGAACGCGATCAGGCGCGCGCGCAGCTCGGCGACGACGCCTGCGTGGAGGAAGAGGTCCGGCTTGATCCGGACGAGCTGCTTGCCGGCGATGAGCCGATCGAGCGCCGGCTTCACCTGCGCCTCGGGTAGCCCGACGGCGGCGGCGACCTCCTTGGGGCGCGGCGGCTCGAGCGCCCAGGCCAAGAACTGCGCGGCGAGCTTCGCCTCGACGGGCGACGGCGCGGCGCGGGCGGTGGCGGCGGCCTTGCGCACGCGATCGCCGTCGGTGGCGAGCTGGCCCTTGCGCTCGAGGCCGGCGAGCACGGCGTCGAACGCGCGCGCGGGGAGCGCGGCGGGCAGCTGCGTGCGGAGCTCCTCGCGCGGCACGCCGTCGGGCGCGGCGCCACCCGCGGCGGCTCCGACGAGCGCGCCGATCCGGGCCTCGAGCTCCACGACGGCGCGCGCGTGGAGGTAGTGCGCGTGCTCGCCCTCGCCGGTGACGAGCAGCTCGCCGGCGAGGGCGAGCGCGGCGAGCGGCGCGGCGAGCGCGGCGGCGGGGACGCCGAGGCGGCGCACGAGGTCGCCCTGGCCCAGGCCGGCGAACGCGGCGGTCTGGACATCGAGCGCGATCCGCTGCTCGTGGCGCGCGGCGGCGAGCGACGCGACGGTCTCGGCGTGCGCGGCGCCCTTGCGCGCCTTGGGCGCGAGCACGCGGATCACGCGGCCGCCGCCGATCGTCGAGCCGTGCGTGGCGGTGGCGACGAAGCCGCGCACGATGAAGCGATCGCCGGGCAGCGCGCCGAGCGGCGTGGCGGCGTCGAGCCGGAGCTGCGCGAGCGCCGTCTGGCCGGGGGCGAGCCCGTCACGCGGGGCGGGGCTCGGCCCCGTGGCGCGCGGGGGTGGGGACCCCGCGGGCTCGCCCCGCGGGGCGGGGCTCGGCCCCGTGGCGTCGACGAGGACGAGCGAGGCCAGCACCTGCGCCGTGCCGTGGTGGACGAGGACCTTCGAGCGCCGCGGGAGCGGGCCGGGCGCGGTCGGCAGGTAGCGCAGCTCGACGTCGAGGATATGCGACGCGGCGACGCGGCCGGGGTGCGCGAGCAGGTCGCCGCGCGCGAGGTCACCGGCGGCGACGCCGCTCAGGTTGAGCGCGGCGCGGTGGCCGGCGAGCGCGCGCGGGACGGCGGCGCCGTGGACCTCGAGCCCGCGCACGCGCGCCGCGCGGCCGCTCGGGAGCACCGCGAGCTCGTCGCCGAGCGCGACCTCGCCGCCGAGGATCGTGCCGGTGACGACGGTGCCGAAGCCCTTCATCGTGAACACGCGATCGATCGGCAGCCGGAACACGCCGGTGGGCGCGCGGGGCGGCAGCGCGTCGAGCTGCGCGGCGATCGCGGCGCGGAGGTCGTCCATGCCCGCGCCGGTCTTCGTCGAGACGGGCACGAGCGGCGCGCCCGCGAGGAACGTGCCGGCACAGGCGGCGCGCACGTCCTGGGAGACCAGCGCGAGCCACTCGTCGTCGACGAGATCGCGCTTGGTCAGCACGACGAGGCCGCGCCGCACGCCGAGCAGCTCGCAGATGTCGAGGTGCTCGCGCGTCTGCGGCATCACGCCCTCGTCGGCGGCGATCACGAGGCAGACCAGATCGAGGCCGGTGGCGCCGGCGACCATCGACTTCACGAACCGCTCGTGGCCGGGGACGTCGACGACGGCGATCCGCCGGCCGCCGAGGTCCATGCGCGCGAAGCCGAGCTCGGTCGTGATCCCGCGCGCCTTCTCGACGGCGAGCCGGTCGGTGTCGATGCCGGTGAGCGCGCGGACGAGCGACGTCTTGCCGTGATCGATGTGACCGGCGGTGCCGAGCACGATCGGCGTGGGCGTGGGCACGGTCGGGGCCGCCGCGGGTGGCTGAGGCGGCGCTTGCGCCGCCGGTGGCGGTGGCGTGGACGACGGCGCAAGCGCCGCCGGTGGCTGAGGCGTGGCCGGCGGCGGCATCGCGGCGCCTAGCGCTCCCGGAGCTCGCGCTTGAGCACCTTGCCGGTCGGGTTGCGCGGCAGCTCGGGCAGGAACGTCACCTGGCGCGGGCGCTTGAAGTCGGCGAGCGCCTGCCGGCAGTGATCGATCACCTCGGCCGCGGAGAGCGCGGCGCCGTCGCGCAGCACGATGAACGCGCGCAGGGTCTCGCCCCACTCGGGATCGGGCACGCCGATCACGGCGGCCTCGAGGATCGCGGGGTGCGTGTGCAGGTGGTCCTCGATCTCGCGCGGGTAGATGTTCACGCCGCCGGAGATCACCATGTCGTGCTTGCGCGACTCGAGGTAGTAGTAGCCGTCCGGGTCGACGCGGCCCATGTCCCCGACGGAGAAGAAGCCGTCGCGCAGGGACGACTGCGTGGCCTCGTCGTTGTTGTGGTAGCCGGAGATCAGGGTCGTGTTGCGCGCGAAGAGCTCGCCGACCGCGCCGCGCGGGACCTCGGCCCCGGCGTCGTCGAGCAGGCGGATCTCGTTGCCGCGGAGCGCGCGGCCGATCGTGCCGGGCCGGCTCAGGTGATCGGCGGGGCCGGCGAGCGTGACGAGCCCGGTCTCGGTGGCGCCGTAGAAGTTCCACAGGATCGGCCCGAAGCGCGCCATGAAGCGGCGCGCGGCCTCGGTAGTGAGCGGCGCGGCGCCCGACATGACCCAGCGCAGCGACGTTGTGTCGTAGCGGGCGATCGTCTGCGCGGGCAGGTTCCCGATCCGCACGAGCATCGTGGGGACCATCAGCGAGCACGTGATGCGCTCGCGCTGGATGAGCGCGAGCGCGCCCTCGGGATCGAAGTGGTTCATGAGCACGACCGGCGCGCCCAGGGCGAGCATGATCGCGACGAACGCGGGCGCGGCGCTGTGGTAGAGCGGGCACACGACGAGGTGGCGATCGTCGGCGCGCATCCCGACCTGCAGGATCATGTCGGCGACGGATTCGAAGCCGGTGCGGTTCCACGCGCGGCTTGCGCCCTTGGGCTTGCCGGTCGTGCCGGAGGTGTAGACGATGATGCCGCCGCCGTCGTCGCCGGCGCGTCGCGCCGCGCGCGTCCGGGGCAGCTCGGGCGCCGCGGCGGCGAGCGCGGCGTCCCAGCTGGTGACGGAGCCGGCGACGTCGGCGCGGCCGTCGCCTCCGACGACGATCATCGGGCCGCCTTGCCCGGCGAGGGCGCGCGCGTCGCTCATCGCGGCGACGTAGTCGGCGTGCACGAGCGTGGCGTGCGGCTCGGCGTTCGCCAGGATGTACGCGATCTCGGCGGGCTTGGAGCGGTAGCCGATCTGGACGGCGGTGCCGCCGCCGCGGGCGAGCGCCTGCTGCGCGATCAGGTACTCGCACCCGTTCGGCAGCATGATCGCGACGCGGCTGCCGCGGGCGGCGCCGCGGGCGGCGAGCGCGCCCACGAGCCGGTTGATCGCCGCGTCGAGCTCGGCCCACGTCAAGCGCCGGACGCCGGCCGAGCCGTACTCGACGAGCGCCTCGCGCTCGGGGTGCACGGCGGCCTGGAACATGGGGGCGAGGTGCGGGCCGAGCCGGCTCCGCCGCGCGGCCTGCACGAACCGCGCGACGCCGACGGGGGACACCGGCTGGAGCGCGCCAGCCTTGCGCAGCACCTTGCCGAAAAACAGCGCGCGATCGACGCGGCGGCGAGCACGTTCCAGCACGCACCGAAGATACACGCTTCCCCGGCGGGCGCTCGGTCGGCCGCTCCGCGAAGACCCGTGGCGTGGCGTGGCGTGGCGTGGCGTGGCGTGGCGGGTCGGGTCGGGACGCAAGACCTGTCGAGGAATCTGCAGCGGCGCGACAGCAGCGGCGCGACAGCAGCGGCGCGACGGCGGCCCCCGAGCTTCGCCCCTCGCGTGCGCTCGGGGCTCAGTCGCGCTGCAGCGTCGTGGCGAGCTCGCGGCGCACCTCGTCGAGCTGCGCGCCCGGCTTGGGGTCGTGCCGCACGTACTTCTCCCACGCGGACCTGGCGCCGCGCTCGTTGCCGCTGTCCATGTGGAGCCGGCCGAGCCGGTACAGCGCGTCGGTGAGCCACGGCAGCTTGGTGCCGGTCTTGCGCTCCTGCCCGATCCCGAGCTTCGTCGCGGTCGTGAGCGCGGCGACCGCGGCCTTCGTCGCGTTGAGATCGCTGTAGAGCTGGCCGAGGTGCCAGGCGGTCTCGGCGGACGGCGCGAGCCCCTGGGCATGCGTGAGCCACTGGACGGCGATGGGACGCAGCGCGGCCTCGGCGGCCTCCTTGTAGGCGAGCCCGATCAGGCGCGAGATCTCGGGGTCCTTGGGCGCCAGCCGGCTCGCGGCGAACAGCGGCGGGAGCGCCCGGGGGGCGTCGCGCCGCGCGACGTAGATCCGGCCCTGGCCGAGGAGCGCGCCGAGCAGGGACGGGGCGGCCGCGGCGGCGGCGATGTACGAGCGGAGCGCGAGGTCGGCGAGCTTGGCATCTCCGGTCTGGGCCGCCCGCGCCTCGGCGGCGCGGCCCAGCCCCTCGAGGTGCTGCGGCTCGCGGTCGGCGTCGACGACCTCGCGGAACATCCGCTCGGCTTCCTCGAGCTTGCCGGCGGCGAGCAAGCCCTCCGCCTTCAGGTACAGGCCGGCGGGGCTCCTGGGATCTTGCGCGAGGAGCCGCTCGGCCTGCTCGGCGGCCTTGCCGAGCTCGCCGTAGCGCGCGTAGAACCGGCCGGCGCTCGCGCGGACCTGGAGCGTGGGCGCCTTGGCCGCGAGCAGCATGCCGTAGAGCGCGGCGGCGTCGTCGCGCTTGCCGGCGGCCTCGTAGATCCGGGCGAGCTCGAGCTCGATCTCGAGCGCGGGGCCGCCGCCCTGGTCGCGCGCGCGCTCGAGCTCCGCGATCGCGTCGTCGGTCTTGCCGAGGAGCGCGAGCGCCCGCGCGAGCTGATAGCGCGCGTCGGGCGCCTTGGGCGCGAGCTTGACGGCGCTCCGCAGCCACGGCTCGGCGCGGTCGGGGGCGTTCGCCGCGAGGAGCGCCCGGCCGAGCGCGAGGGCGAGGTCGGGCTCGCGCTTGGCGCGGCCCGCGAAGCGGGCGATCAGCCGCTCGGTGCGCGCGCGCAGCTCGGCGGCGCGCGCGGCCTGGTGGCTTGCCTCGGCGGCCTCGGCGAGCGTGGCGAGCTTGGCGACGCCGGCCAGCGCGGGCGCGAGATCGGCGTCGCCGGCGCGGTCGGCGGCGGCGACGTACGCGTTGGCCGCGGCGAGATCCTGGCCCTGCGCCTCGAGGAGCTTGCCCTCGAGGAGCCCGAGCCGCGCCTGCTCGAGGAGGGCGAGCGGCGGCCTGCGCGTGCGCAGCGTCTCCAGCCGGCTGATGGCGGCCGAGATCCGCTGCTGGCGGATCGCGAGCTCGGCGCTGACGAGCAGCGCGCCGACGTGGGTGGGATCGAGATCGACCGCCTTTTCGATGATCTCGACGGCGGTGTCGAGCTTGTCGGCCGCGAGCTCGAGCTCGGCCTTGCCGGTCATCACCGCCGCCGCCGCGGTGGCGTCGTTGAGCGCGAGCGCCTGCGCCTTCTGGTAGCGCTCGCGCGCTAGCTCGAGCTTGCCGGCGCGGCGCGCGGCGTCGGCGGCGGCCAGCCAGGCCCAGAGCACGGCGCGCGGCTCGGCGGTGGCGAGGTCCTTGCGCGCGAGGATCGCGCTCAGCTCGGCCTCCTGCTGCTGCACCTGCGAGCTGGGCAGCGCCACGGCGCGGCCGACCTGGGCGGCCAGGTGATCCTTGTCGAGCGCGAGGACGGCGTCGAAGTCGGCACGCGCACCGGACCGGTCCGCCAGCTGGAGCCTGGCGTGCGCGCGGCCGAGCAGCGCGAGGAGCCGCAGCGGCTCGGCGTCGAGGGCGCGGGTGAACGCGGCGGCGGCGGCCGTGGGATCGCCGCGGAGGGCGTTCGCCCAGCCGAGGTAGAGCGCGAGCGTGAGATCGGCCCGCGCGGCGGCGGCCAGCTGCGCGAGCCGGGTCAGCTCGGGCTGCTTGTCCGTGGCGAGCGAGAGGGCCTGCGCGCGGTCGATCTCGGGGCCGCTCAGGCCGCTGATGAGCGTGGTCGCGAGCAACGCGCGGGCCGCCGCGGCCTTGCCGGTGGCGGTCGCGGCGGCTGTGCCCGCGGCGGCAGCGGGCGCGCCCGCGGCGGCAGCGGGCGCGCCTATGCTCGTGCCTGCAGTGAGCGCGTCGGCGAGCAGCGCCTCGGCGGCGAGCCCGATCGCGGCGGGGTTCTTCGGATCGAGCGCGAGCGCCTGCTGGGCCGCAGCCGCGGCGCGCGCCCAGCTCCCGGGCGTTTTGGCGGCGAGCGCGGCGCGGGCGGCGGTCAGCTGGGACTGGATCTCGGCGCGCCGCGCGGCCTTCTGCGCGTGGCGGTAATAGAGGAAGAAGCCGCCGACGGCCAGCCCGAGCAGCACGCTCGCGGCGATCAGGACGATCGGGAGCCGGCGCGCGAGGGCGCTCGAGGACAGGCCGGGCACGGACTTCGGCGAGAGCTTCGGCAGCTGCAGCGTCGGCTCGGCGCGCTGCTCGGAGCGGCGCGAGCGGTCGTCGGCCGGTCTGGCGACAGGCGCGGGCGCGGACGCGGCCGGGAGCGTGGACACGGGCTCGATCGGAGGCGGCGTCGGTCGCCGCGCGGCGGCGATGGTCTTTGCCGTGCGCCGGGCCGGTAACGTGGAGTCTTCGTCGGAGACCGGCGGGCGGGTCGGCGCCCTCAGGAGGTGCTCGAGCGGATCGTCGCCGCTCGTGTCGAGCTGCGGCGGCGGGAGCTCGGGCGCGAGCTCGAGCGCGAACTCGCTCAACGCCTCGGCGGACAGCGTTTCGGGCGCGGGGCCGGCCGGTGGCGCGGGGGCGGCCGGTGGCGCGGGGGCGGCCGGTGGCGCGTCGGCGATCGGGGGCATCACGGGCTTGCGCGCGACCGCGCGGGCAGGGCCCGGGAGATCGTCGAAGAAGCCCTTGGGCGCGGGCGGCTCGGCGGGCTGGGGCTTTCCGGCGGTAGGCCGGCCCGGGAGATCGTCGAAGAAGCCCTTGGGCGCAGGCGGCTCGGGGGGCTGGGGCTTTTCAGCGGCGGGCCGGTGGCCCGGGAGGTCGTCGAAGAAGCCCTTGGGCGCGGGCGGCTCGGGGGGCCGCGGCTTTCCGGCGGGGGGCCGCGGCTTTCCAGCGGGCCGGCCCGGGAGGTCGTCGAAGAAGCCCTTGGGTGCGGGCGGCTCGGGGGGCGCTGGCGGGGCCTTGGGCGCGGGGAGCTCCGGCGGGGCCTTGGGCGCGGGGAGCTCCGGTGGCGACGTGCGCGCGGGCTGCGGGAGGTCGTCGAAGAAGCCCTTGGGCGCGGGCGGCTCGGGGGGCGACGTGCGCGCGGGCTGCGGGAGATCGTCGAAGAAGCCCTTGGGCGCGGGCGGCTCGGGCGTAGCGCCGGCTGCCTTGGGGGCCGGGAGCTCCGGCCGGCCGGCGGGCCGGGGGGTGGGCAAGTCCGGTGTGGCGCTCTTGGGCGCGGGCAGCTCCGGGGAGGTGCGTGCTCGTGGCGCAGGCAGATCGGGCGGGCCGCCGGACTTGGGCAGCGGCGGGGCCGGCGAGCTGCCCGGCTTGGCCCCGGCCTTGTCCGGTGCAGCGCCTGGCCGCCTCTCGGCGCCCTCCGGGGCGGGACGCCGGGGCGCGGGCAGATCGGCGATGTCCGCGGGGCCCGGTCCAGATTTCGGCGCGGGCAGGTCGCCGAAGCCGCGCGGCAAGGTGAGGTCCGCGAAGCTGCCCGGCGAGATCTGCTCGCGGCGCAGCGTCCGCGCCTCGCTGTCGTGATCGCGCTTGGGGGCGGGCAGATCGCCGAGGCCGCCGATCGACGACGGCGGCAGCTCGCCGATGCCGCGCGCCTTGGGGGCGGGCAGATCGAGGAGCGCCTTGGGCGGCGGCCGCGAGACCATCCCGCTCGCCCCGCCTGCCCCTGCCGGCGCGGCACCCTTGGCGAGCGGCGCCTTGGGCTTGGGGGCGGGCAGATCGACGACCCCGGCAGCGTCGGACCGCGAGAGATCTGAGAGGGCCGGCTTGCCCGCCGCCTCGAGCGGCGTCGCCCGCCGCGATTTCGGCGCGGGAAGATCCGTGATGCCTGTCCCCTCCCGCGCCGGCTGGACGCCGGGCCGCGGCGGCAGCGAGCCCTTGGGCGCGGGCAGGTCCGCGCCGGAGGAGCTGCTCGGGTACATCGCCTCCGACGTCAGCCGCTCCAGATCGATGCCCGGCCCGGATCGCGGCGTCACCGGGCGCGACGTCGCCGCGCGGGGGATCCTCAGCGGCGACGGTCCCTCGCCGGCCGGGCCTTCGCGCCGCGGCATGGGCGGGGCCGGTGCCCCCGGGATCAGCACGCGCGACTTGCAGCTCATGCACGTCAGGAACCTCGCGCCCGCGTCGATGTCGTCCGCCGGGACGCGATTGATGTTCCCGCACGTGGTGCAGGTCGCCTCGATCATCTGGAGCGAGGATTCTACCCCGCGGGCCGCCCGGGCGACGTGTGGGCAGGCCCGTTCCCGTCCTCGAATTACCTGCGGCGTAACCGAGGTGCAGCGCCGTCGTCGCCGTCGTCGTCGAGGCTCATGCCGCGCCGCCTGCGGGCCGGCGGCGGACCACCGTCGTCGGGATCGAGGTCATCGTCGTCGGGATCGTGCCCCGGCCCCTGCCCCGGCGCGGTCCGCCGGACGATCGCCCGCCGGAGCTGGTTCTGGATCTTGCGCTCGAACGCGGGCAGGACCACGAGGAGTCGTGCTGTCTGCGCCGGTGTGAGGATCTTCCGTAGCTCCGCGAGGCGGCGCTCCTCGACGCTCCAGAACGCCTTCTGGTTCGCGATCGCCTCGTCGACGAGGCGGTCCTGCGCCCTGGGATCTTTGAGCTGATCGGCGGCGGCGAGCCGGCGCTGCAGATCGACGCGCGCCTGGATCAGCTTGTCGATCTCGTCGTCGTATCGGGCGAGCACGGGCCACAGCCGCGAGCCGGTCTTCTCGTCGAGGGAGAGCTCGGTGGTGAGCGCGTACGCGCGGAGCGAGCGGATCTTCTTCTTGATCTCCTCGCGCCGCTGCGCGTTCGGCGGAGCCGGGGCAGGCGCGGGCCCGGGGGCAGGCGCAGGCGCGGGCGCGGGCGCGGGCTGCGCGGTGGCGGTGGCGATCGGCGCCGCGATCGCGAGCGCCAGTGAGACGACGAGCAGACGACGCATCAGCTTCGCTTCCTCCGCATGGGCAGCTTCAGCTCCGGATCCTTCAGCAGCGCCTCGGCGCGCTCGAGCTCATCGGCGGCGAGCTCGTCGACCCACGCGAGATCGGACGCGGGCAAGAGATCCTCTGGCGCCTCGTCGCCCGCGTCGGCACTCTCCCCGTCGCTCTCCCCGTCGCTCTCCCCGTCGCTCTCCCATGGCACCTCGAGCAGCGCCGCGGCATCGAGCGCGGCATCGAGCGCGATCTCGACGCCCTCGCCGTCGAGCCACAGCGCGACCGTGTCCCCCGCCGGGGCCGGCGCCTCGCCCGGCGCGGGCGTCGCCGGCTCGCTGCCGGTGCCGGGCCGGGCGATCCCCGGTCCGAGGTCGCCGATCCGCTCGGGCGCGCGCACGACGAGCGCGAGGATCGCCGCCGCCGCGGCGAGCGCGATGGCGGGCACGGCCCAGCGGAAGCCGAGGCGGCGCCACCACCGCCACCACGGACGCGGCGCCTCCGTCCCGACCGCGCCGAGGATCGATCGCTCAAGCGCGGCCCAGTCGGGCCCGCCGCCGGCCGCGTCCGTCTCGGGCGGCAGCTCGCGGAGCTTGCCGAGCAGCGCGCGCGTCGACTCGACCTCGTCCCGCAGCGCGCGATTGTCCGAGCCATTGTCCGAGCCATTGCCGGCGCGATTGTCCGAGCCATTGTCCGCGAGCCGCGCCTCGACGGCGCGCCGCTCGTCGGCGGTCAGCTCGGAGACGCCGTCGAGGTAGGCGGCGAGCAAGTCATCCTGCTCAGGCTGCTCAGGCTGCTCAGGCATGCTCGCCTCCGAGGATGTCACGCAGGCGCTTGACCGCGTAGTGAAAGTTCACCTTGGCCGTGTTCTCGGTGCAGTCGGCGAGCTCCGCGACCTCGCGGAACGAGAGATCGTCGAACACGCGCAGCTCGAGCACCAGCCGCTGCTTGGGCGGCAGCTGGGCGATCGCGGCGCGCAGCCGGGCGCCCTCCGCGCCGCCCTCGAGCCGCGCCGGCGCCGGGTTCACGTCGGTCAGCGCGTCCTCGGCGATCTCGGTCGGCTCCTCGCGCCGGTGATCGCGCAGCCACGTCAGCGAGCAGTTGATCGCGATGCGGTACAGCCAGCTCCGCACCGACGCCGAGCCGCGGAACGCGCCGAGCCCGCGGAACGCGCGCACGAAGACGAGCTGCGTGACGTCGGACGCGTCGGCGTCGCGCTTCACGTAGCGCCGCACGACGTGCCACACGCCGCGCTGGTGGCGGCGCACGATCTGATCGAACGCGGCGCGCTCGCCGCTCCAGAAGCGCTCCAAGAGCTCGCGATCGGGATCGGCCGTCACGGCCGCCGGGCGCGCGAGGAGGGGCAGGGGAGCGGCGAGGACGTCCACGACGAAATCGACCCGCGGCTTGCCAGCATGGTTAAGCCCGCGGTAGGTTGCCGCGCCAACCCCGTTCGATCATTACAGAAAAGAGAGACCATGCTCGACCCAGCCCGAATGGACGACGCGTGTCGCCGCGGCGGCGATGTTGCCACGGCGGTGGCCGCCTGGAAGAGCCTCGACGAGCGTCGCAAGCAGCTCCAGGGCCGGCTCGACAAGCTCCGGGAGGAGCGCAACAAGGCCAATGATCGGATGGCCAAGCTCGACAAGAAGTCGCCCGAGTTCGCGGCGGCGCGCGACGAGCTCAAGGCCAAGAGCGGCGAGATCAAGGCGGGCGAGACCGAGCTCGTCGCGATCGAGACCGAGCGCGAGGCGCTCCAGCTCGGGCTGCCGAACGCGCCGCACGCGAGCGTCCCCGACGGTGCCGGCGAGGCGGACAACGTGGTCATCGGCACGTGGGGAGAGAAGCCGAGCTTTGCGTTCGCGCCGCAGGCGCACTGGGACCTCGGCGTCCGGCTCGGCATCCTCGACTTCGACGCCGGCGCGCGGATCACCGGGGCGCGGTTCACGGTGCTGCGCGGCGCGGCCTCGCGGCTCACGCGCGCGCTCCTCAATTACATGCTCGATCTGCACACGCGGCACGGCTACGAGGAGGTGTGGCCGCCCGCGGTCGTGCGGCGCGCGTCCTTGCGCGGCACCGGCCAGCTGCCGAAGTTCGAGCAGGACCTGTTCCGGCTGCAGATCCCCGTCGGGCCGAACCACGATCCGGACAACGATCTGTTCCTGTCGCCGACGGCCGAGGTCCAGGTGACGAACCTGCACATGGACCAGATCCTCGACGCGTCCGAGCTGCCGCGCCGCTACACCGCGTACTCGCCGTGCTTCCGCGCCGAGGCGGGCGCGGCGGGCCGCGACACGCGCGGCCTCATCCGCCAGCACCAGTTCGACAAGGTCGAGCTCGTGAAGGTGGTCGCGCCGGAGACGAGCTACGCCGAGCTGGAGCTCTTGCGCGCGGACGCCGAGCGGGTGCTGCAGGGCCTGGGGCTGCATTACCGCGTGGTCCTCCTGTGCTCCGCCGACCTCGGGTTCGCGTCGGCCAAGACGTACGACCTCGAGGTGTGGCTGCCGGGGCAGGACGCGTATCGCGAGATCTCGTCGTGCTCGAACTTCGAGGACTTCCAGGCCCGGCGCGCGAAGATCCGCTACCGGACGGCCCACGGCGAGAAGCCGCGGCTGGTCCACACGCTGAACGGCTCGGGCATCGCGATCGGCCGCACGGTCGTCGCGATCCTCGAGCAGTACCAGCAGGCCGACGGCAGCGTCGTGGTGCCCGCGGCGCTGCGGCCGTACCTCGGGGGCCAGGAGCGCATCGAGCCCCCGGTGGAGGCCCCGGGGAATCCGGGGCCGTAAACGCCCGGGGGCGCCATCTCACGAGCCCCTCAAAGTTTTCGGATCGATCTTTACAAGGGGCCTGCGATCCCTATACTGCCCCCCTACCTCTGGGTCGGCCTGGAGGAGTGGCCGAGCGGTCGAAGGCAGCGGTCTTGAAAACCGCCGAGCGCAAGCTCCGGGGGTTCGAATCCCTCCTCCTCCGCAAGCACGATTGATAATTGAATAGTCACGCAGGTGGTCAGGTCGGGACGCGGTCCGTACGCGTCCCGACCCAAGCCGCGCCGGCCCGCGACGCAAAGGGGCCGCGCGCGGCTGGTCGCGCAGGTTGTTGACGAGTTTGGCGAGCTTGGCGAGTGGGTTGTGTTTGGCAGGCAGCTTTCTGGCCAGGCGGTCATGTGCCGTCATGGCCATGGAGAGATGGCCGAGTGGCTGAAGGCACCGGTTTGCTAAACCGGCGTATGGGGATTTTCCTGTACCGAGGGTTCGAATCCCTCTCTCTCCGCGTTGCTTGAGTGTCTTGAGTGTCTTGAATGTCTTGAATGTGAAGAGGATCCGTAGCTCAATGGATAGAGCACCGGTCTACGGAACCGGGGGTTAGAGGTTCGACCCCTCTCGGATCCGCGATGGTGTCTGTAGCAGAAGCCGATACCCAGTGGCTCCCGTGGATGGCGCTCGCGCTCGACGAGGCGCGTGCCGCCGGGGCGGCCGGCGACGTGCCGGTCGGCGCGGTGGTCGTCCAGGGCGACCAGGTGATCGGGCGCGGTCGCAATCGGCGCGAGGTCGATCGAGATCCGACGGCGCACGCCGAGGTGATCGCGCTCCGGGAGGCCGCCCGGATGCTCGGGCACTGGCGGGTCGAGGCGACGCTGATCGTCACCCAGGAGCCGTGCCCGATGTGCGCTGGTGCGCTCGTCAACGCCCGGGTCCGGCGCCTCGTCTTCGGGTGCCCGAACCCCAAGGCGGGCGCGGTGACGACGCTCTATCAGATCCCCACGGACGCCCGGTTGAATCATCGAGTCGAGGTGATCGGCGGGATTGCCAGCGAAGAGTGCGCTGGGCTGTTGCAAGCGTTCTTCGCCGAGCTCCGGCGCGGTCCCAAATATCAGTAGACTTTCAACTTGCTTCTGGAGGGGTGTCCGAGTGGCCTATGGTGTCTGATTCGAAATCAGATGTGCGAAAGCACCGGGGGTTCAAATCCCTCCCCCTCCGCCAGTCTCCGTTCGTCAGTGCGCGTACGAGGTCGCGATCGCGGCCCCCCTGGAGGGGTGACCGAGTGGCCGAAGGTGCACGATTGGAAATCGTGTGTACTGAAAGGTACCGAGGGTTCGAATCCCTCTCCCTCCGCTGACCGACCCCCTGCGTGCGTTTTATGGTCCCGGGTGACGCGAAGGCTGTGAACCCCGCCAGGCCCGGAAGGGAGCAACGGTAGCGGACATAGCGGGTGCCTGGGGCCACCTTTTTAGGAGCGGCGATCGATGCAAGATCGTCGCTCCTCTCCTTTTTCGGGGTATGACAACTCCCCATGCGATGGATGGCCGCCAGCCTCTGGCTCGCGCTGCTCGCGAGCTGCAACGAAGAGTCCTCGGGTAACGGGGGCGGCGGCGGCGCGACTGGCAGCGGCGGCAGCGGCGTCGCCGTGGCCAAGTCCGGCGGCGGGGGCGGATTCAGCGCGGATCTGGCCAAGGAGTTCGCGGACTCCGGTGGCAGCGGGGGTGCCAAAGCCGGCAGCGCGGCTACCAAAGCCGGCAGCGCGGACGCCAAGGCCGGCAGCGCGGACGCCAAGGCGGGCGGGGGTGACGTCAAAGCCGGCAGCGCGGACGCCAAGGCGGGCAGCGCGGATCCCAAGGCGGGCGGGACCGCGGATCCCAAGGCGGGCAGCGAGACGAAGCCGCCGGTCGCCGATGATCCGCCGAAGGGCGGGACCGGACCCGGTCCCGTGATCCAGAGCAGCGGCACGCCGGCGAAGAAGGTCACGGTGCCGGCTGACCTCGCGGCGATCCGCTTCGGCATGCTCCCGAACTGGGAGCGCGACGTGCAGGACGCCGGCACGATCTCGCTGGCCGTCAAGATCCCGGGCAAGGGCACCAGCGCGGTGTTCGTGTTCCGCTACGGCTACGAGGATCCGAGCGCGCCCGCCGATCGCGAGGCGTACAAGAAGTGGCTCGGCGACAAGCGGCTGCTGAACGTCAGGCAGGATCGCCAGTCCGCTTCGGCGTGGTACCTCGAGGGCACCGACGGCACCGGCAGCCCGGCGTTCCGCTTCGCCGTGAACTGGGGTGGTAAAAAATTGGTCTGCTACGGCTCGCTCTACCGCGACGCCGAGTCGAGCAAGCTCGGCGATCTTCGCGATCAGACCATCATCCAGGCCAAGCAGATCTGCGAGTCCATCTCGTTGTAGCGTCGGACGCAGCGAGTATAGTGCCGGCGGGTCGACGCTGCGCCGGCCCGCTCGGCGGCCCCTCCTTCCCATGTCCTATCTCGTCCTCGCGCGAAAGTATCGGCCGACGAAGTTCTCCGAGGTCGTCGGCCAGGAGCACGTCACGAGGACGCTCGGCAACGCGTTCGCGACGGGGCGCGTCCACCACGCGTTCCTGTTCTGCGGGCCGCGCGGCTGCGGCAAGACCACGCTCGCGCGCATCGTCGGCAAGGCGCTGAACTGTCAGCAGCAGGATCCGCCGGTGCTCGTGTGCGGCGCGTGCAGCGCGTGCACGAGCATCAGCAACGGCAGCGCGGTCGACTACCAGGAGCTCGACGGCGCGTCGAACCGCGGCATCGACGCGATCCGCGAGCTGACGGAGGCGGTGCGGTACCAGCCGGCCGTCCTGCGCAAGAAGGTCTACGTCATCGACGAAGTCCACATGCTGACGACGGAGGCGTTCAACGCGCTCCTGAAGACGCTCGAGGAGCCGCCGCCGCACGTCACGTTCGTGCTCGCCACGACCGAGCCGCACAAGCTGCCGAACACGATCCTCTCGCGCTGCCAGCGGTACGACTTCAAGCTCGTGCCGGCCTCGCGGCTGGCGCAGCACCTCACGCGGATCTTCGAGGAGGAGCGCCTGCCGATCGAGGCGGGCGCGGTCGGGCTGCTCGTGCGCGAGTCGGGCGGCAGCGTGCGCGACGCGCTGTCTCTGTGCGACCAGATCATCTCGTACGTCGGCGCGGGCGAGACGATCACCGAGCGTCACGTGGCCGAGGTCCTGGGCGTCGCGGATCGCTCGCTGACCCGCAGCCTCGTGCGCGCGCTCGCCGCCGGCGACGCGGGCGCGGCGCTCACGTCCGTCGAGTCGGCGATCGAGCGCGGCGTCGACGAGGTCCAGCTCGCGCGCGCGATCGTGCGCTACCTGCGGGACCTGTCGGTGCTGCAGGTGGCGCCGACGCACCCCGAGCTGGTCGACGCGACCGACGAGGAGCGCGCCGATCTGCTCGCCGAGTCCCGCGAGCTCGATCGGTCGCGGGTCACGCAGATGTTCGATCGCATGCTGCGGTGCTGCGACGAGCTCGGCAAGACGCTGCAGCCGCGGCTCGTGCTCGACTGCGCGCTGATCGATGTCGCCACGGTCGAGCCGCTCCTGCCGCTCGGCGATCTGATCGAGCGGCTCGGCGAGCTGGAGGCGCGGCTCGCCGGCAAGGGCGGTCCTGGCCCCGCGGCGGGCGCGCCGCGGCCGCCGTCCGGGGGCGCGTCGCGCGGCGGTCCGCCGGCCCGCGCGCCGGGGGCGGGCACCGGCCCGGTCCGGCCTGGCGCAGCGCCCGCGGCAGGCCCGCCGCCGGCTGCTCGCGCCGTGTCTGCGCCTGCGGCGAGTGCTGTGCCTGCGGCGGCGGCGAACGCTGCGCCTGCGGCGCACCCTGCGTCTGCGCCTGCGCCGAGTGCTGCGCCCGCGCCGAGTGCTGCGTCTGCGCCTGCGCCTGCGCCTGCGCCGCACCCTGCGCCGAGTGCCGCGTCTGCGCCTGCCCCGCGCGCCGCGCCTGCACCGAGCGCTGCGCCTGCCCCGCGTGCCGCGTCTGCGTCTGCGCCGCGCCCGCGCGCCGCGCCCGCGGAGCCCGCTGCCGTCGAGGCCGAGCGCACGAGCGCGGTGCCGGCGCCCGTCGCGGCGCCGCCGAGCCGGCCGGCGGTGCAGCCTTCCGTGCAGCCATCCGGCCCGGTCCCGCAGCCGCCCCCGGTCGCGACCGGCTCTGGCCCGCACGACGATCGGCCGCTGCCGGCGCCCACGATGGGCGTACCGACCACGCCCGAGGACGCGATGTCGGCGTGGAGCGCCGTCTGCGCGCAGCTCGCGGCGCGGGGCAAGGTCTCGCTCCTGCCGTTCGAGCACGCGCGCGTCCTGCGCTGGACCAAGGACGCCCTCGATCTGGGCTTCCCGGTCGCGGTTCACCTCATGGGCGAGCTGGCGAGCGAGCGCGACAAGATCGAGGACCTCCGCGCCTTCATCCGCGAGCTGGTGCCGGAGATGAAGTCGGTGAAGATCTCGGTGCGGCTCCTCGACGCCGCCGAGTCCGAGCAGGGCGGCCCGCGCTCGATGCTCGAGGCCACCCGCGAGCGCGGGGCGGCCGAGCGAGTGAGGCGCGAGGCCGAGGCGCGCGAGCATCCGATCACCAAGCACGTCCTTCAGACGTTTGGCGCACAGATCAAGGAGATCAAGACCGATGTCTAATCCCAAGATGCCGGACCTCAATGCGCTCATGAAGCAGGCGCAGAAGCTCCAGGGCGACGTCCAGCGCGCGCAGGAAGAGCTGGCCAAGCTCGAGTGCGACGGCGCGGCCGGGGGCGGCCTCGTCACCGCCACCGTCAACGGCCAGTTCGAGGTCGTCCGCGTGAAGATCGACAAGACGGTCGTCGATCCGAACGACGTCGGCATGCTCGAGGACCTGGTCACCGCCGCGGTCAACGCCGCCGCCAAGAAGGTCCGCGAGACCAGCCAGGAGAAGATGGCGGCCGTCATGGGCCCGATGGGCGGGATGCCCGGGATGCCCGGGTTGTTCTGAGCGCGGCGCGGCGATGGCGGATCCGATCCGGCGCCTCGTCCAGGAGCTCGCCCGCCTCCCCGGCATCGGCGAGAAGACGGCCACGCGGCTGGCGTTCCACCTCATTCGGAGCAACCGCCAGCAGGTCCGCGACCTCGCCCAGGCGCTGCTCGACGCCACCGACAAGATCCGGCTGTGCTCGGTCTGCATGAACATGACCGAGGACGACCCCTGCGTCCTGTGCACCGACACGCGGCGCGACCCCGACGTGATCTGCGTGGTCGCCACGGCCTCGGATCTGCTCGCGATCGACCGCGGCGGGCACTTCCGGGGCCGCTACCACGTGCTCCACGGCCTGCTCTCCCCGCTGGAGGGGATCGGCCCGGACGACCTCCGGATCGCCGAGTTGGTTCGCCGGGTTGGCGCTTCGGCCCCGGGGACGGGGGTCCGCGAGGTCATCATCGCCACCAGCCCTTCGGTGGACGGGGAGGCGACCGCGATGTATATCGCACGCACCCTCAAGCCGCTGGGCGTGACCGTGTCGCGGATCGCGACCGGCCTCCCCGTCGGCGGGGAGCTCGAATACTCGGATCAGGCAACGATTGCGCGGGCCCTCGCCGGCCGGGCGACCCTCTAGGCGACCGGCTGGGTGGCCGACCTGTCACCAGGCGCGTACATCTCGCGCCGGGGCCTGCGTGGGGGCCTGCGTATAGAAGCCCGGAAATCTTGAACGAATCGCGGGCCCTTTGATACGGTGCCCCGACGGCGGGGAGCTCGAGTTTACTCGCAGGCGTCTCCTCACTGGGCCCAAGGGAGCCAAGACGCGATGATTCAACAGCTCGTGATGCACGAGGAAGAGCTTCAAGAGATCCTCCGGATCTGTGAAAATCTTCATAGAGACGCCAACGCTAGTTCCGTGCTTGTGATCGACAAGAACGGCCAGGCAATTGCACAGGCGGGCGAGGTCCAGGAGCTGGACGTCACCTCGCTGTCCTCGCTGACGGCGGGTAACGTCGCAGCGACCGGCGGAATCGCTCAGCTCCTCAAGGAGAAGGAGTTCGCTGGGCAGTTCCACGAGGGCGAAAAGACGAACGTCCACATCTCCATCGTCGGTCAGCGGGTGATCCTCGTCATCCTCTTCGACGAGCGCAGCTCGCTCGGCCTCGTCCGGCTCCGCGTCAAGAAGGCGAACCACGAGCTGACGAAGGTGCTGGAGATCATGGAGGAGAAGAGCAAGCAGGGCGGGCAGCCGTCGGTCTTCTCAGAGATCACCGACGACGACATCGACAACCTCTTCAACGACTAAGCCCGCGAGACGACCATGAGCTTTATCAATTACTCGTCGCGCGAGATTAACTGCAAGATCGTCTATTACGGACCTGGTCTGTGCGGCAAGACGACGAATCTCCAGTACATCTATAACAAGACCAATCCCGAAGCGAAGGGCAAGATGATCTCGCTCGCCACCGAGACCGAGCGCACCTTGTTCTTCGACTTCCTGCCGCTCTCGCTCGGCGAGATCCGCGGCTTCAAGACCCGCTTCCACCTCTACACGGTGCCGGGCCAGGTCTTCTACGATGCGAGCCGCAAGCTGATCCTGAAGGGCGTCGACGGCGTCGTGTATGTCGGCGATTCGCAGATGGAGCGCATGGAGGCGAACATCGAGTCGCTCGAGAACCTGCGCTCGAACCTGCAAGAGCAAGGTTACGATCTCGACAAGCTCCCCTACGTCGTCCAGTACAACAAGCGCGATCTCCCGAACGCGATCCCGATGGCGGAGCTGGAGGAGACGCTGAACCCGACGAAGGTGCCGAGCTTCGAGGCAGTGGCGCCCAAGGGCGTCGGCGTGTTCGACACGCTGAAGGCAGTGGCCAAGCTAGTCCTGACCGAGCTGCGAAAGGGAGGATGATGCAAGCCGGTACCGAGAAGCCGCGGTTCCGCCAGGACCTGTTCGCGGAGGCCGTCGACGAGGAGGGCGTCAAGTTCATCGACGTCATGGATCCGGACAGCGGCAACGCGATCCGGCTCTTTGAATCCGAGTTCTCGATCGCGTGCGGGATGGACGGCGAGCGCGACGTCGCGGGCCTCGTGCAGTGGGCCCAGGACGAGCTCGGCATGAAGGCCTCGGCGAACGAGGTGCGCACGGTGATCGCGACGCTCGGCCAGCTCGGCTACCTCGACATGGCGGGCGCGGCGAGGGCCGCGGCGTCGGACGTGCCCGCGGTGACGCCGGCCGCGACGTCGGGGCTCGCAGCCGCGGGCGCGCCGCCCGCGGACACGGTCGTCGATGTGCCGGCGGCGGCGAAGCCTGCGGCGGCGGCGGCGGCGGCGAAGCCTGCGGCGGCGGCGGGGGCGGCGAAGCCCGCGGCAGCGGCGGCGACCCCGCAGAAGCCTGCGGCGGCGGCGGCGAAGCCCGCGCAGCCGCCGGGCGCGATCTCGGAGGTCTCGATCGATCTGAGCGAGCACCTGGCCGTCGGCAAGGAAGACGTCAAGGAGGCGGTGCGCCAGTCCCGCGTCATGTCGGCCATCGAGCTGCCGGCGGAGATGGGGGGCGGGCCGGCCGAGAAGCCGGCTGCCGCGCCGTCCAGGCCGCCCGAGCGGCCCACGCCGCGGCCGATGCCGGCCGAGCGCCCTGCGGCGAAGCAGCCCGAGCGTCCGGTTGCGGTCGAGGCGAAGCAGCCCGAGCGCCCGGTCGCGGTCGAGGCGAAGCAGCCCGAGCGCCCGGTTGCGGTCGAGGCGAAGCAGCCCGAGCGCCCGGTGGCGGTCGAGGTGAAGCAGCCCGAGCGCCCGGTCGAGGTGAAGCAGCCCGAGCGCCCGGTTGAGGCGAAGCAGCCCGAGCGCCCGATCGAGGCGAAGCCGCCGGTCGAGCTGCCGAAGGTGCCGGAGAAGCAGCCGGTGACGCCGCCCGGCCCGCAGCGCCGCGTCAGCCCGGTGCTGATCGTGGTCATCCTCCTGGTCCTCGGCGGCGCGGCGTTCGCCGTCTGGAAGTTCGTCCTCTCGGCGCCGGCCGAGAAGGCGCCGCCGGTGAGCGTGGCGCCGCCGACCCCGGCGCCGCCGCCCGAGCCGCCGAAGCCGGCAGCGCCGCCGTCCGTGACGGCGAAGGTCGAGGTCAACGCTGGCGCCGCGAAGACGATCCTGGCGGTCTTCCCGGGGACGATCGAGTGGATCGAGGCAAACGACAAGGACGCGAAGTCCGGCGACGTCATCGTGAAGATGGCGGGCTACAGGCCGCTCGAGGCGCAGATCTCGGTGCTGAAGAAGGAGGCGGGCAAGCTCCAGAACGAGCTCGACGACGCCATCACGGCGCGGGACACCGCCACGGGGGCCGACGAGGCGACGACGAAGAAGCTGCAGGCCAAGGCCGCGGCGGCGGAGAAGGCTGCCAACGAGAAGGCCGAGCAGCTCCTGAGGAAGACCGAGCAGATCGAGAAGCTGTACGTGCGGCTCACGCTCGACGGCAAGCTCACGACGCTGAAGAAGGTCGGCGAGAAGCTGCCGGAGAACACGCCGGTCGCTTCGGTGCAGCCCCCGCCCATGGCGTCGGCGACGTTCAAGGTGCCGCCCGCCATGCGGATCGAGGTCGGGCTCACGACGGCGCTCCGGCTCGGCGAGAAGCTCCTGACCTGCGAGGTCGTCGAGTCCGAGGAAGAGAAGCTCCGCATCATCTGCCCGAACGAGCCCGACTTCGTCGAGGGCGCGCCCGTCTCCTGGCAGCTGCCCGAGTTCAAGCGGCCGAACTGAGCCCCGCGCGGCCGAGCGCGGGGCGAAGCGCGGGGCCTCCGCTGCTCCGGTTTCGATTCTTGGACCGGTCTTGCGCGCGCCGCGTCAGCGGCCGAGCGCGGTCAGCGCGACCTCGATCCGCGAGGCCACGCCGGCCGAGGTCGCCACGACGCACGCGTCGAAGACGTCGCGATCGGTGAGGCCAGCGGCGCGTAGCGGCGCGTAGCTCGCCGCGTCGAGCGCCCACGGCGCGAGCGTGACCCGCTCGGCGAGCGCGATCAGCGCGTGATCGAGCTCGTCGCGGGGCGCGGCCGCGCCCGTGGCGGTGCCGAGCAGGCGGCCGACGTGCTGCGCGATCCGCGCGCGCCGGGCGCCGTCGAGCGCCGCGCTCGGCCGGGCGACGTGCTCCATCCACGCGGCGAGCCGCTCCGCCGTCTGCGCGCGCTGTTCCAGGGCGAGCGCTGGCGCGGCGGCCACGGGCGCTGGCGCGGCGGCCACGGGCGCGGGCGCGGCGGCCACGGGCGCGGGCGCGGCGTGGAACGGCGGCACCGCCCGCTCGGTCCGCGGCGGCTCGCGGCGGACGGCGTAGTCGAGCGGGACGTCGACGGCGTCGGCGATCCGGTTCAGGTGGCCGAAGAACGCGGCCAGCGCGATCGCGTGGAGCACCTCGTCATCGGACAGGCCGGCGGCGCGGGCGCGCGCGTGGTGCGCGCGGGACAGCTCCCACGGCGCCTCGGTCGTGATGCACGCGAGCTCGGCCAGCGCGCGGAGCCGCGGCTCGGGCCAGCGCGCGGCGACGGCGCGGGGGTCGGCGATCACCGCGGCCGGCAGCTCCTCGCGATCTTCGAGCGCGACACGCAGAAACTCTGCGTGACACGCCGTTCAATAGAAGCACTGATCGAGGCGCGACGCGGTCGCATTGACGAGCTCGCGCTCCGGCCAGCTCAGCGGCCCGGTGCCGTTGAGCGTCGCCGAGGTGCCGAACACGTGCGGGATCAGCTCCGGATCAAGGCTGTGCGCCTCGATGATGCCGGGCATGCCGCCGTGGGGCGTGCGGTACGCGGGCGGCATCGGCCGCTGGCGCATCCGGTCGTAGACCTCGCGCAGGAGGCCGTCCGCGGCGGCATAGCCGACGATGGGCAGGAGCATCAGACGGTCTTGATCGACTGCACCGTGAAGGTGGGCCCGGTCATGCCGATGCCCATCGCGCCCTTGTCGACCTTGCCCTCGACCTCCGCCTTCATGCCGTCCTTGCACCCGTCGACGGCGCCGGCGAGCTGGTAGGTCTCGCCCTTGTCGGTCTCGATCACCCAGTGGCCGCCCTCGAGATCGTTGCGGCGGATGGTGCCCTTGAGCTTCATGTCCCGACGATAGCCCCTCCTCGGGGACACGGCCATCACCGGTGCCCACACGCAAGCGCTGCGACAGCGGCAGGGCCGCGACGATCGTGCGACAGGGGCGATGCCCGCGCCGGCTCTGATAACCGACTGAGATCGCTCGCGAAGCAGTTGGCCCAGTCCATGTATATGGGACCGGCATGTCCAACCGCCTCGCCACCATCGCCAACCGCCAACGCCGCTCGCGCACGCGTGACCTCGTGTTCGCCGCGTTCGTCGCGCTCGCTGCGATCGTCTCGGCGACCTCGATCGCCACCGCGGCCGATGCGTCCTCGCCGATCGCCTCCTCGCGCTGATGCACGGCCGATCGCCTCCTCGCGCTAATGCACGGCCGCTCGCCTCCTCGGGCTGATCTGCATCAGTAGGTCAGCTGGTCCCGGACGTAGCGCTTGTCGACGACGAGCGGCTGCTCGTAGACCTCGCCCCAGTAGAGGTACCGGTAGCGCGCGTAGTGCTCGGTCACGTGCTTCATGTAGTCGCGCGTCTGGGTGTACGGGACGAGCTCGACGAGCTCGTCCATCGGCCGGTCGCCGTGCTGATCGAGCCAACGCATCACCGGCCGCGGCCCGCTGTTGAACGAGCCCGCGCCGAGCGGCACCTGGCCCTTGAACTTGGTCAAAAGCCGCCCGATGTACGAGCTGCCCGTCTGGATGTTGTACGCGGGGTCGAACAGCCGGCCGGCGTCGTACGCGATCCCGAGCTCCTTCGCGACGCGCATCGTCGTCGGCGGGATCATCTGCAGGAGGCCGCGCGCGTCGGCGTACGACACGACGTGCGGATCGAAGCCGCTCTCCTGGCGCATGATCGAGTAGAGGTAGCCGTCCGGGTTCTTGCCGCTGCCCTGGTGCTCCTCGACGAGCGCCTGGAACGCGCGCGGGTACGCGTGCTCCCACCACCGCCGCGCGTCGCCCTCGGGCGGGCCGCCGAGCGCGCCGCCGTGCAGGAGCGTCGCGAGCGTCCACGGCCGGGTGTAGTTGCCCGCCTTGCGGTAGCGATCGAGCAGCATCGCGAGCCCCGCGGCGCGGTCGTGCCGGCGGAGGAAGCCGCGCTCGTCGCGCAGAAGCTCGTTGCCGGCGTCGGACAGGAGGCCCGCCGCGATCAGCTCGTCGGCGCGCGCGATCAGCGGATCGGCGGCGAGCTTCTCGTCGGCGGCCGCGGCGAGCTTGGCGCCGCGCGGCCGGGCGTCTGTGCTCCCGGCGGCGCTCCCGGCGGCGCCCCCGAACGGCGCGAGCGCCACGCCGAGCTCCGTGAGCCGCGCGCGCGCGAGCAGCGCGTACCACGAGAACGGGAAGCGCTGGACGATCTTCGTGTAGCCGGCGATCGCGGCGTCCTTCTGGCCCTGCTGCGCGTCGAGGCGCGCGAGCCAGTAGGCGCCCTTGCCGCCCTCGAGCGAGCCGCCGCGCCGCGCCAGCGCCTCGAGCCGCGCGCGGGCGGGCCCGGGCTCGCCGAGCAGGTAATGCGAGAGGCCGATGAACCACAGCGCGTCGTCCACCCACTTCGACTTCGGGTAGCGGCGCAACGTCTCCTCGAGCGGCGCGAGCGCCTCGCGGTAGCGGCCGCGGTTGAACTCGAGCCAGCCGCGCAGGTACTGCGCCTCCTCGGCCCACGCCGTGCGCGGGAACGCGGCGACGACCTTGCCGTACCAGACGATCGCCTCGTCGTCGCGATCGGCGCGGGACAGCGCCCGCGCGCCGTGGAACATCGCCTCCGGCGCCGAGGCGCCGAGGCTCGGGTACACGCCGAGCAGGAGCTTGCCGGCGTCGCCGTAGCGGCGCCGCATCTTGAACAGCGAGGTGCCGAGCCAGTAGTCGCGCTGGCGCGCGAGCTCGGGCCCCGGCGCGTCGCCGACCAGCGCCAGCTCCTCGACGGCCTCGTCCCAGAGGCGCGCCGCGAGCAGCTGCTTGGCGCGCTCTATGCGCTCGGCCGGCGTGAGCGCGGCGCCGCCCAGCTCGGCGAGCCGGCGCTCGGCGCGCGCGGCGAGCGGGTGCGCCGGGTGCGCGAGCAAAAACGCGCGATACGCCGCCGCGGCCGCGGCCCCGGCGCGCGCCTCGGCGATCCGGAACCGCGCGATCCCGACGTCGGCGACCGCCGCGTCGTCGTCCTTGTCGGCGACGAGCCGCGCGTACTGGCGCGCCGCGCCCGCGCGATCGCCCGCGTCCCACGCCGCGTCGGCGAGCCGCCACGGCACCTCGCGGAGGAACCGCGTGCCGGGGACCTTGGCGAGGCGCTCGAACGCGGCGCGCGCGGCCGCCGGCTCACCGGTGCGGAGCGCGATCATGCCGCGCAGCCACAGGAGGTAATCGCGGTTCTTCAGCGCCTGCTCGTCGAGCTTTCCGGCGAGCCGCCGCGCGCCCGCCAGATCGCCAGCGTCGTACGCGCGCATCGCGGCGCCGAGATCCTGCGCTGGCCCGGCGTGGGCGGCGCGCCCGGCGGCGGCGCCCTCCGCGCCGAGGCCGCCGCACGCGACGAGGATCGCGATGCCGACCCGGGTTGCCGCCGTTGCCACCGCCGCAGTATACCGCCCCGAACCGGCGGTCCGCCCGGGCCGCGAGGGGGCAGAGATGGCCTACACCGCGCTGGATTATTACGGCATCGACGAGCTGTTCACCCACGAGGAGCGGATGGTGCGCGACACCGTCCGCGAGCTCGTGTCTTCGCGCGTGATGCCGCAGATCGGCAAGCACTGGTCGCAGGGCACGTTCCCGCACGAGCTCGTGCCCGTGTTCGGCGAGCTGGGCCTGCTCGGCAGCTCGCTCACCGGCTACGGCTGCGCCGGCATCTCGCCGACGGCGTACGGCCTGATCTGCCAGGAGCTCGAGCGCGGCGACTCGGGCATCCGCTCGTTCGTCTCGGTGCAGAGCTCGCTCGTCATGTACCCGATCTGGGCGTACGGCTCCGAGGAGCAGAAGCAGCGCTGGCTGCCCGAGATGGCGGCCGGCCGCGCGATCGGCTGCTTCGGCCTGACGGAGCCCGACTTCGGCTCGAACCCGTCGGGCATGCTGACGACGGCGGTGCGCGCGGGCGCCGGCTACCGGCTCACCGGCACGAAGCGGTGGATCACGAACGGCTCGGTCGCGCGCGTGGCGCTCGTCTGGGCCAAGCTCGACGGCGTCGTGCGCGGCTTCCTCGTCCCGACGGACGCGCCGGGCTTCTCGGCGAAGGACATCCACGGCAAGTGGTCGCTGCGCGCGAGCGTGACGAGCGAGCTCGTGCTCGAGGACTGCGAGGTCGGCGAGGACGCGCTCCTGCCCGGCGTGAGCGGGCTGCGCGGCCCGCTGTCGTGCCTGTCGCAGGCGCGGTTCGGCATCTGCTACGGCGCCGTCGGCGCGGCGATGGCCTGCTACGACGAGGCGCTGTCGTACGCCAAGGACCGCGTGCAGTTCAGCCGGCCGATCGCCGGCTACCAGCTCGTGCAGCGCAAGCTCGTCGACATGGTCGCCGAGATCACGAAGGGGCAGCTCCTGTGCCTGCAGCTCGGCCGGCTCAAGGAGTCCGGCAAGCTGACGGCCGGCCAGATCTCGCTCGCCAAGCGCAACAACGTGGCGGCCGCGCGCGAGATCGCCCGCGACGCGCGCGACATCCTCGGGGCGAACGGCGTCACCGACGAGTACCAGTGCGGGCGCCACATGCTGAACCTCGAGTCGGTCTACACCTACGAGGGCACGCACGACATCCACACGCTCGTCGTCGGCCAGGACGTGACGGGCCTGCCGGCGTTCGACCCATGAGCCCGTATCGCGACGGGCCCGCGTCGGGGCGAGAGGCGGCGCCGCCGCCCGACGTCCTCCTCTGCGCGGGGCTCGATCCGTCGGGCGGCGCCGGGCTCATCGCGGACGTCCGCGTCGCGGGCCTGGTCGGCGTGCGCCCCGTCGGCGTCGTGACGGCGCTGACGATCCAGAACACGCAGGGCGTGCGGTCGGCGCACCCGCTCGACGCGGACGTGGTCGGCGCGCAGATCGCGACGCTCCTCAGCGACGTCGAGGTCAAGGCCGTCAAGCTCGGCATGCTCGGGGCGATCGATGTCGCGCGCGAGATCGCCGACGGGCTGCACCTCACGGCGGCGCCCGTCGTGTGGGATCCGGTCGCGGCGCCGTCGCTCGGCGACGTCTCGTTCGACCGCGACATGTTCGGCGCGATGCTGCGCGAGCTGTCGCCGCACCTCACGCTGATCACGCCGAACACCAGCGAGCTCGCCGCGCTGCTCGGGCGGCCGATCGCCGACGCCGACGATCTGACGGCCGCGGCGCGCCACCTCGCCGTCCAGCTCGGCGCGGCGGTGCTCGCCAAGGGCGGGCACGCGGGCGGTCCCGAGTCGGTCGACGTCCTCGTCTCCGGCGATCTGGTCGAGCGGCTGCGCAGCCCGCGCGTGGCTGGCGGCGAGGACGTCCACGGCACCGGCTGCGCGCTGTCGACGGCGATCGCCTCGCACCTGGCGCTCGGCGCGAGCCTCGTCGAGGCGTGCCGCGCCGCGAAGGAGCTGGTCGTCGCGCGGATCGCGTCGCCGGTGCGGCCCGGCCGCGGCGCCGCGGCGATCGTCTAGCGCCCAATACGCGCCGAGGCAGCGGAGCGCCGCACAGGAGCGCCGCATAGGATCGCTGGATGGAGCACATCGCCGAGGACGATCTCATCGACCTGGCGCACGGGCGCCGCTCGCTGAGCGAGGCGCCGGAGCTCGAGGCGCACCTCGCCGACTGCGCCGCGTGCAGCGCGCTCCTGTGCACGCTGCTCGATGCGCCGCCCGGGCCAGACGGAGCGCCCGGGCCAGACGGAGCGCCCGGGCCGTCCGGGCCGCCCGGGCCGTCCGGGCCCGACGCGCGTCGCGATCTGGCCGGCCAGACGCTCGGGCCGTACCGGCTCGACGGTCTGATCGGTGCCGGCGCGATGGGCGAGGTGTACCGAGGCTGGGACCTGCGCCTCGCGCGGGGCGTCGCCGTCAAGGTGCTGTCGCGGCAGCTCGCCGGGTCTCCCGACCGCGTGCGCCGCCTGCAAGTGGAGGCGCGGGCCGCGGCCGCCGTCGCGCACCCGAACGTCGTCACCGTGTACGACACCGGCGAGCACGACGGCGTGCCGTTCGTCGTCAGCGAGCTCATCAGCGGCGAGTCGCTGCGCAGCGTGATCGATCGCGGGCCGATCGCCCGCCGCGCCGCGCGCGAGCTGATCCTGCAGCTCGCGCGCGGGCTGGCCGCTGCCCACGCGCAGGGCGTGGTGCATCGCGATCTCAAGCCGGAGAACCTGATCGTCGCCGAGGACGGCACGCTCAAGATCCTGGACTTCGGGCTCGCCAAAGTAAGCGGGGCGCGTGACGCCGGGGCGCGTGACGCCGGGGCGACCGAGCCGGGGATGTTGCTCGGCACGTCGGGGTACCTGTCGCCCGAGCAGGCCCGCGGGGAGCCGGCCGACGCGCGCAGCGATCTGTTCTCCGTCGGCGCGATCGCGTACGAGCTCCTGAGCGGCCGGCGCGCGTTCGGCGGCGCCACCTTCGCCGAGCGGCTGTCGGGCGTCTTGCGCGACACGCCCGCGCCGCTCGGCGATCCGGCCGATGCCATCGTCCTGCGCTGCCTGGAGAAGGATCCGCGCAAGCGCTTCCAGTCCGCCCACGACCTCGCGTGGGCGCTCGAGGCCGAGCTCCGCGGCGATGCGCCGGTGCCGCGCGCGCCGCTCGCTCCGCTCGCCCGCGGCGTATCGCGGCGGACGTTCCTCCTCGGGGCCGCCGCGACCGGTGCCGGGGGCTTGCTCGGCGGCCTGGCGCTCGGGCGCGCCTGGCGCCCGCCGCGGCGCCGGGCGTTCGTGCCCGAGTACCGCCAGCTCACGTTCCGCCAGGGGCGCGTGGCGAGCGCGCGGTTCACGCCCGACGGCGGGAGCGTCCTCTACGCGGCCGCGTGGGAGGAGCTCCCGGCGGCGATCTACACGGCTCGCCTCGGCGGCGGCGGCACGCGCGCGCTCCAGCTGCCGCCGGCGCAGCTCCTGGCCGTGTCGTCGCGCGGCGAGCTGGCGCTGTCGCTGAACCACCGCTTCATCGAGGGGTTCCAGCAGCGCGGCCAGCTCGCGCTCGCGCCGCTCGAGGGAGGCGAGCCGCGGCGCCTGGGGCTGGATGTCCAGCACGCCGACTTCACGCCTGACGGCGCCGAGCTGGCGATCGTGCGGCAGGTCGATGCGCGCTTCCGGCTCGAGCTGCCAGCGGGGCGGGTGCTCCTCGAGGCCGGCTGGCTCTCGCATCCGCGCATCTCGCCGGACGGCGCGCAGATCGCGTGCTTCGTCCACGACGGGCCCGGGGACGATCGCGGCGATCTGGTGCTCGTGCCGCGCGCCGGGGGCGCGGCGCAAACGATCGCGGCCGGCTGGAGCAGCATCGATGGCGTGGCCTGGGCTCCCGGTGGCCGCGCGCTCTGGATCAGCGCCTCGCGCGGTGGCGGCAACAACTCCGTGTGGGCGCTCGCCCGCGACGGCCGCGAGCTCTTGCACATACCCGCGGCCGGGCGGCTCCGCGTGCACGACGTCGCCGCGGGCGGGCGGGTCGCCGTGACGCACATCAGCGGCCGCCTGCGGATGATGGGGAAGTCGCCCGGCGCCGCGGCCGAGCTCGAGCTCGGGCTGTCCGACGTCTCGCTGGTCACCGACATCTCGGGCGACGGCACGTCGATCGTGTTCGCCGAGCTCGGCGACGTGGACACCGCGAACGGCGCGTACCTGCGGCCGACGGCCGGCGGGCCCGCGCTGCGCCTCGGCGGGGGCACGCCGATCGACCTGGCCGACGACGGCCGCGGCGTGCTCGCGGTGCAGGACGGCGAGCCGCCGGCGCTCGCGGTGTTCCCGGTGCCCGAGGGGCAGCCGCGGCCGCTGGCGCTCCCGGCGGCGCTGTCGGAGGTGCGCTGGGCGCGGTGGGGCAGCGGCGGCCGGCTCCTCGTCGCGGGGGCCGCGGCCGGTCGTCCCGCGCGGCTGTGGCGGCTCGATCCCGATCAGACGCTGACGCCGGTCACTGATGAGGGCGTGCTCGGCGCGTGCGTCGTGAGCCACGACGGCCGCCGGGTGGCGACGATCGCCAGCGATCGACTGCTCGTGATCGATGTCGACGATCCCGCGTCGCCCCGCGTCGTGCCGGGCTCGTTCGCCGACGAGTCGGTGTGCGGCTGGTCCGCCGGTGCCGCGGAGGTCTTCGTGCGGACCCGGTCGCCGCCGGTCCGGATCCGGCGTGTGAGCCCCGCGACGGGCGCCTCGGCGTTCGTCGCGGACGTGGCGCCGCCGCGGCTCGGGCTACGCGGGCTGTACACGCTGGTGATCAGCGAGGCCGGCGACGCGTACGCGTACAGCTACGGCCAGGAGCTGTCGCGCCTGTTCACGATGACGACGGAAGATCCGTCCGCGTGAACGAGGCATGAACGGGGCGCCCGCCTGCGGCGCCGTGGCGAAGCGATGGCGGGAGCGCGCCGGGAGCGCCTCCACAGCGGCGTGTCCGGCGAGACGCGCGGCGCGCCAGGAGCGCGAAGTTGCTGCAGATCCGGCCGGGCCTCGCGCTTGCAATTTCAGCGGCGCCATGACGATCCGCGATCTGCTCCACGCCCCCTCGGCTCGCACGCTGCTCGTGGGCGGCGGCGCGCTCCTCGCGCTCGCCGCGGTGACGCTCGCCGGGGATGCCGATCCTCCGGCCGAGGCGCCAGCCGTCGCGCTTGTGGCGAGCGAGCCCGCGGCGATGGTGCACGAGGCGGCGGCCGCATTCGAGGACGAGCTTGCGGAGCCCGAGGCGGCCGACCCGCTCGCCTCGATCCAGCCGATGGACGAGATCGAGGATCCCGCGGACTTCGCGTTCGTCGTCGAGGTCGGCGGCACGACGTACATCCGCCTCTCGAACGTCGTCGTCGAGGCGGACCGCGACGAGGCCATCCTCGTCAACGACGATTACGTGACCTCGGCGGTCGCGGAGATCGCCATGGACGGGCTGCCCGAGGAGCTCGTGCCCTGGAAGGGGCGCCGCGTGCTCGTCGGCGGCACCTGCGCCGCGACGGTGATCGGGTTCGCCGAGATCGCCCGAGTCAGCGGCGATCCGCACGTCGTGAGCGACAGCTCCGACGAGGATCGCCTCGCCATGCGCTGGACCGTCGAGACCGCGTTCGAGCACGGCACCACGATGATCGCGGCCGAGCTCGATCGCGACTGCCCCGGCGCGTGGGCGCGCGCGGCCGACCGGCCCGCCGTGGGGCGCGCGATCGCGATCGACGACGCCGCGCTCGATCGCGCGGCGCGCGGCGCGTTCTTCGCGTCGTCGCACGCCGACCTGATCGCGGACGAGTGGCGCAAAGCCGAGCAGAAGGGCGACTGGCGCGACCACGTCCCGCTCGACGTGCGCGTCGTCGAGCACTCGATCACCGGCGCGCGCTGGGTCTACGTCCACGCGCGCAAGCGCGGCGGCTGCGGCGACCACGACGTCAACGACGCCGTCACCTACCAGGTCGCCCCGGGCGGCGCGCTGACCGAGATCGAGGCCGACGGCTTCCCTGCCAGCGAGCTCGAGGCCCTCGTCGATCTCAACGGCGACGGCTGGTTCGAGCGGATCGTCAGCCACTGGGACCCCTCGGACCGCTCGCTCGTGGGGCCGACCGACGGGACGACGCTCGCGGAGATCGACGTGCCGTTCCACGGCTGCGGCTGCTGAGCGGCCACGGCTGCGGCTGCTGAGCGGCCGCGGCTCGGCAGGCTCGACTACGATGGCCGCTCCGCAGATGAGGAGGCTTCGTGTCGAGCATCTTTGAGAAAGCCTTGCGGTCGCGCTGCGAGGCCGATCCCGACGTGGCACCGCTCGGTGCTCAATGGGAGTTCGATCAGCGGCTGATCGCGAACGCGCTCGCCGGGGTGGCGCTGACGTTCCCGCACTACAGCCGCCACGACGCCTCGCACTCGAACACGATCCTGCTCCAGCTCGCGCGCGTCATGGGGGAGGCGCGGATCGCGCGCCTCCCGGCGACGGACCTGTGGCTGCTGCTCGAGGCGGCCTACCACCACGACCTCGGGATGGTCCTCACCGACGAGGAAGCACGACAGTTCTGGATCTCGCCAGACTTCGACGCGTTCGCCGAGCAGATGGTGACCGGCTCGGACCCGGATCTGCGGCGGGCGGCCGAGCTGACGCGGGGCCAGATCACGCGAGCGCCGACAGCTACGTGGCCGCTCGACGTCCGCCGCGCTGTCGTGCTCTTGCTGGCGGAGTTCGTTCGACGGCAGCACGCGGCCCGAGCGCAGACGATCATCCGTACCCCCGGGATGATCGGCCTGGAGAGCCCGCGCACCGGCCTCCTCCCCGCGCGGCTGTTCGGGGTGCTCGAGGACATCTGCCGCTCTCACGGCCAGTCCTTCGAGAGCACGATGCAGCTGCCCAAGGCGGCCTCCGGAATGGGGACCGACGTCGCGCACCCGCGGTTCGTGGCCTGCATGCTGCGGATCGGCGACCTGCTCGATCTCGACAACGGCCGGTTCTGTCCCGTCCTGCAGCGGGTCGGGGGAGCGGTGCCGGCCTCTTCCCTCGCGCACGTCGAGAAGCACGCGGCGATCAAGCACCTGCTCGTCTCGCCGGAGCTGATCGAGGTCGAGGCCGAGTGCGAGACGTATCCGGCTTACGAGGTCACGTGGCAGTGGCTCGATTGGTTGCGGCAAGAAGTGCAAGGCCAGATGCTGAGGTGGAACGACATCGCGCCCGAGGGCTTCGGCGCGCTGCCCAGCCTCGGCAAGATCGAGACGCGGCAGAAGAGCTACCTCGCGCTGCAGCCCGGCCAGCGCCCTCGCTTCGAGGTGGATCAGGAGGCGGTCCTGAAGCTGCTGCAGGGGGCCAATGTCTACAAAGATCGCGAGGAGGCGATCCGGGAGCTGATCCAGAACTCCATCGACGCGACGCTCTTGCGGCTCTGGAGCGAACATTGGTCCCGACTCTCCAAGAAAGAGATCGACGCAAAAACTCCGAACGATCTGCGCCGCGCCCTCGCGGCGTACCCGATCGACATGACCTTCGAGCGCCTCGCCGATGGCAGCGAATGGAGGGTCTCGATCCTCGATCGAGGCACGGGGATCGCGTTCACGGATCTACGTTATCTGTTGACCGTCGGGAGCTCGCGCAGGAATCCAGACCGGCGGCGCGCCATTCACCAGATGCCGGAGTGGATGCGCCCCTCCGGGACTTTCGGGATAGGGCTCCAGAGCGTTTTCCTCCTCACCCAAGAGGTGGTCATACTGACCAAGCATCACGACACCGCAGAGGCACACGAGATCACCCTGCGTGCCAACGAGGCGGCTGAATCGAGCGGACTTCAGCTCAGGAAGCTGAGTGGCGAGGAGCGGGCGATGCTCCCCACCGGCACCCGCATCACGTTCACAATCAAGACCGGGCACCTCACCGAGGATCTCCACTGGCATATCACGAGCACGCTCGGTGATCGTAAATTTCCTACAACGGACAAGCTCGTCCGAGAGTTCGATCCGATTGTGAGTAAGGAGCTGCCGTATTTTGTCACTCGGGTTCGAGAGCTTGTTCACCAGCTAGCGCAGCACAGCTTGTGTCCGATTCTAATCGATCAGCAACCGCTCACGTCTCCGGAGACACTCACGCTCTATTTCGACCCGGAGAGCACATGTGAGTACGAATTTTGGTTCGATCACAATCAGACCTCATTTTCCAAAACCTTCGATCGGTTCCTCTATCGCGGTGCACCGGTCAGATACAGGTTCGATGAGTCGCTCGTCCATATTACGTGCAATATACATGTGAGTCGCGCAGACCAATATCTGTCGCTGAACCGAGAGTACTTAACGCACTTCGGCGCTTCGGATATCACCAAGAGAGTACGGGCAGCATTACAAAGGATGTTGCCTGCAGAGTTCAGGAAGTTACGGGACTCGGATCCAGCGCAAGCTCGCGTCGCCTCCCTGCTCGGGCACCTCTGGCAGGTTCCCGAGACCGGCGATGACTGGCGTGCGCTCGAGCTTCCTCACGTGTCCAATGGGACGTGGATGTCGCTTCAAAAGATCCTTGAGTCGCCTTCGGTGATCTTCCTGCAGGCAACGGACGAAGGGCTGGGCTGGCATCGGAAGGGTAAAGATCTGACCGTGAGAGGTGATCCGGCCTGGATGCGCCGACTTCTGGAGAGACACTTCGCGAGTGTGACCTATGATGGAGCCCAAGCTCTCTTCTTGAATGCGTACTACAGTCCTGCGACCCGCTATATCTACAGCCAGAAGGCCGAGCTCGGGGGCATCACCGATCGAGGGCTTATTCATGCAATTGTCGGCAAATTTATGCTGAGCGTCTTCCGACGTGTCACGATTCCTTGTCAGCATCAGTTCTATCGTCTTCAAGTCACGGACACAAATATTCTGGGGTTCGAGCACAGGATTAATGAACTGGGGCCACGCATGGTCAGCCCCTTTGTTGTGGAGGCGGAGTCGTCGCCCATGCAAGTGTCCATACCTCATCTGAGCGCCCTGGTGGGCTGGACATGTGCTCACACGCCGCTACCCCGGCCTGCGAAGCGAGAGGTTGCCAACAGCTACCTGAAGTTCATCCGGAAGGTCGATCGACTTCTGCGCCAAAAATACAACTCAACAGCTTTGAAGAGGAACTACGATCTCCGGCAGATCGAGCACGAGCTTGGTGCCATCGCCAGGTCGAGCAAGTAGCGACGCGAGCAACCCCGGATCGGCCGCCGGTCGCCGGTTCACACGACGCGGACGCGGTCGCCGACGCGCAGGGTGCCGCCGCGCTCGATCCGCGCGGTGATGCCGCCGTGGCCGCGCGCCGCCTGGAAGCCGCCGGGGCCGATCAGCTCGTCGAGCTTGCCGCAGGGGGCGCAGGGGCCGGTGCCGACGAGGATCACCTCGTCGCCGACCGCGAACGACAGCTTGGCGAGCGCGAGCAGGTTGATGCCCTCGATGACGAGGTTGCGGCGCAGCTGCTCGGGCCCGACCGCGGCGCGCGAGGCGAAGCGCGCGATCACCGGCAGGTGCTCGGCCTGGACGAGCGTCACCTGCCGAGCGCCGCGGCGCGCGCGGTCGCCGTCGAGCCCGCGGTCGGCGATCGCCACGACCGCGTCGACGACCTGCATCGCGACGCCGTGCGCGGGGCGGAGGCCAATCCAGGAGACGCGGCCCTCCTGCGGGACATCTCGCAAGCGTTCGCGGAGCGATAGCACCCTCGCTCCTTACCCCGCGGCGCCTACTCGAGCACGCCCGACGACGCCAGCTTGCCGATCTCCCGGAACTCGGCCCGCACGGCGCGCTCGAGATGATCCTGCGTGAGCGGCGTGTGCTCTTCGGCCGCGAGGAACGCGGCGCGCAAGGTCGCGTTGCGGATGTAGCCGCCGGACATGCGGTAGCGGCGCGCCAGCTCGGCGAGGTCCAGATCGCCGGCGACCGGCAGCGCCGCGGGCAGGTGCGTCTTCCACAGGCGCTCCCGCATCTCCTCGTCGGGGAACGGGAACGTCAGCCGGAACGACATGCGGCGCTTGAAGGCGGCGTCGATCGCCGTGCCGAAGTTGGTCGTCAGGATCGCGATCCCCTCGAAGCTGTCCAGCCGCTGCAGGAGGTAGTTGACCGCCAGGTTCGCGTAGCGATCGACGGAGGTCCGGACGTCAGTGCGCTTGGCGAACAGCGAGTCGGCCTCGTCGAACAGGACGATCGCGTGGCCGTCCTCGGCCGCGTCGAACAGCTTCGCGAGGTTCTGCTCGGTCTCGCCGATCCACTTCGACATGATCCGCGACAGGTCGACGCGGTAGAGGTCCATGCCGAGCTCGCTCGCGATCGCGCTCGCCACGAGCGTCTTGCCGGTGCCGGGGCCGCCCTGGAACAGCGCCGTCACGCCGCGCGACGTGCTCACGACCTGGTCATAGCCCCAGAGATCGTAGACGACGCGCCGGTGCTTGATGCGCGCGATCAGCTCGAGCAGGCTGTCCTGGATGTCGGGCGGCAGCACGACCTGCGACCAGGTCGCGAGCCGCGTGACGGGCGTCGCGGTCGTGCCGAGGCGCGCCTCGAGCTGCTGCCGCACCACGGCGTCGAGATCCGGCGCCACGTCGCGCGGCGGCTCGCCATCGGCGCCACCCGCACCCGCACCGGCCGCACCCGCACCGGCCGCACCCGCACCGTCGCTGGCGCCGTCGCTGGCGAGCGCCGCCGCCACCTGCGCGCACGCCCGGAGGACCGTCCCCGGCCCGACGCGGTACCGCGTCGCCAGCTCGAGCGGCTCGCGCACGTACAGCCCGTGCGCGGCGAGCGCCGTCTGCCAGCACGTCAGCCGCTGATCGCCGGTGAGCGGAGGCAGATCGATCGCGATGAAGCCGGGATCGACCGGCGGCTGGACGTTCCACGGCAGCCGGATCGCCAGCGGCCCGGGGTGCTGCCGCACCACCTCGCGGATCATCTCGCGCGCCGGCTGATCGTCGCTCGCGAGCGACTCGAGGCCGTCGAGGCAGGGCAGGAGCCCGAGCAGGTGCGCCCGCTTGAGCGCGGTGCGCAGCGCCTCGAGCTGGCCCTTCAGATCGCGCAGGTACGGGGCGGCATCAACGACGCCGAGGCCCCGCCCGGCCGCCGCGGCCAGCGTGGCGAGCAGCGTGTGGCGGCCAGAGCCGACCCGCCCGCGCACCACGACGCGCGCCTCCGCCGCGGACCGCGCCATCTGGCGGGCGATCTGCTCCTTGACCGCCGCGGGCACCAGCAGATCGTCGAACGTGACGGCCATGGGCACCTCGCGGACCTCGTCCAGATCGCGCGTCGTGGCCTCGCCGCGCAGCATGCGCAGGACCAGCGGATCGACCGTCAGCGCGACGAACGGGCGCGTCCCCTCGCCGACCCGGACCAGTCCGTGGCGGATGAGCGGCGCCGTGCGATCGAGCTCGCGCGCGACGTCGCTCGGGCTCGCGCCCGGCTCGAGGATCTCGCAGACGAGGAACTCGTCGCACACCGGCCGCCCCTCGTCGTTGCCCAGGATGCCGTAGAGCCGCGCGAGGCGGCCCCAGAGCGACGGCCCGGCGATGACGAGCAGGATCTGCCGCGCCAGCGCCGACAGCTCGAGCTCGAGGCCCAGCGCGAGGAGCGGCGGCGCGCCGTTGCCGTCGATGACCTCCGCGGCGCGCACCGTCGCGAGCGCCGCGGTGACGCGCTCCTCCGCGGCGTCGACGTCGCCCGCCGCCAGGCTCGTCACCGTGCCGATGAGGCCGGCGACCTCCGTCTGGTACGGCATCGCGCCCTCGCCCGCGAACGTGAGCCGGCCCTGGTCCCAGCTGTTCGCGATCGCGCGCCCGACGAGCGCGGTGACCACGCCGCGGTAGCGCTCGAGGATCGCCGCCGAGCGCTCCACGGCGGTGAGCTTCACGGCCGGACGCGGCGCGAGCGCGGTGGCCTTGCGCAGCAGGCTCCCGCGGTGGAACGGCGCGCCGGCCTCGGGGGCCGGCTCGGCGGCGGTGGCCTCGGTCGGGCCGACCACAAGCTCGGGCGCCGGAAGCGGGCGCGCGTCGCCGGGCGCGGGGCGCTCCGGCGCGTTCATGAAGTCGCGCATCGAGACGTGGACCACGCCGCCCGCGGCGTCGCCGTAGCGGAACGCCAGGTGCTGGGCGGCATCGTCGATCGCCAGATCGGCGACGTCGCGATCCTCGCTGTGCTCCTTGACGATGCGGCCGAACCGCAGATCCACGAGCAGCACGCGGCGCCGCCCGGCGAGCAGGAGCGCGAAGCCGCGGATCGGCGCGAAGCGCACGGCCTCGACGCCGACGAGCGTGAACCGGTGCTGGATGATCGGGTTGTGGAGGCCGATCACGACCAGCTGCCGCAGCGGCTCGCCGCCGGGCTCTCGCGCCGGCATCGCGACGACGAGCACCGCGCTCCGGCCGCCGAACAGGATCGCGCCGTCCCCGACGCGGGCCTCGCGGCCGAGCGCGCTGGTGGTCCAGCGCAGCGCCGTCGGCTCGCGCAGCGCGACGCCGCTCGGGCCGCAGACGAGCCAGCGCGTCGCCGACACCGGCAGCACGCAGTCGCAATCGGCGGGTAGGCGCGCGGCGATCGCGCCGGACGCGATCACGCCCGCTGGCGCGGCCGTCCACAGCGCGGCGCCGCCGCTCGCGAGCCGCGTGAGGCGGCCTTCTCCCGGCGCGCCCCAGAGCGGCTGCGGCTCACCGATCGGATCGCCCGCCAGGGTCAGCCGGCGCAGCACCGGCACGACGCCGCGCTCGACGATCCAGATCTGCTGATCGACGGCGGCGAGCTCTTCGATCGCGGGCGCCGGGACAAAGACCGGCGCCGCGCGGCCCGTGAGCTCGACCACGTGGACGCCGTCGGGCGAGCGGACGAGGACGCGTGACGCGTCCGGCGTGAATTCGAGTGAGCGCCGCACAGCAGCCACGACGATACATGCGCGCACATCGACGCTGATCTGACAAGCGATCTCGATCAACTCGGCGTGCGCTACGCGCGGCACGCAGGGAAGCGCGCGATCGCAGGGGGCGTAGCACGCATTCATACCGAGCCCGCACCCGCGCGGCCGGAGAGGGGACCATGAGCGAGACGCAGTCGGAAGATCTCGACACGCAGGATCAAGAGCGGCAGATGATGCGCGCCGGCACCGCCAACTCTTCGGCGGGGCCCGCGCGGCGGGCCGCCGATCCCGGCCGCAAGGTCGCGGCGCGCTCCGGACCCGGGAAGCGGAGCCGCGCCGAAGGGGTCGCGCGCCGCGGCGCGCCGCTCGTCCAGCGCTACGCCGCGAACCCGACCACCACGACCGCGAGCCAGATCCGCGAGACCGCGCAGGCGGGCCTCGGCGGCGGCGGCGGCGGCGCGCTGCCGCACGCGGGCGCGATCCAGCAGTCGTTCGGGCGCCACGACGTCGGCGGCATCAGCGCGCACGTCGGCGGCCGCGCCGGCGAGGCGGCGGAGTCGATGGGCGCCGAGGCGTACGCCACCGGATCGAGCGTCGCGTTCCGCAAGTCGCCCGATCTGCACACCACCGCGCACGAGGCCGCGCACGTGGTCCAGCAGCGCGCCGGGGTCTCGCTCGCCGGCGGCGTCGGCAGCGTCGGTGATCGCCACGAGCAGCACGCCGACGCGGTCGCCGATCGCGTGGTCCGCGGCGAGTCCGCCGAGTCACTGCTCGATCAGTACGGCGGCGGCGCGAGCGCGGGCGCGGGGGCCGGGGCCGGGCAGGTGCAGGGCAAGGCCGATTGCGCGTGCGGCGACTGCCCGATCTGCAAGGCGCGCGAGCAGGGCGGCGGCCAGGCCGCCCCCAGCGCCACGCCGGGCAAGGGTGCGGGCGCGGCCGTGCAGGCGATGGTGTCCGAGGCGGCGCCAGCGTCGGAGGCGGCGCCGGTGCAGGCGATGGTGTCCGAGGCGCCTGTGCAGATGGATCTCCTCGATGACGCCGCCCAGGTCGTCCACGACGCCGCCGAGGCGGTCGGCAACTTCATCGATCTGCTCGGTCCCAAGATGGACCTCATGCGCAAGATCACCGATCCGAGCTGGATCGTCGACGAGGTCACCATCGCGATCGGCAACGACGCGCACCCGCAGCACAAGCTCCTGCTGAACGTCGAGCTCGTCGGGATCGGCGTCGGGGCGGGCCTCGGCGCGATGGGCTACGCGAACCGCATCGCGCAGTGCAACGACCTCGAGGCCGTCCAGGCGCTCGATACCGAGTTCGACACCTGGAGGGCCGAGCAGGCCGCCACGCTGACCGCGGATCTGGACGCCAAGGTCGAGGAGTACCGCGAGGTCGAGCGCGGCTGGCTCACCACGTTCGGCAGCCACGCTCCGATCGTGAAGGACCCCGCCAACCCCAACCAGGGCGGGCAGCCCGTCTCGATCACGTTCACGCCGGGCGTGCCGCAGTCGACCGTCACCGTCGAGACCCGCGTCAACTGCACGTTCGGGCTCACCACGGCCGCGCAGGCCGACAACGACGGCGACGGCGCGCCCGACGTGGCCGCCTGGACGCCCGACGAGCAGGCCCACTTCATGTCGCAGTTCCAGCGCCAGCTCAACGACGTCTGGTCGACCGGCGCCGGGGCCGTGGCCCCGTTCCGCGCCAGCGGGCCGCCGGATCACCTGCTGGCCACCGAGTCCCCGAAGTGGACCGAGCTCACCGCCGGGATGCAGGCGCGGGTCACGGCCGATGCCAGTAACCCGCACTTCAACCTCAACGTCTTCAAGGAGGGGGCCGGCGAGAGCAACCGCGCGTTCGTCGGCGCCGGCGGCACCGGCACGTTCTACATCTCGGACGCCGACGCCGGCTACCACCGCTCGGGCCCCGACGCCGGCCAGCGCAACCCCGACGAGCAGCCCACGCTGGCGCACGAGTGGCACCACATGATCGGCAACCCCGACGAGTACGCCGAGGACTCGTCGGCGCAGAGCGCCGATCCGAACACGCCCGCGACGCGGTCCGGCGACAACGCCGCGTGCCTGGCGCACTTCAACACCATCATCAACGATCCGGCCTCGACGCCGGAGCAGGTGGCCCAGGCGCAGGCCGATCTCGCCGCGCTCAACGCCCACGCGACCGACACCGATCCCGCCACGCCGGGCTTCCAGTCCGGGATCTTCCCGCTCGCCGGGCGCTCCGACATCCCCGACTCGTGCTTCGCCATCCGCGGCACCTGGGCCGACGGCCCCAATCACGCCCGCCTGCGCCCCGGCGCGCGGAGCGAGCGCGGCGGCACCAACATCTCGGCGAGCGCCGCCGATGCCGCGCGGCTCAGCGACCGCGGCTCCCAGGTCCGGCCGTACATGCGCGAGGGCATCGTGCAAGAGCTCGGCACGATGCTTCCGGGTCAGTTCACGCCCGAGGTATCCTTCGACCACAACTTCGCCGATATGCCGCCCGAAACGGTCCTCGAGACGATCCAGGCACGCCTGCAGAACATTCTCCACGACGTGAACGTGGGCGCCACCTCTGCGCCGTCGCCCGCGCCCGGCGATCGGGTGCCGGCGGGGCCGCACAACCACGGGGACGGCGACGGCCATGGCCATTAGCCGGAGCGGCCCGGGCACGTGCCGGGCGCGGATCGCGGTCTTCGCGCGCCTCGCGCCGCTCGCGATCTTCGCGCTCGGGGCGTCGCCGCTCCTGGCGGCGTCCTGCAAGGACAGCGTCAAGCCGTCTGCCGTGTCCAGCCGCTCCGACGGACGCTCTGGAGGAAACGACGTGTCGAGCTCCGACAAGCCCACCGCGACGGCTCCTGCCGACCCGTCTGCGTCTGCGTCTGCGCCTGCGGCACCTCCGTCGCCTGCGCCGCCGTCTGCGCCTCCCGCCGTGACGCCCGTCTCCGGGGGGCCCGGTGCCGTGGCGCCGTCGGTCGCGCCGTCGGCGACCCCGGCGCCGCGCGCGCCGCGCTTCGAGGTCGTGAACCAGAAGCTCACCGACGCCGAGCTCGAGAAGATGATCGCGGCCGGCAAGCTCGCGTCCGCGGTCGTCGAGGTGAAGCTCTCGAGCAACCAGCTGACGGCGCACGCGCTCGAGCTTCTGGCCAAGTCGCCGCTCGTCCAGCTGCAGCTCCTCGACATCTACGACAACCCCATCGGCGACGCGGGCGCCAAGGTGATCGCGCGCGAGCCGCTCTACCGGGGCGTGGACAAGCTCAACCTCGGCCACACCGGCATGACGCTCGCGGGCGTCCAGGCGCTGATCGGCAAGGACTCCAAGCTCACCGGCCCGACGAGCCTGCAGATCCAGGGCGCCCAGCTCGGCGACGCCGGCCTCGACGCGCTGCTCGCGAGCCGCTTCGCCAAGCACCTCACGACGCTGAACCTCTCGAAGACCGGGATCACCGACGCGGGCGCCAAGCGGCTCGCCGAGAGCAAGGCGCTGCCGAGCCTCACGTACCTCGACGTGTCGCGGAACCAGCTCAGCCCCGCGTCCGTCGCGGCGCTGCGCAAGATGCGGATGGACCTCCGCGTCCAGGCCGACTGAGGCCGCGCATCGCCGGTCGTCGCCTCCGGTAGATGACAACCGATTCGCCGGGTTGCATGTGTCGTCTATCGAGCACGCATGGGCGACTCTTGGTAGGGACAACGGCCGAAGTTCTGGCTTAGGCTGCTCGGTGCGTGGATCGCTGTTTCGCTTCGATCACTCGCAATCTGGTCCTGTTGCTCGTCGTCGGCTGGTGCGCGCGGGCGTTGGCACAGCCCATCGATGCAGGGGCTCCCCTGCAAGAGCGGCCGCCGGTGGTCGACGTCGATGCAGGCGGCGACACAGGTGGGCTCGCGGATGCCGGCGTCACCGCCGCGCCGGAGGATGCACCGGTCGCGGCGCCCGCCTCGGCGCCCGCCGCTGCGTCGCCGCCGCCGCCGCCGCCGCCGCTGCCGCCAGCGCCGCCGAAGCCACCGCAGGTCGAGCCCGGGCGCGAGGCCAACAGCTCGGTCCTCGCGTTCAAGCTGATCTTCGGCCTGTCGATGCTACTGGCGCTCGCCTACATCGGCGGGCACCCCTGGACCCTGCGGCTGCAGGAGCGGCTGGGGCTCGGCGGCGCGATCAGCGTGGGCTTCCCGTTCGTCGCGCTCGGCCTCATCGCAGCACGGCCGAGCGTCGGCATCCTGTCCGAGGCGGTGATCCCGAACCTGCGGCCGGTGCTGCAGTTCGGGCTCGGCTGGATCGGCTTCATCATCGGCGCGCAGCTCGACATTCGCGTGCTCGATCGCGTGCCGACCGGCAGCGCGTACCTCGTCCTGCTCGAGGCGCTCGCGCCGTTCGCGGTCACCGCGGCCGCGTGCGGTGCCGTGATGATGCTCGGCTTCGGGCTGCCGTTCGACGATCTGTCGGTGTGGCGCGACGTCGTGCTGCTCGGCGCCGCCGCCGCGATGACCGCGCCGCGCCGGTTCAGCGGGTTCGCGAACCGCTCGTGGGAAGAGGGCGCCGGTGCCGACGCGCTGCTCGGCCAGCTCGACGAGATCGCCGGCGTCGTCGGCCTCTTGTTCCTCATGGCGTACTTTCGCCCCGAGGGCGGCGAGATCCCGTTCGAGCTGCCCGGCACGTGGTGGCTGTTCATCTCGCTCGGCCTGGGCGTCATCGTCGGCGTGCTGATCTTCGTGATCATCCGCGTGCCGCAGTCTGGCGCCGAGTTCCTCGCCGTCGTGCTCGGCGGCATCGCGTTCGCGGCCGGGCTCGCGGGCGTGCTGCGGCTGTCGCCGATGGTCGTGTGCTTCGTCGCCGGCACGCTCGTCACGAACTTCCCGAACCAGCAGCGCGAGGACGTGTTCCGCATCATGAACCGGCTCGAGCGGCCGCTGCACCTCTTGTTCCTGATGATCGCCGGCGCGCTGTGGAGCGTGTCGGACTGGCGCGGCTGGGCGCTCGTGCCGCTGTTCGTGATCGCCCGCATCGCCGGGCGCTGGCTCGGCATCTTCACGACCCGCCGCGTGGTCGGCATGCTGCTGCCGGCGACGTTCACCGAGAAGCGCGAGCGCGTGCGGCCGATGTCGACGCTGTCGATCGCGCTGGTGATCAGCGCCGAGGCGTTCCGCGATGTCGGGCTGTCGTGGGCGATCACCGCCGTGATCGGCGGCGCGATCATCACCGAGATCCTCGTCGGCATGGTTCCGGACCCGACCGCGGCGCCCGCGCCGACCGAGCCCGCCGAGCCGCCGGACGAGCTCAGCGAGCAGCTCGCCGAGGAGCTCGAGCGCGACCGCCGCGAGTCGCTGTCGGTGCCCGGCGAGGGTCCGCCCGGCGAGGCCCCCGGCGGGTCCGCCCCGGATCAGGGCGGCGAGGGCGGACCCTCGTGATCTTCCTGCTCCTGCTCCTGCTCGCGGCGATCGGCGGCCTCATGCAGGCTGCGACCAACTACGTCACGATCGCGGCCTCGGCGACCGCGCAGCTCGCGTTCGGATACCTGCTGCTCACCGCGTTCCTGACCGGCAAGATCGTCAACCGGCTCGGCCTGCCCAAGCTGACCGGCTACATCATCTCCGGCGTCGTCTCTGGACCGTTCGTGCTCGGCCTCGTCGACGCGCCGATGACGAAGTCCTTGTCCATCGTGAGCGGCGCGGCGACCGCGATCATCGCGCTCGAGGCCGGCCTCGAGCTCCGGCTGTCGTCGGTGCGGCGGGTCGCCCGGACGCTGCGCGCGATCACGCTCCTGGCCGTCGTCGGCGCGATGTTCGTGCTCGGCGGCACCGTCTACCTCTTGTCGCCGTACCTGCCGTTCCTGCAGGCGTACGAGCCCCAGCAGGCCGCGGCGGTCGCGATGGTCCTCGGCGTGGCGCTGTCGGCGCAGTCGCCCGCGGTCGTCATGGCGCTGCTCGCCGAGCTGCGTGCCGCCGGGCCCGTGTCCGAGATCCTCCTGGCGTCGGTCGTGGTGGCCGACCTCGTCGTGATCGTCTGCTTCTCGATCGCGTCGGCGGTGTGCGGCGCGCTGATCGGCAGCGGCATCGATCCGCTGGTGACCGCGCGCGACGTCGGCTGGGAGATCTTCGGCTCGATCGGGTTCGGGCTGCTCGTCGGTGGTCTGCTCGGCCTGTTCCTGCGGCTCGTGCAGAGCGGGGCGCCGGTGTTCGCGCTCGCGATCTGCGTGATCGTCGCCGAGGCCGGGCCGCGCGTGCACCTCGATCCGCTGATCATGATGCTGACCGCGGGCCTGTGGGTGTCCAACTTCTCGCGGGCCGACACGGCGGTGCTGCTCAGCGGCTTCGAGGCTGCGCAGCTGCCGGTGTTCCTCGTGTTCTTCGCGCTCGCCGGCGCCAAGCTCGACCTCGACATCTTGACCAGCTCGTTCGTGCCGATCGCGATCCTCGCGTCGGCGCGCGCCGCGAGCTTCTTCGTCGGCGGCAAGCTCGCGACGGCGATCACCGGCGCGCCGCCGCTCGTCCGCAAGTACGCCTGGTTCGGGCTCGTGCCGCAGGCCGGCCTCGCGCTCGCGCTCGCGCTCGTCATGGACAAGACGTTCCCGACCTTCGGCAAGCCCGCCTCCGTGATCATGATCGGCGTCGTCGGGTTCAACGAGCTGATCGCGCCGGTGATCCTGCGCGCGATGCTCTTGCGCACCGGCGAGAGCGGCAAGAAGCAGGGCGGCGACTTCGCCGCGGGCGGGCATTGAGGCCGACCCCTCGCGGCGATCAGTAGAACGTCAGGTCGTCGATCCACAGCTCCCACGGCGGCGTCGGGCCCGTCGCCGGGATGCCGATGTCCCACTTGAGCTGGACGATCGCGCCCTTGGGGAACTGCGCGCCGATCGGGCTCGGGTTGCCGAAGCCGGCCTGCGTCAGGCTGTCGAACGGGACCTGATACTTCGTCCACGTCGTCGAGATCGTGAGCTGCGCGCCGGGGTGGTCGTGGCAGCCCTTGGGCCCCGCCGTGGTCGTGCACATGCCGCCGGACGGATCCGTGTAGAGGTTGCCGACCGTCAACCGGACACCCGACGGGCCTGTATTGATGATCGCGTAGAACTGGACTCCGGTGTACTGGCTCGCGTCGACCGTGCCGATCTGGGTCTCCGAGATGGTATTGAGCCACGCGGTCAGCTGCGCATACGAGTACTGAGTCCCGGTGTTCGCCTGGCCGGAGCCGGTGGCGTGCACGGCGAACGTGCTCGTTGGATCGAGCGGATTCGAGCCGAGCGTGATCGGCACCGGCGGGACCGACACCGGCGCGCCCGTGTTCGCGGGCATCGTCGTGCCGTTCAGGCTCTCGAGGTACCAGCCGCCGTGGATGCACTCGGTCCCGTAGTACGGATCGGCGCTCTCGACGCGCGTCACCAGCGGTCCGGGCGCGCAGCTCGACAGCCACGCTGCGTCCGCGGGCGCATCCACGCCGGCCTGATCGCTGACGCTGCCGCATGCCGGGAGCAGCGCCGTGAGCGCGCCGCACCATGGAAGCAAACCTGATCGCTGACCGCCCAACACCCACCGAACCTAGCACGCGTGCGGCAGCACGCCGCGAGCTCGAACGACTCGATCGCACGCATGAGTCACCGCGCGTTGGCACGACCGCACGATTCTTCGTGATGCTCGATACACCGCGGCCGAAAGTAACCCCGAGGACAGTCGACCGTGCCGAGCTGGGTCTCCGGATCGTGTTAGGCCACGTAGTCAGCTGCGCATACGAATACTGAGTCGCGGTGTTCGTCTGGCCGAAGCCCGCAGACCCCACAGACCTGCTCACAGCCGCGCGACCGCGGCCTCGGCGGCCGCGAGGTACGCCGGATCCGGCCGCAGCGCGTGCTCCGCGAGCAGCGCCTCGACGAGCTTGATCGCGTGATCGGCGCCGTTCTCGACGGCGCGGCCTGGCAGCTCCGTGACCGGCAGCTTCGGCTCCGCGGGGCGCGCCGGGGCGTCGCGGCGGGCGTAGCCCGCGTAGAGGGCCGCCGCGGCCTGCCACGCGTACGGGAACGCGAGGCGCGCCGTCCCCGGCGAGACGTGCGTCGCGATGCGGCGGAGCGCGCACGGCGCGGTGATCGCGTGCACGAGCGCGACCGCGGCGTCGCCCGTGCCGTGGCGGAGGAAGACGCGCGCGAACGTCGCCGTCAGCGCCGAGAGCCCGGCGCCCAGGTTCGCCGGGACGGCGACGAGATCGCGCGCGTCGGCGAAGCCGGCGAGGCCAGCCACGTCGCGCAGCCCCGCCACGACGCTCCTGCGCGGCGCGCCGCCGGATCGATCCGAGCACAGCGGGATCTGCGCGAGCGCGGCCTCGAAGTCCGCCGCGCGCGGCGACGCGGCCGCGCGGACCGGCAGCTCCTCATACGCGGCCGCCCAGTACGCGAGGCCGCGGGCGAGCTCGGCGCGGCGCACCGCCGTGTCGCGCCGCGCGAGCGCGCGGGCGGCGTGCGCCGTCCGGATCACGCCATGCGTCGCGGCGGCGGCCAGGCCGGGCGCGAGCCTGCCGACCCACAGATCGAGCACGTCCTGCCAGCGCGCGTCGCGCAGCTCCTCGAGGAACAGCAGCTTCCAGTCGCCCCAGCGCGCGATCTGGGCCTCCCACGTGGGCGCGCCGCTCGCCGGGCCGAGCACCTCACGCCAGCGGTCGCGCTCGATCCGCTGGCCCGGCGACGGCACCACGATCACCGGCGCGGCGTAGCCCTCGACCCACGGCCTCGCGCGATGCGCGAAGCCGAGCGCGCACAGCGCCTCGGCGACCATCGGCGCGTGCGTCGAGAGCCCCTGCTTGCTCCGCGGCTCCTGCGCGTGCAGCATCTCGAGGACCTCGTCGAGCGCGGCGTCGTCGGTCGCCGCCAGCGGCGGAGCTGGCGGAGCTGGCGGCACCGCCGGGCTCGGCTCGGGCGGCGGTGGCTCTGCCGGGCCGCGGCCCCGGCAGCCGAGCCCCAGCGCGATCGCGCCCGCGCCCGTCAGGTGAAGGAGCTCGCGCCGCGTCGGCATACGCCGATTCTACGCCCCGGACGCGGCCCCCTCGCGCCGATGACGCACCCGCGAGGATCGGCCCGCATGAAG
>DATMCI010000349.1:0-8051 GCA_035558535.1 Kofleriaceae bacterium
GGCAAGGCCGAGGGCGAAGCCGCGGGGCTCCTCAAGATCCTGGCCCGACGGGGGCTCGAGATGACCGATGGTGAGCGCGCGCGCATCTTGAGCACCAGAGATCTGTCGCTGCTCGATCGCTGGTACGAGGTGGCCTTGAGCGTCGCTTCGGTCCGTGAGTTGTTCGAGCTTGAGGCGGTGCAGCCGCCTCATTGAGCCAGGGCGGGCCCTCGCGCCGTGACGCGTGATCGAACCGGCCGGCAGAGCAGGCTCGGTTTCGAACACGTCGCGACTCAACGAGAGCTGGCGCGCACTGGAACGCGCAGTCCCGATCGATTAGGCACGTTGTCACCTGAATCTGATCAGATGCAAAGGCGGAGACTCCGAGCGGCAAGGCTGGATTGGCACTGTCGATAGGAGAGCCGAGCTGGACTGAAGTTACAGATTCTGGATCTCGCAGCCGGGCGCGGGTCCGTCAGGGCGCCGCCGCGGGCGCCGCCGCCGCCGCGGGCACCGGCTCCGCCGCCGCGGGCACCGGCTCCGCCGCGGGCACCGGCTCCGCCGCGGGCGGAGGCTCCGCCGCGGGCGGAGGCGGCCTGCGCTTGCGCGCGAGCGACTTGATCGTGCCGCTGCCCGTCGGGCTCGGTTTGTCCACGACCTCGAGCTGGTCGGAGCTGCCCAGATGGATCACGCGCAGCGGCTCGTGCGCGGCGCGGCTCGGCGTCGCCACCTCGATGACGCGGTAGACGACGTACGCCACCGCGACGGTCGCCAGGAAGCACGTCCACAGCACGCGCGCGATCCGGGACGCGCGCCGGGCGCCGCGCCGCGCGTGCGCAGCGGCCACCGAGAGCTGGTCCTTCGCGTCGCGGGGGAGCACGCGCGCGGTGGGGAGATCGGCCATGGAGCGGATCGTACGCCCCACCGGGCGGGCTCATTCGTCGCTGATGAGACGCCGCGCTGCGGCGGCGGAAATTCAGGCACTTACAAGAACCCGATCGCCGCAGCGCGCCGCTGCGCGGGCTCACGCGCTGCGCGCGGCCTGCCGGCGAGCGCGCGCCCGCTCGATCAGATCGCGCGCCTTCTCCGCGCCGAGCGGCTTGGTGACGAACGTGTCGAAGCCCGCGTCCGCGGCGTGCTGGCGATCCTGGCCGCGGCCGTACCCCGTCACCGCGACGAGGTACGGGGCGCCGCCGAGCTGCCTGCGCACCTCGCGCGCCACGCCGAACCCGTCGAGGAGCGGCAGGCCGATGTCGACGAGCGCGAGGTCGGGCGCGACCTCCACGATCCGATCGACGCCGTCGGGGCCATCGGCCGCGAGCTCGACGCTGCAGCCGAGCTCCACGAGGAGGTCCGAGGTGAGATCGCGCAGGTCGGGGTTGTCCTCGACGAGCACGACCTTCAGCTTGGCGGGGCGCGCGTCGTCGAGCGAGATGACGTCGCCGCCCGCGGGCGCGGTGCCAAGCGGCAGCTTGACGATGAACTCGCTGCCGTGCCCGAGCCCCTCGCTGCGGAGCGAGACCGTGCCGCCGTGCAGGCGGACCAGCCGATCCACGAGCGTGAGCCCGATGCCCAGGCCGCCTTCGGCGCGCTGGAGGCTCCCGTCGACCTGCGCGAACAGATCGAACACGCGGCCCTGCATCTCCGGCGCGATCCCGATGCCCTGATCGCGGACGCGGATCTCGCACGAGCCACCGGCGATCACCGAGGACACGCGCACGGCGCGGCCGGACGGGCTGTACTTGATCGCGTTCGAGAGCAGGTTGTTGATCACCTGCTCGATGCGCACCGCGTCGCCCTCGATCACCGCGCCGCTCTTGCTGCCCGTCACGAGCGTGATCGAGCGCCCGCGGGCGCGCTCCGTGAGCGCGTTGACGCAGCCCCGGATCGTCGCGTCGATGTCGACCGCGTCGCGCCGCAGCTGGATCTTGCCCGACGTCACGCGCGCGACGTCGAGCAGATCGTCGACGAGCCGGGCGAGCAGGTTCGACTGCCGCGCGATCAGCTCGAGGCGCGCGTCGAGCTGCGCGCGATCGCGGCCGCTGCGCGCGAGCTCGGTCGCGAGGACGATCGAGCCGAGCGGGGTGCGCAGCTCGTGGCCGAGCATCGCCAGGAACTGATCGCGCTGCGCGATGGCGGTGCGCGCCTCGTACTGCCGGCGGCGCGCGCGCAGCGCGGCCTGGACCGCGGCGACCAGCGTCTGCGGCGTGACCGGCCGCTCGAGCAGCGTGACGTTGCCGAGCTCGGGGACGATCTGCTGCAGGTGCCCGACGGTGTGCCCGCTGCTCAGGACGACGAGCGGGAGGTCCGACCACGGCGGCTGCTCGCGGAGCACGCGGCCCAGCTCGCGCGTGAGTCCCTCGAACAGCACCTCCTGGGTGAGGACCGCGCAGCCGGCGCTCACCGCCAGCTCGGCGAGGAGCTCCTGCCCGCCCGCGCAGACCTCCGCGGAGATGCCTTGGTGCTCGAGCAGCTGCCGCGTCAGCTCGGCGTCTCGCCCGCGGGGGGCGAGCACGAGAACGCGTTCGAGTGTGCGCTCGGCTGTGCGCTCCGGGGCGTGGGCGAACATCGTAGGGCCTTCCGTCACCGGCCGTCGAGGCGAGTCCGGTCGCCGTGGAACTCGGGCGCGGTGGTGAGCACGCCCCGGAAGTCGACCAGCGGATCGCCGATGGTCACACCGCGACTATCGACCGTGAGCTCGCGGATCGTGTCCTCGTGGACGCCGGTGCGCTTCTTGATGACCGAGATCGCCTTGCGCACGCGGCCGCCGACCTCGAAGTAACGCACGAGCAGCACGCAGTCGGCGATGTAGCTGACCTCCGCTGGCCCGCTGCCGCCGGAGATCCCGTGCTGGGCCAGCGTCATCACCGTGGTCACGCCGCGCTGGCCGAAGTAGGTGAGCAGCTCGTGGAGCTGGACGTAGAGGTACTTCTCCGCTGGCATCGCCTGCATGTAGCCGTTCAAGCTGTCCACCACGAGGAACGTGGCGCCGTGGGACTCCACTTGCTTGCACAGGATGTGCCCGAGCTCGCCCGGGCTCAGCTCCGCCGGATCGACCTGCTGGACCACGATGCGGCCCGCCGCGACGTGCGTGCTCATGTCCATGCCCAGCGCATCGGCGCGCTCGATCGTGGTGCGGCGGAGCTCGTCGAACGCGAGGATGATGGCGCGCTCGCCCCGCCGCGCGGCGGCGACCGCGTACAGGGACGCGATGATCGACTTGCCCGCACCTGCGGGACCCATGAGCAGCGTGCTGGTGCCCCGGGTGAGCCCGCCGCCCAGCATCGAGTCGAGCGCGGTGACGCCGCTCGAGACGGCGCCCCGCTCGTAGGGGACGTGATGGTCGGCGGCGACGAGCCGCGGGTACACCTCGATGCCGCCGCGGCGGATCGCGAAGTCGTGGTAGCCGCCCACGAACGCCGCGCCGCGGAGCTTGGCGATGCGCAGGCGCCGGCGGTCGCCGCCGTAGTCGGGCGCGAGCTGCTGCATCGAGATCACGCCATGCGCGAGGCTCTGCAGCTGCATGTCGCCGGGCTCCGACGTGCGATCGTCGAGGAGCAGGACGGTCGAGCGCTTGCCGGAGAAGTACTGCTTGAGGTTCAGGACCTCGCGCCGGTAGCGCAGCGGGCTCTGCGCCAGGAGGCGCAGCTCCGAGAGCGAATCGAAGACGACGCGATCGGGGCGGACCTTGTCGACGAAGCCGAGGACCGCGCGCGTGGTCTCGGTGAGCTCGACGTCGGACGGACGGAAGATCGAGTTCTGCGACTCGATGCGCATCTGCTGCTCGAGCGCCGAGAGCTCGAACAAGGCGACCTCGTCGATCGACCAGCCGTGCGAGCTCGCGATCTGGCGGACCTCCGACTCGCTCTCGGAGAGCGTGATGTAGAGTCCGCGCTCGCCGCGCTCCGCGCCGCTGAGCAGGAACTGCAGCGCGACCGTGGTCTTGCCGACCCCCGGATCGCCGTCGACGAGGTAGATGCGATCGCGCGGCAGGCCGCCGCAGAGGATCGTGTCCAGCCCCGCGATCCCAGTGCGAGCTCGATCGTCGGACATCTATCGCAGCTTGATGGGAGGAGCCGGCCGCGCAAAGGCGCACGCCGCTACGTGAGGTATCGCTCTCCGAGCGCATTCGCACATCGGGTGAGCGCGATGCGCGCGGCGTGCGCTCTCGCTACGTCGGCGCGCTCGGCTCGGCAGGCTCAGCGGGCTCGGCGGGCTCGGCAGGCTCGGCGGGCTCGGCGGGCTCCGTGACCTCGACCTCGGCCGCGCCGATGGCGCGGCGGCCGCTCACGATGACCTCCTCGCGCCCGTCGTCGGTGACGTGGCGGACCAGGCGGTACGTCGTGTTGCCCTCGGCGCGCGCGACCTCGGGCGCCGCGATCAAGAGCTGCAGATCGAGCGTCCGGCAGAGATCGAACAGAACGCCCAGATTGTCGCGCGACAGCCGGTTCGCCTCGTCGAGGAACAGGAACCGCAGGCTCCCGCTCGTGCGGCGCGCGCGGAGCAAATTCGCGTCGCGCTCCCACTCGGTGAGCACGACCATCATGAGCGCGGCGCCGACGCCGATCGCCTCGCCCGTCGAGAGCCGCGTCGGGCTCGCCGCCTCCCACGCCGCGCCCGCCGTCTGCCGCCGGATCTCGACGGCGAGCTCGAGGTACTCGCGGTAATCGAGCAAGCGCTGCCCGCCGCTCCGGCCGCCGCCACCGTAGCGGCGGAAGATCTCGTCGAGCGCCTCCTCGATCGGGATCGCCGACATGAACAGGAGCTCCTGCGCCTCGCCCTTGCGCAAGGCGCGCAGGATCTGCTCCATGCGCTCGACGCGGCGCATCTCGACGCGGATGCCCTGGATGCTGCCGAAGTGGATGCCGTCGAGCTGCTGGTTGAGCCGCCGCACCTGCCCGGCGGCGCGCCGCAGCTGGACGTCGATGCCGCGCGCGACGTCCTCGGACGCGCCGCGCAGATCGGTCTCCTGGCGCGCGAGCCGGCCCTCGAGCACGCCGAGGTGATCGCGCAGCCGCTCGAGCGCAAGCATCGGATCGTCGCCCTCGGCGACCTGCACTGGCACGCGGCGGCGCAGCCACTCGCGCGTGTGGAGCCACGCGCGCAGGTAGCTCGGGCCGTCGAGCGGCAGCGCGCGGATCTGGGTGGCCAGCTCCTCGCCGCCGCGCGCGCGGCCGACGCGATCGAGGAGGATCTCGCGCTGGCTCCACGCGTCGGCCGTGAGCTGCACGCTGCCGCGCGGCGCGCCCGACGTGCCCGGCGCGCCCGGCGCGCCCGACGCGCCCGACGCGCCCGACGCGGCTCGGCTCGGCTCGGCGAGGCTCCCGTGCAAGAGGCCCGCGTCCTGGGCCAGCGCGCGCAGCTCGGCCCACGCCGCGCCCGCCGGCCCCGCCTCGCGCGCCTCCGCGGCGAGCTTGTCCCGCGCGTCGGTCACCGCGCGGCCGGCGCGCTCGAGGCGCTCGGCGGCGAGCGCGCGGGCGGTGGCGAGCGTGCGGGTCTCCGCGTCGAGCTCGGCGACGCGCGCGGCGAGCGCGGCCACCGCCTGCTCGGCGGCGTCGGCGCCCGCGGACGCCTCGGCCGCGCCGCCCGGGGCGCCCCCGAGCGCGAGCAGCTCGGCCGCCACGCGCTGCCGGCTCGCGTCCGCCGCCGCGGCGAGCGCCGCCGCGTGCTGCGCCGACGCCACGGCCGTCTCCCACGCCGCCTCGGCGGTGGCGGCGGCGGCGTCCGCGGCGTGCACGGCCGCGCGCGCGGCCGCGTGCTGCGCCTCGAGCGCCGGCGCGAGGCCCGACTGCGTGGCGAGCGCCGCCTCGGCGTCGCCCCACGCGGCGGCGTGGCGGTGCGCGAGCACGCTGTCGAGCGCCGCGCGGGTCCGCGCGATCCCGTCGAGCCGCGCGCCGAGCTCGGCCACGCGCGCGGCGTGGCCGGCGAGCGCCGCCGCGTCGGGCGGCGGGTGGCGCAGCGCCTCGAGGTGCTCGGCGAGGAGCCGGCGCGGGCCCGCCGCGCGCACGAGCTCGGCGCGCGCCGCCTCGAGCTCGGCCTTGCGGGCCGAAAGCTCCCGCGCGCGCTCCTCGTGATCCGGCGGCTCGAGCAGCGCGGCGTCGCCGAGCAGCCGGCGCAGGCCGTCCTGCCGCGCGCGCCCCCGCGCCGCCCGCGCCTCGGCCTCGTGCTGCGCGGCGCGCCGGCGCTCCTCGGCCAGCTCGAGCGTGGCGAGCTCCGACTCGAGCCGCGCGCGCGCGGTGGACGGATCGCCGGCGGCGAGCGCGTCGATGTGCGCGTCGAGCGCGAGCGCCTCGCGGCGCCAGCCCGCGATCGCCCGCGCGCGCTCCGCCAGCTCGTCGAGCGCCGCGCCGTCGCGATCGATCGCGGCGTAGAGCTCGCGGAGCTTCTGCTCGCGCGCGCGGCGCCCCAGGCTCGGGCGCGGCACGCGCCGCGTGATGCGCAGCCCGAACGGCTCGGGGCTGATCACGTCCTGCATGTCGGCCAGCTCCTCGATGTCCTCGGGCGGCTCGACCGCGAGCGGCGTCCCGGCGGCGACGAGCCACACCGAGGTGGAGGTCCGCTCCGCCTCGGCGATCGCGCGCGTCGCGGCGTCGAGGTCGTCGACGATCAGCGCGCCCGCGAGCGGCCCGAGCCGCGCCTCGACCCAGCTCGCCGCGCCGACGCTCAGATCCTCGAACCGGCTCGCGAGCAACTCGCCGCCCAGCTCATCGCGCAGGCGCAGGAGCTCCGGATCGAGGTTCGTGCCGCTGCGCTCGAGCGCGACGGCGCGCCGCTGCGCCTCCTCGCGCGCCGCCTCGAGCGCGGCGCGGCGCGCGGCGAGCGCCAGGTGCTCCTCCGTCAGCCGCTCGCGCAGCGCCGCGACGTCGGCGCGCGTCGCTGGCGCGGGCCCGAGCGCCGCGAGCCGGGCCGCCGCCGCGCTCGCGGCGTGCCAGCGCGCGAGCCGCTCGTCGAGCGCGCCCTGCTCTGCGCGCAGCTCCGCGAGCCGGTGGCGCGCGTCCGCGCTCGCGGCCCGCGCGGCCTCGGCGGCCGTCGCCTCGTCGCGCAGCTCCTGCTCGACCTCGGCGAGCGCGCGCGCCACCGCGCCCGGCGCGCCGTCCTGACCGAGCTCGGCCGCGAGAGCGCGGGCCGCGCGCTGCCGGGGGGCGAGGCGCGCCGCGTCGGCGAGCTCGCGGCCCAGATCCGGCGCGCGCGCGATGGCCGCCTCGCGGTCGGCGAGCCGCGCGAGCTGGGCCCGCGCGCGGGCGTGCGGATCGCTGTCGCCGCGGCCGCCATCGGCGAGCGTGCCGGGCGTCGCTGGCGCGTCGGCTCCGGCGCGCGCCCCAGGAGCTGCGGGGCCGGCGAGCGCCCCAGGAGCTTCGGACCCGACGCGCGCCCCAGGAGCTTCGGACGCGGCGAGCGCCTCCAGCCCGGCGAGCGCCTCCAGCGCGCGGGCGTGCTCGGCGCGCCGCGCGTCGACGTCGCGGCCGTCGCGCTCCAGCCGCGCGCGCTCGAGCTCGAGCCGGTCGCGCTCCGCCTCGAGCTCGCCGATCGCCGCCGCCGCGCCGTCCGCCGGGAGCTCCGGCCGGCCGAGCCGCGCGCGCGCCTCGGTGAGGCTCCGCCCGAGCTGGTGGTGGGCGTGCGCGCGCCGCACCAGCTCGTCGAGCCCCGTCTGCAGGTGCGCGAGCCCCATGGCGGCGCGGTCGTACGCCTCGAGCGCGCGCGCCCGCTCGGCCGTGGCCGCGGCGCGGATCGCCGTGGCGGCCGCCTGCTCGGCGCGCGCCCGCTGCTCGGCCTCGGCGAGCCCCGCGTGCTCGCGCTCGTGCTCCGCGAGCCGCGCCGCGATCGCGCGGGCCGCGGCGCGCCGATCGCGCTCGGCGGTCGCGCGCTCGTGCTCCGCGCGGGCCGCGCCGAGCCGCGCGTCGAGATCCGCGGCGCGCCCGGTGACGCGCAAGAGCTCGGCCTCCATGCCGCGCTGCGCGCCCGTCGCCTCGTCGATCGCCGCCTGGGCGGCCGCCACGCGGCGCGTCGCCTCGGAGGCGCCCTCGCGGGTCGCGCCGACCGCGGCGCCGAACATCTCGAGGCCGGCCTCGTAG
>DATMCI010000350.1:0-107064 GCA_035558535.1 Kofleriaceae bacterium
ACTGGCGAGCTACGTCCAGCCAATAGTTCTGGCAGTAGCGGCTGTCCCAGGCGCTACCGCCCGTATGATCGGTATTGTGAAACCATAGCTCGATCCGGCTGGTGTTCGCTGGCACGTACACTTCGAACGCCTCTGAGGAGACGTCCCCGGCTTGCACCTGGCCGCCGGGGTGGAATCGGAGGTTGGCGCTGATGCTCCAGGCCTTCTGGCCATAGCGCTCCGCCCGGTGCTCAGGCAACCGCGCCACGTCATATTCGATCCGCAAGGATTCACCAGGTCGAATGTCACCGCTCTGCTGATGTGTCCAGTCCGACAAGAAGCGCACTGTAGCCATAGAAAAACTCCTTTCGCTCTCGGTCGCCGATATAGAGCCCGCCGCGCCCCGGGCGCTATGGGACCAAGGTCCCCTAGCCGGAAACTCATGAAGACGCGCGAACAGGCATCAGCGACGGTACTGCCGTCGTAGTGCGGGCAGCGCGCGCGCCCGCGCGCGCGCGCGCCCGCGCGCGCCCGCGCCTGGCGGCTTACTTCAGTGGAAGAAGCGCACAGGGCCGGTCGGCTCGTCGTCGTCGAGCACGCGCACCGGGCGGTGGCCGAGCAGGCGCGTCACCACGTCGACGAGCTCGAAGGGCTCGCACGGCTTGGCCAGGAAATGCGCCGCGCAGATGCGCGCCGAGATCGCGGGCGCGGCCGGCGAGCCGGACACGAGCACGAGCGGCGGCGTGTCGGGCAGCGCCTCGAGCGCCGCCGCGAGCTCGATGACGCCGATGCGCGGGTCATAGGCGTCGATGACCACGACGTCGATGCCGCCCTCGCGGATCGTCAGGAGCGCGTCCCGCATCGCCGTCGCCGTCAATACTGCATGGCCGGCGATCCCCAGATCGGCGGCCCAGTGGCCGCACGTCTCTGGGTCCGCCTCGACGAGCAAGATACTTCCCACCACGGCAGACTACACAGATCGAGCGGCACCGCGCTACGTCGCGAAGCGTGAAGCGCGCGCGCGCGCACGGGCTCCACCCTCGGGCTGACGATCGCCGGGATGATTGCGGCGCGATCGCGGCGCGATCACACGCGATCACGCCGCGCGTCATCCCGGGAGCGGCTCGACGGTCCGAGCTTTCGGCGCGGCCGCGCAGCGCGTGGAGCGCCTGCTGGCGGTAGCGCTCGGCCTTGGATCCGAGGCCGAGCTCCTCGCATGAGGTGCGCGAGCAGCTGCTGGACGCGCGCGGCGCCGAACCGCGAGCCGACGCGCTGCGCGTGGAACAGCGCGGCCTCGGCGAGCCGCAGCCTTGGGCGTGTCGCCGGTGCATCGATGCTCCCCAAAAAATTGGTAGATACCCAGAATGGGTACTAGGATGCCCGTTATGGGTAAGCGCGTACCCAAACTGGGCAGAGCAGCCCGTGCCCGACCGGATGCCTCCGAGCCACGCATTGGGATCATCGACGCGTTGTTTTCATCGACGCAGCAGCGGGTCTTATCGCTGCTCTACGGCCAGCCGGATCGGCGCTTCACGGTGAGCGAGCTCATCGCGCTTGCGCGCTCGGGCTCCGGTGCTGTGCAGCGCGAGCTGGCCCGTCTCAGGCGGGCCGAGCTCGTAACGAGCGAGACCTCGGGCGGGCGCGTATACGTCCAGGCAAACGCTGGTTCGCCGATCTTCGGGGAGCTGTGTAGTCTCATGGACAAGACGCTCGGGATCCCGCGGGCCCTGGCCGCGGCGCTCGAGCCCGTCGCCGACCGCGTCTCCGTGGCGTTGCTCTACGGGTCGGTGGCGAAAGGCAGTGACACGGCTTCGAGTGACATCGACGTATTGCTCGTATCCGATCGCCTCTCGCTCGAGGAGGTCTTCGCGCGGCTTGGACCGGTCGAAGCGCGGTTGGGGCGGAGGATCAGCCCAACCATCTATACCTCCGAGGAGTTCCTGCGCCGCCGCCGGGAACATCACCCGTTCTTGACCCGAGTGCTCGAGGGGAAACATCACATCCTGATCGGGAGTGTGGATGCCGTCTGATCCTCTGAATAATCTCGCCCGAATCGGAAAGCTCAAGACTGAGCCACCGTCGCAGATCGAGCTCGATGGCTTGATCCGATCGGGGACTGTGCGCTTGAAAGACGCGGAGAACACCACTCTCAGCCTTGAGAGCCGCTTCGATCTCGCCTACAACGCTGCCCACGCCCTCGCGCTCGCCGCGATGCGGTTCAGGGGGTACCGCTCGGAGAACAGGTATCTCGTGTTTCAGTGCTTGCAGCACACGCTGGGGCTTTCGGCGGAGCACTGGCGGGTCCTCGATCAAGCGCATACGAAGAGGAATCGAGCGGAGTACGAAGGCGATACCGATATCGACCTGGCCTTGGTCGACGCCGTGCTCCGCGTGGTGCGGGAGATCGCGGCGCGCCTCGCTGCGCTGGGCAGCGTCGCGGGCCAGGGTTCGAGGTGACGGCACACGCGATCACGCCGCGCGTCATCCCGGGAGCGGCTCGACGGTCCGAGCTTTCGGCGCGGCCGCGGCCCTGGCTCCCGCGTCCGTGATCATGATCTCGGCGGTGGGGCGGCGATCGCCGAGGCTGCGCAGCTCGTGGAGCGCCTGCTGGCGGTAGCGCTCGGCCTTGGATCCGAGGCCGGTCTTCTCGCAGAGGTGCGCGAGCAGCTGCTGGACGCGCGCGGCGCCGAACCGCGAGCCGACGCGCTGCGCGTGGAACAGCGCGGCCTCGGCGAGCCGCAGCGCCTTGGGCGCGTCGCCGGTGCCCTCGACGAGCTGCGCCTGCGCGCGCAGGATGCGCCAGAACGGTTCGGGCCCGTCGATCGCGGTGATGCCCTCCCCCAGGGTGACGAGATCGATGCACTCGCCGAGCTCCCGGAGCGCCGCATCCGGATCGCCGGCGCGCAGGAGCGCCGTCGCGAGATCCGAGTACAGCTCGCAGACGAGGTTCATGTCGCCGGTCGCGATCGCGCGGCCGACGCCGCGGCGCAGGCTGATGATCGCGCCCTCGACGTCGCCCTCGCCGAGCGCGATCGTGGCGCCGGCCCGATCGATCACCGCGGTGAGCGGCGGCGCGCCGGACCAGTCCCGGGCCTCGGCGAGCACGCCGCGCGCGATCGCGGTCTCGCCGCGCGCGCGCAGGACGTCCGCCAACCGGACGCTCAGCTGGACGAACTGCGCCTCCGCCGAGCCGTCGTCGTCGCCGGCGAGCACTGCCTGGCGGACGGCCACGAGCGCGCGGTGGTAGAGCTGGCCGGCCCCGGCGTCGTCGAGCTGCTCGGCGGCGAGGTCGCCGGCGCGCCGCAGGAGCGGGATCGCGTCCTTGGCGTGGCCGGCCAGATCGTGGTGGTGGCCGAGGAGGGCGAGGTCCGGTGACACGGCCTCGACGGCGGCGGCCGCGGCGGCGTGCAGCGAGCGGCGCACGTGGGCGGGCGTGGCGTCGTAGACGATGTCGCGCGCGAGCCGGCTCGTGAACGCGAGCTCGCCGGACGCGTCCTGGCCGAGCAGGCCCGAGCGCTCCGCGTCGGCCATCGCGGCCTCGAGCGCCTCGCCGGGCATCGGCAGCATCACGCGGAGCAGGTCGAGCTGCGGCTCGGTGCCGAGCACGGCCGCGGCCTGCAGCACGTCGCGCGTCGCCTGCTTGAGCAGCGACAGCCGCGCGGCGACGAGGTCGGGCAGGGACGACGCGGTGTCCTCGGCCTTGCCGCCCTCGAGCACGTAGCGCACGACGTGCTCGATGTGGCCGGGGTAGGCGCGCGTGGTCTCGAGCAGCGCCTGCGCGGGCGGCAGGCCGCGCACGCCGGCCGCCTCGAGGCGCGCGACGATGCGCCCGAGATCGCTCGCCTCGAGCGCGCCGACCTCGACGCGCGGCACCGCCGCGGGCCACTGCGCGGCGAACCCGCGCGTCGCCGTCATGACGATCGGCGGCAGCGCGAGCTCGGGCACCTCCATGGCGCGGCGCAGGACCTCGAGGCTCGGCGCGTCGAACCGATCGATGTCCTCGCACACGACGGTGACGGGGCCCTGCGCCGCGGCCTGCGCGAGCGCGCGCAAGGACGACCACACGATCTCGCGGCGGCGCACCGGCGGCTCGAGCTCGAGCAAGGTCGTCGGGTGGCCGAACAGCTGCGCGATCCCGGGCAGGTCCTCCTCGGCGAGGCCGAGCTCGAGGACGGCCTCGCGCAGCTCGCCCTCGCTCGACACGGGCGGCAGCTGCAAGACCGCGGCGAGCAGCGAGCGGATCGGGTAGAACGGCGCGGCGAGCCCGCTCGGATCGGGGCCGATCTGGTAGACGACGCGCGCCTCGTGGCCGATCTGGTCGTACGCGCGGCGGAGCAGCGCGCTCCGCCCCGAGCCCTCGGCGCCGGTGACGAGCAGGCCGGCGCCCGGGCCGGGCTGCCGCTCGAGGTGCGCGAGCACGGCCCCGAGCTCGAGATCGCGGCCGAGGAACGGCAGCGGCAGCACCTCGGCCGCCGACGGCGGCACCCGGGGCGCGACGGCGGCGGCGATGGCGACCAGGGCGCGGCGCGGCGTGCCGCACTCGGGGCAGAACTTCCACTGCGGCGCGCACGACATGCCGCACTGCTCGCACTTGTCGGCCGTCGCCGTGCGGCTCGTCTGGGACTGGACGCGGGCGAGCGCGGCGCGCATCTCGGCGGCCGACGCGTAGCGATCGCCGGGGCGCTTCGCGAGCGCCTTGCCGACGATCGCGTCGAGCTCCTTGGGCACCTGCTGGCGGCGCGCCGAGAGCGTCGGGACCATCGCCCGCAGGTGGTTCGCGAGGATCTCGGTCGTCGAGCCGGCGAAGAACGGCGTCTTGTAGGCCAGGAGCTCGTACAGGATGATGCCGACGGCGTAGATGTCCGACGCGAACGACGGCGTCGAGCCGGCGATCACCTCGGGCGCCATGTACTCGGGCGTGCCGGAGATCGAGCGATCGTCCGGATCGCGGACAGCGGTCACGAGCCGGGCGATGCCGAAGTCGACGATCTTGACGACGTCGACGCCGGCGCGCCGCTGATCGAGGATGATGTTGTCGCTCTTGAGATCGGCGTGCACCACGCCGGCGAGGTGCGCTTCGTCGATCCCGGCCAAGGACTGCATCACGATGTCGACGACGCGCTCGGCGGGGAGCGGGTTCTCGTTGACGAGGAGCTGCGTCAGGGTCGGGCCCTTGACGTACTCCATCGCGAGATAGAGCAGGCCGTCCTGCGACTGGCCGTAGTCGATGATCGAGACGCAGTTGGGGTGGTTGAGGCGCGACGCGGACATCGCCTCGTCGCGGAAGCGCTTGCTCATGCGCGGGTCGGCGCACAGCTCCTCGTTCAGGATCTTCACGGCGACGGTGCGCCCGAGCGCGATCTGATCGGCCTTGTAGACGGCGCCGCTGCCGCCGATGCCGATGCAGGCGGTCAGCTTGAACTTGTCGCCCAGGACCTTCCCGACGAGCTTGAGCGCCTTTGAGACCAGATCGTGCACGTGCTCGTAGCCTTTCGAGCCCGCGCCGCCGACCCGCGGACACGAGGCTCGACTCCTCCGAGTGTGCGACGGCGGCCGGAAAAAGCCAACGGGCTGCCCGCCGGCTCGCGGGTCCGCGCCGCGGGCGGTTTGACCGATTTGGATCGGGCACCGGTCGAACCGTCCGCGGCGGGGGCGCCGTCAGGCGCGCTCGAGGATCACCGCGATGCCCTGGCCGACCCCGATGCACATCGAGGCCAGGCCCAGGCGCGCGGCCGGCGTGGCCTCGAGCTCGAGCATGAGCGTCAGCACGAGGCGCGCGCCGGACGCGCCGAGCGGGTGGCCCCACGCGATCGCGCCGCCGTTCACGTTCACGCGCTCGGGATCGAGGCCGAGCTCTGTGATGCACGGCAGCGCCTGCGCGGCGAACGCCTCGTTTAGCTCTGCAAGATCGATGCGTTGGGCGGTGAGCCCGGCGCGCGCGAGCGCCTTCTTCGAGGCGGGCACGGGCCCGAGGCCCATGTAGCTCGGCTCGACGCCGGCGGCCGCGCCGGTCACGAAGCGGGCGCGCGGGGTGAGGCCCAGCTCGGCGATCGCCTGCTCGCTCGCGACGAGGACGGCGGCGGCGCCGTCGTTGAGCCCCGAGGCGTTGCCGGCGGTGACGGTGCCGGTCTGGCCCTTGGCGGCGAACGCGGGCCGGAGCTTGGTGAGCTGCTCGATCGTGGTGTCGGGGCGCGGGTGCTCGTCGGCGGTGACGCGCACCTCGGCGCCGGTCTTCTTGTCGGTGCCGGTGACGATCGGCGTCAGCTCGCGCGCGACGCGGCCGGACGCGATGGCCCGACCAGCGCGCTGTTGCGAGAGCAGGGCGAACCGGTCCTGCGCCTCGCGCGAGACGCCGCAGCGCTCGGCGACCCGCTCGGCGGTCTCGCCCATCGCGAGCGTGCCGTGGGTGGCCTCCATCTTGGGGTTCACGAAGCGCCAGCCGAGCGTGGTGTCGTAGATCGTCTGGTTGCCGCGCTGGAACGCCTCGGTGGGCTTGGCCATGACGAGCGGCGCGCGCGACATCTGCTCGACGCCGCCGGCGATCACGAGGTCGGCGTCGCCGGTGGCGATGAGGCGCGCGGCGTCGGCGACGGCCTGCATCCCCGAGCCGCACAGCCGGTTGACGGTGACACCGGGCACCGCCACCGGCAGCCCTGCGAGCAGCGCCGACATGCGCGCGACGTTGCGGTTGTCCTCGCCGGCCTGGTTGGCGCAGCCGAGGATGACGTCGTCGATCCGCTCGGCGGGGATCTTCGTCCTGGCGACGAGCGCGGCGATGACCTGGGCGGCGAGATCGTCGGCGCGGACGCCGGCGAGGCCGCCGCCGTAGCGACCGAAGGGAGAGCGGAGACCGTCGACCAGGAAGGCGGGCCGGGACATCGCCCGCACCATAGCCGAAAAGGCAAAAACTGGCGCCGCCGAGCGGGCCATGGCTAGGGTTTGACAATGAACGCTGTGGCTCTGGTTGCGCAGGACGACGTGGGTTGGCTCGTGGTGCGCCAGCCGGCGGTGGTCCGACTCCTCGAGCGCGAGCTGGCCGCCCCCGACGGCGACGCATTCGAGGCGGGCGTCTTGCTCGCGCGCCGCGTCCTCGGCGGGCCGGCCCGCATCGCGCGGCTCCGCATCGATCACAACGCGCTGAACTCGGGCCTCGCCGCGGTGCGCAGCGGCCGCTGCGATCGCGCGATGGTCCGCTCGGTGCGCGATCAGGTCGAGGAGCTGCCGGGGGCGGTGCTGACGCCGTACGAGCAGGACGCCGTCGCGACGACGATCGCCGCGCTCCTGTGGGCGATCCTCGATCTCAGCATGCGCGACGACGGCGAGCTGGACGCGCTGGTCGCGTAGCGGTCGCGCGTGTGCCGGCGCTCGCGTGGCTCGCCTGGAAAGCGGGCTACGGCGTCGCTTCGCTGCCGGAGGGGCGCGGCGCGAAGAGCCGGCCGAGATCGACGTACGGCCCCTCGGCGAGGGCGGCGATCGTTTGGGCCCACGCGCCGTCCTGCGCCGCGGCGATCCGATCGAGCTCGGCGCGCGCGACGCGGACCTGCGCGAGCTTGCCGGGCTCGCCGGGCTCGGGCCGGGGGACGAGGAAGACGGCGTCCTGGGCGGTGGCCGCGCGCAGCGTGGGCCGCGCGCGCGGCGACAGCTCGTAGGGGCCCATGCCGCGCAGGAGATCGAGCTTGTACGCCTCGAGCACGCGATCGTCGATCCCGGCTGCGTGCGCGACGAGCTTCTCGCGCAGGCGCGGCAGGCCGAACACGGCGCGGACGGCGAAGCCGGGCGCCCACTCGCGCACGAGCGGCGGGCAATTCTCGATCATGTAGCGATCGAACGCGCCCTGGGGCGCCGCCTCGTGCTCCCACCACGCGGCCTCCCACGGCGCCGGGAACACGCCGATCCAGAGCTTGGCGTCGAAGTCGAGGTAGATGAGCGGCCCGTCGGCGCGGAACTCTCGGCCGCACGCGGCGCACGAGAAGCGCTGGAACGTGTCATCGAGGATCGCCTGGTGCTGCTGCGCGGCGCGCGCGCCGTCGACGCTGACCGCCACCGCGCGGGCCTCTTCGTGTCCGCAGTGCGGACAGGCGAGCATCCGCTCCTCGTGGACGGACACGCTAGTCCTCGAGCACGGGCTGGGCGCGGAGCTCCACCTGGAAGCCCGGCTTCACCATCGCCGTGATGACGCTGAACGGCGTGCCGCGCGAGGCCGAGGTCAGGCAGTACACGACGGCGGGGTGGCCGTCGGCGGTGGCCTCCTTCGGCATCGCGACGGCGGCGGCCCGCTTGGGGCCGGAGACGCTGCGGTACGTGTCGACGGTGTCCTCGTCGATGAACGGCGAGGACTCGGCGGTCGCGAGGTGGAGCGCGCCGAACACCTGGGCGACGGTCTCGGGCGGCACCGTGCGCGCGACGCCGTAGTTCCACGCGCGCGCGACGCGCGACATGGCCTCGGTCTCGGTGTAGATCACGCCGCCCTCGACGATGCCGGTGCGCGTCACGGGGCGGCCGGCCTTGACGGAGGCGGTGAACACGAGGATGCCGGGGACGCTGACATTGAGCGGCCGGACCTTGACGTCGCCGGGCGCGACCTTGAGCTCCTTGGCGAGCGCGTCCTGGACGATCGCGGTGTCTGGTTGGGTGGCCGCCATCTGCGTCGGTCCTTTCGTGATGCCGCTGCCGCCCTCGGCGCCGCGCGCTGTATGGCTCTTACCACACGCGGCCGCGAGCAGGACCGCCGCCAGGAGCGCGAGCGCGGCGCGCGCGTGGGTGCCGCGCGCGCGGGGGCCGCGCGCGATCACGACGGGGCGCCGGAGCCGCGCGGCGTCTGGGCCTGCGCGCCGGTCTGCGGGGTCGTGGTCGCGCCGCCCGCGCCGCCACCCGCGCCGCCGCCGGGCGCGGCCGGGGCCGTGCCGCCCGCGCCGCGCTGCGGATCGACGTGGGAGTCGAACCACGTCTTCGTGGCGTCGTCGAGGCCGGCCATCAGGGCGCCCTTCTGGCCGGGCGGCTGGTAGTACGTCGCGTAGGCCTCGGCGAACCACTCGCCGGGGGCGCGGAACTGGTAGCGCGAGAACTTGCGGGCGCGCGCCTCCTGCTTGTAGCTGACCCACTGCGGCCAGTCGTACGACTCCTGGTAGATCCGATCGCCGAGCTTGACGCCGCCGGTGGGCAGGTCCCACGGGCCCTGGTGCGAGAACGCGACGCGGAGCGCGGAGACGGCCTGATCGCCCTTGATGTCGTTGAGCTTGGTCTTCTTCGCGGCGTCGGTCGCGTGGCCGGCGAGGAACGGCAGCGCGCCGAGCCGGGTGTTGATCTCGTTGGGGACGCGATCGGTGATGACGCCCTGCAGGCAGGCGATGATCGCGGTCTTCTCGGCGGCGTCGGGCCAGCCGCTGATCTTGCCGCCCGAGGCGGCGACGATGCGCTCGGCCATGCCGTCGCTGCCGTCCCACGTCTGCCAGCCGCCGCCGGCGTCGGTGGCGGTGTACGCGGGGCCGCCGACGCCGGAGTCGACGCGGTGGCCGATCTCGTGGCGCACGGTGGCGTCGAAGATGTTCTTGCCGCGCAGCGGATCCTTGGCGTCGGTGAAGTCGCCGGTCTCGACGGCGGTGTCGATCTTGTTGCGGTTGCCGTAGCCGATCGCGGCCTCGCCGTCGTCGGACGCCCAGCCCTCGATGCTGGTCGAGCGGTAGCGGGTGAGCGAGCTCAGATCGGCGTTGTCCTCGACGTGCGCGGCGGGCAGCGCCTGCAGGACGTCCCAGCAGCGGCGGAGGCCGCGCTTGTCCCACGGCGCGCCGGTGCTGTCGCTCGTGGCCGAGACGGTCAGGTTGAAGCGCAGCGCGGTCCACTTGCACAGCGTGTTGACCTCGGCGGCGGGCGTCGCGTCGAAGCACCGGCGGAGCAGCGCGTACCCGGCGTCGCCGGTCGCCGCGGAGCGCTCGATGCCCGCGAGCTTGGCGCGCTGCGCCGCGCTGAGCCGCGTGGCGATGGACGTCTGCTGCGCCGCCTCCATCGTCTTGAGCCGCTCGAACGCGCCGGCCGCGCCCGTGGGGCCCTTCAGGAGATCGGTCACCTCGCGGAGCAGATCAGGCGCGCGCGGGGCCGCGGGCGCGCCGGTGAGCGTCTGCGCGCCGACGGTGCCGGCGTTGGCGCCGCCCGTCCCGGTCGTCGATCCGGTATCCGTTCCACCGGGCCTTCTCTCGTAGCCACCCATGCTCAGGCCTCCAGATCTTGGCGTTCGCCGCGTATCCCAGCACGCGCGGCCCGCGGATGTCGAGGACAACCGCACGGGCGGCGGCGCCCCGCCGCGGTCCGTCACGAGTCCGGATATCCCCGCGCGCGCGCTGACCCGTGCTGAGATCGGCTGTCTGCGTGCTGGCGGGCGGCCTCGATCGGCCCGGCTGGGATCGGTTCGGGCTACGTTCCGGCCATGAAATTCGTCGCCTACCTCGTCGTCGTGCTCGCCGCCGCGGGATGCTCGAAGTCGAAGGATCCGCCGGGTGGGGCGGGTTCGGGATCGCCGGCGGCAGGCTCCGCGGGCGCGGTCTCATCCTCCGGGGTTGCGGGAGCCGGGTCTGCGGGGTCGGGGTCCGCCGGGTCGGGGTCCGCCGGGGCTGCCGCCGCGCCGCCGCCGGCGCCGTACACGCCCGCGGCCGACGTGCCCGAGCCGCTCAAGGCCGTGATCGCCGCGACCGATCGCAGCACCGAGGACCGCGCGCTCGACGCCGGCCGCAAGCCGGGCGAGGTGCTGGCGTTCTTCCGCGTCGCGCCCGGGCAGAAGATCGGAGAGCTGTTCGCGGGCGGCGGCTACTCGAGCGAGCTGATCGCGCGCGTCCTCGGCGACAGCGGGACGCTCTACGCGCAGAACTCGAAGGAGGTGCTCGATCGCTTCGCGCGCAAGCCGTGGACCGAGCGCGCCCAAAAGCCGGTGATGAAGCGCGTCGTCGCGCTGGAGCGACCGATCGACGATCCGTTCCCGGGCGACGTCCGCGAGCTCGACGCGGTGATCACGATCCTGAACTACCACGACACCGTCTGGCAGAAGGCAGACCGCCCGAAGATGAACAAGGCGGTGTTCGCCGCGCTCCGGCCCGGCGGCGTCTACGGCATCGTCGATCACAGCGCGGCGGCCGGCTCCGGCGTGCGCGACGTCGAGACGCTGCACCGGATCGACGAGGAGGTCGTGAAGCAGGAGGTCACCGCGGCCGGCTTTCGGCTCGATGCCTCGAGCGACGCCCTCCGCAACCCGGCCGATCCGCGCGACTGGAACAGCTCGCCGCGGCAGGCGGGCGAGCGCCGCGGGACGAGCGATCGCTTCGTGCTCCGCTTCGTGAAGCCGGCGAAGTAGCCGCAATCAGACGGATCTGCGCCCGGCGTAAGTATCTGAAATCACGTATGACGCAGTGCGCCCTCATTATATAGGAGGAGCCGCGTAGGCCGCCCGGCAGCTCGCGAGGGCGCCGGCCAGGTCGGCGGCGAGCGGGCAGGTGACGCGCAGCGTGCCGCCGTCCGGGTGGGCGACCTCGAGCGCGGCGGCGTGGAGCGCGAGGCGGTGCAGCCCGTGCTGCGCGCGGAAGATGCGGTTGTGCTCGCCCTTGCCGTAGCGGACGTCGCCGATGATCGGACACGACACGTGCTTGAGGTGCCGCCGGATCTGGTGCAGCCGCCCGGTCCGCGGCCGCGCCTCCACGAGCGCGTAGCGGCCGAACGTCTCGACGCGCTGGACGTGCGTGACGGCGGAGACGCGCTCCTCGCCGGGCGCGCGCGGGATCGCGTGATCGATCACGAGCGCCTCGGGCGGGTGGCCGCGCGTGAGCGCCAGGTACGTCTTCTCGGCCGTCTCCCACGCCTCGGCGAACGCGCGCGCGGCCTCGCGATCGAGCGCGAACAGCACGATGCCCGACGCGCCGCGGTCGAGCCGGTTGACCGGGTAGACGTACGCGCCGACGGCGTCGCGCACGCGCTGGAGCAGCGCGTCGTCGTCATCGGCCCAGCCGCGGTGCGTGGCCACGCCCGACGGCTTGTCGACGGCGACGCAGCGAGGGTCGCGGTGGAGGATCACTTGAGGCGGCCGAGCCAGTACCCCGGAGCTCGATGCATATGTGCGAAGGCGATGATCGTCACGACGCGATCCTGGACGCGGTAGATGATCGAATACGAGATCTCACGCAGGTGGCGCACTCGTACCTCGGGGCGCGATGGCCAGGCGGGCCATGCGAACGGGCGATCTTCGAGCTCGTCGAGTGCCTTCGAGATCGCCGTGGCGTACGTGATCGCGTGCTCGTGCGAGACGTGCTCGACGAACCACGTGATCGTCGCGGCATGCTCGGCGTCGGCCTCGGAGAGGACCTGGACGGTGTAACTCACTGCTATCGCAGCCGGGCGCGCGCGCGGCTCTTGAACTCCTCGTGGCTGATCGCGGCGCTGCGCCCTTCGTCGAAGTCCCGCAGGCGGCGATCGACCTCCGCGGTCCACGCCCCCTCCCATTCGGCTTCGGTCGGCCGCGCCTCACCTCCGGGCTCGAGGCTCACCGCGAGCGCCGTGAGGAGGCGCGCGCGATCTTCGCGGGGCAGCGCGAGGGCGTCCTGAAAGATCTTCTCGACGGCCATGGGCGCAGTATGCCCTACGGGAGGCCGAGGTGCTGGCGGAAGAACTCGACCTGGATCTGCTCGCGGGCGAGGTTCAGCTTCGGGTCCGGCACCATGTGCGTCGCCGACAGCGTGATCACCTCGGCGCGCTTGGCGGCGATGTAGAGCGCCTCGATCAGCGCGAGCGTGTGGGCGAAGTGGACGTTGTCGTCGGTCAGGCCGTGGATGAGGAGGAGCGGGCGCGCGAGCTTGCCGGCGTGCGTGAGCGCGCTCGTCGCGCGGTAGCCGTCGGCGTTGTCCGCGGGCAGCTTCATGTACCGCTCGGTGTACGCGGTGTCGTAGAGCGACCAGTCGGTGACGGGCGCGCCCGCGATGGCGGCCTTGAAGACGTCGGGGCGCAGGAGCGCCGCCATCGCCGCCATGTAGCCGCCGAACGACCAGCCGAACACGCCGGTGCGCGACAGATCGAGCTCGGGGTGCCGGGCGCCGAGCGCTACGAGCGCGCCGACCTGATCCTCGAGCGGCACCGTGACGAGGTCGCGCAGGACCGCGCGCTCCCACGCGCGGCCGCGGTTCGGCGTGCCGCGGTTGTCGGTGCGCACGACGATGAAGCCGGCGTCGGCGTACCACTGGTCCATCACGTACGAGTCGCGCGCGGCGAGCACCGTCGCCACGTGCGGGCCGCCGTAGACCTTGAGCAGCACGGGGTAGCGGCGCGCGCGATCGAACGCGCGCGGCCGCGTGATCGCGACGTGGTGCGTGCGGCCGCCGAGCTGGACCGTCTCGAGCACCGTCGTCGGCACGAGCCGCGGCTCCTCGGCGACCGACGGCAGCTCGCGCCGGCCGCCGGGGCCGATCACGATCGTCGTGCGGCCGCCGGCCTCGCGCGCCGTGTCGACGACGATCACGCCGTGCTTGGCCCGCGCGCTCGCGACGCCCTCGCCGCCGGTGAGCTGGACCGGCGCGCCGCCGTCGAGCGGGATCCGGAAGACGTCCTGGTGCGTGGCCCGCGTCCCGGCCTCGACGATCGCGGCGCGCGCCTCGAGCCCGACGAGGCTGCGGAGCCCGAGCTCGGGCGTCGTCAGCTCGCGCACGAGCGCGCCGTCGGGGGCGCGGAGCTCGAGCGTGAAGTCGCCCTTGCGCTCGGTCATCCAGAGGAAGCCCGAGCCGTCCTCGAGCCACTTCGGCGCGCCGGCGTTGACGTTGAGCCAGGCGTCGTCGCGCTCCGTCAGGAGGACGCGCGACGCGCCGCTCGCCGGATCGAACGCGAGCAGCACGGCCTCGGTCTGCTCGCGTTCGAGCACGAGCGCGGCGAGCGGGCCGCCCTTGGGCCACTGCACGTCGGCGATGTAGCCGTGCTTCGCGAGGTCCCAGGTCAGCCACCGCGGCGCGCCGCCCGCGGCGGAGACCACGCCGAGATCGGTGGCCGCGTTGGGCCGCCCGGCGCGCGGGTACTTGAACGGCACCGGCGGCCGCTCGTTGTGCCGCGGGTCCGCGACGTAGAGCGTGTCGACGCCGCGCGCGTCGGTGCGCTGGAACACGATCGACTTGCTGTCGGGCGACCACCAGTAGCCGCGCCGTCGGCCGAGCTCCTCCTGCGCCACGAACTCGGCCACGCCGTACTCGAACCCCGCGGGCGGCTCGGCGATCCGCTTCGGCGCGCCCTGCTTCGGCGCGACCCAGAGGCTGCCGTCTCGCACGAACGCGATCGCGCTGCCGTCAGGCGAGAGCTGCGGATCGTACGCCGGCCCGCCGGGATCGATCGTCGTCCGGGCGCCGGACGCTCGGTCGACCACGTGGAACACGCCGCCGAGCGGGATCATGACGGTGGCGCCGTCGTCGGACACGCCGATGTCCACGACGCCGCGCGTCGCGGTGCGCGTGCGCTCGCGGCGCGCCTTCTCGGCGTCCGACAGCTGCTCGTCGGCCTGGCCCAGGAGCTCGGCGACCGTGGCGAGCGTCCGCACCGTGCCGTCGGCGGCGAGCTCGTAGAGGTCCGAGGCGAACTCGCGCGGCGGTGTGCGGCGGAACAAGACCGCGCCGTCCCGGGTGATCGCGAGCGGCGTCGGCACGCCGAGCCGGAAGTTGAAGGTCGCCGCGGCGTCCGCGAGCAGCTTGTCGTCGAGGGCAGGCCAGGTCATCGTCTTGGGTCTCGGGGGTTGGCAGGCGAGTTGGCAGGCGAGGAGAGCGCACCCGATGAGGGTGCAGGCGAACGATCGCACCGCGCGAGCTTACCCCGGGTCCTCCGCCCGGCTGACCGCCGGCGGTTTTCTTGCCCGCGGCGGCGGCCCTGGCCACCATCGCGCCATGGTCACACAGGATCGCCGTCTCCGCCGCGGGGCCACGGTCACGCAGTCCCTCCGCTTCCAGCTCGCCGCCTGCTGCGAGGAGGGCCACATCGCCGCGATGGTCGTCGCCGACGAGAACGGCCTGCCGCTCGCGTCCTCGGGCGACCCCTACGCCTGCGACGAGGTGGCGGCCCGGATGGTGCTCGTCGGCCCGCGCATCCGCGAGTTCAACGGCGTGCTCTTCGGCAGCGGCCACCGCTGGGACGTCCAGATGAAGAAGGTGGATTGCCAGGGCGCCGAGCTGCTCGTCTGCGTGGTGGGCGGCACCGCCGAGGCCCGCCAGCGCCAGATCACGCGCGGCGCCGAGGGGGCCGTGCGGATCCTGGCGGCCTGAGCCGCGCGCCTCCCGGGCGCCGATCCCGGCCGCCGGATCGGCGCTACAGTGCGGGCATGCGGTCCATGGTCTCTGTTCTCGCCGCGCTCGCGCTCGCCGCGCTCGCTGCGTGCTCGTCGCCGTCGTCCTCGTCCAAGGCGGTCCCCGCCGATCAGGCCAGGGCCCTGCTCGTCGATCGCAACTGGCTCGATCGGATGCCCGAGACGGATCGCGATCGGCTGCACGTCTACCGGTTCGTCCCGAGCATGGGCAGTAGCGGCGTGTTCCAGGACCGCACGCTCTTCAAGGGCACGTTCGAGCTGTTCTCGTTCGCCGTCTCTGGCGACGACCTCCGGTTCACCCTCCACGAGACGAAGCAGGAGGTCACGAGCCAGTTCACGATCGAGCGCGTCGACGGCCCGGCCCCGTTCGACCTGAAGCTGACGATCCCCGGCGATCCGCGCGGCCCGCACGTCTACTACGGTATCCGCAGCGAGACGGACCGCGACGGCCAAAAGCTCCAGCAGCGCCTCTCGTCGGTGCGCTAGCCTGCGCGAGCCCCGCTCGATAGCTCTCCTGCGGCGCACGAAGGCGAGCGAGACAATGGCAACCGCTTGGTGATACTGGTCATCGTCGCGCGCGGCCAGATAGGCAATGCGGCAGCGCCGCGACTGACTGCGACACAGGCCAGACAAGCTACGTTCGCACGCGAATGTAGCTGTAATACGGATTGCAGACGCTGCTCCGCATGGCCGTCGCGCTCCGCGTCGCGCTCCGCGCTCTCGTCAACGTGCGGCGCCCCGAGGCACGGCGCCCGCGTCCACGCGCGAGCATCCCCGGTCTACGCTCTATCTCTGCTCTGCCTCTTGCGCTGCTCTGCCTACGCGCGCGCCGACGACGCCCCGCGCCCGCCCTTCTTCGGAGCCGGGGCGGGCGGCGCGGCCTTCTCGGGCTTCTTCGACGCGGCCGCGCTCTGGTCGCTCTTCTTCGCGTTCGCGGCGGGCGCGGCCTTCTCGGGCGCGGCGGGCGCGGCCTTCTCCGCCTTCTTCGCGGCGGGCGCGGCGGGCGCGGTCTTCTCGGCCTTCGCCTTCTTCCCCTTGCCGCTGTCGCTCTCGCTCGAGCCGTTCGCCTGCGGCGCCGGGACCGACACGCCGTTGCCGGCGCGCGCGTGGTCCTTGAGCTTCTCGACGAGCGGCGTCTTCTCCCACGAGAACTCCGGCTCCTCGCGCCCGAAGTGGCCGTACGCCGCCGTCTTGCGGAAGATCGGCCGCCGCAGATCCAGCTCCTGGATCAGCATGCCCGGCCGCGCGTCGAACGTGGCGCGCACCGCGTCGGTCAGCTTCTCGTCGGAGACCGTGCCCGTGCCGAACGTCTCGACCAGCATCGACACCGGCTCCGCGACGCCGATCGCGTACGCGAACTGCACCTCGCACCGGCGCGCCAGGCCCGACGCGACGATGTGCTTCGCGATGTAGCGCGCGTAGTACGCCGCCGAGCGATCGACCTTGCTCGGATCCTTGCCCGAGAACGCGCCGCCGCCGTGCCGCGCGTAGCCGCCGTACGTGTCGACGATGATCTTCCTGCCCGTCAGGCCCGTGTCGCCCTGCGGGCCGCCGATCACGAACCGGCCCGTCGGGTTCACGTGGATCTTCGTCTTGTTCGTCAAGAACTTCGCCGGCAGCACCGGCTTGATGACGTGCTCGCGGATCGCCTCCTCGATCGTCTTCTGCTTGACCTTGTCGTCGTGCTGCGTCGACACGACGATCGCCTCGATCCCGATGACCTCGCCGTGGTCGTAGCGCACCGACACCTGCGTCTTGCCGTCCGGGCGCAGCCAGTCGATGCCCTTCACCTTATTCTTGCGGACCTCGGCGAGCCGCAGCGCGAGCTGGTGCGCCAGCTGGATCGGCAGCGGCATCAGGACCGGCGTCTCGTCGCACGCGTAGCCGAACATGAGGCCCTGATCGCCGGCGCCCTGCTTCGCCGGATCGCCGCGATCGACACCCTGCGCGATGTCCGGCGACTGCTGCTCGATCGCGACCATGACCGCGCACGTGTCAGCGTCGAAGCCGATCTGCGAGCTCGTGAAGCCGATGTCGCGGACCGCGCCGCGCACGAGCTTCTGGAAGTCGAGGTGCGCCTGCGTGGTGATCTCGCCCGCGACCAGCACGAACCCCGTCTTGGCCACCGTCTCGCACGCGACGCGGCTGTACGGATCCTCCGCCAGACAGGCGTCGAGGATGGTGTCGGAGACCGCGTCGCAGAGCTTGTCCGGGTGACCTTCGGTGACGGATTCACTGGAGAACAGGTAACTGGCCATGGGTGCCGGGGACTATTCAAGTTACGCCGAGCGCTGTCAACGCTGGATCGGGGCCGGATCGGGGCCGGATCGGGTGCCGGATCGGGGGGCGGATCGGGTGCCGGAACGGGTACCGGAACGGGTACGATACGGGGTCTCCATGAGGCGCTCGCTCCTCGCGTTCTTCCACGCGCCGCTGTTCGCGCTCCCCCTCGCGCTGGCGCTGGCGCTCCCTCTCGGCGGCTGCGGCGGCAAGCCCCCGCTGCCCAAGCGCGGCGTGCTCGAGGCCGACCTCGGCGGGTGGAAGTTCCGGCGGTTTCAGGGGCCGCTGCTCGACATCGAGGTCTGGGTCGAGGGCAACCGGGGGGAGGCGTACAGCGCGAGCTATGTCACCGCGGACGCCGAGAAGAGCGGCCGGGTCCGCGACAGCGACATCGTGAACGTTTCGGTGACGCGCTACGAGCGCGACGACGGCGTGACCCGCGCGACCGTGAAGCTCGCCCGCCGCCTCGCCGCGGAGAACGGGTACCAGGTCGAGGAGGGCAAGATCGGCGGCGCGCGCGCGCTGACGATCAAGGGCGCGAACGAGGTCTGGGTCATGTGGCCGGCCACGAGCCACGTCGTGAAGGTCGGCGGCCGCGGCCGCGACGACGTGCCCAAGACGATGGTCGAGAAGTATGCGAGCCGGTACCCGTCGAAGCTGCCGGGCGGCGCGCTCGAGGGGCCGCTGCCGCCCGGGCCCGACGACACGCCGAAGCCGGTCCCCAAGGAAGAGTACGATCCGAAGAACCCCAAGCCGAACCTCGACAACTACGACGGAAAGCGCGTGAAGATCCCCGACCGCAAGGACGGGGACGGGGGCGCTGAGCCCGCGCCCGCCGACGGCAAGAAGCCCAAGCCGAAGAAGCCCAAGGGCGAGTAGCCGCCGCGCGGCCATCGCGTACAGTCGGCAGAGGAGGCACCGATGAGACAGCTCCTCTTCGCCAGCACCGTCGCGCTGACCTTCGCCTGCGGGATCTTCGCGTGCGGCAGTCCTGCCAGGCCCCCGACCACGCCCCCCGGGCCCGCCGCCGACGGCACGGTCCCGCCGACCGCCCCGGACGACAAGCCGCCGACCGCCGCGGCGGACGGCACCACCCCGCCGCCCACCGGCTGCGCGCGGGAGATCGCGATCCGGTGCATGAACGGCACCGACGGCTGCGACGGTGGCAGGACGATCGATCACGTGTGCGTGCCCCTGGACGCCCGGCCCGGCCCGGCGTGCGAGACGAAGATCTTGTGGCAGTGCCCCGAGGATCAGATGGACGGCTGCCGGAAGGACCCGCCGGTCTCGGTGAACCACGTCTGCGTCTTCAAGTAGCGTAGCGGCATGCTGCGGCGACTCCATGCCGGCGCCCCGGAGGCGGCCGCGCTGCTCGATCGGACCACCCGGATGGCCGGCGACATCGACGCGCAGGTCGCGGTGATCCTCGACGACGTGCGCCGCCGCCGCGACGCGGCGGTGACCGAGTACACGCGCCGCTTCGATCGCCGCGAGCCCGCGCCCGCGGGCGGCTACGAGATCCCGGCCGCGCGCTGGGACGCGCTGGCGGCCGAGGTCGCGGCGCCGGTCCGCGCGGCGCTCGCGCTCGCCGCCGAGCGGATCCGCGCGTTCAGCGCGCGCACGCTCGATAGCGACCCGGATCTCGACGTCACGCTGGACGGCGTGCGCCTCGAGCTGCGCCTCCGGCCGCTCGCCCGGGTCGGGCTCTACGTGCCCGGCGGCACGGCGCGCTACCCGTCGAGCGTGCTCATGACGGCGATCCCGGCGAAGGTGGCCGGCGTGCCCGAGGTCGTGATGGTGACGCCCGGCGCGTCGCCGGAGACGTTGCTCGCGGCGCGGCTCGCCGGCGTCGATCGCGTGTTCGAGCTCGGCGGCGCGCAGGCCGTGGGCGCGCTCGCGTACGGCACCGAGACCGTGCCGCGGGTCGACAAGATCGTCGGCCCCGGCAACGCGTGGGTCGCGTCGGCCAAGCGCCAGGTCTACGGCGAGGTCGACATCGACTCGATCGCCGGCCCGTCGGAGGTGCTGATCGTCGCCGACGCCGGGGCCGATCCGGCGTGGGTGGCCGCCGACCTGATCGCGCAGGCCGAGCACGACCGCGAGGCGCGGGCGATCCTCGTGACGACGTCCGAGGCGCTGGCGGCCGCCGTCGACCAGGCGCTCGCGGCGCAGCTCGCGGACCTGCCGCGGCGCGAGATCGCGGCGGCAGCGCTCGCCGCGCACGGCACCGCCGTGATCGCCGCGTCGCTCGATGAGGCGATCGCGTACGCCAATGCCTACGCGCCCGAGCACCTCGAGCTGCAGGTGGCGGACGCCCGCGCGCTCGTGCCGCGCTGCACCGCGGCCGGCGCGATCTTCGTCGGCGCGTACTCGTCGGAGGCCGCGGGCGACTACCTCGCGGGCGCCAACCACGTGCTGCCGACCGGCGGGGCCGCGCGCTACGCGTCGCCGCTCGGCGTGCACGACTTCCGCAAGCGCACGTCGATCGTCGAGTACGGGCCCGAGGCGGCCGCCGCGCACGCCGCGCCGATCGCCGCGCTCGCCGCGTGCGAGGGCCTCGACGGCCACGGCCGCTCGGCGCTGCTCCGCGGCGGCGCCCGCGCGGCGGCGGCGGCGGCGGCGGCGCCCGCGCCCGCGCCCGACCCGCGCGACCTCGGCCCGCTCGCGGCGCGCGTCCCCGAGGCGCTCCGCCAGACCGCCGCGTACCACGTGCCGCTGCCGCCGCGCGTGATCGCCAAGCTCGATGCCAACGAGCTGCCGTACGGCCTGCCGCCCGAGCTGCGCGCGCGCCTCGGCGCCGCGGTCGCCGAGCTGCCGCTCGAGCGCTACCCCGATCCCGCGGCGCGGCGGCTGCGCGCGGCCGTGGCCCGCCAGCTCGGCGTCGACGGCGCGCAGCTCGTGTTCGGCAACGGCTCCGACGAGCTGATCGCGATGCTGTGCGCCGCGTTCGCCGCGCCGCCCGCGCGCGTCCTCTACCCCGTGCCCTCGTTCGTCTACTACCGCCTCGGGGCGGTCGCGCGCGGCGTCGAGCCGATCGAGGTGCCGCTCGACCCAGACTGGCAGCTCCCCGAGGCCGAGCTCCTCGGCGCCGTGGCCGCGCGCCGGCCCGCCGTCGTGTTCCTCGCGCTGCCGAACAACCCCACCGGCACGCTGTGGCGCATGGGCTTCGCGCGCGAGCTCGCCGCGCGCCACCCGGACGTCGTCGTCGTCTCCGACGAGGCGTACGCCGCCTACAGCGGCGCGACGAACCTGCCGCACCTCGCGAGCCACCCAAACCTCGTCGTGATGCGCACGCTCTCGAAGCTCGGCATGGCCGGGCTGCGCGTCGGCTACACGATCTCGTCGCCCGCGATCGCCGCCGTCCTCGAGAAGGTGCGCGCGCCGTACAACCTCTCGGCGCTCGATCAGGCCGCGGCCGAGCTGCTCGTCGACGCGGCCGCCGCGTGGTGCGAGGCGCGGGCGCGCGACGTCGTCGCCGAGCGCGGCCGGCTCGCCGCGGGCCTCGCCGACGCCGGGCTGCGCGTGTTCCCGAGCGAGGCGAACCTCGTGCTCGTCCGGTGTCCGGACGCGCCCGCGGCCGCGGCGCTGTGGCGCCGGCTCGCCGACGCCGGGATCTCCGTGCGCGCGTTCGGCCCCGGCCGGCTCGCCGACTGCCTGCGGATCACCGTCGGCACGCCCGCCGAGAACGACGCGCTGCTCGCGGCGCTTCGCTAGCTCGCCCCCGCGTGCGTTGCGCCCGCTGCGCGAGCCGGCGCCGCGCGTCCCGCGTCCTCGGCGTCCTCGGCGTCCTCGGCGTCCTCGGCGCCCTCGGCGTCCTCGGCGTCCTCGGCGTGCGGCGCGTCACGTCGCGTCGGGGGACCGTCGTCCCGAGGTGGGAGTGAACGGCTCATCCTCGTCGGGCGCGTGATGCTGGTTCGCCACACTCCGCCATGCACTTCATCGCAATCGCTGAAGATCGCCGCCGCGCGCGATCGGCCGTCTGGGTGCACTAGCAATTGCACAGAGCGCCTTGTAACAATGGCTCTCGTGCTGTCCATGATGGGTTCCACGGCCTGTTCCACGGCGCTGCTGTTCGCGCTGCTCGGTGCTTGCACCGTCGGCCAGCCTCCCGAAGTCGATGCCAGCGTCGCCAACGCAGATCGCGCCGTCTGCGAGGATCGCGCGGGCACCATCGCCACCGCGTACCAGCACTCGAGCGCGCCGGCCGGGGCGCGCGCCCGCGCGGGGTGCCAGGACGCCGGCTGCCACGTCACGGGCGGTGCCGCCCCTTCTCAGTTCGCGTTCTCCGGCACCGTGTACAAGGAGACGGCCGCCGTCACGCCCGCGGCCGGCGTGACCGTCCGCATCTTCAAGCCCGGCAACAACGCGTCGCTCGCCGAGGCCGTGACCGACGACGCCGGCAACTTCATCATCCGCAACCCGGGCATGTTCACCGACTTCCCGTACGACACGCACGTGACCGTCTGCGGCGTGTCGATGAACATCAAGCCGATGGGCGGCAAGATCGCGGCCGGCGACGCCAACTGCAACGCGGGCGGCAGCTGCCACGGCGCGGGCGGCACCCAGGGCGCCGCGTACATCGGCGACTGACGCCGCCGCGGCGGCGGCCGACGCTGCCGCTGCTACCCTTCGAGCCGCGGCAGGTTGCCGCTGCGCTTGGTCACCGCGATCAGCCGCGTGTACGCCTCCGCGGCCGCGTCGCAGATCAGCCGCATCACGTCGAGCTGGAGCGGCGTCATGGCCGGGCCGTGGCCGTAGAAGATGTTCGCGATGCGCTTGCCGAGCCGGATCACGCCGACCGAGACCGTCGGCGGCTCGGCGCACTGCATGACCTTGTAGAAGTACGAGTTCACCGTCGACGGCGCGGGCAGGCCGTGGAACAGGCCGCTCTCCGCGGCGACGCCCGACTGGAGCACCGACGGCATGTCGAGCGGGATCAGCAGGTGCTCGACGTTGGCGTACCCCTCCAGCGCGCCGACCGCCTTCCAGCCGAAGGCCATGTGATCGCGCACGGTGAACACGACCGCGGCGTCGAACGACGCGACGGAGTAGGCGAGCAGGATCTCGACGATGCGGTTGCGGTCGTCCGCCGTCGCGAGCTCGCGGAGCGCGGCGTCGGCCGTCATCGGCATCGGCGTGACCGGCGCCGCCGGCATGCTCGGCAAGGTCGGCACGGACGGCTCGGGCTTGGCCGTGAGCGGCACCGGCTCGGCCGGCGCCTCCGCCTCGGCGTCGAGCGAGACGAGCAGCTCCTCGGCGTCGAGCTCGAGGTCCTCGGCGCCGTCGCCGCGCGTCCGGGTGCCGCCGCTCTTCGTCTGCGCCGACGCTGGCTCGTGCGCCGGCTCGTCTGCTGGCGCGCCAGCGGGCTGCGGCTCCGAGTCGTCGAACAGCCGCTCCATCTTCGCGCTCTGCAGCCGCGGCCGGGGGCCCGGCGGCGCGATCGGCGTGGCCGTCGTCGGGGGCAGCCCCGGCAAGGGTGGCGCCGGCAGGCCCGCGTCGACCGCGCTCCCGTCGTGGTGGCGCGGCGCGTCGCCGAACCCCCCGAAGCGCTCCGGGCGCGGCACGCCGTAGTAGCGCTCGATGTAGTAGTAGATCCGGACCTCGGGTGCGACGCGCGGCAGCACCCGGTACCCGGTGATCTGCGCGAGCGCGTCGAGCCGCGCGAAGTCATGCGGATCATCGACCGCCGCGATCAGCTGCCGATCCTGCACGACGAGCGGCACGCACTTGTGCTTGAACGCCTGCCCCGGCTGGAGCAGCCGCACCGCGGCCCGCTTGGCGCGCGCCAGCGTCGCGCCCGTCGCGATCGGGATGCCCAGCTGGAGCCCGAGGTAGATCGTCAGCGCCTCGAAGTCGACGAAGCCGTGCTCGACGAGGATCGTCCCCAGGCGGCCACCGTCCCGCGCCTGGTAACGGAGCGCCGCGTCCAGCTGCTGCTCGGTGAGCCGGCCGTCGCGGAGCAACATCTCTCCGAGCTTCATGATGTGTGATGGAAGGTATCACGTGACGTGCTACTTGAACGGCATGGTGGCTGCACGGCCCGTCGTGCTCGCTTCGCGGGTCCGCTCGCTGTTCCTCCCTGGGGTCCTTTTGGGCGCCTGCCTCGGCGTCTGTCTCGGCGCCCTCGGCTGCGGGGGCAAGCGCGAGGACGTGGAGCGTGCGCCTGCGTCGCGCCAGACGGTGCCCCCGTCGGCGATTCGGCCCGGGGACCGGACGAGCACGCCCGCCGTCGGCGAGAACGCCGCCAGCGGCGAGGCCAGCGGGACCGGCGAGCAGCCGGCCGAGCCGGCCGAGTTCCCGAAGGAGACGCGCTCGCTCGAGCTCGTGCGCACCGCCTCGGTCCGCCTCGAGCCCAGCGACGACGCCAAGCGGATCGGGACCGTCGCCGTCGATACGCGCGTCGGCTGGACCCGCACCGCGTCCGGCAAGGGCTGCCAGAAGAGCTGGGCCCTGCTCCGGCCGCGCGGGTGGATCTGCGCCGACTACGTGCGGCCCAGCACCAAGCCGCCGCTCGGCCGCGAGCTACCTGTCCTCGATCGCGGCGAGATCGTCCCCGGCACCTACGGCAAGATCACGGCCGAGCGCGCGGTGACGTTCACGATCGAGCGGCCCGAGCCCAAGCCCGATCCGAAGAAGGGCGAGAAGAAGCGGAAGAAGGCCGAGCCCGCGCCGAAAAAAGGCGGTGGCAGCAGCGGCAGCAGCGGCGGCGGCCTGATCACGTCGCCGCGCCAGGTCGACGCGACGATCCCGGACGCATCCGGGGCGCTGCCGCCGTCACCGTCGCCCTCGCCGTCGGGATCGCGGCTCGTCGAGGACAAGCCCATCGTCGGCTCCGTCAACGTGCGGCAGTACGACGAGGTCACGCTCGACGGGCGCCGGTTCTGGAAGATCCACCCCAAGGAGCCCGAGTACGTGCTGAGCTCGGCGATCTCGCCGCACCGCCCGTCGGGGTACGCGGGCGCGCGCCTCGGCGACGACACCGGCTGGGAGCTGCCGATCGCGTTCGTGTGGTCGCGGTGGGGCGGCCCGGCGCACCCGATGACGAGCGCGCAGGGCGCCGGGCTGTACCCGACGCCGATCCCCGCGCGCACGCCGGTCCCGATCCTCGAGACCGTCAGCGACGCGGCCGGAAAGCCCACCGCCTACCGGATCGGCGACGCGCGCTGGCTGTGGGCCGCGGACGTGCGCGTGTTTCAGCCCGTGCCGCCCCCGCAGCTCCTCGAGCCCGGCGAGCGCTGGATCGACATCGATCTCGACAGCCAGATCCTCGTCGCGTTCGAGGGCCAGCTCCCCGTGTACGCGACGATGATCTCGTCCGGCAGCCGCGAGACGCCCACCGAGACCGGCGAGTACCGCATGTGGCTCAAGGAGGCCGAGGCCGACATGAAGGGCCTGAACGGCGAGGATCCGTACTCCGTCGCGACGGTGCCGTGGACGCAGTTCTTCAGCCCCGAGAAGGGGCTCGCGCTGCACACGGCCTACTGGCACGACCAGTTCGGCGTGCGGCGCAGCCACGGCTGCGTCAACCTCGCGCCGCGCGACGCGCGCTGGCTCTACTTCTGGAGCGATCCGCAGGTGCCGCCCGGCTGGACCATGGCGGCCGGCGTCGTCGAGTCGCCCGGCTCGATCGTGCGCGTGCGCACGAAGGAGGAGCCGACCCCACCACCGAAGGGTTACGCAAAGAAAGTCGTCGAGGCGCGACAGCAGCGCGCGCCGGTGCGTTAATCGTCATCGTGAGCAATCAGGGCTCGAACGACGACACAAAGCCCCTGCTCCCGCTCCAGGAGCCGGTCATGACGCCGCAGCTCCAGCTCGCGATCCGCCTGCTCTCGACGGCGGCCGCCGATCTGCCGGCGCTGCTCGCCGACTGGAAGATCCGGCACCCCGGCGCGATCCTCGAGCTTTCGCCCGGCGACGTCGATCCGCACGACGTGCGCGAGCGCGAGCTCATCGCCGAGGATCCGGGGCACCAGCCGTTCTTCTATTACGACGAGGAGCCGTTCCCGCAGCTCGGCGCCGACGTCTGGGTGTTCGGCAACCCGCCACAGGCGCGGGCGAACGGCCGCGCGCTGCCGCGCTTCAAGGCCGCGTTCGACGAGGCCGCGCTGACCCGCAGCGCGGCCGACATCCGCAACGCCTCGTGGCTCATCCGCGGGCTGCGGCAGCGCGCGCGGACGTACGAGCAGGTCATCGCGGCCGTGATCGGCATCCGGCCGCGGCTCGCGATCGCGCCCGATCCGTCGCAGGTCGAGCCGGTCACGGTCGGCGTCGTCGCCGAGATCATCGGGGTGCACGAGTCGACGGTCCGGCGCGTCGCCGGGGCGTGCCGGTTCCAGACGCTGCACGGCGTGATGCGGCTGGTCGCCGACGGCAAGTGGCTCGGCTTCGCGCGCGCGTAGGAGCCCCTCGCCCCTCGCCCCCCGCCGCCGGGCACTGGCGATATGCTGCGGGCCCATGAAGACCCGCGCCGCCCTGTCGCTCGCACCGAAGCAGCCCCTCGTGATCGAGGAGGTCGATCTCGAAGGCCCGCGCGCCGGCGAGGTGCTCGTCGAGATCAAGGCCACCGGCGTCTGCCACACCGACGAGTTCACGCGCTCGGGCGGCGATCCCGAGGGCCTGTTCCCCGTGATCTTCGGCCACGAGGGCGCCGGCATCGTGCGCGAGGTCGGCCCCGGCGTCACCTCGCTCGCGCCCGGCGATCACGTGATCCCGCTCTACACGCCCGAGTGCCGGGGCTGCAAGTCGTGCCTGTCGCGCAAGACGAACCTGTGCACGGCGATCCGCGCGACGCAGGGCAAGGGCCTCATGCCCGACGGCACGAGCCGCTTCTCGTGGAAGGGGCAGAAGATCCACCACTACATGGGCTGCTCGACGTTCGCGAACCACACCGTGCTGCCCGAGATCGCGCTCGCGAAGGTCCGCGCCGACGCTCCGTTCGACAAGATCTGCTACATCGGCTGCGGCGTCACGACCGGCGTCGGCGCCGTGCTGTGGACCGCCGGCGTCGAGGCTGGCGCGAACGTCGTCGTGTTCGGCCTCGGCGGCATCGGCCTCAACGTCGTGCAGGGCGCGCGGATGGTCGGCGCCGACAAGATCATCGGCGTCGACATCAACCCGGCGCGCGAGGAGATGGCGCGGCGCCTGGGGCTCACGCACTTCGTGAACCCGCGCGAGGTGACCGGCGATCTGGTCGCGCACCTGGTCGAGCTCACCGGCGGCGGCGCCGACTACAGCTTCGAGTGCGTCGGCGACGTGAAGCTCATGCGCCAGGCGCTCGAGTGCTGCCACCGCGGCTGGGGCACGAGCGTCATCATCGGCGTGGCAGGCGCCGGGCAGGAGATCGCGACGCGCCCGTTCCAGCTCGTCACCGGGCGCGTCTGGAAGGGCACCGCGTTCGGCGGCGCGCGCGGCCGCACCGACGTGCCGCGGATCGTCGACTGGTACATGGAGAAGAAGATCGAGATCGACTCGATGATCACGCACAAGCTGCCGCTCGAGCGGATCAACGAGGCGTTCGACCTGATGCACGCCGGTGCGTCGATCCGCACCGTCATCGAGTTCTGATCGCAGTGCGCGCCGCGCCGCGCCGCGGTGCGCCTATTGCTGGAGCTCGAGGTAGAGTTCTTCCTCTTCGTCCAGCGCGATCATCGAGCCGCACGTCGGGCAGCTCATCGGTTGCCGCAGCTGCTCCGTGACGTTGCCGCCGAGGTCGATCAGCCGGAGCTGCTCCTTGACGCACTTGGCGCAGTAGTACGGCGCGTACGCCGAGTACACCCGCCCGTGCCCGCGGAACTGCGAGATCATGGCGAGCTGCCGGACGATGACGACCGAGCAGCGGTGCATCTCGAACGGGATGTCTTTCCCCTTCAGCTTGTCGACGAAGATGATCCAGCCGCGCACACCCACGGAGCTGATCCGCTTGACCTGCGACAGGTCGAGCTTGACGGTCGCCAGGGACGGCAGCTGCTCGAACAGGGATAAGAGCTTCGCTTCAGCGGATTCATCGAAAGATCCCGCGAGCGCGATCTCGGTCCGCTCCGGGTGCGGAACGATAGTCCAGCTCAGCGAGTTGCGCTCGGATTGCGAGTTGCTCACGACGTGCCTTCTTCGGTGGTCTCGAACACATTGAAGGACTTGCCTTCACTCACATAGTCCAGGTACGTGCCTCGCACGTCGATCAGCCCGATCACCTCGGTGCGCTTGCCCGCGCTGAGGTTGATGACGAAGTGGGAGAGCGACTCGAAGCAGACGTAGAGGCCGATCCCGGCGCCGCCCGGGTCGAAGTCGATCTGGTCGCGGCCACGGCGGAAGCACTTGCTCAGGTGATCGTAGATCGTGTCGCGCGTGAGCGTGCCGAACGGGTCGACGACCGACACGCCGAGCCGGGCGCCGTCGCACCGCAGGGTCACGAGGACCTGCTCGTTGTCGTCCAGGGTCACGGTGGTCTGGCGCGGCAGGTGCGCGAAGCGCGGCTGCCCGTGCTCGTCGTGGGGCCCGTTGTACAGCGCGTTGCTGATGGACTCGTCCACCACCGTCAGGAACTGCGGCACGAGGCGTGGGTGGATGTTCAGATCGGCCGCGTAGTCGTGCGCGCGCGCGAGGACGTCGCTCTTGTCGGCCGTGCTGCGCACGATCATCGAGATCGGATCCATGCCCCAGCGAGGGAAGTACTTGTCCAGGCCGAAGATATCCTGCCGCAGGAGCTTCTGCAGCGTCACGACCAGGTCGCTCGGCGGCGCCCACTCGCGGCGGAGCTTCCGCGCCAGGATGTTCATCATCCCCTTGTCGCGGAACCCGGTGACCAGCCGGGGATAGATGTGCTTGGAGCTCGAGATCAGGAGGAATGGCACCCCGGGGTGGTCCTTGCGGACACCCATGATCTGCCGGGCCGAGACCTCGGTATCGAGCACGTCGTAGCTCATCACGACGAGGTCGTACGGCTCGGCATCCTTCGCGGTGGAGGTGCGCGGGCAGATCTCGACATCGCTCAGACCGGACTGGATCACGCGGGCGAGCCACCGAAGGTGGGTCTCGTCCGGATCGATCAGCAGCAGTCTCGCCTGCAGCGGTTTGCCGTCTTCGCGCGTCATGTTACTGCGTCGTGGATCCAGCCCGGAGCTGTGCCGTCGCGGCGCGCACCGGCAGCCGCTGGCCATAACTCCGCAATAGAATAGGGCTCATAAATCGCACGACATTTTTAGGTTATCGTAGCATACAACTATATGTCCAGGGCTTTCGTTGCCGAGGATGTTGTACGAAAGGACCTGAGGATCAGCCCCTCACAAACATCCCTCTGCGGATCCCTCAGGCTCATCCTTTGCCGATCATCCCTGGATCGCTCGAGCGTTCGCGCACGTGAGCCGAGAGGCCGAAACCGGGAACCGGCGTCATTGCACGGCACGAAGCAGATCCGAAAGGAATCCGTAAGGAATCCTGAAAGCACATTAAGTTAATATTCAATCGTGATTTGTTCCTCCTGAGCGCTGTTGGACCGATCGTCGCGAACATGCGCGGCATCTGTCACGAGCTGCGCGAGGTACTCGGCGAGCGCCGGGCCGCCCGGGCCCTTGCCGGCGTCTGCGCCGGCCGCGATATACGCGTGGAGATCCTCCGAGAGGGCGCGCGCCGATGGGTAGCGATCGTTCGGCTCGCGGGCCAGCGCGCGGAGCCCGATGCGGTCCAGCTCGGGCGAGATGTCGGGCCGCAGCTCGGACAGCGGCGGGATCCGATCGTGGAGCAGCGCGTAGATCGTCGCGTAGTCGCTCGCCCGCCGGAACAGCCGGTCGAGCGTCAGGAGCTCGTACAGCACGAGGCCCAGCGAGAAGATGTCGGCGCGCGTGTCGACCGCCGTGAAGCCGAGCACGACCTCGGGCGCCATGTACGCGAGCTTGCCCTTGAGCGTCGTCGTCGGCGTGAGCCGGCCGTTCTCGAGGGCCTTGGCGATCCCGAAGTCGGTGAGCTTCACCGCCCCCTCGCGCGAGATCAGGATGTTGTGGGGCGACACGTCGCGGTGGAGGATCGGCGCCGGGTGGCCCTGCGGATCGAGCGCGCTGTGGGCCGCGTCCAGGGCGGCCGCGACGTCGGCGCAGATGCGCGCGGCGAGGAGCGGCGGGAACGGCCGGCGCAGCTTCACGGCGTTCTGCAGGAGCCGCCCCAGGTCCCAGCCCTCGACGTACTCCATCGCCATGTAATAGGACTGCTGGTTCTGCCCCATGTCGTAGATCTGGACGACGTTGGGGTGGCGGATCCGGGCCGCCAGCCGCGCCTCCTGCAGGAACATCTCGATGAACTGGCTGTCGTGGGCCAGGTGCGGGAGGATCCGCTTCAGCACGACGACCTTCTCGGCCCCCGTCACCGCGCGCTGGCGCGCGAGGTAGACCTCGGCCATTCCGCCGACGCCGAGCATCTCGACCAGCTTGTAGCGGCCGAAGTCCTCGGCCGCGAAGCCCGTCATCGCCTTGTTCGACTGCTGCCGCCGCTCGATGATGTCGGCCACGGCCCGCTCGACCTCCGGCGTCGGCTTGGCGAACACCCCGCGCGCGGCGAGCTGGTCGATGCCGTCGGTGGTCAGCCGGCCGCCGCACGAGGGGCACTGCAGCTCGTCCCCGCGCACGAGCTGCCAGAGCTCGCTGTTCTGGATCAGCGCGTCGTTCAGCACGTGACCGCTCGGGCACTGCATCTCGGCGCGCAGCGAGAGGACCTTGAACCGCCGCCAGCTCTCCTCCGGCAGCCGCTGGACGAGCGACAGCGGCACCTCGACGAGGAGCACGTCGGGGCCGGTGCCCTCCCAGAAGGGCCGCAGGCGCGAGATGCCTTCGGCGTCGTAGGTCTGGACGCGGGAGAACGACAGCGCGACCGTGCCCTCGAGGCCGGCCGCCGCGCGCTTGAATGACGCCCGGCCGCCGAGATCGCCTGCGAGCATGAGGACGGTGACGTTGTCCTCGACCAGCTTCTCGAGCGTGATCCGGTGGCGCGCGGCCGGCTTGTCGGGCTCGCCCCGCAGGACCTCGTGGTACTCCGGCGGCGGGTTGGGCGGCCGGGCCGAGGCCGCGTACGAGAGGTAGCTCTCCGGCACGTCGTCGAGCTCGGTCGGCTGGCCGCAGCTCTCGCAGGTGACCGCCGGCAGCTCGTACCGCTTCACCACCGGGTGGAGCTCGAGCAGATCGATCAGCTTCTCCTGATAGTGTCCGCAGATCGGACACGCGTACGGGGCGTAGAAGCTCAGGAGCTCGCCGTCACCGCCGAACGAGACCAGCATGTTGAACTGCTGGACCACGGTCGGGCGGACGTTGATGAAGGCCAGGTACGTCTTGGGGATCTCCTTGATCGCCGAGGTCCACTCGCGGATGCCGAACGAGGTGATCCAGGCGACCGCGTCGAAGTCGACGATCACCACGCGGTTCGTGGAGGCCGACACGAACCGCACGCGGTCGAAGTGCTCGTTGATCGGCCCCGAGAGCCGGATCACCACACCGCCGCGCTCCTCGCGCCGGTCGATCTGGGTGGCCGAACCATGGTCGGGAAGCTTGGATGTCTTCTCCACCATGGGCAGCCGTCCGAGCTTACACGATCGCGCAATGCGTCAACAAACAACGCCATCGCAGTTTGTGTGCCGCCTGCAGGCGCGCGCTGCGCTGCCTGCTGTGCGCCAGGGTCCGGCCAGCGGCCCGAAGCCGGCTCGCTGCGGGCGAGCGGACGCCCCGGCGATGGTCCATAAAGGTACTTCATGGCGAGCTACGAGCTGATCGAGACCGATCACGTCCCCATCAAGGCATGGACGCGCGGCGTCGACATCGAGGACGCGGCCCGCCGCCAGCTCGAGAACCTGGCGCGGCTGCCGATCGTGTTCCGCCACGTCGCGGTCATGCCCGACGTGCACTTCGGGATCGGCGCGACCGTCGGCAGCGTGGTCCCGACGGAGCGCGCGATCATCCCGGCCGCCGTCGGCGTGGACATCGGCTGCGGCATGATGGCCGTCGAGACGACGCTGCCCGGGAGCCAGCTGCCCGACTCGCTGCGTCAGCTGCGCCTCGCGATCGAGGCGGCCGTGCCGCACGGCCGCACGAGCAACGGCGGCCGCGGCGACCGCGGCGCGTGGCACAAGGTGCCCAAGGGCCCGGCGGCCGCGTGGAAGACGCTCGCGCCCGAGTACGAGGATCTCGTCGAGCGGCACCCCAAGCTCGGCCAGGGCAACGACGCGAATCACCTCGGCACGCTCGGCACCGGCAACCACTTCATCGAGGTCTGCCTCGACGAGCGCGACCGCGTGTGGTTCATGCTGCACTCCGGCTCGCGCGGCGTCGGTAACCGGATCGGCAGCTACTTCATCGAGCTCGCCAAGCAGGACATGCGCCGGCACGCCAAGGATCTGCCCGATCAGAACCTCGCGTACCTCTCCGAGGGCACCGAACACTTCGACGACTACGTCGCCGCCGTGGGCTGGGCGCAGCGCTACGCGATGACGAACCGGCACCTCATGATGGACGCCGTCGTCGCCGCGGCGCGGCGTGAGGAGGCCGGCCTGCCGCCGTTCGAGCTCGGCGAGACGGCCGTCAACTGCCACCACAACTACGTCGAGAAGGAGCACCACTTCGGCCGGGACGTGTTCGTGACGCGCAAGGGGGCGGTGCGCGCGCGGCAGGGCGACCTCGGCATCATCCCCGGCTCGATGGGCGCGCGGAGCTACATCGTGCGCGGCAAGGGCGAGCGCGAGTCGTTCTGCTCGTGCAGCCACGGCGCGGGGCGCTCGATGTCGCGCGGCGAGGCCAAGCGGCGGTTCACCGTCGAGGATCACGTGAAGGCGACCGCGGGCATCGAGTGCCGCAAGGACAAGGACGTCATCGACGAGACGCCGATGGCGTACAAGCCGATCGACAAGGTGATGGCGGCGCAGGCCGATCTCGTCGAGGTCGTGCACGAGCTGCGGCAGGTCGTATGCGTGAAGGGGTAGGGGCGCCGGCGGGGGCGGGCGGGGCGGTGGAGAGCGGCGGGGCTGTGGAGAGCGCCGCGGCGGTGGAGAGCGCCGCGGCGGTGGAGATCGACGGCGCGCGGGGGGAGGGCGGCGGGCAGATCCTGCGCACCTCGCTCGCGCTGTCGATGATCACCGGCCGGCCGCTCGTGATGCAGAACATCCGCGCCGGCCGCGCCAAGCCCGGGCTGCGCCGGCAGCACCTCGCGTGCGTGCAGGCGGCGGCGCGGCTCTCCGGCGCGCGCGTCACCGGCGACCGCGTCGGCTCGCAGGCGCTCATGTTCGCGCCCGGGCCGATCGGCGGCGGCGCCGCTGGCGGGGCTCCTGGCGGGGCTCCTGGCGGGGCTCCGATCGAGCTCGAGATCGACATCGGCACCGCCGGATCGACGTCGCTCGTCGTGCAGACGATCCTCGTCCCGGCGATCGCCGCTGGCGTCGCGCTGACCGCGCGCGTGATCGGCGGGACGCACAACCCGCTCGCGCCGCCGTTCGACTTCCTCGAGCGCGTGTTCGTGCCGCACCTCCGCGCGATGGGCGCCGACGTCGAGCTCGCGCTCGATCGGCACGGCTTCGCCGTGGCCGGCGGCCCGCACAAGACCGACTGGCACGACGACGAGACGCCGCACCGCGGCCAGCTCACGCTGACCGTCCGGCCCGGCGGCGCGCTCGCGCCGATCCGGCTCCTCGAGGCCGGGCCCGTCGTGGCGCGACGGGCCACCGCGCTCCTCGTGCGCCTGCCGGCGCACGTCGCCGAGCGCGAGCTGGGCGTCGTCCGCGAGCGGCTCGGCTTCGCGGCGGACGAGTGCCGCGTCGTCGAGCTCCGGGGCGCCGCCCCCGCGAACGTGCTGCTCGTCGAGATCGAGCGCGCGGGCGGCCGCGAGCTCGTCAGCCAGTTCGGCCAGAAGGGCCTGCGCGCCGAGCTGGTCGCCGACCGCGCGTGCGACGAGGTCGCCGCGTTCCTCGGCGCGGGCGTGCCGGTCGGCGAGCACCTGGCCGATCAGCTGCTCCTGCCGCTCGCCGTCCTTGGCGGCGGCCGCTTCCGCGCGGCGCCGCTGTCCTCGCACGCGGTCACGAACATCGAGACGATCCGGCGCTTCCTGGACGTGCCGATCCACGTCGTCCCCGACGGGACCGCGGTCGTCGTGTCGATCGGCGAGGGCTAAGCCCGGCGAAGCCGGGCGTGCGCGCGAGAGAGAGCGCCGGGCGTGCGCGCGAGAGAGAGAGCCGGGGCGTGCGCGCGCGGGCGCGTGCCCGGGCTCCCGCCGCCAGACGCGGTACGGTCGGGGCATGGCAGATCGCTCCCCCCTGGTCGCGCTCGGCGCGCTGAACGCCGCGCTCGCCGTCGCCGCCGGCGCGTTCGCGGCCCACGGGCTGCGCGAGCGGCTCACGCCGCGCGCGCTCGAGATCTTCGAGACCGGCGCCCGCTATCACATGTACCACGCGCTCGCGATGGTGCTCGCTGGGGTGCTCGTCGCGACGCGCGGCGCGTCCACCGCCGGCTGGCTGTTCCAGGCCGGCATCGTGCTGTTCTCCGGCTCGCTCTACGTGCTCGCGGTCACCGACGTGAAGGTGCTCGGCGCGATTACGCCGCTCGGCGGCGTCCTGTTCCTCGCCGGCTGGCTCTGGCTCGCCTGGTCCGCCTGGCGGGCGGCGTAGCCGCCGCGCCGAACGACATTCGTCCGGTATTCGGACAAGCCTCGTCCGGTGGGCGGACAATCCGGAGGCGGGAAGCCAGCAATTGCCAGCGGTTACCTGCTGGCGCGGTGCTTGCTGTCTTCCGGGCGCACGTATGCCGGCCGGCCCGCACGACGCCCTGTTCCGGTGGGCCTTCGAGGCGCCCGCTGCGGCCGCCGGCCTCGTGCGTGGCCTCGTGCCGCGGCCCATCCGCGACGCGATCGCGTGGGACACCCTCGCCGGCGCGAGCGGCGCGTTCGTCGATCTCGTGCACGGCGCCCGCCACAACGACCTCCTGTTCACGGCCCAGCTGCGCGTGGCGGCCGCGGCGCCCGCCTTCCTGCTGCTCGAGCACCAGAGCACGGCCGATCCCGCCATGCCGCTGCGCGTGCTCGCCTACCAGACCCGGATCTGGGCCCGCTGCCGCAAGGCGCAGCCGGGTTCGCGCCTGCCGCCGATCGTCAGCGTCGTGGTCAGCCACGCGCCCGGCGGCTGGACGGCCGCCAGCACCTTCAAGCAGCTGCTCCACCCGGCGGTGGTGACGATCCCGGGCCTGGCGGCGCTGGTCCCGCGCTGCGCGTTGATCATCGATGATCTGACCGGCCAGTCCGATGCCGAGCTGCGAGCGCGCGCGCTGGCGCCGTCGCAGACGCTCGCGCTGTGGCTGTTGCGCGACGGCCGCGCGCCGGGGCGCCTCCTGGACCGCTTCGACGCCTGGAGCCCCACGATCCTGGAGGCCGGACGGACCCGGTCCGGCCGTGAGGCGCTCACCGTACTGGTCCAGTACCTGTTCGAGGTGCTAGAACCGAGGTACTTCGAGGCTGTTCGTGCCAAGCTTCAGCAGCTGGGTACGCGTTCCAAGGAGATCGCCGTGACCATCGCCGATTACCTCAAAGAGCAAGGGCGCGCAGAAGGGCGCGAGCAAGGGCGCCTGGAAGGGCGTAAGCAAGGGCGCCAGGAAGGGCGCAAGCAAGGGCGTAAGCAAGGACGCCAGGAGGGGCACCAGGAGGGGCGCCAGGAGGGACGCAGGGCCACGCTGCGCAGCCAGCTCCTCTACAAGTTCCAGGCCCTGGACGCGACCGCCGAGGCGCGTCTGGCGGCCGCCACGCCCGCGGCACTCGACCGCTACCTCCGGCGCGTGCTGACCGCCGACTCGCTCGCCGCCGTGTTCGCGGAGCGCACCGCGGCTACAGCGAGTCGCAGACGACCTCGCCGGTCGACGCGACGACCTTCACGGTGACGGCCTGGCCGTCCTTGTACTTGCGCCACGTGGCCTCGGGGACGGCGCAGCTCTGCTTGCCGAAGTCGAGCGTGAGCGTCTCGCGCTGGGTGCCGGCGCGGCGCGCGCCGAGCACCGGCTGAGCGTTCGCCGGCGGCAGGCCGGTCGGCGACGTCGGTGAGAGGCCGGTGCCCGAGGAGCGGGCGGCGCCGGTGGGCAGCTCCTTCCAGTGCTGGATGCGGAAGCTGCACCAGTCGTCCTCGACGGGCTCGTCGCGGTACTTCGGCCGGCACTTCTTGACGACCTCGAACGTGCCGTCCTTCTTGTCCTGCTTCTCCTCGTGGCACTCCTCGCCGTCCTCGATGCGGTGCGTGCTGCGCTGCTTCTTGTGGCACGTCACGAGCCGGGCGGCGCCCGGGACCTGCTCGCGCCACGCCTGCTCGCTGAAGTCGCCGTACTCCTCGACGGGGATCACGCGCTCCCAGCGGTGCGCCGCCACGGTCATCGTCTCGGTGCGCTTGCGGATGAAGCGGTACCAGATGCCGAAGATGCCCAGGCCGATGACCGCGATGACGAGGATCGGGATCCACCGCCGGGTGGGCTTCGGCGGCGCCACCGGCGCCACCGGCGTCGCGACGCCCTTGACCTCGGCCGTACCGTCGAGCGGCGCGCCGCAGCTCGTGCAGTTCTTCGCCAGGGCGGACTGCGGGGCGCCGCACGCGCCGCACGCGCGGTCGGCGCCCTCGTACTTGTGGCCGTCGACCCGCCGCTCCTCGCCCTCCTTCGGGAAGTAGCGCTTGTCCGGGTTCTGCTTCCCGCCGCACTCGGGGCAGTGCCGCTGGCTCTTCGCGAGCAGCCCCTTCGCGCTGCAGTAGTCGCAATCCCAGAGCATTTCATAGAAGCCCTGGCTCTCCGTCCGTTCCTGCACCCGCCCATCTTAGCGGGCGGGGCGGGCTAGGTGCGGGAGATCGCGAGCGGCGATGGCGCTGCGGGCTCGATCACAGCCGCGACGCCGAGGTGCGCGGCGAGATCGCCCAGGAACGCCTCCAGCGTGGCGCTCGTCGAGAAGACGGTCGCCGCGAGGAACCGGAACACCGGGTTCTTGATGAAGCCGTCCTCCGTGATGGTGAGCCGCGTGCCGCTGTCACCCTCGGGATGAAGCTCGTAGATCCAGCGCCCGCCGAACGGTAGCGCGTCGTCGGCGATCCGCGTGATCCGCAGCTCGCGCGGCCGCTCCTCGAGGAGCTCGAACGTGATCGCGCCCTGGCGCGTCGTCTCGCGGAACCGCCGCTCGTCCAGGCGCTCGAGCCGCTTGAGCCCCCGGCGCCAGCGGGGCTGCGCGTCGAGGTCCACCAGCGCGGCCCACACGGCCTCGGGCGGCCGGGCGAGCACGCAGCGGCGCGCGGTCACGTGCCCGCGGGGCAAAAAGAGGCCAATCAGCGCCATGAGGACGACGAGCCCGACGAGCCCGCCTGCGGCGTACGCGATCCAGATCATGGGCGGGATCTTACGCAGCCCGCCTGCCCGACCGGCACCGCAAAGCTAGCCGCCTGACGAGTAGGCGGCGCGCCGCGCAGCCTCTACAGTCGGGGGCATGGCCGCGCCCTCGATCCCAGCGCCGATCGCCTACGGCGGGGGCGGCGGCGGCGGCGGGGGCGGCGGCGGCGGCGGGGGTGGCGTGGGCGGCGGGGATGGCGCCGGCGCGGGGCCGAAGGCGGGCGCCGCCGATCCGCACAAGTCGGGCAAGGACAAGCCGCCCCCGGAGGCGACGAGCTGGCGCAGCTACCTCGGCGTGTTCCGCTACAGCCGGCGCGCGCTCCGGCTGGTCTGGTCGACGAACCGCGCGCTGACGATCGGGCTCGCGCTCGGCAGCCTCGCCGCCGGCCTGGTCCCCGGCGGCATCGCGTGGGTCGGCAAGCACCTGATCGACGCGATCGTCGCGGCCGCACGCACGCGCGCGGTCGCCGACCGCGACGTGGCGATCGAGTGGGTCGCGATCGAGCTCGGGCTCGTGATCGCGCTCGCGGTCATCGAGCGGATCCTCCAGATGTTCCGGAGCCTCTTGCGCCAGCAGCTCGGGCAGCGGATCAACGTCGAGATCCTCGAGAAGGCGCTGACGCTCGAGCTCGAGCAGTTCGAGGACTCCGAGCTGTACGACAAGATGACGCGCGCGCGGCGCGAGGCGTCGTCGCGGCCGCTGTCCCTGGTCAGCCAGACGTTCGAGCTCGGCCAGAGCCTCGTGACGCTGATCGGCCTCGGCGGCCTGCTCGCGGCGTTCTCGCCGATCGCGCTCGCGGTCCTGATCGCCGCCGCGATCCCGCCGTTCGTCGCCGAGCTCAAGTTCTCCGGCGACGCGTTCCGGCTCTCGCGCTGGCGCACGCCGGAGACGCGCGAGCAGATCTACCTCGAGACGGTGCTCGCGCGCGAGGACCACGCCAAGGAGGTCAAGCTGTTCGGCCTGGGGCCGCGCTTCCTCCGCCGCTACAAGGCGATCTTCGAGAAGCTGTACGCGCAGGATCGCAAGCTCACGATCCGGCGCGCCGTGTGGGGCCTCATCCTCGGCACGATCGGCACGGCCGCGTTCTACGGCATGTACCTGTGGATCGCGCTCGACACGATCGGCGGCGGCATCACGATCGGCGCGATGACGATGTACGTCGTCGTCTTCAAGCAGGCGCAGCGAGCGATGTCGAGCGCGCTCGGCGACGTCGGCGGCATGTACGAGGACAACCTGTACCTGTCGAACCTCTACGAGTTCCTCGAGACGCCGACGTTCTCGGCCACGGGCCAAGAGCTTGTCGGCCCCCGGCCCGGCGACGGCGTGCGGTTCGAGGCTGTCTCGTTCACGTACCCGGGTGCGCGCGAGCCGGCGCTCGACGGCGTCGATCTGCACATCCCGCCGGGCAGCAAGCTCGCGATCGTCGGCGAGAACGGCTCCGGCAAGACCACGCTCATCAAGCTCCTGACCCGGCTGTACGAGCCGACGGCCGGCCGGATCACGCTCGACGGGCGGAACCTCCGCGAGTGGTCGCCCGCGGCGCTGCACCGCCGCATCGGCGTCATCTTCCAGGACTTCGTGCGCTACCAGCTCACCGTCGGCGAGAACATCGGCGCCGGCGATGACCTCGCGTACGAGGACCGCGCGCGCTGGGACGACGCCGCCGACCGCGGCCTCGCCAAGCCAGTGATCGAGACCCTGCCGGACCGCTACGACACGCAGCTCGGCCGCTGGTTCAAGAACGGGCGCGAGCTGTCGCTCGGGCAGTGGCAGAAGGTCGCGCTGGCCCGCTCGTTCATGCGCCACGACGCCGACATCCTCGTGCTCGACGAGCCGACCGCCTCGATGGACGCCGAGGCCGAGGTGAAGATCTTCGAGCGCTTCCGCGAGGTCACCGACGACAAGATCGCGATCGTCATCTCGCACCGGTTCTCGACGGTGCGGATGGCCGACCAGATCATCGTGCTCGACCGCGGCCGGGTCATCGAGCGCGGCTCGCACGACGAGCTGGTCGCACAGGGCGGCCGCTACGCGACGCTGTTCAACCTGCAGGCGCAGGGCTACCGCTGAGCGGGCCCGGCGCGCCTACGCGTGCCGCACGACCGGCAGCCGGCGCGGCGCAGGCGGCGCCGCGGCCTGGGCCGCGAGCACCTGGGCCTCGGCGGCGTCGAGGGCCGCGACGAGCTCCGCGCCGAACAGCTCGCCGATCGTGTCGCGCGTGACGCGGTACAAGCTCGGCCCCTCGACGTGCGCGCACGAGTACTCGCTGTACTCCTCGGCGATCACGACTGCCGAGGTCTCGTACGAGACCGGGAACAGCCGGCAGATGGCCGGCTTGACCCCGCGCAGATCCCAGCCGCCCTCGAGCGCGGCGCGGTGGATCGCGCAGCCGCGGCGGTCATGGGCGAGGAAGATGCAGCCGCCCTCGTGGACGGCGCTGCGGACGACCGCGCCCGACGGGTAATCGGGATCGGCCGTGACGTCTTCGCCAAACCAGCGGGCGGCGGCGGCCTCGGGGCGCAGGAGCGCGCGGATCTCGTCGGCGCGGGCGAGGATCGCGTCGCGCTCGGCGAGGTCGACGTCGCAGCCGTACTGGCAGCAGGCGTCGATCTTCTCGTGGGGCGCCGCGAGCGCGGCTCCGGCCTCGTCCTGGACGACGGTGCAGCGGTGCGTCATGCAGTCGGGCACGAAGGAGCGCGTGAACAGCGCGGCGGAGACCGAGCGAAAACGGGGGTGATCGATCGGGATCTCGGGCCCGTCGGGCGCTGGCGCATCCATGAGGGCAGGCAATCTATCAGGCCGGTCCGACGTCGGAGCCGCGGACCGGGGCAGCCAGCGCGGCCGGTCCGGCGGGCTCGGCGGGCTCGGCGGGCTCGGCCGGATCATCAGCCCTGGCCAGCTCGGCGAGGAGCGCCGCGAGGTCTGTGCGCGAGCCGTCCCCGCCGGCCTCGCGATCGATCGCCAGCGTCAGCGCGGAGAGCGTCGTCTGATCGAGGACGCAGTCGGCCGCCGGCTCGGTGCGCGTGAAGTTGCGATGGCAGGCTTCGATGGCCTCGACGCCGGCGCCGGCGCCGGCGCCGACGCCGTCAATGACGGGCAGCGAGCCGCGGCGCATGCGGATCGGCACGCCGTGCGAGCGGCAGACGATCGGGCGCGCGGCGTAGATCCGGCACCGGCCCGCCTCGTCGAGCGCGGCGCAGCGATCGGCCGGGCCGGCGGCGGCGCCGCTGCCGAGCGCGCGGCGGCGGTCGGCCGGCCAGCTGGCGATCTCCGCGGCGATCGCGGCCGCCTCGACGGAGGTGACGGTGAGCCGCACGTGGCAGCAGTCGGAGCAGCCGGTGTGGCACTGCATGTCATCGCCGTGCCGCGCCCGGACGCGCGCAAAGAACGCGTCGACCTTGGCGTGCAATTCGCCGAGCCTGCTCACCGCTTTGTGCTAGCACGGCTAGAATCCCAGGAGCAGTCATGGACCTCAACGACATCCTCGTCTTCACGAAGGTCGTGGAGACGAAGAGCTTCACCGGCGCCGCCGAGCAGCTCGGGCTGCCGAAGTCCACGGTCAGCCGCAAGCTCGCGCAGCTCGAGGAGCGGCTCGGGGTCCGCCTGGTCCAGCGCACCACGCGCAAGCTCGCGCTGACCGAGATCGGCCAGACGTTCTACGACCGCTGCGCGCAGATCGTCGCCGATGTCGCGGCCGCCGAGCAGCTCGTCACCGACATGCAGTCGACGCCGCGCGGCCGCGTGCGCGTGACCGCGCCGATCGACATCTCGTCGCGCTACCTCGGCGCGATCTGCGCCAGCTTCGTCGCGACCCACGCCGACATCACGGTCGAGCTCGAGGCGACCGATCGCGTCGTCGATCTGATCGAGGAGGGCTTCGACCTGGCGGTGCGCTTCGGCGCGCTCCAGGAGTCGACGCTGATCGCGCGGCGGCTGTGCAAGATCGAGAGCGTGCTCGTGGCGACGCCGGCGTACCTCGCGCGCCACGGCGCGCCGGCCACGATCGAGGAGCTCGACGACCGCGATCGCGTGCTGTTCACGCCGAACGCGCGGGTGCAGAGCTGGACGCTCGTCCAGGGCGAGGCCACGTACGAGTTCGGCCGTCCGGCGCGCTTCGCGAGCAACAACATCGGCGCGGTCCGCGACGCGGTGCTCGCCGGTGCCGGCGTCTCGGTGCTCTCCGAGTTCATGGTCGCCGACGACCTCGCGGCCGGCCGGCTCGTGCAGGTGCTGCCCGAGTGGCGCAACCGCACCGTCGAGGCCCACGCCCTCTACCCGGCGCGCCAGAACCTGCCGCCGCGGCTGTCCCTGTTCCTCGATCACCTCGCCAAGGCGTTCGATCCGGTGCCGTGGACGACGCCGACCTGAGGGCGTGGCCCGGCCGCCGGGTCGCCGCGATGGCCGCGTGCCTGGTGGTGACCGGCTTCTGCGCCGCCGTCCTCGTGTCGTTCGGGCCGGTGCACCCGTTCTCGCTCGCCGAGCACTTCCGGCTGCAGCTCCTCCTCGGCGGCGTCGCCGTCGCCGCGCTCGCGGGCGCGCTCGCGCTCGGCGCCGGGTGGCTCGACGCGCGCTGGTTCGACGCCGCGATGTTCGCGCTCCTCGTCGACGCCTGCGTCATCGTGCCGGACCTCGCGAGCGCGCGGCGCGAGGCCGCCGCGGGCGCGGCCGCGGCGCCGGTGCGCGTCCTGTTCGTCAACGTCCACACGTCGTCCCAGGACTTCGCGGCGGTGCGCCGGCTGATCACCGGCGAGCAGGCGGACATCGTCGGCCTCGTCGAGACGGACGCCCGCTGGCTGCGCGAGCTCGCGCCCGCGCTCGAGGCGTACCCGGCGCGGATCGAGGCGCCGCGCAGCGACAACTTCGGCATGGCCCTCTACGCGCGCGACCCGCTCACCGGCGCCGCCGAGCACCTCGCGGCGACCGTCCCGGCGATCCTCGCCGAGACGTCGGTGGGCGGCGCGCGCGTCGCCCTCGCGCTCCTGCACCCGCTGCCGCCGGTGTCCGCCGCGGTGGAGGAGACGCAGCTCCGCCACTTCGACGCGGTCGCCGCGCGCGTCCGCGGCGCCGCGGCGCCGTTCGTGATCCTGGGCGACCTCAACGCCGCGCCGTGGTCCCGCGCGTTCGCGCGCCTGCGCGGCGCCACCGGCGCGTGCGACACGCGCGCCGGCTTCGGCGCCCAGACCAGCTTCCCGGCGGGCAGCTGGCTCCTCCGCATCCCGATCGATCACGTCCTCGTGGCGTGCTCGATCGGCGTGCGCGATCGCCGGATCGGCCCCGACGTCGGCTCGGATCACCTGCCGGTGATCGCCGACCTGCTCGTCCCGCGGTAGGGCCGGGCGCGAGCGCAGGCGGCGTCAGCGCTTCTTGCGCGGGACGATCGACTGCACCTTGCGGCGGCGCAGGCGCGTGGCCTCCTTGAGGCGGCGCTCGAGGCGCTCGATCAGCTGCTGCTGGCAGTGCTTGGCGCCCATGCCGTTGCGCTGGACGTAGCTGCCGTCGGACTGCATGTCCCAGGCGCCGCGCTGGTCGGAGAGCTGCGTGTCGAGGACGTGGCGCAGCTCGTTCTGCAGCCGCGGATCCTCGATCGGCACGAGCACCTCGACGCGCTTCTCGAGGTTTCGCTGCATCGCGTCCGCCGAGCCGATGTAGTACTCGGGCCGGCCGCCGTTGTGGAAGTAGTAGATGCGCTCGTGCTCGAGGAAGCGGCCGATCACGCTGATCACCTTGATCGTGCTCGACACGCCCTCGATGCCGGGGCGCAGCCGGCAGGTGTCGCGCACGATGAGGTCGATCGTCACGCCGCGCTGCGAGGCGCGGTAGAGCGCGCGCACGATGTCGATGTCCTCGAGCGCGTTCAGCTTCCACTGGAGGTGGCCGCGGCCGCCGCTGCCCTGGATCGCGATCTCGCGCTCGATCTTCTCGAGCAGCGCAGGCTTGAGCATCTTCGGCGCGACGAGGAGCTTGGTGTACTTGCGCCGCGGCTTGTAGCCGGTCGTCAGGTAGTTGAACAGCTCGGTCAGGTCGCGGCCGATGCCGTCGTCGCAGGTGAACAGGCCGAGGTCCGTGTACTGGCGCGCCGTGCCGGCGTGGTAGTTGCCGGTCGAGACGTGCGCGTAGCGGCGCAGGCCGTCGAAGTCCTGGCGCACGACGAGCGTGATCTTCGTGTGCGTCTTGAGGCCCACGACGCCGTACGTGACGTGGATGCCCGCGCGCTCCATGCGCGTCGCCCACTTGATGTTCGCCTCCTCGTCGAAGCGCGCCTTGAGCTCGAGGACGACCGCGACCTGCTTGCCGTTGCGCGCCGCGCGCACGAGGTGCTTGATGACGTCGGAGTCCTTCGAGGTCCGGTACAAGGTCATCTTGACCGCGCGGACCTTCGGATCGTCGGACGCCTCGCGCAGGAACCGCTCCACCGACTGCTGGAACGACTCGTACGGGTGGTGCACGAGCCAGTTCTTGGCCTCGCGCAGCGCGTGGAAGACGTTGCCATCGGTGAGCAGGTCGACCGGCGGCACCGGCGCGTGCGGCGGATCGCGGAGCTCGGGGATGTCGAGCGTGGCGATCTCATGGAGGTCGCGCTGGCCGAGCATCCCTTCCGCCTCGAACACGTCCGCCTGCTCGTCGAGGCCGAGCTCGGCGGCGATCCGGCCGCGCAGCTCGGACTTCATCGTGCGATCGACCTGCAGCCGCACCACCGGCGCGAACTTGCGCTCGCGCAGCTCGATCTCGATCATCTCGAGCAGGTCCTCGGCCTCCTCCTCGTCGCGCTCGGCGATCGCGTTGCGCGTGACGCGGAACATCGAGCACGACTCGATCTCCATGCCCGGGAACAGGAGGTCGAGGTTGTTCGCCATCACGTCCGCCAGATCGACGAACGTCCGTGACGCGCCGACGCGCACGAACCGTCCGGTGCCGCCGCTGGCCGGCACCTTGACGCGCGCGAGCAGCTGCTCGCCGTCCTTCTCGTACCGGAGCGAGACGAGCAGGTTGAGCGACAGGTTCGAGACGAACGGGAACGGGTGCGCCGGGTCCATCGCCTGCGGCGTGACGAGCGGGAAGATGTTGCGCAGGTAGTACTCGCGCACCCACGCCTGCTCCTTGGGATCGAGCTCGCGGTACGGCGCGATCCACACGCCCACGGCGCGCAGCTCGGCGACGACGCGCTCGAGGATCTGGACCTTCCGCGCCTCGAGCGCCGTGATGAGCTCCAGCGCGTGGGTGATCTGCTGGTGCGGCGTGCGGCCGTCGGCGGTGGTCGAGTGGACCTGCGCGCCGACCTGCTGCTTGAGGCCGCCGATGCGCTTCTGGAAGAACTCGTCGAGGTTCGAGCTGACGATCGCGATGAACTTCATCCGCTCGAGCAGCGGGACCCGGTCGTCCTCGGCGTCGTGCATGACGCGCCAGCAGAAGTTCAGGTAGGTGAGCTCGCGGTTCAAGTACAGCTCGGGCGCCCCGAGATCCGTCGTCGTGATCTCGCCGATCCCGGGGGCCGCCGGCGTGCGCCCGGGCGGCTCGATCACGCGCAGGGGCGAGCGCTGCGCCTCCGCCGCCTCCGCCACGGCCGCCTCGATCCGATCGATCCGGTGGACGCCCGAGACCTCGGCGGCGTACGGGTGCGGCGAGGCTGCTGCGAGGGACCGCTCGGCGGACATGGGGAAAAAATTATAGCGGAGGCCGGCGATAAAGCCGAAGGATCAAGAGGAGCTGGGCACGATCTCGGTGCCGTCGGTGACCCGGAACGCGCGCCGGCGCCCGGCCTGGAGCAGCCAGACCGTGCCGCCCGCGGCGCCAGCTTCGATGCCGCCGTCGTCGATCGGCGCCGGGCCGAGCTCCTGCTTCCAGGCGCCCTCGCCCGTCGCCAGGTCGAACGCGACGAGCTGGTGCCAGCCGTCGCCCCCGACGATCTCGTACGACCGCACGTGATCGGTGAGCGTGACCGGCCCGCGCGCGGCGATCACCGCCGGCCCGTGGCCGGGCGCGAGCTTGAACCCCCCGAGCTTGGCCGCGTCGTGCATCGAGAGCGCGAACACCTCGGCGCGGCGGTCGCGGAGCACGCGGACCGAGACGGCGATCTGGTTCCACGCGATGCCGGGGGCGCCCGGCCGGCCGGCGTACGGCGGCACGAGCGCCCGCCAGACGAGCCGGTCGCCGTCGCGCAGCTCGACGAAGTTGCGGTCGCCGCCCGCCTCGGCGCGCACGACGAACGCGGCGCGGTCGTCGATCCGGATCGTGTCGATCACCGCGCCGACCTGGGGCTTGGCGCGCACCATGTACCAGACGGCCAGACCGGCGACGGCGGCACCCGCGAGCGCGATCGCGGGGCCGAGCCAGCCGAGCCGGCGGCGCGGCGGCCGCGGCGGGCGCCCGGCCATCAGGTCTCGCCGACGCGCTTGCCGCCGGCCGCGTTCGAGTGATCGAACGGCTTGGGCCGCGTCAGGCCGCCGCCGCTGCTGGTCGGCTGCGTGCCGCCGTCCTTGGCCTGCACGAGCACCCGGCGGCCGGTCGCGAAGAACACGGTGATCTTGCCGGGCTCGGAGATCTCGATCACCCCCTGGCCGAAGCTCGGGTGATCGATCCGCTCGCCGACCTCGAACTTCTCGCTCGCCCGGTAGGGCCGGGCTGGCTTCGTCAGGTCGGCCGCGACGTGCGGCTTCTCGATCCGCTCGACCGGCGCCTTCGGCTCCTTCTGGGGGCGGATGGCAGATGGCAGCTTCCTCGCGGCGGGCGCGCCATGCGGCGACTTGTAGCGGTGGTAGCCGCCGCACTGCTTGCACTGCACCTTCGCGATCTGCTCGCCGACCTTCGCGACCACCACGTGCCACACGTCGCCGCACTTCGAGCACAGCGCCTCGACATCTGCTCCTACAGCTGCGCTCATGGGAAGGGGGGCAGCATAGTCGATCTGCGAACAGGTGCGAGCGGACTTGCGCGCAGCCGTGGTAAGCGCAGGACATGAGCCAGGTGGCCGCGGACGCGCTCGTGGCGGAGGCCAACGAGCTCTTCCGTCAGGAGCAGTTCGCGGAGGCCCTGGCGCGCTACGAGCGCGCGGCGCAAATTTTTCCGCCGCACCCGCTGGCCTGGAAGGGGCTCGGGCACTCGCTGCTCTCGCTCGGCAAGCCGCACGACGCCGCGCGCGCCTTCGATCGGGCGATCGGCCTGGCGCCGAAGAGCGCGACGGCCCTGTGGGGCGGAGCGGTGGCGCACGCCGAGATCGGCAACAAGGTCGTCGCGCAGAGCTACCTGCGCCGGGCGCTCGCGCTGCAGCCGACGTGGGTCGAGATGGCGCGCGGCGTGCCCGGGCTGGCGCCGTTCCTCCAGACGTCCGCGCGCGCCGGCGAGGCGCTCAAGGCGGTGTTCGGCACGATCTCGACGCGGACGTACCACCACACCGGCGACGACTCGCGCGCCATCGAGGTCGGCCGGATCGTGAACCGGCCGAAGCTCGGGCAGTGGACGTACGTCACGATCGGGCTGTCGAACCGCGAGTGGCCGGACGCCGAGCGGCCGCGCGTGGAGCTCCTCCTCGCGACGACGCTCGACGCGGAGGTCTGCGGCCAGATCCTCGCGAACCTCGCGTTCCACCTGTCCGAGACCGGGTTCTTCCCCGAGCCGAGCGTCATGGTCCGCGACGTGGTCGGCGCGCTCGGCGCCGGCGAGCTCTCGCAGCGCCTGCCGCACGTCTACATCATGGTGCCGCGCGCGTGGGGGCTGGACCTGCCGCTCGACGCGCGGCCGCCGCCGATCACGCTCGCGCAGGTCGTCCCCGTCAGCGAGGACGAGTACCAGCTCTGGCGCGGCGACGTCGGCGGCTTCGAGCAGGCGCTCGCCCGCCGCAAGGTCGACGTCGTGGATCTGCGCCGACGCGGCTAGCGCCGCGGCACCGGCCCGCGCGCTACGGCAGGTCGCGCGTCGCGACGTTCAGCGTCATCACGCCCGGGCGCGGCGTGCCCTGCGCGCGATCGATCAGCGTGAAGCCCGCCGGCACGGCCTCGTCGTCGTAGCCCACGTAGAGCATGAGCCGGCCGGTCCCGTTCTGCGCGACGTCGACGCCGGCGTGCAGGCCGAGCCCCTCGCCGGCCTCGGCGGCCGTCCACTGGAGATCCCGCGGCCGGTCGTAGCGGACGAGCCACGCGCGGCCGTCGGTGGACTCGGCGTAGTAGACGCCCGCCGTGTTGTCGAGCGCGACCGGCTGCGCGCTCACGTCGCCGGCGGCGTCGTGCGTCAGCCACAGATCGTAGCGGCAGCGCGCCGCGTCGTAGACGACCGCCGGCTTCCGGCCGCCGCTCCGCCGGTCCGAGATGTTGCGCAGGAGCGCGCGCACCGGCGCCTCGTCGATCATCCACGTGATCCCGTCGGCGGACGTGGCGTGCCCGACGCCCAGATCCGTCACGCTCGCGCAGCCCGCCCCGCTGCACGCCAGGCTCGAGAACCAGAGGTGGTAGACGCCCGCGATGAGCGCGAGCTCCGGATCGGAGACGATCGCGCCCGTGGCCGCCCGGTAGACCTGCGCGCCGGTGAGCACGAGGCCCTCCTTGCCGTGCGGCGACGCGGCCGCCGGCACGCGCGTGAACGCGACGCCGTCGGCGGAGAACGCGGCGCCGATCGCGAACCCCGGGCCGTAGCCCGGGTGCGGGAACGGGCCGGCCGCGCCCGCGTACAGCATCAGGTAGCGCCGGTCCGGCGGCGCCGCCGGGTTGTAGACGACCGACGGCGCCTCCACGCGCTCGCTGTCCCAGGCCGCCAGATCGGCGGCGGCGCGCAAGACCGGCGCGTCGTCGATCGTCCACGCCATCCGGTCCGGGCTCGTGGCGCGGCGGATCATCGGCTCGGCCAGATCGCCGAACGCGGCCGCGTGCGGCGCGCTGTAGTACAGCTCGTAGCGCGCGGCCGCCGCATCCCAGCGGACGTCCGGATCGGCGATCGCGACCGAGATCTTGCCGTCGCCGAACGGCTGGCCCGGGAGCAGGCGCGGGTTCCCGGCGCGGCGCAGGAGCTCGCCCGTCACGCCCGCCGGCAGGCAGCTCGATGGTTGCCCGTCCGGTCCGCCGTCGCTTCCGGGGACGTCGGCAGCGTCCGGCGCGGCGTCTCCCCCGCCGCCGCATCCGGCACCTCCGGCCGGGACGAGGGCCAGGGCCGTGACGCTCACGAGGACGCGTGCCAACCAGGAGGCGCGTGACATCGAAGGATCTTCGGTACAGCGGCCGGCGCTGGCTTGTCGATGAGAAAAGCCAGCGCTTGCGCCAAGCCGCGCGCTGTGCAACATCCGGCAGATGAAGCTCGCCTGGATCGCCGCCACCCTGCTCGCCTTCGCTGCAGGGTGCGAGAAGGAGCCCTCGAGGCTTGACAAGATGCCGCAGTCGTCCGGCGGTGGCGGCGGCGGCGGCGGCGATCTGGAGACCCGGGTCGCGCGCCTGGAGAAGAAGCTGTCCCGCGTCGACAAGGACGCGCTCGACTTCCTCGCCGCCGCGTACGAACAGCGCGTGGAGCAGGAGACCAAGGCGCAGCCCGGCGTGGTCTACGGCGTGGACATCCAGCCAAACCTCCAGCTCGGCCAGGTCGAGGGCTCGCCCGAGGCGCTCGTGACGATCGTCGAGGCCTGGGACTTTGCTTGACCCCACTGCTACAGGTCCAGTTTGGTCCTGAAAGAGCTACTGCAGGAGTACCAGGGGAAGATCCGCGTGGTCTTCAAGCACATGGTCGTGCACCCGCAACAGGTCGCTGGCGCGCACCTGGTCGCGTGCGGCGCGGCCAAGCAGGGCAAGTTCGCGGCGTTCTACGACGCGTTCTTCGACCGCGCTTACAAGGAGTACACCGAGAAGCGCGATCCGTCGCTGCTCGGCGAGGAGAACACCTTCAAGATCGCGGCTGACATCGGGCTCGACGTGAACCGCGTGAAGGCCGACATGCAGAGCTGCCAGCAGCTCATCGCGGCCGACGAGGACGAGCTGCGGAAGTTCCGCGTCAACGGCACGCCCGCGTTCTTCATCAACGGCGAGTTCGTCGGCGGCGGCATCCCGAAGGACGCGTTCAAGCAGATCATCGACAAGAAGCTGCAGATCGCGCAGGCCTCGGGCGTCCCGGGCGCCGAGTACTACGAGCGCGAGATCCGCGCCAAGGGCCAGAAGTCGGTCGAGCGCCAGCGGCGCCGGGCCGAGCAGGAGTAGGCGGTCGTCTCGCGCCGCGGCGCGCGCCGCTCGTGGCCGCCGCGCGCCGCTCGTGGCCGCCGCCCGCCGCGTTGCGTTCACGCGCGGCGCGTGCAAGAACCCCGCGGTGAGCTCGCTCCGCTTCGCCGCGCTCGTCGCCGGCCTCGTCACCAGCTTCGTCACCGCAGGCGCCTGTTACAAGCAAGGCCCGGCGCCCGCCCCTGGCGCGCCGTCGGCGGACGTCGAGGAGCGGCTCCGCCGCGTCGAGCAGATCCTGGCGCGCAACGCCGAGGCGCTCGAGTTCCTGCAGAAGGTCTACGACTCGCAGAAGAAGCAGGCGGACGCCGAGGCGGACCGCGAGCCCGCGCCCGGCGCGGTGTTCGGCGTCGCGATCGATCAGAACGTCGCGGCCGGCCTCGTCGACGGTCCGCCCGCGCTCGTCACGGTGGTCAAGGCGTTCGACTTCGCGTGCCCGTACTGCGAGCGCTCGAGCCCGATCCTGTCGGAGCTCGTGAAGGAGTACCGCGGCAAGGTCCGCGTCGTGTACATGGACCGGATCGTCCACGAATTCGCCGAGCCGGCGCACCTCGCCGGGTGCGCGGCGGGCAAGCAGGGCAAGTACCTCGCGTTCAAGACCGCGTTCTGGGAGAAGGGCTTTGGGCCCTACGTCGCGTCGCGCGGCCGCGACCGCTCCGGCTTCGAGGCCGACGGCCTCGTCGCGATCGCCCAGGCGGTCCAGCTCGACATCGGGCGCTTCAAGTCCGACATGGCGAGCCGCGCGTGCACCGAGCTCCTCGCCCACCAGCGCGTCGAGCTCGACAAGTTCAAGGTCGACGGCACGCCCACGTTCTTCATCAACGGCATCTACATCGCCGGCGGCCTCGACAAGGACGGCCTGAAGGCCGTCATCGACGATCGCCTGCGCGCCGCCGAGGCCTCCGGTGTCCCGGCCGCCCAGTACTACGACCGCGAGATCCTCGGCAAAGGCGAGAAGAAGTTCCGCTCGAAGCGGGACTCCAAGCCCTGAGCTACGGGCGCAGGCGCGCCCATCACTCGATGACGAGCTGGGCAGCGTGCTCGGCGGACAGGACGAAGGCCGCCCGCCGGTAGAGCCTGGGATCGTCAGGTGGCGCCGACATCATGGACGCGACCCTCGAGGTGGTCTCGCTCCACATCGTTTCGTACGGCTCGGCGTCGAAGCCGTGGGACGTGTCCAGGAACGACACTTCTCCCGGCTTACCTGGTGGCGTGGCACCTTGCCCACGAAACGGATTGGACCGGCCGGCGGGCCAGGTGGCGATCGCCACGTAGGGAGCGCGGCGCGAGACCGGCATCGTCGAGAAGGGCGCGAACCCCATTGCTTCGCTGATGTCTCCTGCGCTGGTCCTCCACTCGAGCCCGATGAGGATGCCGCCGGTCGGTGACGTCTTTGCACGTCGCCGTACGCTCCAGCGCGGATCGGCTCCCAGCCCGTTCAGGGACTCGACGAGGTCGCGCTCGGAACCGATCCTCGGAAGCACGGCGATCACGATGCGCTCGGCCGCCGCGTGTACGTCGAACGTGTTGTTCAGCCATGCGGCGGGAGGCGGCCCCACTTCGGTGTGAATCTCGATCGCGACGCGCCCCGTCTTCCCTGCCAGCAGCTTGGCGAACGCGCAGCCCGTCAGGCCGGCGCGAAGCCACAATCGGAAATGCTCGGCAGCGGCCCGCACCCACAGCTCGGCTGGATGAGCTCAGTAATCGAGCGTCGGGAGGTCCGCGATCGGGATCGTGATCACCACTTGCGGGCACCCGTCCGCTCCCACGACGACGGCACACCCGGTGGCCTCGGCGTGCGCGATGACCTTGCGGGGGTCAGCCGCGTACTCGGCCGTGGAGAAGGTGACTGCCTCCTCGTGCGCGTCTTCGGCGTGCGCGAACGCAGCGGAGTGCGGGTGCTTGTGCGGCTGGTCCATCGACGCCTCGCTCCAGCTCCTCGATTACCACCAGTAGATCCTCGAGGCAACACGAGGAGATCCCCTCGAAATCAGGAGAGGAGGGGGGGCGGGGCGCGCCCCGCGCTACGGGCGCAGGCGCGCCGCGCGCTACGGGCGCAGGCGCGCCCCGGTGCCGGGGCTGTAGTCGACGATGTCCATGCGGATGTCGCCGTAGTCGGTGCGCGCGACGGTGCGCAGCGGGACGCGGCCGTCGTCGTCGCTGATCCAGATCGAGAGGTCGCGCTCCTCCGCGGTCGCGTCCTTCTTGCCCTCGCGATCGAGCCGGTACATGTGCGCGTCGAAGCGCAGCGCCGCGACCTCGCCCAGATCGGGGAGCTCGGTCTCGATCTTCTCGCGCCCGCGGACCTGCATCTCGACGCTCCACAGGAAGCGGCTGCGGAACACCTCGACGCGCACCTTCGAGCCCGGGGGCTGCTCCCACGCGCGCAGCGCGATCAGGAACGTGTTGTAGTCCCAGACGTCGAGGCCGCTGACCCGCTGCGGCTCGGGCGTCGGGGCCGCGTCATTCACGTGGAACGCCACCGGGACGCGGTCGTCCTGCCGGCCCGCCAGGTCGATGGCGACGTGCTCGACGTTCGTCTTGCTGTTCGTCTCGTACTCCGCCGTCTGGAACCGCCGCGACCGCCCCGTCTCGACGTCGATCCACGACGTGAAGCGGTCGTCGATCCGCGCGAGCATCTCGACGATGCCGACCGACCGCGCGTGCGACTCGACGACGATCACGCGCCGCCCGGCCAGCTCCTGGACGTCACCGGCCGTGACGCTGAACGCGGCGAGCTCCACGCCCTGCAGCGCGAGCTTGTACGTCATGCGCTCGCCCGGCGTCACGAGCGGCGGGCCATCCGGCAACTTTCCCTGCTCCGCGGACGCCTGCGAGCTTGGTAGGCTCTTGGGCCCGGGATGACCGCAGGCGAGCAGGGTCCACAGCGACGCGACAGCGAGGCTTCGCACGCCGCGAGCCTAGCGCAGAAGCTCCTCTGCTGGGCCGCCCTGGCCTGCGCGTGTGACGGTGGCACGGACGGTCCGCCCGTCGATCCCGACGACGTCGACGGCGACGGGATCGCCAACGACCTGGACGTGTGCCCCGGCACGCGGGACCCGGCGCAGCACGACGAGGACGGCGACCGCATCGGCGATCTGTGCGACGTCTGCCCGACGGTCGCCGATCCGGAGCAGGGCGATCGCGGCGAGGTCGACGCGAACGCGTTCCCCGACGGCGTCGGCGACGCGTGCGATCCGCGGCCGAGCCGCGGCGGCGACCGGATCGCCGCGCTGCACACGTTCGCCACCGACACCACGCCGTCGTGGCAGGGCAGCGGCTGGACGATCGACGGCGATCGCGTGCGCGCGACCTCGGCCACGAGCGCGCCCGCGCGCTGGCAGCACCGGCGCGCCGAGCAGGGCGACGCCGTGTCGGCGCGGCTCGCCGTCGAGGTCGTGGCGTTCGCCGCCGCCGGCGCGTGGCTGTCCGTCGCGCTCGACGGCGACGGCGTCCAGAGCGGGCGCACCTGCACGCTGTTTGCGGATCGCAACGGGGACGGTAGCGGGGACGGCAGCAGCGAGCTCGAGGTGCGCGAGCTCGGCGGCGCCGTGGCCGTCCGCACGGTGCCCGGCGCCGCGGCCGGACCGTTCGATCTGATCATCCTGCGCGGCATCGATCGCCTCGGCGGCAAGGTCGCGTGCCGCCTCGTCTTCGCCGATGGTCGGGCCCCGATCGAGGCATCGATCACCACGATCGACACCCTGACGACCGGTCAGTACGTGATGGCCGCCGAGGTCGCCGACGTCACCGTCACCTCGCTCGTCGTCTACGCATCGCCGGTCGCCTGCCCAACGACAACGGCGACAACGACGGCGGCGGCGGCCGCGCCAGCCGGCCTCGCCGCCTGCAATCATCCCTGACCTGCCTGACCTGATCCGAAGATCCGAAGATCCGAACGCTTGTCTTCTCCCGGCCCCTCTCCCGGCCCTTCTTCCGGCCCCTCTCCCGGCCCTCTCCCGGCCCTCTCTCGGCCCTCTCCCGGCCGAGGAAGCGCGCGGGCGCCCAGCGCCCGGCTCGCCGGGGCGCCCCGGAAGAGGGCAAAACACGCCAGGCCCTTCGGAATGCTTGGGTTCGCGGGGTGGGGCTGGTAAGGTCCGCGCCACGTTCGCCGAGCGGCGAGCGGTGAGAGGTATCGATGGAGACGAAGCAACTGGACCGGGTCGTGATCCGGTTCGCTGGCGATTCCGGTGACGGTATGCAGCTCACCGGCACCGAGTTCGCCAAGGCCGCCGCCGAGGCGGGCAATGACATCTCGACGTTCCCCGACTTCCCCGCCGAGATCCGCGCTCCGGCGGGCAGCCTGTTCGGCGTCTCGGGGTTCCAGCTCCACTTCTCCGCGTCGGAGATCCACACGCCGGGCGACGCGCCCGACGTGCTCGTGGCCATGAACCCCGCCGCGCTCAAGACGAACCTGAAGGATCTCGTCGAGAACGGCACGCTGATCGTGAACACCGGCGCGTTCATCGAGGCCAACCTCAAGAAGGCCGGCTACGCGTCGAACCCGCTCGAGGACGGCAGCCTCGGCAAGTACAAGCTCCACACCGTCGACATCAGCCACCTCACGATGACGGCGCTCGACGGCTCGGAGCTCTCGAACAAGGAGAAGGGCCGCGCGAAGAACTTCTTCGCGCTCGGCCTCGTGTTCTGGATGTACGGCCGCGAGCCCGAGGGCGAGATCCGGCGCATCTACCAGCAGTTCGCCAAGAAGCCCGGCTACGGCGAGGCGAACGTCAAGGTGTTCAAGGCCGGCTACCACTTCGGCGAGACCGCCGAGGTGTTCCAGACCGTCTACAAGGTGCCGCCAGCGACGTTCCAGCCCGGCATGTACAGAAACATCACGGGCAACGAGGCGATCGCGCTCGGGCTCGTCGTCGGCGCCGAGCTCGCCGGCAAGAAGCTGTTCTACGCCGGGTACCCGATCACGCCCGCGTCGTCGATCCTGCACTCGCTCGCCAAGTACAAGAACTTCGGCACGATGACGTTCCAGGCCGAGGACGAGATCGCCGCGATAGGCGCGGCGCTCGGCGCGGCGTACGGCGGCTCGATCGCGGTGACCGCGTCGTCGGGCCCCGGCGTCGCGCTCAAGGGCGAGGCGATCGGCCTCGGCGTCATGACCGAGCTGCCCGTCGTCATCCTGAACATCCAGCGCGGCGGCCCGTCGACCGGCCTGCCGACGAAGACCGAGCAGAGCGATCTCCTGCAGTCGCTGTTTGGCCGCAACGGCGAGTCGCCGGTGGCCGTGCTCGCGGCCAAGAGCCCGGGCGACACGTTCTACTGCGCGATCGAGGCCGTGAAGGTCGCGACGCGCTACATGTGCCCCGTCATCTTGCTCTCGGACGGCTACATCGCGAACGGCAGCGAGCCGTGGCCGCTGCCGAACCTCACCGCGCTGCCGCGGTTCGATGTCCTGCACCGCACCGATCCCGCCAGCTACTTCGTCTACGAGCGCGATCCGCGCACGCTCGCGCGCGCCTGGGTCGTCCCCGGCACGCCCGGCCTCGAGCACCGCATCGGCGGCATCGAGAAGGACGCGCTGACCGGCAACATCAGCTACGCGCCGGAGAACCACGAGAAGCAGACGCACGTGCGCGCCGAGAAGATCGCGCGCATCGCGCAGGACGTCGGCGAGCTCGATCTCTCCGGCCCCGAGAGCGGCGAGGTGCTCGTGATCGGCTGGGGCGGCACCTACGGCGCGCTCCGCCAGGCGCAGCAGTCCCTGCTCGCGCAGGGCAAGGCCGTCTCGCACGCGCACCTGCGCTGGCTGTCGCCGCTCGAGCCCGGGCTCGAGAAGATCATCCGCAACTTCAAGCACGTGCTCGTCGCCGAGCTCAACATGGGCCAGCTCGATCTGGTCCTGCGCGCGAAGTTCCTGATCGACACCGTCGGGCTCAACAAGATCCAGGGCCTGCCGTTCAAGGTGCGCGAGGTCGCCGAGGCGGTCGAGAAGCTCCTCGGCGGCACCGCCCAGCCCACCACCGACGCCGACGTCACCTCTCAACCGCTCGCGACCGCGTGAGGAAGCCATGAGCGAAGCAGTCAAGATCAAGCTCTCCAAGAAGGACCTCGAGTCCGATCAGGACGTCCGCTGGTGCCCGGGGTGCGGCGACTACGCCATCCTCGCCACCGTGCAGCGCACGCTCGCGACGCTGGGCATCCGGCGCGAGAACACCGTGTTCGTCTCCGGCATCGGCTGCTCGAGCCGGTTCCCGTACTACATGAACACGTACGGGTTCCACACGATCCACGGCCGCGCGCCCGCGATCGCGTCGGGCCTCAAGATCACGCGCCCCGAGCTCGACGTCTGGGTGATCACCGGCGACGGCGACGGCCTGTCGATCGGCGGCAACCACATGATCCACGCGCTGCGGCGCAACATGGATCTGAAGATCCTCCTGTTCAACAACCAGATCTACGGCCTCACGAAGGGCCAGTACTCGCCGACCTCGCAGCCCGGCACGCGCGCGCCGTCGACGCCGACCGGCTCGATCGATCACCCGCTGAACCCGATCTCGCTCGCGCTCGGCACCGGCGCGACGTTCGTGGCGCGCGCGACCGACACCGACGCCAAGCTCATGGGCACGATCCTCGAGCAGGCGTACCGCCACAAGGGCGCCGTCTTCATCGAGTTCTTGCAGAACTGCCCCGTCTTCAACGACGGCGTGTGGGATCCCGTGAAGGACGATCCGGCCGGCAAGCAGATCCTGCTCGCCGAGGGCAAGCCGCTCCTGTTCGCGGGCGGCACGAAGGGCATCCGGCTCGGCGCCGGCTTCGTGCCGGAGGTCGTCGACGTCGGCGAGGGCGAGGGCAAGGTGCCCGCCTCCGAGCTGCTCGTGCACACCGAGCGCGGCTCGAAGCTCTACGCGCACCTGCTCGCGCAGCTCGTGCAGCCGCACTTCCCGATGCCGGTCGGCGTCCTGCACCGCGAGGACAAGCCGACGTACGAGCAGCTCGCGATCCAGCAGGTCGAGGACGCGATCGCCAAGCAGGGCGCGGGCGACCTCGGCAAGCTCATGTACTCGGGGATGGTGTGGGAAGTCGGGGCCGACGGCACCCGGCACTGAGCCACCGAGCGCGAGCTCGGGGGCAGAGCTCGGAACCCCCGCTGCTCCGCTCAGACGGTTGGCTCGCCGACGCGGGGCCGGGGCTCGGCCTCGCGCTGGCGCTCGGCTTGGTCTTCGGCGCGGGTGCGTGCACGAGCGGCGCGCCGCCCGGGTTCTCCGGCGGCACGGGCGATCGCTGGTCGTTCCCGCTCGTCGGGCCGCTCGAGGGCGATCTGCTCATCACGACGGTGACGCTCGGCACGCACGGGCCGTTCTTGTTCCGGATCGATCCCGACGCGCCGATCTCGATCGTCGACGCCGAGCTCGTGAAGGTCGCCGATCTGCGGCCGATCTCCGGGCCCGATCGGCTCGACGAGACCGACACGCAGCGCCCGCGCGCGTACGCCGAGGTGCTCGGCCTCGAGGTCGGCTCGCTGATCGTCGAGCGGCGCGAGGTGATGGTGGTGCCGCGCCACACGTACGACGCCTCCGGGCGCCGGATCCTCGGCGTGCTCGGGCGCGACGTGCTCGCCGACTCACTCGCCTTCGGCTTCGACCGCGATCGCGGCCTCGGGCACCTCGTGGCCGAGCGCTCGTTCCGGCCGCCCGCCGGCGCCGCCGCGATCGCGTTCGGGGTGCTCGAGCCGCGGATCGGCAACGCCCAGGTGCTGCCCGTGCCGCGCCGGCTCGTGTCCGCGTCGATCGGCGGCGGCGGCGGCGGCGGCGGCGGCGGCAGCAGCGGCGGCGCGCTGCAGCTCCACGTCGATCTCGGCGCCGTCGAGAGCCAGCTCCGCGAGGAGCTGTGGGAGCGCGCGGGGCTCGTCGCGCGCGAGGTGCGGGCCGCCGTCATCGACGAGGTCGCCACGCCGCGCGCCGTGACGCGGAGCAGCGATCCCGCGCCCGTCACGCTCGGGCCGATCACCGGCAGCGCCGCCTTCATTCCGTACGCCGACAAGCGGTGGGAGGCGCAGGACATCGCCGGCACGCTCGGGCTCGGCTTCTTCGCCGGCCAGAGCGTGTGGACCAGCTGGCACACGCGGCAGCTCCACGTCGTGGGCCGCCGGCCCGCTCCCGTGGCCGAGCGGATCGCGCGCTGGGACTCGGCCGTCCTGGCCAAGTGCAAGCAGCCCGGCTGCATCGCGGTGCGGGTCATCGATCCGCTCGCTGGCAAGGCGCTCGAGGAGGGCAAGCCGCGCCCCGGCCTCATCTTGTCGATCGCGCGGGAGGAGCCTGCCGGCGGGATGGAGCTCGAGGTGACGCTCGAGGTCGCGGGCGACGCGAAGCAGCCGCTCTTCATCGTGAACCTGCCGCCGCACGTCGATCGGCTGATCCACCAGCTCCGGCCCGAGCTCCTCGGCAAGACGCTCGAGGTGGTGGACGCGAGCCCGTTCCCGCGGGTGTGCCCCGGGGGCGGCGGCTGCGTCGATCAGATCGCCCGCTAGCTTGACGTCGCGCCCGACCGCGGGAAGATCCCGGGCCATGCCCGTAGTTACCGCCGCCGAGGTCGAACGGACGATCGCCGCGTTCACGCGCCTGGATCAGCGTGGCGACAAGAAGTCGATGAACAAGCTCGCCCAGCGGCTGCAGAAGGAGCAGCCGTTCCTGCTCCAGCACGCGGCGGCCGTGCGCACCGAGCACGGCGACACCGTCGGCGAGGCCGCGGTGTTCTACGCCACGCTCGTGTGGGCGATGTTCGATCGCGGCCGCGACGGCACGATGCCGCGGATCACCGCGCAGAACCTCGCGGACGCCGACCGGATCGTCACCGAGGCGCTATCGACGGTGGAGGGCCTCGCCGACAAGCCGCCACACGAGCGCGTCGCGCCGGCCCTGGCCGAGACGCAGCCGCACATCTACCAGAAGCTGGTCGAGCTGATCTCCGAGGACGTGAAGGAGTCGGCGATGACCCTCGACACGGCGAGCGCGATCATCAAGCCGACGCAGGTCGTGATCGAGGCGTTCGACGCCGCGCTCTCGGGGCGTCGCCCCGGCGAGCGGCAGGGCACCGTCGTGGCCGAGGCGAAGGTCGGCCGCAACGAGCCGTGCCCCTGCGGCTCCGGCAAGAAGTACAAGAAGTGCCACGGCGAGCTCGGCGGCTGAGCCCCGCAGCCGCTCGCCGCCTAAGGTACATCCGCAGGAAGAACCAGCCTGCTATCCACCAGACCTCGCCACTGTGAGGTAAGAGCCGTGGCAAAGGCGGCGTCCTCGATGAGGGCGCCGACCTCGATGTTCCGCGCGTGGGCGTTGTGTGTGAAGTTCGCGGACCCGACGAGCGACCACAGCTCATCGATCACGATGCACTTCGCATGGAGATTGATCGTGGAGCCCGGCGAGACCGTGCGCGGGTCGTAGTAGATGGTCGGCACCGGATCGCCGTTGGGCCAACTCGAGGTCAGGAACTCGTAGACACCAGCCCGGACTGCCTCTTCGGCCGACATCCCCGGGCGGTCATCGAAGTGGAGGAAGATGCGCACCTCGACCCCGCGTTCGCGCATCGCGGTCTGCAGCGGCTCGAACATGGTCTTGCCACCATCCATCCGGTACCCGGCGATCAGCACGCTGTGTTTGGCGCGGTTGAACAGCTCGCGCATCACGACCGCGGTGTCGCGAGCGGCCGCCACCTTGGCCTCCGGGCCGGTCCACACCAGCTCGAGGCGGGGCATGGGACGGGTTCGCCGCTCGGCGACGGCCACCTCGAGCACGGTGATCAGAGCGGCGCGATCGATGCCGGTGGCCCACGTCAGCTCGCCCCACAGGTGGCCGAGGCCGCGGGCCTGCAGCGCGACCTCCGTGAGTGGCACCGGCAGCTCGTGGTTACCGACGAGGCGCAGCAGCTGATCGAGCTGAGACAGGGAAACGGCGCTCAGGCTCGCCGCGCTCATGGCCGCATCGCGAAGAACGCGACCTCCGGCGGCTGGCCGATGGTCGGGACGACCAGCGCTCGATCGAGGTAGCGGTTGAACCGCTCGCACGAGCACTCGGCGACGAACAGGCATCCATGGCAGGCCGCGCCCTCGAGGTGACGCTCGCCCGGATCGTCCTTGGGCGAGTGGGTGCCGCACACCGGATCGTTCGAGCACAGCACCCCGAGGTCGTAGGCGCGCCGGAGGTGGGTGTGCAGGCGTCGGCCCTGCTCGACGAGGCCGCCGAGCGTGCCCTCCGAACCGGGCGTACCGGTCGAGATCAGGATCGCGGCCATCGGCGTCGGCTGATCCGCGGCAGCGCAGTAAATACGCTCACGGAGCGCGCTGGCCGAGTATCCGCACTCGAGCGAGATCGCCGATATCAGCAGGTGCGCGAGCGAGTGCAGCAGGTAGAACCGCATGCCCGGGAATGCTGGGGCGCCGGGGATCGTCTCGGCCCAGGTTCGGTACCCGTCCTCCAGCTCCTGGCCGCGGGCGAGTACCGCGGGGCGCTGCTCCCACGCACGGACAGCGTCCTCGTCGAGGACGAGCAGGATGCCCTCGCCGCGCACCTCGCTCGCAGGTAGCCAGGTCTTGGTCTGAGACAGCGCCCCGGAGCGGACCTCGAGGTCGTACTCGCCTTGAAGGTTGGCGGTGACCGGCTCGAGCCGCGTGAAGCCGACCTGGACACGGATCTCGCGCAGCTTGTGGGCGAGCACCAGCGCACCGATGCCCGCGAGTAGACCGCCCTTGAGCTTGGCTCGCCGCGCGAAGAACTGATCGGTGGCCGCCGGGAGGTCACCACCGACCTCGCTCTTCTGCGCGAGGAACTGCTTGAATTCGGCGGTGCGCAGTGGCTCGCGCGGCAGCGGCTTCTCCTCGCGCAGAGCCTCGATCACCGCGAGCACCCCGGCATCGTCGTAGGGGGTGAGTGCGATGCGGAGCTCGTCGTCGAGCTCCTTGGCAGCAGGCAGAGTCGCCGCCGTGGCCTTCTTCAGGAGCTTCCAGTGCTGGCGGACGATGTGCTCGAGCTCGCGCCCGTGCTCGGGTACCGACAGAGCGCTGATCACCTGCGAGAAGTACGAGTTCGAGGCAGTGCGCACGAGCAGGCGCAGTCGCTCGTCGCATTCCTCGTCGGCGTCGGGGCCCAGCCATGGCCGCCGGCCGCTGCAGATCGGGTTGGACTCCTTGAGCTGCGCTTTCGAGAGAGGAGCCCACGCGCTGCACGCGCAGCGGACCACGACTTCGGAGAAGTCACCGGTTGCGCCCTCGAGCAGGCGCAGGCTCGGCGCGCCGCACCGTCGCTCCACGTTGCTGTGCGCGAACCACACCCAGGGGAATTCATCGAGGTGACCTCGCGGACAAGCCGTCACGAAGCGCACGGGAACGCACTCGGTGATCTTTGTGCGCGTGCACGCGTGGATGTAATGTCCGCCCTTGAGCTCAAGCTGGGTCGACTTCATGAGCGCGCGGCAGTCCGGGTTCTGGCACACGAACCACTGCGGGAACTCGAGGACCTGGACGCCCGCGAACCGCGATGCCTCCTTGTCGTCGCCGGCCGGCGGCTCGCGAAACGCATCTTCGAGCGCGAGGTCGCGCCCGAGCCCTTGGAGCTGGGCCGCTACCGCGTCGCGCAGACGCGGCTCGGCGAGCACCGGGATGCCCTTCTTCTTGTCGTAGTGCCAGAACTCGAGGCCACCGATCACCACCGCGTAATCAAGGAGGTCCACCATCGCGCCAGGCCCATAGGTGGTCACCACCTGGCTCAGCCGCGCCTTGCCCTCGGGCTGCACCCCGATCTGCTGCTTGCCCCACTTGCCGCCCGACATCAGCGCTTTGCCCCCAGGCTGCGGCGCTCAAGCCATAGGTGGACGCTCGGCTCGACATCGCGCATCGAGGTCGGCGCGGCGAACTTGGCCTCATCGGTCCCCGCAGGAGGCCGATGCTCGTCGAGCGGCGTGAACAGGATTGGCTTGCCCGCGTCGCGCGCGCGGTCATAGGGCGAGTAGCTGCGCGCGCCGGCCTCCTTGCGCGCCTCGGTGACGATCGAGATCCAGGCGTCCACCACGTTTCGTCCTCGCTTCTTCAGGGCATCTACCAGCCGGTCGTGCGCCGCACCGTCCACGCCGGGCTGGACGCCGCCGCGCCGGGCGATCGCGTCCACCGCGACCTCCACGAGCGCGCGGTGCTTCTCGACCTCCATCGCCGAACGCGGGGCCGTCATCTCTACGTGGAGCTGGCGCGCCATCGCGACCAGCGTGCCAACCATGCCGCGATCGAGCGCGGGCCCCGAGAACGGCGTCAGGCTCGTGACCTCAACGTAGCGGTAAAAGCTCTCGTGGTAGGCGCAGAACTGCTCGTAGTGCGAGCGGTCGCGTGGCTTGTGTACGTTGAAACACGTGACCACGACCCCCGGCCACCTGGTTTGGCGCCCGACGCGGCTCGATGCTTGGATGTACTCGGCGGTGGTCTTGGGCTGGCCCGCCACGACCATCATGCCGAGCCGATCGATGTCGACGCCGACCGAGATCATGTTGCTCGCAAGGAGCACGTCGACGTGCTCCTTGTCCGCGTGCGGCTTGAGCAGGCGCGCCTTCGATTCGGCGATCCGTGCGGTCCGCTCACGGCTGGTTAGCTCGACCGGCTCTTTCTGGAGCGTGCGCGATGCCAGGAACCGGTGCGGTGCAGGCGTGTCGAGCGGTCGCCGCTCTTCGGCCTGCGCGCAGCGGAGCCGCACGTCATCCTCGACGAGGCGGCGCATCCCGCCGAGCTCGCGCAGCGAGTTGAAGTACCCCGCGAGCGTCATGTATCCGTCGGCCGCGTCCTTGTCCCCGAGGTCGTACTGCCGCTGCGCGGCGCACAGGAGCGCCACGTAGGTGCGCAGGCAGATCGCCTTCATCGCACGCCCCGGCGCTGCCACGCCCACGTACAGGCGGCCCGGCCCGGTGCGGTCCACGGTCGCGAAGAATGTCTCCGAGTCGTCGGGGCCCGGCGGCGGAAACAGGGCCGTGGCGTCGCGACCCATCAGCGCCTTGATCTGGTCCCTGGCGCGGCGGACCGTCGCCGTCGATGCGAGGATCTTCGGCCGCACCACGCGCTTGCCGATGGTGCGCGTGCACAGCGCCTCGACCGCCGTCTCGTACAGCCCGACTATGGTGCCGAGCGGCCCCGAGATCAGGTGCAGCTCGTCTTGCACGATCAGCTCGGGCGGCAAGAGCCCGTCGGGCAGCCGCTCGGCCCCGACCGGCCGGTCGTCGAGCGGTCCGACGAACGTCCGGCCTTGGCGCGCGATCGCGCGACCGAACAGCATTCCTGCCTCACCGCGCCACGGCAGCATCGCGAGCTTGTCCACCGTCGCGATCAGGAACGCCGGCAGCTCGCGGTAGATCTGCTCGTCGACGAACAGGACTGGCAACCCCTCGGGGTTGTGGTTCGGGTTGAAGTCGCACGCGGGATCGAGGCAGCCCGCGACCACCTCGGTGGGCGTCTTCTTCGTGGGCTTCAGCACGAAGCTATCCGGACCGAGCGGTGCGCGACACCACGGGCAGTGCGTGAGCGGGAACGGGGACGACGGGTTCTTCGCCGAGCTGGTCTTGTACTCGGTCAGCTTCTCGCTGACCTCGGTCATCGTGTTCGCGGTCGCGCTCCGCCCCACCCACAGGCCGACCGCAAACCGCACGTCACCGAGCCGCACCGGCTGCTCTCGGCGGATCATCTCGAGCGCGCACACCAGCGTGGCCGCGCGGCCGAGCTGGTCGAGGGTCAGCAGGCGAAGCGTGTAGCGCAGGAGCACCGCGACGCCGAGCCCTTGTGCGGGCTGCTTGATCCCGCACATGCGGCGCAGCAGCAGCGTGAACGCGATCACCCCGAGGTAGGCCTCGGTCTTGCCGCCGCCCGTCGGGAAGAAGATCAGCTCCACCGTGTCGCGCTCGGCGACATCCTTGGGATCTTCGCTGTCGGCGCACGCGATCGAGCGCAGATTGAGCAGCATGAATGCGAGCTGGAACAGGCGCCAGCGCGGGCGCTTGCCGTTCTGGTAGTCCTTGGGTGAGCGCTGGCGGGCTTGCCAGGCCATCGCGCGGTTGGCGAGTCGGAAGACATCGCGGACCTGCGCGTCGGTGGCGAGCAGCTCGATACCGGCGCGGATGCGGCCCCGCGCGCGCTCGGCGGTATCGAGGAGCTCGTCGCGAGTCTCGGCGCGAGGGTGCCCGAGCGGGATCTTTCGTTGCGTGGCGATCCATGCGCCGTAGGCGTCCTCGATCGGATCGAGCGCGGCGTGAACCGCGGCAGCGTCGGCGAGCTCGGCGAGTTCGTCCATGGCGACGGCCGCGGGCACGTCCTCGTACGTCACTACGCGGCGGACCTCGGACGTCGGGATCCAGGTCGTCCGCACAGTCGTCACCGTTCCGCCGCCCTCGGGTGGCACGATCGAGACGCCGTGCCCGACCGCGTACTCGCAGCGGTCGCGGAACTGGAGGTCAGCGACCCGCTCGTCCCACTCGCTCGACTGCTCGTCGCGCTGGTTAGGGCGGGCGAGGAATCCGCGCTCGTAGCGCAGCGCAAGCTCGGCCTGAAACACGAACTGCTCGTCCTGCTTGCCCTTCTCGACCCCCTCCGTCTTGCGTTCGTTGACGAGGAACAGGGACAGCGCGCGAGTGCCCGGCGGAAGGCCGTGGGCCTCGGCCTGGGCGAGCTTGCCCTTCACGCACAGGCCTGGAAAGCCGATCAGGCGAACGCCGGCCGCGACCTTCTTCGGATCGAGCGGGACCTCCACGTGGACCGGGCCGCGCGGCACCCGCTTCCACGTCCGCAGCTTACGCTTCTCGCCGGCAACCTCGCGCTCCTCGAAGACGTACTCGGCGAACGTCAGCGTCGCCGTCACCGTCTCGTTGGCGGTGCCTTTGGGCAAGAGCACGGACATTCCCATCGAGGCGGGCAGCCGGTTCTTCTGCTTGGGCTCGGGCTCGGCGCTGCCCTGGGTCTCCTCCTCGGTCTCGTCGTTGCCCGCCCCCATCTCGTCGTCATCGGTCGGATCGCGATCGTCGCTGTTACGCACCGTCTTCGGAACGAGGAACCCCGTTAGGTACCAGCGCGACGGCGGCAGCCGCAGGACCTCGCCCGGCTCGTACGGCCCCACGAGATCGGCCGCCAGGGCCGCCACCAGCGGTCTGCGAAGATCGGATACCCCCATCAGGCGCATCGTACACGCGTTGACGGTAGCCGCGCCGCCGACGATCCTGACTCCATGCCTGACCAGAGGGTGCCGGTGTCTGTGACGCAAGGGAACGCGCGGCCCCGCCCCGAAGCACCGAGGCTGAAAGATCTCCTGCTCGCTCCGCGCGCACGAACCGATCAACTCACGCCGCCTCGCAGGCGCCTGCGTCGACGTCGGGCGACCCGCCCTCGCTGAGGGCCCACCTGGGAGCGTCTTCGTGACCGTGCGAAGCTCGGTGGAGCTTACGCGAGTCTGGACCGCCGCCGCGGCGTGCCCGCGGAGTCACCCGGCGGCGCTGGCGCCGGTTCGCCGAGCCGCCGCTTGTGGACGACGAGTTGCATCGGCTGATCCGGATCGCCGGTCAGCTCGATCCACATCCGCCGCAGCACCTCGACCTCCGCGATCCGAGCTTCCATCGGCTGCGCCGCCCAGTACTCCTGGCGCTCCGCCTGCTCGTCGATCTCACCCAGGCGGGACTTCCGGATCACCGGCGCGATCTCTCGCTTCACTGTCATCGGTCGAGTGCCTCCGCATCTGCCAGATCCTGCGCCCGGCCGAGCGCACGCTTGTTCGCGATCAACGACGAGCGATCGATGATCGGCACCTGGATCCCATCGATCATCGTGAAGACCCGCCTGGGTACACGTCGTCAAACTGGACACCCGACAGCCCGGTCAATAGATCGACAGATCGACTCGATTTGGCTCATAGCCGAGCTGGATCACCACGTCGGGTTGGACGAGATCCTCCACCGTGAGCCCGAGGCTGGCGAAGCCGAACTCGGAGAACGCCGCGAGCACCCTCGCGGCGTTCTCCGGGGAACATGCGAGCCACACGTCGAGATCCTTCGTGTAACGCGGAATGCCGTAGGCTGCCACCGCGAACCCACCGACGACCATGTAGCGCACATGGTGCTTGTCGAGCAGACCGAGCAGGTCGCGCAAGTCCTGGCCCAGCGGCCACACGACTCAATGTACCAGCCGCTGCCCGTCGCGTCAGCCGGAGATGCTCGCACGTGCCGCGAATCGCCGCTCGACGGTTGTCAAGGCTCGGTCGCGCGCAGGAACGCGGCGGCGAGTGCCCGCCGGTGATGCTCGATCCTCAGGCGACATACGTTGAATCCGCGGCGGAATAATTCCTGGAGCACGGCGTCGTGGCGGTCGAGCGTGTGCTGCCACTGCACGGGCACGACCCACTCGCACTGCGCGGGATCGTCGCCGTTGTCCCTCAGTCTCGGCTGGCGCAGCTCGACATCGAACAGGCGCATGCCGGTATTCGCGACCACGTGGTCCCTCGCCATCCGTCGAGGACCGAGGACCGTGCCCGCACCGACATACCCGTACTGGTTCAGGTACGCATAGATCTGCGCGCCTTCCCGGAGCAGCTGGAGCTGATCGCTGAACCTCTGGCCCTGGCCTGCCGAGATGAAGCCGTACCGGCGGCAGTCGTCCCAGCACCGATGAATTCCCTCCCCGATGTTGACGAAGAATGCCTCCGGTTCCTCTCCTCCGCGATCCGGCCCATCGCCTGGGCGAGCGCGGCTAAAGCCGCTGCGCCGGTCTGTCCAGGCGACGCCAAGTCGGGCATGGAGGCCGTCGGCGTCACTGGCCGGCGCGGGCGTCTGCACCTGTAGCCGGTCGGGGTCGAGCGGCGCGGCCTCGGCGAACCGCAGCTCGAACGCGTCGATCGCCTGGTCGACTGTCACCGGATCATCGGTGGCGATCGCGAGCTCGTCGAGGTGCTCGAAGCCAGCCCGCGTGAAGTTGGCGCTGCCGACGAGCACGGCGCGCTGCTCGACGACGTAGAGCTTCGCGTGCAGGCCACTGCGCCAGCGTACCTCGTGGTGCGCACACAGGAGGCGAAGCTCCTCGATCTGGGCGGAGGTCAACGCTGCGTCCGCGCTCTCGAGGCCGAGCACGATGCGGGCGCGCACGCCGAGAGTGGCGAGGGCGGCGGTGGCGCCCGTGCCGATGTAGCCGGTCAGGATATCGAGGTGCTTCGCTTCGTGGGTGGCGCAGAGGCGTTGCAGTGCTTCCCAGGGTTCGTCGACCAGCTCGATCATCGGTGCTCCGGGTTAGTCGTCGCCAGCTTTGAACGGAAGCTCGGCAGTGGCGGAGGGCTTCTTGCCGCGCTTGCCGGTGCGCTTCTTCGGCTTGGCCGCGGTGGGCTCGGCGCTCGTGGCGCTGGTGCCGGTGTCGCTCGATTCAGCGGCGGTGCGCTCGGCGGCGGCACGCTCGGTGTTGAGAGCGAACAGCCGATCGATCACGGCGTCCTCGAACGCAGAGACTGCGCGCTGCTCAGTGTCGGTTTGCGGCGTGGTGTAGGGCGGGACGAGCGGGACGAGGTCGGTCCAGCCGTAGGCGGCGAGCACGGCACGGTCGAGTTCGAGGTGGAGGTCGCGCAACACGACGATCTCGGGATCGTGACAGTCTGGGTGCTTGAGCTTGTTGTAGATCTGGGTCAGGCCCTGCTGGGTTGCGACCATATATGTGGCGCGCACGTCGTAGAGGCGTTGGCCGATGTCCTCGAGAGAGGGAATGATAGTCTGCGGATCAGACATGGGGAACGGAAAGTTGTCGAAGCAATCAGACGCTGCGTAACGCAGTCGATCTTCCATCGTCGAAGAAAGTAGACGAACCCAAGCCTCGTGGATCCGCGACTGGAGTACGGAGAACACCCCATCCAACGAAATCGGGAACACATAAAGAGTGTGCGCGAAAATGCGATCTGTTGGCTGCCAAGCGAACATGAGATGTTTTGAGACAGCCGAGACGACTAGGCATCTCCTCGTGCCTTGAAGCGTCTCCTGAAGTTCAGGCCTGGGCGCCCAGAATCGCCACCAGAACTTTTTAGCTTGGAGGGCAACAGCATTGTTTCCTAAGCGATCTCGACTCGGCTTGACCCGCGCTTGTACGAGAGCCAAAGGCTGCTTCCACGCTTGGCTTTCCTCCAGAGAGCGAGTTCCGAAGTTGATTACGTAGCGTTCGAAGCTCTGCGTCGGACTCGTATTGATCTCTTCTCCACCTAAATATGGACGGATGACCTCAATATTCTGTAAATCTTTTCTCAGCGCCTCCCCCTCGGCCAATGAGATATCAAAATCGCCTTGAAGCACACAGCCCTGGGATCTCAAACGCCGCTGCAGCTCAAACGCGATTGGGTCTGGTCTCTCTACGCCAGAACGAAGCCGCGAATTTATCGCTCGTACTGCCTGGCCATTGAGAATCGGCTGTGCGAATGACACTAACCTCCCTTTATCAAGATGCACGACCGCGACACTTACGGCGGCATCTCCTGGCCAAGGCATTGATGCTGTTGCATTATAAATTACCAAGCCATGTGTAAGCAGGTATTGGAGAGACGTTGCTCTTGTATCACCCTGTGCAATCGTATTCGTTGCGACTAAGCCAATGGTTCCGTGTTCACCGAGTAACGTGTTAGCACGACGGAAGAAGTGCGCACAGTAGTCCGAATTGCCATGCGAATCATTATGTAGCTCCTTGAACCAGTCCACTAATCGGGCACTGCCCATCTCTGCAATAGCGTTCTTGCCTGCAAAAGGCGGGTTGCCGACGATTGCATCGATCCATGCAGCATGCCCCGTCGAGTCCCCATCCAGCGGATCTGGCCGCTGCACCCAGAACACCTCCGGGTACTCGGCCATCCAGTGGAACACCGGGATTCGCTTGCGGATCTCCTCGCGTAGCTCAAGCAGTCTCTCGTCCGGCTTGCCGCCGTCGCGCAGCCAGGCCAGCACTAGATCGAGTCGGCGGTCGCGCTCCTTCTCGCGATCTTTGTCCTTGTCTTCCGAGAAGAACGCGCCGACGACGAGATCGCCGATCATGCGCACTCGATCGAGCGCATCCTCAGCGTCTTTGAGCAGCCACTCCTTCTCCTTCTGCGCCGCTGGCGACGGATCGCCGGCTAGATCGAGGATGCGCTGGCGAGCGGCGATTGCCTCGTCGAGCGTCGCCTTGAGCTCGACCTGGCACAGCTCGACTTGTGCCTTCGGCTTCCAGTGGAACGCGGTGATCTGCTCGAACGACAGGCCGACCAGCGAGTCGCCGTGACGGAGGGCGTGGTCGACGAACGTGAACGGCATGTCCCTGGCGAGCGTGACCAGCCACAGCGACAGCTTGGCCAGGTTCACCGCGAAGGCGTTCTTGTCAACGCCGTACAGGCAGCGCTGCGCGACCAGGCGGCGCGCGATCAGCGTGGCGTCGTCCTTGCCGGCGAGCAGGTCGTGGCGGCCCTCGCGGGTCCACGCGAGCACGACCTGGTCGGCGAGGTAGCGGCATGCCTCGACCAGGAACGCGCCCGAGCCCATCGCCGGATCGCAGATCTTGAGATTCAGGATCCGCTCGGACGGCGGATTCTCGCCCATCGCGCGGAACAGCGGCTCGAGCGTCTTGGCGACGATCGGTGCGGTCAGGCTGCGCGGGGTGTAATGAGAGCTCGTGCGTCGGCGCTCGGGACCGGGCTGGAGCACGAGCGCCCCCGCCGGGCGGCGCGCGGTGCCCGCCTCCGACGACGACACCGCGAAGTCCGCGAGGATCTCGAGCGCGTCGTCGGGCTTCTTGGTGCTACCGAGCTCCTTGTTGAGCTTCTCGGCCTGGCCCTTGGCCATGCCGGTGGTCTCTTGGAGCCACTTGGTGCGGGTGGCAGGCTTCTCGGCTACGACCTCCTCGCCGGTGACCCACACCCGCGACGGCCGCAAACACACCGCCTCGGCGTCGAGGCGGACCACGTGGTAGCCCATCAGCGCCTCGTAGACCGAGCCGATCTGCTCGACATCGAGCGCGCGGTACGACAGCCGCTGGCGGCGCAGCACGAGCAGGCGCTCGAGCACGCGGAACACCGTCTCGTCGGAAACGCTCGGCAGGCGAGCCGCCGCCCGCGCGGCCAGATCGACAATCGGCGCAGCGCCGGGCTCGCCGTCCCAACCCTCGAGGAACGGGTACTCGTGAGGGGAGAACAGCGCGCCGCGGCGAGCCGGCATCCGGAGGTCCCCATGCTCGGCGCCGAGGTAGATCGCGCGGAACAGCGCGACCAGCCGGCCGTAGGCGCCGAACCGGCGCGCCATCGAGTCCGGGTGGGCGCCGTGGTCGGCCTGGAGCTGATCGAACAGGCCGAGCACGCTCAGGTGCTCGGCGTAGAGCTCACTCTCGATCGGCAGGAGGCCTCGGTCCTCGGCGTAGAGGACGAACACCAGGCGCAGGAGCTGGGTGAGCAGCCCGCCGTAGAGGTGGTCGCCTGCGCGCGCGTACGCAGCGTCGAGCACCGCGCGGCCGTCGCGCTCGGCGGCCGCCTCGAAGCCGCGCAGCAGGATCTGCAGCGCCTCGAGCACTTGGTCGGCGAGCTCGTTGGTGACATTGGCCTGACGCTTCCGGCTCTCGGTGAGGATCGCGGGGAGCTGGCGTTCGGGAGCCACGCCCCACAGTCGGGTCGCACCGAGCAGCATGACGAGCGCGTCGAGGATCGGCCGGCCACCTACCTCCACGAGATCGGCGATCCGGAACGTGATGGAGCCCGACGACTCGCCGTGCGGCGCGAAGATCAGTCGCACGTGGGTGCGGTTGGTGAGTACGCCAATCGGCACGCGGGTGTGGCGGAGCAGGCGATCGAGCTTGGCAGCGACTGGGTACTCCCACGGGCCGGTCCGGGTCTCCGGCTTGTCGAGCGGCAGGCCCACGGTCTCGGGGCCGAGATCCCACACGAGCAGCACGGGCGCGCCGTCCGGACTGCCGCCCCTCACGGCGAGCGTGGGCCGCACGACCTGCCCGCCCTCGGGGACGTACAGGCTCAGCTCGGCCGGCAATGCGTCGACAGCGAGCATGCGCTCGGCGGGCCAGCCCAGGATGCCGGCGAGGAACGCGGACACGTCCGTGAGTGCGAGCGGCTCACCCGCGCATAGCACCCTGAGCCGCTGCTGGACCTCGGGGGACTGGCGCGCCAGGCACTGCGCCTCGACCAAGACGGGGATCGACACTACCAACCCGTCGACGGGCTGGACCATCCCGAGCCACTCCTCGTGGAACCTCTCCTCGGCGTTCGCCATGGCTACCGCGTCCCCGGCCAGAGATAGACGAGCCCCACCGGCTCGAGCCGGCGGAGCGAGACCTGGTAGAGCGAGCGGATCTGCGTGGGCTCCGTCTCGAGCTCGCGATCGATTGCGGCGAGGCGCTTCGCCATGTGCTCCTCGTCGGCCTCGTACTGCTCGCGCTCCTCGCGCTGGGCCTCGGTGAACACGAAGCCTTGCTGGCGGCGGCTGTCGAGCTCGCGGCGGATCGCGGCGCGCTGCTCGGTCAGGAGCTTCGCGAGGGCGGTAGACTCGTCGCGCGCGCGGGCGGCGAGCTTGGCGCCCGCGTCGTGCGCGACCGCGTCGGCCTCGTCTTGGATCACCGGCCACAGCGCCGCGAAGTCGTCCGCGGCGTGCTCGACGAGCAGCGACTGGGTCTTCCTAGCGAGCGGCTTGTCTTTGGGATCGAGCTCCCGCAACAGGCGCGCGAGGTGATCGAACGCCTGGACCTGCGCCTTGCCCTCGAGTGGCTGCCGGTGACCCTTGCCGCCGCTCTCCTTCCAGCGCGCGGCGATCGGGATCAGCTGGTCGTGGAGGCGGGTCGCGCCGGGGCCGAACAGCGATAGGCGGCCGAACGCGATCGCGATCACCTCGTCGTCGTGCGGGTTACGCAGCGCGGTCACGCGCGACAGATCCTGCGCCGAGAAGCCCTGCGCGCGGAACCGCGACAGGATGCGCTGTACGAACGGATGCGAGAGGTGGAGCTGCGCGACCGCGCTCGACAGCTTCGGTGGCGGTTGGAACACCACGGGCTGCGGCGGGGCGTTGTCGCGCCACTCCCAGAATCCCTCGTCGGGGCGACGCGCGCGGCGGAGCGTGTCGAGGGTGGCGCTCCACGTATCGCCGAGCGGCGGCAGGAGGAAGGCATCTTTGACGTCGGCGGTCTCGCCGGCGGGAGCGAGCGGGGCCGCGCCGGCCATGCCGAGGCCGACATCGATCACTTTCCTGAGCAGCACGGGCTCGAAGTCGATGAGCTGGCGCGACGCCCCGGCGATCTTCGCGTTGTCATCGATGTCCGCCCGCAGCTTCTTGAGCTCGCGCTGGCTCTCGAGCTCCTCCTTCACCGTCGCACGGACCTCGGAGTCGGCCTCCGCCTCATCGAGGTCGGCGTTGGTGTGGGCGTCGATGCCGCGTTCCATCACGCCGAAGAGGCGATCCATGACGACGCTGCCCAGCGAGCCGAGCTCGGACTGGATGGTCTCGACCTTCGCGACCAGCTGCTTGAGGACGATGTCCTCGGCGCGGTGCGGGTAATAGAAGTAGTGGCAGTGGACCTCGGGCGAGGGCTGCAGCGTGCGATCGATGCGGCCGTTGCGCTGCTCCATGCGCGCGGGGTTCCACGGCACGTCTATGTGGAACAGGTCGGCGCAGTGCCCCTGCAGATTGACGCCCTCGCGCGCGGCGTCGGTGGCGATCAGGATGCGCACCGGGTGCTCGTCGGGTGGACCGTTGAACGCCCGCTGGACCTCCTCGCGCTGGTCGTCGGACATGCCACCATGGAAGTCCATGATGCGCTCGTCGGCGCGGTGAGTACCCTCGATCGAGGCCTCGAGGATGGCCTTGAGGTACCGCTTGGTGTCGCCGTACTCGGTGAAGATCAGGACGCGGCGATCGGTCCACTTGAGCTGCGCGCCTCGCCCTTCCGCGCCGCCGACCTGCACGGCTGGGCACTGGTGGGCGCGGATCCACTCGATGAGCGCGGAGACCTTGGCGTCCGGCCCGGTCGCGTACCGGGCGGCGAGATCCTGCATGCGCGCGAGCAGCTCGCGGGCGCGCCCCTCGGGGCTCTGCAGGAGCCGGCTCGCGGCATCGATCTCGGCGGCGGCCGCCGCGTCGAGGACCGCATCGTCGGAGCCGTATTCGTCGCCGTCGTCCTCATCGTCATCGCGGCCATGCGTGGGTGCATCGGCGAGCGAGAGCTGGAGGGCGGTCTTCGCGCGCCCCGCAGCGATGCTCTCGGCGTGGACATTCAGCGTCCGCTCGAACGCCGCGATGCTCGACAGGAGGCGCTTCTGCAGGTTGATGAACACGAGCTTGCCGCGCCCGCGCTCGGGCCGCATGAGCTGCGTGTACTCGGCGAGCAGGCCGGACAGCACCACCTCGGGGCTGTCCGGAGCACCGATATCGTGCTGGACCAGGCGGCGCCTGGGGAAGCTCTCGACGCCAAGCTGGCGTAGGTCCTCCTTGAGGCGCCGCACCATCACCGTGTCGAGCGCGTGGGCCGATGGCCGCACGCCGCGTGTGAACCGCTGCGGATCGAGCAGCTCAAGCAGCGCCGAGAAGCTGTTGGAGTGGCCGTTGTGCGGCGTGGCCGACAGGAACAAGCGGTTGTCGAAGCGCGGGGCGAGATCGCGGACGACCTTGGTGATCCGCGAGTCGATCGCGTACTTCGACGCAGTCGCCGGGGCCGCAGTGTGAGCCTCGTCGAGAATCAGCAGGCTCTTGCGGGCACGCTCGCCGAGCCGGGCGAGCAGCGGATCGCGGTACTCGGGGCGGCGCAGCGTCTGGTACGAGATGATGAACCGGTTGTGGGTGGTCCACGGGTTTACGCCGAACCCGCGCTCCTGGCGACGCTTCGCTATGAACGCCCGGTTGTAGAGCTCGAAGGCGAGGCCGAACCGCTTCTGCATCTCGTCGCGCCACTGCAGGCACACCGAGGCGGGAGCCACGATGAGCACGAGCTCGACCTGCTGCCGGAGCAGCAGCTCCTGCAGCACGAGCCCCGCCTCGATGGTCTTGCCAAGGCCGACGTCGTCGGCGATGAACAGGTTGGCCCGCGGCAGCTCGAGCGCCTTCTTGAGGGGAGTGAGCTGGTGGTTCATCAGCTCGATGCCCGCGCGGAACGGCGCCTGAAACAGGCGTGCATCGGTGGCGGTCACCGCGTGCCAGCGCAGCGCCTGCAGGTACGACGCGAAGCTCGCAGGCTGGTCGAGCGCGTCGATCGTGCCTAACCCGTGGGTTTCGGGCGCGAGGATGTGAGCGCCGAGCTCGAGCTCCCACAGCACGTCGAGCCGGCGGCCCTGGTCGTCGTCGTCCAGGCAGACCAAGCGGACTCGGGTAGCCTCGCCGAGGAGCGGGAGCGCGCTCACCTCCTCGACGAGGTACTGCCGGTGGCGGACCTGAACGATGTCTCCGGGCTCGGGGAGATCGCCGGACGCCCGGGCGGAGCCAGCGAACAGCGGCGCTGGCAGCGTCGCGGTCTCGAACGACCGTCCCAGGAGGCGCGTTGCTAGCTCGGTGCGTGAGCGCCCGGCGTCATCGAGGCCGTGGGCCCGGCACGCCTGCTTGAGCTCGTCCCGGCTGAGCAGCCTGATGACCGTCGCAAGGTCCAGGCCAATGGTTTGGGAGAGGCGATCCACCTGCTGCTCCTTGGTCGCCGAGCCAGGGACGGCGACCGCGAGCTCTCGTCCAAGTTCGACGAGTCGCCCCTTCGCGAGGACCGAGAGCACGGAAGAAGCGGTAGGCGACCCCTGAGGCACGGCTTGAGAGTAGCCGACGTCAATCTGGACTTCTTGTTTCCAAGAGCGGAGACGAGTACGAGCGGCCAGAAGTGCGGCACTCTAGAGGAGGAGCGCGCGCTCTCTCGGCGCGGCGCCATGGCCAGGCGGCGTCGCTGGCTGCGGCGGCCGCCGCCGCTGCCCTGCGGCCGCTGTCGAGTCCCTCGTCGCCGCCTCACGGCACGACCGTGAACGCGCGCTCCCCTCGCCACGTCCCGCGCAGCGCGCCCCGATCATCGAACGCGCCGCACCACAGCGGCTCGAGGGGCCCCAGGGCCGGCGGCGTGACGAGGAGCGCACCCGCGACTGTGCTGGCGGGCGGTGTGAACAGCGCGGGCAACTCGGCGAGCGTCACGACGCCCGGATCCGCGTGACGCGGCTGCTGGTCGCGCCTGCGCGGCGTCGCGGTCAGCGCCACCTCGCCGTTGAGGCTGACCAGGCGCGGCACTCCCTCGGGGCTGGTCGGCGGCAGCCGCTTGCCCCGGTTGAACGGCGAGATCCACCAGGCGCGGCCGGCACCGGCGGTCATCAGCGCCGCGTGGAACGCCGCGGGTGAGCCGTGGTGCGGGATCTTGAGCCCCGCGTGCGCACCGAGCGCGGGGTGGCGCGTCATCACAGAGCCCCAGCCGCCAGGTAGCTCACGTCCGCTCGGGCTCATCGTCGGGAGGTCGCTGCCGAGCACGATCCGCGTCGCCCCGAATACGAGCTCGATCACCGCGCTCAGCTCGTTCGAATCCTCTGGAGCGCTCGACGACAGATGCGCCTCCACGATGGCGAGATCCGGCGCCCGCACGTGTGCTCGGACCGACGGCGTGGAGAGCGGGATCGCGGCGCCGTCGACGAGGGCGATCAGCATCTCGGGCGCGGCATCGAACCTGCGCCACAACGCGAGCATGCCCTCGAGCACGCGGCCCGCGAGGCGCGGCTCGCGCGTCGCCGCTGGGGCTGGGGGCGTCACGCCGAACGCGCGGAACACCCGCTCCGGGTCGGCCGGAACGGTCGTGAGGCCGATCCGTGCCGGGGCGGTCGTCTCGAGCAGGTCCCGCAGTCCGTACGCGTGGTCGGCGTGCGGGTGGGTGAGCAGCACGGCATTGATCGGCTCGTCGGGCTGCCGCCACTGCTCGAGGATGGCCATCAGCGGGAGCGCGCCATCGCGGGTCTCACACCCATCGAGCAGCAGCCAGCCCTGCTCCGGCAGCGCAATGGCGATCCCCTCGCCATACCCCGGGCCCGCGACAAACACGTGGAGGAGCGACCGATCGAGCGCGGCGCCGAGCGCGGCGAGGGTCAGCGCCGCCACGCTCCGACCCAGGCGCGCATCTCCGCCGTCTCGTCCTCGAGCCAGCGGTCGCATCTGTCCTCCACGCTCGTGCGGATGACCTCGTCCCCTCCTTCATAACGGCCGAGCTCGAAGTAGCCCTCGGCGTCGGAGGCGGCTTCGCTGGCCATCTGCCGCCAGGTCGCTGCGTCGTAGGTCACCTGCTGCGCCTCGGTCGGGGTGGGGGCGATCACCACGATGACCTCGTCCGCGGTGGCCTCGATGACCCGTCCCGGCGCCCACCAGCTCAGGCGCTTTCCGTCGCGCGAGGGCCGGAGGCTCCGCGGCCGTCTCCAGCGATCCTCGATCGGCGTGCTCGCCGGATACACGGACTCGCCGAGCGCGCGGGCTTGCTCGTTGCTCGAGAGGGCCCGGACCAGATCCCGGAGCTCGGCCTCCTGATCGAGCCACTGCTTCGGGATCTCGGCGAGCACATCCCGCGCATCGTCGATCCGTCCGAGCGCGAGCCAGCGCCGCGCCACCATGCCGTGAAGGTGGATCGCGAGCCAGGGGCTCCTGCGCATCAGCTCGCCGTCGGGATCGATGGCCTGGCGCGCGAGCCGCCACGCCCGGCGGGCCTCCTCGAGGGTCCCATGGGCGATGAGGAACCGGATCCAGCGCTGCTGCCACCACGGGTTGGCGGGGTCGGCGCGAACGGCGAGCTCGTAGCCGGTCCGGATCTCGCCGAGCGCCTGGTGCGACCGCTCGAGGTTGTACGCGAGGTAGTGCATCGAGTAGGTGTCCGGGCCGAAGCGCTCGATGCACGAGCGGTACAGCTCCGCGGCGTCGGTGTACCGGCGCTTCACGCGGCTCAAGAACCGCGCGCGCTCCCAGATCTGCTCGGGCCCGGCGTGCTCCTGGGCGGCCCATCGCGCGGCGCAGGCATCGCCACCCAGCGCGAGGTGGTGGACCTTCTCCAGCCAGTTGACCGCCGCGTCCTTGCCGACGCCGCGAAGGCTCGGCGCTCCATCGAGACTCGCGTGGTACTCGGCGAGCGCCTCGTGGGCGGACTCGAGCTCCTCGGGGGTGGCATCGAGCGCGTCGAGCAGCACCTGCCGTGTGACCTCCGATACGCGGATCGCAGCGTCGCCGTAGCCGATACACGCCGTGAGCAGCGGCAGCCAGTCGCTCTCGATGCCCGAGATCGACGCGATCGTGGACGCGGGCAGCGGCCTGCGCGTGACGAGTAGACGCCGGACTGCCGGGCCGATCGTCTTGAACCTCGTCGTGAGCTGCGCGGCCATCCTCCGGGCGAGGGCCTCCAGCCGTAGCCCCACGGCGGCGGGCCGATCGCCCATCGCGATCAGCCCGACCTGGAGCCGAGCCTCGATCGGCGTGCTCGCCCAGCCCGTACTGCTCATCCAGCGCTGGAGCTCGGCGGCCGCGTGCGCGAAGCGATCAGGGAGCTGCTGTGGATCCAGGTCCGAGGCTCCGACCCGCGGGGCGGTCAGGGTCAGCGTGGCCGCCGCCTCGAACCACTCGGCGCGATGCGCCGTCGTGGCGAGCACGATCACGCGCAGTCGCGGCACGGTGCCAATCGAGCGCACGATCCTGTCGATCTCGGCCGGGGTGGACAGCTCTGTCTCGCTGCCCGGACTGACGGGCGCGGGGATCAGCAGCACGACCGGACGGTTCGCGTCCGCCAGGGCGCTGGCGCCCTCGAGCGCCTGCGCGAGGAGCGCGGCCTGGTCAGCGCCCGGCGCGCCGAGGGCCCCGGTGGCGCTCGCGAGCTGGACGATGCCGTGGAGCGGCGAGTCGAGGTCATCGTAGGGCGGGAACTCCACGACGTGCGCGCCGAGCTGCTCGGCCAGGCTCTTGGCGAGCGTGTGTCGGCCGGCCCCGATGCCCGACCGCACGATCAGCTTGTCGGCCCCATCGCGGCGGAGCGCCGTCTCGACCTGGCGCGCGCTGTCCTTCAACGCACGCCGCACGCTCCACAGAGACAGCACTCGGCGAGCCTACCGGGCAGCAATCGGGGCTGCAACTCGTCGTAAGGGCGTCACCGGAACGGTCCTGCGCGGCTCACGCGGATCTGGACCGCCGCCGCGGCGTGCCCGCGGAGTCACTCGGCGGCGTCGGCGCAGGGTCGCCGAGTCGGCGCTTGTGGACGACGAGCTGCATCGGCTGATCCGGATCGCCCGTCAGCTCGATCCACATTCGCCGCAGCACCTCGACCTCCGCGATCCGGGCCTCCATCGGCTGCACCGCCCAGTACGCCCGGCGCTCCGCCTCCTCGTCGATCTCGCCCAGGCGGGACTGCCGGAGCACCGGCGCGATCTCTCGCTTCACCGTCATCGGTCGACCTGGCCGAGCGCGGCCGGGCGGCGTCGCTAGCGGCGGCGGCCGCCGCGGCCGCCGCGGCCGCTGCTGCCCTTGCGGCCGGCGCCGCTGGCCTCGAGGCCCTCGACGCGGATCCACGGGCCGGCCGTGTACGGGAACGACTGGTCGTAGTGGACGTGGGCGACGTACCACAGCGTCAGGTCGTCGCCGTCGAGCTCCTCGTCGCCGACGTACGCCGCCGGGAACGGCTGGGTGCCCGCCGCGCTACGCGGCGAGAACGGCGCCCACTCGCCGTCGTGGTAGCGGATCGCGAACACCTCGGCGTCGTCCCAGCTGTGCGGCCGGATGTTGAGCGCGGCGCCCGAGCCGAAGTCGACCTGCCGCCACACGTTGCCCGCCTCGTCGGCCTCGCCGCCGTACGGGAACCAGCCCTCGCGCTCGATGCGCTGCCAGCGCCCCTCCTCGAACCGCTCGAACGCGTCGTCGCGCGCGCCGTCGAGGTCGAAGTCGAAGCGCCAGTGCGGGTGGTACGTGTGCTCATCGTGGACGCCCGGGCCGTAGATCGTGAGCCACGGGCACAGCCGGCCGTCGTCGTGGAACCGCCACAGCTGCGTGTACTGGTATGGCCCCGCCTCGAACGCCGCGGAGAGCTCGACGCCGCCGCGGAACGTCTGCACGCGCACCGGCCCCGAGACCGTGCGCGTGCCGAGCGGCATCCACCACAGCCCGTGCAGCTCGGCTGGCGTCGGATCCGGATCCGGCTCGAGCGACTGCCGCTGGTGATCGACCGTCACGTACGGCAGCGAGCCCTCCCAGAGCACGCGGCGGCCCTGGTAGTCCGCGAGATACACCATGATCCCGGCCGACTCGGTGAGCCGCCAGTGGAACTTCCAGCCTGCTTCCTGGATGGCGTTCGACATGTTCACCACTGCTCCGCAGGGACCACCTGGGTCACCTGGCTGTCGAGGAGATCCACCACCGCCACCAGCGACGCGTGGCCGTCGGCGCGGCCGAACACGACCGCCGCCGCGCGGCGCGCGTACGCGAGATCGGTCTGGTTTCTGCCCCAGTAATGCATCGTGACCTGCGGGACGTCGCCCATCGCGAGCTGCTCGCGCACGCGCTCGTCGACCATCGCGATCGACACGGCGAGCGCCTCCTCGTCGCGCGACAGCATCGGCTGCGCCTTCGACAGCTCGAGGTGAGCGACGACGCCCGCGTCGAGATCGACGCACGCGTCGACCGCGCGGTCCGAGGCGTAGTCGTACGCGACGACGCGCACCAGCCGGTGCCCCGCCATCCAGTGCGGCGGCTTGACCACGAGCGGCTCGGTGCAGATCACGCGGTAGCGGCCGACCTTCGCCATCGAGCTGACGCGCTTGTCCTCCGTCAGCGTGCGCAGCGCGTCGGCGATCTCGCCAGGCGTCAGCGGGTCGAACAGCGAGGCGTCCGCGGCCTCGACGTCGGCCTCCTCCCGGGGGCCGTTAGCAGATCGGCCGCCGCCCGCCGCCCTTCCTCCTGCGCCGCTGGCCCGGGCGGTCTTGCCTCCCGGTTTTGGCTTGGACTTCCGCGACTTGGCTGCCTTTCCAGTGCTTTTCGCAGACGCCATGCGGCGGACTATATACACAACCTCGGCCCGGGGTTGGCCCGGGCGGGCGGAATCGGGGCCACGGATCGGCGCCTCGGGACCCGAATGACGCTCCCGGCCGTGGCAACTTCGTAGATCGATCGGCCACGGTCGGCCGTCTCAGGGTCCCATGCGCAAGCTCTTCGGGTTGTCTCTCTTGGCGGCGGGTCTCGCCGCAGCGATCAGTTGCTCGGTCCCGGCCCACGCCGATCAGCCGACCGGCCCCCAGCTCCCCGCCGGCTCGCAGATCGCGATCGGGATCGCCCCGGCGAAGGTCCGCGCTCCGTACGATGTGCAGGTCATCCGCGAGGGCGGCGATACGCTGCCGACCTACGCGCACAAGGATCGGTTCTACGTGCAGGGCAACGCGGGTGAGCGCTACGTCATCCGCGTCACGAACCCGACGCCGAACCGCGTCGAGGCGATCGTGTCGGTCGACGGCCTCGACGTGATCGACGGCGAGCCGGGCGACCTCCGCAAGCGCGGCTACGTCGTGCCGCCGTACGGCGACGTCCGCATCGAGGGCTTCCGCACGTCGCACCAGGACGTGGCGACGTTCCGGTTCTCGTCGGTCAACGACTCCTACGCCGGCCAGAAGGGCAAGGCGCGCAACGTCGGCGTGATCGCCGTCGCGATCTTCGAGGAGCAGCGCGAGACCCCGCAGCAGATCATCGTCGAGCCGAAGCCGGAGCCCACGACGCCCGGCTACCGCAAGCCGTACGACTACACCGACGATCTGGACTCGCGCGCCGAGGCCTCGCGCTCTCGGGGCGCGGGCATGAAGGCCAAGGACGCCGAGGCGGCCGACAAGAGCGTCGCCCGCGCCGACCGCGCCGCGCCGAAGAAGGCCGCGGCCGCGCCCGCGCCCGCGGCGGAGGCTCCGGCGACCGGCCGCTCCGCGTACCGCCGCCCGGCCCCGGCCCCGGCCCCGGCTCCGACCGGTGGCGCCGGTGGCGCCGTGGGTAGCACCGCCCCGTCGGCGGACTACGACGGCTCCTTCGAGGGGGAGGCGGCGCCCCCGCCGCCCGCGGAGCGCACGAACCGCCCCGGCCTCGGCACCGAGTTCGGCGAGCAGCGCCACTCGTCCGCGTCGTTCACCCGCTTCGTCCGCGCCGGCGGCCGCCCCGTCGCGATCGCCGAGCTCCGCTACAACGACGCCGACGGCCTGGCGGCCCTCGGCATCCGCACGCAGCCGCTCCCCGACCCGGCCGAGGTCATGACCCGCGAGACCGCGGATCCGTTCCCCGGCGACGACCGCTTCGCGCGCCCGCCCGGCCGCTGATCTGCGAGCTGCGAGCCGGCCGAGGCCACGAAAGCCCGGCCGCCGCGCCGCGCCGCACCGCACCGCACGGAAACGGTAGAGGCCCCGCCCGATGAGCTCATCGGCGGGGCCTTCGCCGTTTCAGGGCGCGCCGTGGCTGATAACGCCGCTCCGGGTTCCGGCGCTGTCTTCGTCTATTACTAGCGATCTCCTACTAGCGATCTCCTACTAGCGATCTCCCCCGCCGCGGGCTGCGACCAGCCGCGCTAGCTGGCCCGCCGCCTTCGCGTGCACGACCGGATCAGACGAGCGGCCGGTAGAGCCGCTTCGCCTGCTCCCTGTCCTTCGGCACGACGCTCTCGATCGCGTCGACGCCCGCGCGCCGCACGTCCGGGTCCGGATCGGCGATGAGCCGGCGCAGGAGCGGCACGATCCCGATCCGCGATCGCCCGGGCGAGGAGCGGCAGCGCCTCCGATTCCGGGAGATCGGCGCGCCCGCAGGACGCGGCGGTCCTGCGCGCCGCCGCGTCCTGCGAGTCGAGCGCGCGCCGCGCAACGTCCACCGCTGCGCCCGCGAGCACCTGCGGCTCGAGCCCGGCGATCGCGACGGTCGCCGCCGCCGCCGCGATCCGCACCGCCCCATCGCCGTCCTGCTCCCGGGCCAGCGCCTCCGCGCGCGCCGCTCGCGCCGCTGGCTCGGCCTCGCGCAGCGACGCGCGGAGGATCTCGAGCGCGCACTCGCGGGCGGCGGCGCGGCGCCGCGGCGGCACGGCCGGCACGGCCGGCGCCACCGGCGCCGCCTTGACGGCGGTGGCTGGCGCGGGGGCGGACGCAGCCGGTGCGGCCGGCCGCGCCTGGATCTGCACCCAGATCACGGTGACCACGAACGAGGCCGCGGAGAGCCCGCCCAGGCGCGCCCACGTGTGCAGCCCGCCGCGGCACGCCCCCGGCGGTGCGAGCGGGTCGCGCCCACGTGTGCAGCCCGCCGCGGCGCGCCCCGGCGGTGCGAGCGGGCCGCCCCCCGCGCGCCCGGCGGGCCGCGGGCGCGGGCGCGGCCCGCCCGGCCGGAGCACCGTCCTGCCCTCGTCCTCCTGACTCATCACGACCTCACACCCGCACAGCCCAGCCACGCTAACGCCAGTGGCGCGGACGAGACAAGGATCCCCGAGTCACCTTTTTTCGATCAGGCAGCGTTTTCTGGCAATCCAGAGCGTGCGTCTCGACGACTACCACTCTAGGGGTCGTCCAAGATGATCATCCCCAGTCATCGCGGAGCCCTGATCGGGGAGTCCGATCCAATTACTAGGCGTAATTAGCTTAAAGATTTTTCGATGTCCGTGCGGATCGGTGACTGGATGATATGCGGGGGGCTCGTCTGCGCTCGGGGCGGCGCCGCGCGCGGCGCGGCCAGGGCGCAGGGGCCCCCGGCGTACCGCTGGTAGGCCGCGGCGCGGCCGCGGCCGCAGCCGCGGTCGCGGCGGCGCGCGGGCGTGTGGCGCCCCGCCAGCGCGCGCCAGGTTTCAGGCCGCTGCGCTCAGGGCTGCTTGAGCTTCTCGACCTCCGCGGCCAGCTCGGCGACCTGCGCGGTCGCGTCCTTCATCTGCTGCGGGCTCCCGCCCGCCGCCCCGAGCCGCTGGAGCGCCCCCTGCGCCTGCTCTAGGAGCTTGCGCTTGCGATCCGGGTCCTGGACGTTGTCGGCCATCGAGACGTAGAGATCGACGTACAGGTAGTCGACCTCGGCCGAGCTCGCCTTCTGGGCGCGGAGCAGCTTCGCCGCCTTGTCGAGGTACTCCGCCGCCTCGGTGAGGTTGTTCCCGATCATCGCCGCCCGGGCGGTGTTGACGAGCATCTGCGCGTCGTCGGTCCACGCCTGCTTGTACCCACGCGCCTGCTTCTCGATGGCCGGCACCTTGGCGCGCGCGGCATCGGCCGCGACGCGCGCGCCCTGCGCGAGCCGCCGGGCCTCGGCCACCAGCTTCTCGGCGGCCGGCGGCGGGCTCGGCCCCGCCACGTCGGCCGCCTCGAGCGCGGCGGCCTCGGCCCGGGCCGCCACCGACTCGAGCCGGAGCGCCGCCTCGCCGATCTTCGCCGCGAGGTCGCCGACCTGCTGGAGCACCGCGCCGTCCGGCGACGCGCCCGTGGTCTTGCCCGTGAGCTCCTGGACGAGCGCCTCGAACGCCTCCGCCGCCGGCTGCGTCTCGGCGGCCGTCTTGGTGGCCGTGGCGAGCACCGCCTGGACCTGCGGTGTCGTGTCGATCGACGCCGCGGACCCGGCCCCGGACCCGCCCGGTGCGCCGCCCGGCCCCGGCGGCCCCGGCGGCCTCGGCGGCGGCTTCGGCGGCTCCGGGACCAGCTTCGAGAGCTGCCCCGCCGCCTTCGTCCGCACCACCGGATCCGGCGCGCTGACGAGCGGCTTGTACAGCTTGATCGCCTGCGCCTTGTCCTTGGGGACGACCACCTCGATCGCGTCGACGCTGGCGCGCCGCACCTCCTCGTCCGGATCGATCACGAGCCGGCGCAGGAGCGGCACGCCCTCGTCCGTCGGCATCGCGCGCACGATCGGCACCGCCGCGAGCCGCAGCTTCGGATCCTTCGACGCCACCATCTCCGCCGGGCTCTGCACCTGGGCCGGCACCGGCTGGCCGAACTTGACCAGCGCGGCCATCGCCCGGCTGATCACGGAGGTCTCCTTCCGCTTGAGCGCCTCGCTCAGGACCTTCACCGCCGCGTCCTTCTCGGCGTTGAACACCGCGAGCCCCTCGGCCGCCATGAGCCGCACGTCGAACACGCGATCCACGACGCCCGTCTTGAGCGTCGGCACCACGATCGGGTTCTTCGCCGACGTCGCCGCCTCCACCGCGGCGAGCCGCAGCTCGGTCGGCTGGCTCGGGGCGACCGCCGCCTCGAGCTTGTCCTTGCCGGACGGATCGCCGACGGCGATCAGCGAGCCCGCCGCGATCACGCCGATCCGCCCCGGATCCGCGCTCGCGATCTCGGCGAGCGTGTCCTTGGCCACCGGGCTTCCGATCTCGCCGAGCGCCTTGAGCTGCTGCTCCTTGATCTTGGGATCCTTCTCCGTCTTCACCACAGCGACGAGGGCGGACGCCGCCTCCGGCGTCTTCATCTTGGCGGCGCTCTGCGTGGCCGCGAGGCGTACGCTCGGCTCGTCGTCGGCGATCGCCTTGGCCAGGAGCGGCACCGCCGCCTTCTCGGGGATGTCGGCGAGCACGCCCGCGGCGGCCTTGCGCACCGCCATGTCCTGCGAGCCGAGCGCGCTCTTCGTCCAGTCCACCGACGCCTGCGCGAGCACCACCGGATCGAGCCCGACGATCGCGACGAGCGCCGCCGACCCCGCGAGGCGCAGCATCCAGCTCTTGTCATCCGCGAGCTGCTGCAGCGGCCGGAGGCTCGCCGAGTCGCCGATCTCGCCGAGCGCGCGCGCCGCGAGCCGGCGGACCTCGGGATCTCTGTCATGGAGCTTCGCGGTGATGAGATCCAGGCCGCCGTACTCGCCGAGCGGGATCTGCGCCACCGCCGCGATGAGCCGGTTCGGCGACGCGTCGTTGGCGAGCACCTCCGCGAGCACCTTCTTGCCGGCGCCGTCTCCGAGGAGGGCGAGCGCCTCCGCCGCGGCGAGCCGCACGCCCTCCTGCTTGTCCTCGAGATGCGCGTAGAGGACCTTGCGCGATGGCTCGTGGCGCAGCGCGACCAGGTGGCGCAAGAGCCGCACCCCGACGTAAGGGTCTCCGGTGGCCGCTCGCAGCGCGTCCTCGTGCGCGGCGAGCGCCTGGAGCGTCTTGATCGCGCGGAGATCGCCCGGCGGGCTGATCTCCGCGAGCTCGGTCCCGGCCAGAAACCATTGCTTGATGTCCGCGCGGCGCGCCTGCTCGGCGTACTCGGCCATGCGCCTGCGCGCGGCGCGATCGCCCAGCCGCGCGAGCGCGGCGGCGTACCCGATCTTGAGCGGCAGCGACGTCGCGGTGCGCTCGAGCTTCTGCAGGAGCGGCGACGTCGCCGCCGCGCCGATCGCGCCCAGCGCGACTGCCATCCTGGCGCGCACCTGCTCGTCGGGATCGCTCTCGGCCCGATCGGTCAGCGCCGGCACCGACGGCTGATCTTTGTACGTGCCGAGGAGGAGCGCGCTCTCGCTGCGCACCGCCGGCTCGGTCTCCCGGAGCCCGGCGCGCACCGTCGCCTGCGAGTGCTTGCGGATCGCGTCGTAGTCGGGCACCGGGGGCGGCGTGTCGATCACCGTCGGCGGAGGGCCGATCGAGGTTGGCCCCAGGCCCGGCCCGGGCGCCGGGGTGCTCGCGGTGGGCGTCTGCCGCTGCCAGATCGCGGCGCCGCCGACCGCGAGCCCCGCCACCACGAGCGCGCCCATCACGGCCGGCCGGCTCGGCCCCTTGCGCCCGGTGGTGGCGACGGCCGGCGCCAGCACGGGCGCCAGCACCTGCGTCTGCCCCGGTGCCTGCGTCTGCAGCTGCGCCTGCGCCTCCGTGCGCGTCGGCCGCGCGCGTCGCCGCGTCGCCGCCTTCGTCGGCTGCAGGTTCTTGTTCACGTCGTGCAGATCGGCGAGCACGTCGGCCGCGCTCTCGTAGCGGTCCGCCGCCTCCTTGACGAGCATGCGATCGACGATCTCGGCGATCGGCGCCGGCACGCCCAGGTCCGCGGGGATGTCGGCGAGCCGCGGCGGGTCCTTGAACAGGTGGCCCGTCATGATCGCCTGCAGCGTGTCGCCGGTGAACGGCGTGATGCCGGCGAACATCTCGTACGTGATCACGCCCAGCGCGTAGAGGTCGGTGCGGTGATCGACCGTGCGCAGGCCGTTGATCTGCTCGGGAGACATGTAGTGCGGCGTGCCGATCACCGAGCCCGTCTGCGTCAGCTTCTCCTTGGGGCTCTCGGTGCCGATCAGCTTGGCGATGCCGAAATCGAGCAGCTTCACCTGGACGCGGCCGTCGACGTGGCAGAGCCAGATGTTGTCCGGCTTCAGGTCGCGGTGGACAAAGCCCTTGTCGTGGGCCGCCTTGAGCGCGCGCAGCGTCTGCCCGAGGATCGGGAACGCCTCGGCCCAGGGCAGGGGGCCGCGGCGTATGCGCGCCGAGAGCGGCTCGCCCTCGAGGAACTCCATGACGAAGAACACGCGGCCGTGCGGATCGCGGCCGAAGTCGTAGACGTCGACGATGTTCTCGTGGTGGATCGCGTTGACCGCGCGCGCCTCCTGATGGAACCGCTCGATCACCTCCTCGGAGCGGCAGAACTCGAGCTTGAGGACCTTGATCGCGCCGCGGCGGCCGATCTTCGTGTGCACGCCCTCGAACACGACGCCCATGCCGCCCTCGGCGAGCTTGCGCTCGATCATGTAGGCGCACAGCTCCTTGCCGATGAACTGCTCCGGGTCGTCGATGCCGGGCACCCCGGTGCCGGGGCTCGTCGCGAACGCGCCGATGACGGACACGGGCCCGCTGCTGCTCGACGGCGGCACGCTGCTGCTCGGCGGTGGCACGCTGCTCTTCGGCGGCGCGCCGCTGCCCGGCAGCGTGGCTCCCGCCTCTGCCGTCACCGTCGGCCCGGACATGTCGGGCGGCGCTTCGCTCTGCACAGGCGGCGGGATCGAGCCCGGCGCCATCACCGTGGCCATCTGCGCGCTCGACACCGGCGTCCGCGCGGGCGGCGCCGGCGCTGGCGCCACCGGCGCGATCATCGTCTTCCCCTTGATCTCCTCACCCATCGATGTCCCTCACTGCCCACGTTCCCGCGACCAGACGCTAACGCTCCTGGCCCGAGCAAGACAAGCAAATACCTCGAATTCCGAAATCCCAACTGCGGGGCTCGGCGACTACCACGAGGGGGCGTGCCACTACCGTGTGCCCACTGCCATGGAGAGTCCAATCCCCCGCTCAAAGCGCCGGGCCATAACCCCTGAGGTCACGCGCTAGGGCGGTCCCAGCTCCTTGAGATCATCGGCGATCTCCGCAGCTCGAGCCCGGGCGCGCCGCACGCGCGAGCCCGTGCCGGTCTTCGCGAACTGCTGGTAGGCGTCCGCTGCTTGCTGCAGGAGCTGGCGCCGGCCCGCCGGATCCTTGGTGCGCGTGGCCATCTTGTCGTAGAGCTGCGCGTACGAGTAATCGATGCTCGCGCTCCGCCCGCCCTGCCGGGCGAGCAGCTTCGCGGCCTTCTCGAGGCTCTGCTTCGCCTCGGCGAAGCGCCCCGTGGCGATCGCCGTATCCGCGGCGGTGATGAGCAGCTGCGGGTCCTCCGTCCAGGTCTTGGCGTAGCTCTGGGCCTGCTTCTCGGAGCCCGCCACCTTGTCGCGCGCGGCCGTCGCGGCATCGCGCGCGGCCTGCGCGAGCGCCTGCGCGTCCTCGACGAGCTTCGCCGCGTCCGGCGCGGGGCTCGGGCCCGCCGCCTCCGCCGCCGTCTTCGCCGCCGCCTCGACCTTCGCCGCCGCCCCCTCGAGCTGCGCCGCCGCCTCGCCGAGGTCCTTCGCGATCGAAAGGGCGCGCTGGAGCGCCTCGTCGTCGCGCGGGGCCGCCGCCGTCGTCGCTGCCAGCTCCTGGGCGAGCGCTTCGAATGCCTTGGCCTTCGCCACCGCCTCGGCGGACGCGGCCGTCACGTCGCCGCTCGCCTTCTTGACCGCCGTCAGCTGGGGGGCGGGCGCCGCTGGTCGCGCGGGCGGGACCAGCCGCGAGAGCTGCCCCGCCGCCTTCGCGCGCACCGCCGGATCGGCGTCGCGCACGAGCGACTTGTACAGCTTGATCGCCTGATCTTTGTCCCTGGCGGCGACGCTCGCGATCGCGTCGACGCCCGCGTGCCGCACGCCCCGGTCCGGGTCGGCGACGAGCCGGCGCAAGAGGGGCACCGCGTCGCCCGGCGGCATCGCGCGCACGATCGGCACCGCTGCGAGCCGCAGCTTCGGATCCGTCGAGTCGAGCAGCTCCGCCGGGGGGCGCACGGTGCTCGCGAGCTGCTCGCCGAACCCCAGGAGCGCGGCCGCCGCCCGGCCGACGATGGACGCGTCCTTCGAGCCGAGCGCCGCGGTGAGCACCTTCACGGCCGCCGGCTTCTCGGCGTTGAACGTGGCCAGCCCCTCGGCCGCGGCGAGCCGGACGTCGAGCACGCGGTCGCCCACGCCCCTCTTGAGCGTCGGCACCACGATCGGATTTCTGGCCCGCGCCGCCGCCTGCACCGCGGCGAGCCGCAGCTCCGTCTGGGGCGCCGCGACCGCCGTCTCGAGCTTCGCCGCGCCCGAGGTGTCACCGACCGCGATCAGCGCGCCCGCCGCGAGCACGCCGAGCCGGCCCGGCTCTCCGGCGAAGCGCGCGAGCGTGTCGCGCACCGCCGCGCTGCCGATCTCGCCGAGCGCCTTGATCTGCTGCTCCTTCACGCCCGGATCGGCCTCCGCCTTGAGCGCCGCCGCGAGCTTGACCGCCGCCGCGGCCCCCTTCATCTTGGCCGCGCTCCGGGCCGCCGCGAGGCGCACCTTCGCATCCGGATCGCCGATCGCCTGCGCCAGGAGCGGCACGGCCGCCTGATCGGGGACATCGCCGAGCACGTCGGCCGCCGTCTTGCGCACCGCCCAGTCATCCGAGTCGAGCGCCGTCTTCGTCCAGTCCACCGACTCCTGCGCGAGCACCTGCGGATCGAGCCCCACGATCGCGAGGATCGCCACCGCCGCCGTGATGCGCGGGAGCCAGTCTTTATCGCCCGCCTGGTTGCCCGCCTTGTCACCCGCGAGATCGAGCAGCGCCCGGAGGCTCCGGCGCTCGCCGATCTCGCCGAGCGCGCGCGCGGCCAGGTGCCGGAGCTTGGGATCCTTGTCGCCCAGGCTCGCGGTGATCACGTCGAAGCCGCCGTACTCGCCGAGCGGGATCAGCGCCACCGCCGCGGCGAGCCGGTGCGGCGAGGCTGGGCTCCCGAGCACCGCCTGCAGGACCTGCTTGCCGGTGTCGTCGCCGAGCTTGCCCAGCCCCTCGGCCGCCGCGAGCCGCGCGCCCTCGTGCGGGGACTCGAGGAGGTCGTAGAGCCGCTTGCGCGCGCCCGCGTCGCGCAGCGCCGCCATCTTCGTGAGGAGCAGCGCGCCCGCGTACGGTGCCTGCTGGCTCAGCTTGGCCTCGTGCGCCGTGAGCTCGAAGAGCACCTTGAGCACCTCGAGGTCGCCCGGCTGGCTGAGCTCGGCGAGCGTGAGCGCGGCCTTGAACGAGACGTCGAGGTCCTTGCTGCGCGCGTGCGCGAGCAAGCGCGCGCGCGCCTGCGCGTCGCCCAGCCGCGTGAGCGCGGAGGCGTACCAGACCTGGAGCGGCGGCGGGGCGTCCGCCTCGAGCCGCGCGAGTAGCGCCTTCGCCGTGGCCGCGCCGAGCGCGCCCAGCGCCTCGCCCGCGTGGCCGCGCACGGCGGCGTCGGGATCGCGCTCGGTCAGCTCGCTCAGCGCCGGCACCGCCGACGCGTCCTTGATCTTGGCGATCGCGTCCGAGCCCTGGACGCGCACCGCCGGCTCGGCCTCCCGGAGCGAGGCGCGCAGCGTCATCTGCGCGTCCCGGCGGAGCGCGTCGTGATCGAGCAGCTTCTCGACGGGCGCCGCGGGCGCGGGGCTCGGCGGCGGCGCCGGTGCCACCGTCGGCGCGGGCGCGGGCGCGGGCGCGTCGCCCTGCTGCGAACGGAGGGTCGCGACGCCCGCGAACGCGAGCCCCGCCGCGGCGATCGCGCCGCCGACCGCGATCGCGCGCCTACCCCGCCCGTGCGGCTTGTCGACCGTCTGCGTCGCCTGCGTCGTCTGCCCGGTCTGCACCGTCTGTGCCGTCTGCCCGGTCTGCGCGATCGGCGCGATCGGCCCCGTCTGCCCGGTCTGCCCCGTCTGCCCTGCCTGCAGCGCCGCGAGCGGCGGCGGGCGCGTCGGCCGCGCGCGGTTCATCGTCTCCGCCCGCGCCGGCCACCGGTGGGCGTTGATATCGTGCAGATCGGCGAGCACGTCGGTCACGCTCTGGTAGCGGCCCGGCGCGTCCTTGACGAGCATCCGATCGACGATCTCGGCGAGCGGTGGCGGCACGCCCAGGCTCGGCGGGAGCTCGGCGAGCCGCGGCGGATCCTGGAACAGGTGGCCGAGGATGAGCGCCTGCAGGGTCTCGCCCCCGAACGGCGTGGTGCCGGCGAACATCTCGTAGGTGATCACGCCCATCGCGTAGATATCGGTGCGGTGATCGATGTCCCGCGCGCCGTTGATCTGCTCCGGGGACATGTAGTGCGGCGTGCCGATCGCCGAGCCCGTCTGCGTCAGCTTCTCCTTGTCGGCGCCGATCAGCTTGGCGATGCCGAAGTCGAGCAGCTTCACCTGGACGCGTCCCTCGACGTACCTGAGCCAGATGTTGTCCGGCTTCAGATCGCGGTGGATGAAGCCCTTGTCGTGGGCCGCCTTGAGCGCGCGCAGCGTCTGCTCGAGGATCGGGAACGCCTCGAGCCACGGCACCGCGCCGCGGCGGATCCGCGCCGAGAGCGGCTCGCCCTCGAGGAGCTCCATGACGAAGAACGCGCGGCCGAACGGATCGCGGCCGAATTCGTAGATGTCGACGATGTTCTCGTGGCGGATCGCGTTGACCGCGCGCGCCTCCTGGCAGAAGCGCTCGAGCGCCTCCTCGGAGCCGCAGAGCTCGAGCTTGAGGACCTTGATCGCGGCGCGGCGGCCGATCTTCTTGTGCTCGCCCTCGTAGACGATGCCCATGCCGCCCTCGGCGAGCTTGCGCGTGATCGTGTAGCCGCGCAGCTCCTGACCGATGATCCCGCCGGGGTCGCCGCCAGCGACGCCCGTGCTCGGCAGCCTCGGCACCACCATCCCGATGATGGTCTTCCTCTTCGTGTCCTGGCTCATCGGATGTCCTCACTTCCACGCGCCACGCCGCTCCGCGCCCCGCGCTCCGCGCCGCAGCTACGAGACAAGTGAGTGTGCTCGACGCCGCGGTCGCAACAAAGTGAATAGGGCACACTCGCAGATGGCCAGTACCGGGCAGGGCTGCAGCGTTTCACGGCAGAGTCCAGATCTTCAGTAGCGCTTCGCGGCACCCGCGCCGCGGGGCGCGGCACCGCTGGACAATCCGCCGCGCTCGTCAGGTGCGGATTGACGCTCGCGCGCCATGCCCTTAGAAGTAGGTATCAGGGTGATGGAGAGGGGCGTGATGCGAACCTGGCTCGTATGTATGGGCGTCGCGTGTGCCGGCGTCGCGGCGGCCGGACCCGAGGCCGGCTTGGACCAGCAGTACCAGCAGGCCGCGCGGCTCGACGACAGCGGGGAGCACGAGAAGGCGCTCGAGCTCGTCAACCAAGGGCTCGCGAGCGCACCGAATGACCTGCGGCTCCTCGGGCTCAAGGGCGCGGTGCTGATCAAGCTGCGCGACTACGTCGGGGCGCTCGCCGCGCATCAGGCGTACCTCGCCGCCGGGGCGACCGGGGCCAACCGCCGCGAGGCGCAGCGGATCGTCGACAGCCTGCTCGCGGTGAAGTCGACGTTCCTCGAGATCACGCTCGCGAACGGGCCCGCCGACGTCTACCTCGACTCGAAGACCTACGGCGTGCTCTGCCGGATGGAGAGGTCGTGCCAGAAGCCCGTGCTCCCCGGCGAGTACAAGGTGATCGCCGAGCGCCCCGGCTTCGAGCGCTGGAGCACGCGCGTCACCGTCGACAAGGACATGACCGCGAAGGTCGCCATCAAGCTGATCGAGCAGCCCTCGCAGCTCACCGTGCGGACCACGCCGCCCGGCGCGCGCGTCAAGGTGGATGGCGCCCCCTACACCGCGCCGACCTCGCTTCCCCCCGGGAAGCACCGGGTCGTTGTCACGCTGGCGGGGCACGCGGCGGTGCGGCGCGAGGTCACCGCGCGCGAGGGGAAGGCGATCGAGCTCGACGTGACGCTCATGCCGCGCGTGTCGATCCAGGTCGAGCCGCCCGGCGCGGAGCTGCTCCTCGACGGCAACCCGATCGCGATCGAGGACGGCCTCATCGAGATCCCCGCCGGCGCTCACGTGCTCTTCGTGAGCGCGAAGGGGTACCGCAGCGACCGCATCGAGGTCCCGGCCGCGCGCGGGCCCGACTACCAGCTCGCGATCGAGCTTCAGCCCGGCCGGCTCACCCCCCAGCGCAAGCTCGCGCTCGCGGTCGGCGGCGCCGCCCTGATCTCCGTGGGCGCCGGCGTGGTGTTCGGGCTGAACGGAGGGCAGTTTCGAACGTTCGAGTCGCAGCTCGGCTACGACGTCGGCGGCTTCGCCCTGGCCGTCGCCATCGGGCTCTGGCTCGGTGACGTGCCGCGGGCACAGCCTGCGCCGCGGGTCACCGTCACGCCGCGCGTCGACTCCGTGACCGGGCTCGGGCTCGGGCTCGCCGTGACGTTCTGACGCGCCGGGCTGGCCGCGCTGCAGCGTTTTACGGCGGACTCTCGGTCTCCCTGTTTGTATTTTGGCCCCAATAGCAGCTGCTGATTGACGCTCGAGCACCGCGTCTCTTAGAAGTAGGGCAGCAGGAAACAGGGTTGATCGGAGGGCGTGATGCGAACCTGGCTCGTGTGTATGGGCGTCGCGTGTGTCGGCGTCGCATGTGCCGGCGTCGCGGTGGCTGGCCCGCGGGTCGACGTGGAGCAGCAGTACCAGCAGGCCGCGCGGCTCGACGACAGCGGGGAGCACGAGGCAGCGCTCGAGCTGATCGAGCAAGGGCTCGCGAGTGCCCCGAAGGATCTGAAGCTGCTCGGTCTCAAGGGTGCGGTGTTGATCAAGCTGCGCAACTACGTCGAGGCGCTCGCCGCGCATCAGGCGTACCTCGCCGCGGGGGCGACCGGGGCCAACCGCCGCGAGGCGCAGCGGATCGTCGATAGCCTGCTCGCGGTGAGGTCGACGTTCCTCGAGATCACGCTCGCGAACGGGCCCGCCGACATTTACCTCGACTCGAAGACGCAGGGTGTGCTCTGCCGGGCGGAGAAGTCGTGCCAGATGCCGATGTTGCCCGGCGAGTACAAGGTGATCGCCGAGCGCCCCGGCTTCGAGCGGTGGACCGGCCACGTCACGGTCGAGAAGGACACGACCGCGAAGATCGCCATCGTGCTGGTCGAGCGGCCATCGCAGCTCACCGTGCGGGTCGTGCCGCCGGGCGCGCGTGTCACGGTGGATGATGCCGTCTACACCGCGCCCGCCTCGGTCGCGCCAGGGACACACCAGGTCGCTGTCACGCTCGCAGGTCACACGGCCGTGCGGCGCGAGGTTATCGCGCACGAGGGCAAGCCGATCGAGCTCGCCGTCGCGCTCGCGCCGTTCGTCGCGCTCGCGCCGTTCGTGCCGATCCGCGTCGATCCGCCGGGCGCGGAGCTGCTCCTCGACGGCAAACCGGTCAAGGTCGGGCGTGGTCGCATCGAGATCCCCGCCGGCGCGCACGTGCTCCTCGTGAGCGCGAAGGGGTACCACAGCGACCGCATCGAGATCCCAGCCGCGCGAGGCGCCGATTACCAGCTCGCGATCGATCTCCGCTCGAGCCGTCTCACCACTCGGCGCAAGCTCGCGCTGGTATCGGGTGGCGTCGCCCTGGCCTCCGTAAGCGCCGGGGCGATGCTCAGTCTAGAGAAGCGGCAGTTTCTAACGGGCCCCTCCCAGGTCGGCTACGGCATTGGCGGCTGGGCCGCGGCGGTCGCGATCGGGCTGTGGCTTGAGGAAGACGTCCCCCGGACACGGCCTGCGCCGCGGACACGGCCCGCGCCGCGGACACGGCCTGCGCCGCGGACACGGCCCGCGCCGCGGGCACAGCCTGCGCCGCGGGTCACCGTCACGCCGCGCGTCGACTCCGTGACCGGGCTCGGGCTCGCCGTGACGTTCTGACGCGCGATGGCGCTCACAGGCCGAGGAGGACCGCCTCGGCCGTCATGCGGACCCGCGGATCCGGATCCTCCGCCGCGAGGCGCGCGATCGCGGTCGCGTGCACGGCGGCGTCGGCCGCGAGCGCGCCGCAGACGGCGAGCGCGAGCTTGCGCTCGTCGGCGTTCGCGCTCGCGAGGCCCCGCGGCACCCAGCCGAGCCCGCGCCGGTCGCCGAGCCGCGCCAGCGCGACCGCCGCGCTCCCCGGCCGCGCGAACTCTGGATCGGCCAGGTTGCGCGCGAGCTGCGCCTTCGCCGCCGCATCGCCCGCGCGCGCGAGCAGCTCGGCCGCGCCGACCGCGCGCGCCGCGTCCGGCTGCACGAGCTCGCCCGCCAGGAGCCCGCGCGCCTTCGCGTCGCCCAGCCGCGCGAGCGCCCCCGCCGCGCGTCGCCACGGCTCGCGCCCCGCCGGCGTGGCCACGAGGAGCTCCGCGAGCGCGGCCCGGCCCGCGTCGTCGCCCGCCTCCGCCATCGCGACCGCGGCCGTGAGCCGCGTCGCCGCGCTGTCGAGCGCGCGCCTGAGGATCGCCCGCGCGTCCTTGTCGCCGAGGCGGTAGAGCACCGCCGCGAGCTCGATCTTGAGCTTGTCGCCCGCGTCGGCGAGCGCGTCGCGCACCCGCGGCGCCGAGTCGGGCAGGGCGAGCTCGCCGAGCGCGCGCGCCGCCTTGACGCGCACCTCTGGCGACGACGCCTTGAGCGCAGCGTAGAGGAGCGGCGCCCCCGCGGGCACGCGTGCCGCCTCGAGCGCGTCGACGGCGAGGACCTGCTGCTGCGGCGATCTCTCGTCGGCGAGCGCGCCGCGCAGATCGCGCTCCGCGGCCGCGCGCCAGCCTGCGCGGTCGCCCGCGGCCGGATGCTGCGGAGCCCGGCTGCCGGGCGGGACCAGCGCTGCGCCCGGCGGCGTGGTGCTCGCGCTCGGCGGCGTGGTGCTCGCGCCCGGCGGCGTGGTGCTCGCGCTCGGCGGCGTGGTGCTCGCTGGTACGGGCGCGTCGCCGCGCCCGAGGGCGACGAAGGCCGCGCTGCCGAGTCCGCCCGCGAGCGCGCCCAGCCCCACGTACAGCCCGATCCGCGACCGCCGCGACGCGGGCGCCGTGCTCGGCGTGGGCGCGTGCGCTGGCGCGGGCACGGCCGCGTGCGCTGGCGCTGACACGGCCGCGTGCGCGTGCGCGTGCGCGTGCGCCGGCCAGGCCGCGGCGCCCGGGGGCCGCGGCCACGCCTGCGGGCCCGCGGGGCCCGCGAGCGCCGGCACCGGCGCGACCCCAGCGTCTGCCCGGACCGCGGCCAGGATCGCGTGGTCGTCGAGCCCCTGCTCCTGCTTCACCCGCTCGAAGCCCGCGAGCAGCTCGCTCATCGACTGGCAGCGCGCGTCGATCCTGCGCTCGAGGCAGCGCTCGATCAGCTTCGACAGCGTCGCGGGGAGCGGCACCAGCGCGCTCGGCGGCCGCAGCGCGTGGTGCAAGATCTGCTCGGTCAGCTCGGCGAGCCGCTCGCCCTTGAACGGGACCTGCCCCGTGGCCGCGCGGTAGAGCATCACGCCGAGGGCCCAGACGTCGGTGCGCGCGTCGACGGCGCCGCCCAGGATCTGCTCCGGGCTCATGTACTGCGGCGTGCCCATGACCGTGCCCACCGCCGTGAGCTCCTCCTCGGCGCCCTCGCCGCGGAGCTGGGCGATGCCGAAGTCGAGCAGCTTGATGAAGTACGGGTTGTCCTCGCGGGCGATCACGAACACGTTCGGAGGCTTGAGATCGCGGTGCACGATCTTCTTTCTGTGCGCCGCGTCGAGCGCCCTGGCGATCTGGCCGAACACGTGCAAACACAGCGGCACCTGCATCGGCTGCCGCTCGCGCATCAGCTCGCCGAGGGTCTGGCCCTCGAGGAACTCCATGACGAAGTAGACGCTGCCGTCCACGCCGTCGCCGTAGTCGTAGACGTTGACGATGTTCTCGTGGGCGATCAGGTTGACCGCCTTCGCCTCGTTCAGAAACCGCGTCACGATCGGCCCCACCTTCGCGAGCTCGGGGCGGAGCATCTTGATCGCCGTGCGCCGGTTCAGCACCTCGTGGGTCGCCTCGTAGACGAAGCCCATCCCGCCCTGGCCGAGCATCCGGTCGATCCGGTGCGAGCCGAGCCGCGCGCCCCGGGGCAACGTCTCGACGTCCTCCGGGGCCGCGCCGTCGGCCGGACACCGGACAGCGTCCGCGCGGAGCAGCCGCCGGCACGCCATGCACACCCGCATCCCGGCGGCCAGCGTCCTCACAGGCCGAGGAGGACCGCCTCGGCGGTCATGCGAGTGCTGAGATCCGGATCGCCGTCGGCGATCTGCACGATCGCCGCGGTGTGCGCCGCGGCGTGCGCCGCGAGCGCGCCGCAGACCGCGAGCGCGAGCTTGCGCTCGTCGACGTCGCGGCTGCGCAGCCCGCCCGGGACCCAGCCCAGCGCGCGCGGATCGCCGAGCCTGGCGAGCGCGGCCGCGGCCTCGCCCTGCCGCGCGAAGTCCGCGTCGTCCGCGTTGCGCGCGAGCTGCTCGCGCGCCTTGGCGTCGCCCGCGCGGGCGAGCAGCTCGGCCGCCGGGACCGAGCGCGCGGCGTCCGGCTGCGCGAGCTCTCCCGCGAGGAGCTCCCGCGCGCGCGCGTCGCCGAGCTGGAGGAGCCCGCCCGCGGCGCGCCGCCACTGCTCGTTGCCCGGCGGCAGGGCGTCGACCGTCTCGGTGAGGACCGCCCGCCCGGCGCCCTCGCCCGACTCGGCCAGCGCGAGCGCCGCGTCGATCTTCAGGCTCTGCTCGCCGAGGTTGCGCTTCAGGATCGCGTGGCTGTCCTTGTCGCCCAGGCGGGCGAGCGTCGCCGCCAGCTCGTTCTTGACCCTGCCGCCCGACGCGCCCAGCGCCTCGCGGACCTTCGGCGCCGCGTCCGGCAGGCCGAGCTCGCCGAGCGCGCGCGCGGCCTTGCTGCGCACATCCGGCTGCTTCTTGAGGGCGATGTAGAGGAGCTTGGCGCCCGCCGTCACGCGCGCCATCCCGAGCGCGTCGACGGCGAAGCCCTGCGCTTGCAGCGTCCCCGCGGCGATCGTCTCGCGCAGGTGCTGCTCGACGCGCGCGCGCACCTTCGCGAGGCCGCCCTCGCGAAACGCCGTCTGCAGGTCCTCGATCCGGTCCGGTCCGGGCGGGCGCGGCTCGTCCGGTGCCGGCCCCGGTGCGCGCAGCGTGCCCGCCTCCGGCTCGCCGCCGCCGAGCAGCACGAGGCCCGCGCTGCCGAGCCCGCCGACGAGCGCGCCCAGCGTCATGTACAGCCCGAGCCGCGAGCGCCGCGGCGGCTGCGCCGCGCCCGGCGCCGGTGCGACCTCTGGCGGCTGCGCGCCGAGGCGGGCGACCGCGTCCGCGGCGGTGTCGCTGCCCACCTGGAACTGCGGCAGCGACTCGCCGAGCTCGCCGTGCGTCGGCTCGCTCGCCGCCTCCGAAAACCCCATCACGCCCGCGCCGAAGTCCGCGCGCACCGCCGCGAGGAGCTTCTCGTCGTCGAGCCCGCACTCGGCCTTCACCAGCTCGAGGGCCGCGAGGAAGTCGCTCACCGACGGGCAGCGCTCCTCGACGCGGCGCTCGAGGCAGCTCGCGATCAGCTGCGCGAGCGCCGGGGGCATCGGCACGAGCTGGCTCGCCGGGATCGGCGCGTGGTGGAAGATCTTGTCGGCCAGCTCGACGAACACCTCGCCCCGGAACGGGGCCTGCCCGGTGGCCGCGCGATACAGCATCACGCCGAGGGCCCAGACGTCGGTGCGCGCGTCGACCGTGTCGCCGGAGATCTGCTCCGGGCTCATGTACTGCGGCGTGCCCATGACCGAGCCCGCGAGCGTGAGCCCCTGCACGGCGCCCTCGCCGCGGAGCTGGGCGATGCCGAAGTCGAGCAGCTTGACGAAGTACGGGTTGTCCTCGCGGGCGATCACGAACACGTTCGCCGGCTTGAGATCGCGGTGGACGATCTTCTTTTGGTGTGCCGCGGCGAGCGCCTTGCCGATCTGCGTGAACAGGTGGACGAGCAGCGGCACCGCCATCGGCTGCCGCTTGTGCATGAGCTCCTCGAAGGTCTGGCCCTCGAGGAACTCCATGACGAAGTAGACGCTGCCGTCGCCACCGTCGCCGTAGTCGTAGATACTGATGATGTTCTGGTGGGCGATCAGGTTGACCGCCTTCGCCTCGTTCAAGAAGCGCGTGACGATCTGCTCGATCTTCGAGAGCTCGTTCCGCAGCATCTTGATCGCCGCGCGGCGCTTGAGCTCGACGTGGGTCGCCTCGTAGACGAAGCCCATCCCGCCCTCGCCGAGCACGCCTTCGATCCGGTACGGCCCGATCCGCGTGCCCGGCGGCAGCGTCGCGACGAGCTCGGCCGCGCCCTGGTCGTCAGGGCACTGACCCTGATCCGCACGGAGCAACCGCCTGCACGCCACGCACACCCGCATCGCCACAGCACACGCTAGCTCGATCGCGGCGAAGGACACAAGCCCGCAGAATCGGCATTTTCAGAACTCGAATTCTCGCGCCGACTCCTGCCGCGGTGCCGCGGTGCCGCGGTGCCGCGGTGCCGCGGATTGCTGCGGTGCTGCGTATTGCCCCAGTGCCGCAGCTGCCTGCGGCGCCCGCGGGGCGATATGCGCTCGTGTGCTGCCCGCGAGGCCGCGCTCCTCGTCGAGGAGGTCGCTTTATGCATTTTTCGGCAATCCAGATGCGCGGCTCGAACGACTAAGCGCCAGGAGATAGGTCTGTATCCCACCGCGTCCGCGTTGGGGTAGATATCACATCGTCGAGACTGAATCGATCTTCCTCTTGAGGCTGAGACAAAGCTGAATCAAGGGGAGCTTCGCAGTCGAGGGGAGTCAGAGGCGGAAGTGACATCGATGCGCGCATGGCTGTGTAGCGTGGTGGTTGCGGCGGGGCTCGCAGGCGCAGGCATCGCGGCCGCCGCGCCCAAGGTCACCGCGCCCAAGGTCACCGCGCCCAAGGTCGCCGCCGAGGAGCAGCTGAGGCTCGCCGAGCAGCACCAGCGGAGCGGCAAGTACGAGGAGGCGCTGTCCGCCATCGAGGCCGGGCTCGCGGTCGCGCCCAAGGACGACGCGCTGCTCGCGCTCAAGGCCGAGGTCCTGCTCCGGACCAACGACGAGCCCAACGCGCTCGACGCGTACAAGGCGCTCGCGAAGGTGCTCCCGCCCGGCGCCAAGAAGCGCGAGGTGCAGAAGATCATCTCCAGCCTGACGACCAAGCTGACCACGTTCGTCGAGGTCGCGATCACGAACGGGCCCGCCGATGTCATCCAGTTCGACCTGCGGAGGCGCGGGCCGTCGTGCCGGGGGGCGACCTCCTGCAACAAGCCGCTGGCGCCTGGCGAGCACAAGGTGGCCGCCACGCGATCGGGGTTCGAGCCCTGGAGCGGCCGCGTCACCGCGGTAAGTGGCAAGACCGAGACGCTCACCGTCACGCTGATCGAGAGCCCCTCGCCGCTCACGGTCCGCGTCACGCCGGCCAACGCGGCCGTGACGGTCGACGGCACCGCCTATGCCGATGTCCCCAAGGTGGCTGCCGGCAAGCACGAGGTCGTGATCTCGCTCGAGGGCCACGAGTCGGCGCGGCGCGAGGTCGTCGCCGCCCTGGGCAAGCCCGTCGAGCTCGACGTCACGCTCGCGCGGCTCGTCCCCGTCCGCATCGCCGCACCCGGCGCGAAGCTCCAGCCCGTCACGGCGCTCCAGCTCGACGGCCAGCCGATCGTGCTCCAGGACGGGACGCTCCGGCTCCAGCCTGGCCCGCACAAGCTCGAGGTCACCGCCCCTGGGTTCCAGCCGCGCCCGTTCCAGATCCCGGCGGATCCCGCCCCTGGCTACCAGATCGCGGTCGTGCTCGAGCCCGTCGTCGTGGCGCGGCGGGGCTCGTGGCTCACGCGCCGGCGCATCGTCGCGCTGGCCGCGGGCGGGCTCGGCCTGGCGGCGGTGGGGACCGGCGCTGCGCTCGGCCGGCAGGCCAACCAGCTCGAGGCCAACGGCTACATCTTGTGTCCCGACCCTGCGGTCCCGTGTCGCTACGCGGCGGAGGCCACCGACTTCAACGAGCGCGGCACCGCGCGCGCGCTCCAGGCCAACATCGCCTTCGGGGTCGCCGGCGCCGCCGCGCTCACCGCGACGGTCCTGTGGCTCACCGGCGGCCCTGGCTCGCCCAGGTCGTCTGGCCCGCGCGAATCGCGCGAGCCGCGGATGGCTGTTCTTCCTCGCCTCGGCTCTCGCTTCGACAGCGCTGGCCTCGACGTGGCCGTGAGGTTTTGAGATGCGGATACTCTTTCAAGGAATCGCCATCTGTGCCGCGGTCATGCTGGCCGCGTGCTCGGTCGATCCGGTCGTCCGTCCCCCTGATACGCCGCCGCCCGTGTGCGGCGACGGCGTCGTGGATGTCAGCGTCAGCGAGGTCTGCGATGACGGCAATCAGGTCGGCGGGGATGGCTGCGCGGCCGACTGCCGATCGAACGAGACCTGCGGCAACGGCGAAGTGGTAGCCCCCGAGGAGTGCGACGACGGCGACACCAACGACGCCGATGACTGCGTGGTCGGAACCAGCCTCGCCTACGCGTGCAAGCTCGCGCGGTGCGGCGACGGGATCGTCGCCACGAACGCCACCGGTCCGCGCAAGGAGCAGTGCGACGGGGGCGCCGCCGACCACTCGAGCCCCGGCCCCGTGGAGACGTCGACCTGCAACCTCGACTGCACGGTCTCGGCATGCGGCGACGGCAAGGTCAACGGCCACGCCAACGAGCAGTGCGACGACGGCAACAACAGCAACGGGGATGGCTGCGACAGCAACTGTAAGCCGACCGGCTGCGGCAACAGCATTCAGTCTGCGGGCGAAGGTTGCGACGACGGCAACCTGGTCAACGGGGATGGCTGCGACAGCAACTGCAAGCCGACCGGCTGCGGCAACGGCATCGTGACCGGGCCTGAGCAGTGCGACGACGGCAACAGCACCAACGGGGATGGCTGCGACAACGACTGCACCGCCACCGCGTGCGGCAACGACATCCCGACCACCGGCGAGGCGTGCGACGACGGCAACAGCGTCAACGGGGATGGCTGCGACAACAACTGCACGCCGACCGGCTGCCGCAACGGGATCGTGACAGCGGGCGAGACGTGCGACGACGGCAACAGCGTGAACGGGGATGGCTGCGACAACAACTGCACCGCCAGCGCCTGCGGCAACGGCGCCCTCTCCGGCTTTGAGGCGTGCGACGACGGCAACGTGGTCGACGGGGATGGCTGCGACAGCAACTGCAGGGCGACCGGCTGCGGCAATGGCGTCGTGACGGCGGGCGAGCAGTGCGACGACAGCAACGCGGCGAACAACGACGGCTGCGACAACAACTGCACGCCTACCGGTTGCGGCAACGGCGTCGTCGCGGGCACCGAGCTTTGCGATGACGGCAACCTGACGAACAATGACGGCTGCGACAGCAACTGCAAGCCCTCGGGCTGCGGCAACGGCGTCGTGACGGGGGGCGAGCAGTGCGACGACGGCAACACGGTCAACGGCGACGGCTGCGACAGTAACTGCCAGGCGACCGGCTGCGGCAACGGCGTCATCGCGGGCTTCGAGGTTTGCGACGACGGCAACCTGACGAACAGCGATGGGTGCGACCAGAACTGCACGCCCACCGGGTGCGGCAACCACGTCGTGACGCCTCTCACTGGCGAAGCTTGCGACGACGGCAACCAGACGAACGGAGATGGCTGCGACAACAATTGCCGACCCACCAGTTGCGGCAACGGCATCACCGCCGGCACCGAGCAGTGCGATGACGGCAATAGCAGCAACGGCGACGGTTGCGACAACAACTGCACGCTCACGGCGTGCGGCAACCACGTCGTCACGGCAGGCGAGCAGTGCGACGACGGAAACAGCAGCAACGGCGACGGCTGCGACCAGAACTGCACGCCCACCCAGTGCGGCAACGGTGTTGTCACCACCGGCGAGCAATGCGACGACGGGAACCAGACGAACGGGGATGGCTGCGACAACGATTGTATCGTCAGGACGATCGCGTACGGTAAGGCGTCTAATACCGACCCGGTCGACCTGTTCGGCTTCAGTGTCGCGCTGTCGGCCGACGGCTCGACGCTGGTGGTGGGAGCGCCCCTCGAGGACAGCGCGGCGACCGGCATCAACGGCGATCAGTCCAGCAATGCGGCCGGAGACTCTGGGGCGGTCTACGTGTTCACGCGGAGTGGCGCGACCTGGGTCCAGCAGGCCTATATCAAGGCGTCCAATACTGACTCGAATGATATATTCGGCTATAGCGTCGCGCTGTCGGCCGATGGTTCGACGCTGGCTGTGGGCGCCTGCGCTGAGGACAGCACGTCGACCGGCATCAATGGCGATCAGTCCAGCAACGGTGCAATCGACTCTGGGGCGGTCTACGTGTTCACGCGGAGCGGCACGGCGTGGAGCCAGCAGGCGTACGTCAAGGCGTCCAATACCGATTCGGGCGACCAGTTCTGCTACAGCGTCGCGCTGTCCGGCGATGGCTCGACGCTGGCGGTGGGGACGAACCTCGAGGACGGCGTGGCGAACTCCACGGTCGATTCTGGGGCGGCCTACGTGTTCACGCGGAGTGGCGCGACGTGGAGCCAGCAGGCGTATGTCACGGCGTCCAACGTCGATGCGGGCGACAATTTCGGCTACAGCATCGCGCTGTCGAGTGACGGTTCGACCTTGGCAGTAGGGTCCCCCGATGAAGACAGCGCGGCGACCGGCATCAACGGCGACCATACTAGCAACTCTGCATCGGTTTCGGGAGCGGCCTACGTGTTCACGCGGATCGGCTCAGTGTGGAGTCAGCAGGCGTATGTAAAGGCGTCCAACACCGAGGCGGGTGACCTGTTCGGGTACAGCATCACGCTGTCGGGGGATGGCTCGACCTTGGCAGTGGGCGCCGTGGCCGAAGACAGCGCGGCGACCGGCATCAACGGTAACCAGGCCGACAACTCGGTTACGGATTCTGGCGCGATCTACATATTTGCGCGGAGCGGCACCACGTGGGCCCAGCAAGCCTATGTGAAGGCGTCCAATACGGACGCGTTCGACACCTTCGGCGTCAGTGTCGCGTTGTCAGGCGACGGCTCGTCTCTGGCGGTAGGCGCATACCTGGAGGACAGCGCGGCGACTGGCATCAACGGCGACCAGTCCAGCGACTCCGTTTTGGACGCCGGTGCGGTCTACGCGTTCGCGCGTAACGGCGCGACGTGGAGCCAGCAGGCCTATGTCAAGGCCTCTAATACGGAAGCATTGGACGTATTCGGTATTTGCATTGGGCTGTCGGCAGACGGCTCGACGATGGCCGTGGGCGCCTACACAGAGGACAGCGCGGCGACCGGCGTTGGCGGTGACCAGACCAACAACTCCGCTTCGGCATCCGGCGCGGTCTACGTGTTCGACTAGCTCGATCGCGAGCGAGGTACTGATATGCGCACACTCTCTCGGACCATCGTCCTCTGCGCGGTCGTCGCGGTCGTCGCGCTCGGCGCGTGCTCGGTGGACCAGGTCAGCTATACGCCGGCAGGCGACCCCGTCGAGGACTGCGGCACCACCGGCGATGAGGACGGCAACGGCCTGGCCGATTGCCGCGATCCGGCCTGTGCCGGCGCGGCCGCGTGCGCGATCGCGTGCGGCAACGGCCGGCGCGAGACCGGCGAGGAGTGCGACGACGGCAACACCGATAACGCCGACGGCTGCGTGATCATCGACGCCACCTATGAGTGCAAGCTCGCGCGGTGCGGCGACGGCATCATCGCCGTGGACGCAGCTGGCTTCGGCAAGGAGCAGTGCGACGGCGGCGCCCTGGACCACACGAGCGCCCGGCCGGTCGAGACGGCGGCCTGCAACCTCGACTGCACGATCTCGATGTGTGGCGACGGCAGGGTCAACGGCCACGCCGGCGAGCGGTGCGACGACGGCAACGCGATCAGCGGCGATGGCTGCGACAGCAATTGCGAGCCGACGGGCTGCGGCAACGGCATCGTTACGGGCGCCGAGGCTTGTGACGACGGCAACGCGATCAACGGTGACGGCTGCGACAGCAACTGCAAGCCGAGCGGCTGCGGCAACGGCGTCGTGTCGCCCGGCGAGCAGTGCGACGACGGCAACGCAGTCGACGGCGATGGCTGCGACAGCAACTGCAAGCTGGCGGGCTGTGGCAACGGCGCCCTCGTGCCGCCCGAGCTCTGCGACGACGGCAACGCGACCAGCGGCGACGGCTGCGACAGCAATTGCACTGTCACCGCATGCGGCAACCACGTTGTGACGTCCGGCGAAGCGTGCGACGACGGCAACCTGACGAACGGCGACGGCTGCGACAGCAACTGCCAGCCCACCAGCTGCGGCAACGGCATCCCGACGGCGGGCGAGATCTGTGACGACGGCAACCTGACGAACGGCGACGGCTGCGATAGCAACTGTAAGCCCACGGCCTGTGGCAATCACGTCGTGTCGCCCGGGGAAGCGTGCGACGACGGCAACACAACCAACGGGGATGGCTGCGACAACAACTGCACGGTCACGGCGTGCAGCAACGCCGTCGTGTTTGGCGCTGAGGTGTGCGACGACGGCAATCTGGTCAACGGGGATGGCTGCGACAGCAACTGCACGGTCACGGCGTGCGGCAACGGCGTCAGATTCGGCACCGAGGCGTGCGACGACGGCAACCTGACCAACGGCGATGGCTGCGACAGCAACTGCCAGCCCACCGCCTGCGGCAATGGCGTCGTGTTCGGCGCCGAGGTCTGCGACGACGGCAACCTGGCCAGCGGCGACGGCTGCGACAGCAACTGCCAGCCCACCGCCTGCGGCAACGGCGTCGTCACGATGGGGCCGCTGGGGATCACCGAGGTGTGCGACGACGGGAACACGACGAATGGAGATGGCTGCGACAACAACTGCACGGTCACGGCGTGCGGCAACGGACTCCAGTCGACAGGCGAGGTGTGCGACGACGGCAACGCGGTCAACGGAGATGGCTGCGACAACAACTGCACGGTCACGGCGTGCGGCAACTGCATGGTGACGGCCGGGGAGCAGTGCGACGACTGCAACGGCACCGACGGCGATGGCTGCGAGAACGACTGCACGATCACGAACTTCGGCTGTGGAGACGGCCAGCCCGACCCCGGCGAGGAGTGCGATGACGGCAACGACCGGGATTACGATGGTTGCGATAACGATTGCACCATCAGCCGGCGGGAGTACGTCAAGGCGTCCAATACCGGCGCGGCTGATCTGTTCGGCGTCAGCGTCGCGCTGTCGGCCGATGGCTCGACGCTGGCGGTGGGTGCCTACGGCGAGGACAGCGCGGCCACCGGCGTCAACGGCGACCAGTCCAGCAACGCGGCCGCGAGCTCCGGTGCAGTCTACGTGTTCACGCGGAGCGGCGCGACCTGGGTCCAGCAGGCCTATCTCAAGGCGTCCAATACCGGAGCAAACGACTTGTTCGGCTGGAGCGTCACGCTGTCGGCCGACGGCTCGACGCTGGCAGTGGGAGCCTACCAGGAGGACAGCGCGGCGACCGGCATCGACGGTGATCAGCTCGACGCCTCCGCAGGGGATGCCGGGGCGGCCTACGTGTTCACGCGGAGCGGCACGACGTGGAGCCAGCAGGCCTACGTCAAGGCGTCCAATACAGGCACGGGCGACAATTTCGGCTACAGAGTCGCGCTGTCTGGCGATGGCTCGACGCTGGCGGTGGGCGCCAGGCTCGAGGACGGCGCGGCGAATGCAACCCCCGACTCCGGGGCGGCCTACGTGTTCACGCGGAGCGGCGCGACGTGGAGCCAGCAGGCATATGTCACGGCCTCCAACCCCGATGGGGGTGACCAACTCGGCTACAGCATCGCGCTGTCGGGGGACGGCTCGACCCTCGTGGTGGGCGCGTTGGCGGAAGACAGCGCGGCGACCGGCATCAACGGCGACCAGACCAGCAACTCCGCTGCGAGCGCCGGGGCGGCTTACGTGTTCACGCGGAGCGGCACTACGTGGAGCCAGCAGGCGTACGTCAAGGCGTCCAATACCGATTCGGGCGACCAGTTCGGCTACAGCGTCGCGCTGTCGGGGGACGGCTCGACCTTGGCAGTCGGCGCCTTCGTCGAAGACAGTGCGGCGACCGGCATCAACGGCGACCAGACCAGTAACTCCGCCGCGAGCTCTGGCGCGGTCTACGTGTTTGCGCGGAGCGGCACGACGTGGAGCCAGCAAGCCTACGTGAAGGCGTCCAATACGGGCGGTAGCGACTTCTTCGGCCATAGCGTCACGCTGTCGGGGGACGGCTCGGCCCTGGCGGTGGGCGCCTATATGGAAGACAGCGCGGCGACTGGCACGAACGGGAACCAGACCGACAACTCCGCTTTGAACGCCGGAGCGGTCTACGCGTTCGCGCGCAGCGGTGCGACCTGGAGCCAGCAGGCCTACGTCAAGGCGTCCAACACCGAGGCCAGTGACTTCTTCGGCTACAGCGTCGCGCTGTCGGGGGACGGCTCGGCGCTGGCCGTGGGCGCCTACCAGGAGGACAGCGCGGCGACCGGCGTCGGCGGCGACCAGTCCAGCAACACCGCCTCGGCTGCCGGCGCGGTCTATGTCTACTACTGATCGGAGGGCATGTGATCTCACAGGTACAAGTGCGTCTCTTCATGGCGGCCGTGCTGGCGAGCGCGGCGGTCTGCTTCGCGGGCGCGCCGGCGGCGCACGCGCGGGGCGTCCTGGCGGATCCCGGCTGCACGGCGAACACCCTGCCGCGCAACGACGATGACTACACCGCGCCGGTTCCGCTCGGGTTCGACGTGTTCTTCGGCAACACGTTCTACTCGTCGCTGCGCATCAACAACAACGGCTACGTGAGCTTCGGACCGCAGGCGCCGGTCTGGTGGGCGCTGCGCGCCTGGGAGAGCTACCACGTGCCATTGATCGCGCTGTTCCACTCCGATGTCGACACCCGGGCGCTGGGCACGACGCCGGTGACCTGGGGGCCCATCACCTTCGCGGGGCGGCCGGCGCTGTGTGTCAACTGGGTGAACGTGGGCTCCTACGACATGCAAGACAGCCTGCTGAACAGCTTCCAGCTGATCCTGGTGAGTCGGAGCGACACCGGTCCTGGCGACTTCGATATCTACATGAACTACGGACAGATCGAGTGGGATACTCCCACGCAGCAGGGCGCGCTGTCGCCGCGCGTCGGGATCTATGACGGCAGCGTGGTGGTGCACGAGCGCCCGGGCTCGGGCTCGTTCTCGACGCTGCTCGATGGAGGGCTGTACGCGCTGAACGGCAATAGCGCGAGCTCGGCCGTGCTCGGGCGCTACGCGTTCGAGCTGCGCAGCGGGGTGTCGCCGGAGACCGCTGTGGTCACCGGCACGGTGCTGGATGGCAATGGCATGCCGGTGAAGGAGGCGCCGGTGCAGGCCTGTAAGACGTGCCCGCTGGGCGGCACGGCGTGCGTGTTCGGCAGCACGAACAGCGCGGGCCGCTACAGCCTCAGCGGGTTTCAGCCGGCGGACGTCACCGACTGCTCGCAGTGGGAGGTGAAGGTCTCGCCGCCCGCCAGCTCGACGCTGTTGACCGGCGCGCGTGACGTCGTGTTCCTCGCGACGGACCAGATCGTCTCGGACGCCGACCTCCAGCTGGCCTACCCCCAGTTCGTCCCGAGCGGCACATCGATCACCCCGTCGGTCGGCGGCGCGTTCGGCACGTCACCGCGGGTGTACTGGCAAGATCCGCTCATCCTGACCACCACGGGTTGCCCGAGCGTGCCCGGGTTCCCCCCGGCGGTCGCCCGGTACATGATCACCACCGACGGAGGCGA
>DATMCI010000351.1:0-36422 GCA_035558535.1 Kofleriaceae bacterium
GATCTGGGGCGGCACCTGCGTGAGGATCACGTACCGGTACCAGCGGCGCGCGAGCGCGGGGCGGCTGAGGAGCTCGGCCAGATCGCGGCTCCGCGCCGGCCGAGGGCCCTCGCGGACGCCTGCCGCGGCGAAGTCACAGCGCGCCGAGAGCCCCGCGGCAGCGAGGCGCGGCGCGAGATCCTCCATCGAGAAGAAGGCGACGTCGTGGCCATCGCGCGCCAGGTGCTGCGCCACCGCGAGCATCGGGTGGAGATGACCGGGCTCCGGGAAGACCACGAACAAGAACCGCATGCTCATCCTTTGTCGCCGGTCTGAATCAGGGCCGCTGGCGCAGCGGGCCGGGCGCGCCGCACAAGGGGCACCCCTCCGCGACGACGGCGCGATCGCAGCCATCGCACGCGTACGCGACGACGTGGTAGCCCGGCTCGCCGAACTCGACGAGCGGGGCAGGCTTCGGGGGGGCGCCGCCGCCGTAGCGCGCGGCCGCGGGGACGAGCGCGATCGCGAGCAGCTCGAGCTCATTGCACGTCGGGCACCGCTTCGGGACCGGCAGCCGGCTCGGCGCGCCGAGCGCGAGGGCGAGCCCGCCGGGCGCGTGGCAGCGCGGGCAGGCGTCGCTCTCGAACGCGACGCGGCCACAGCCGGTGCACGAGATGCGATAGGTCCCGTCGACGAACTTCTCGCCGTCGTGGACCCAGCGGCCCGCGTCGGTCGGATCGGCGAGCATCATGGCCACGCTGCGGTCGATGAAGCTGCGGATCTCGACGCCAGCTTCGCCGCACGCCGGGCAGCCGCCGCGCACCGCGCGATCGAAGGACGGTTGATCGAGGAGGCCCATGCGCCGGCCACACTATCACCCGGCAGCTCCCCGGCGGCGCGCGGGCGCGATCGCGGAGTCATTTCCCCGTCAGGGGGCGGTCACCGTCGGAGAGGTCTCGGCGGGCTGGTCAGCCAGGTTGAGCTGCGTATTCACCACTGTACGATAGTCGTTCGGGGTGGGACCCACGATCGCGATCGGGATCTCGCTCGATAACGTGGTCTGGCCACTCCCGCCGGTCGTTTTACATTGAAGCGGAGGACCCCAGTCGGTCTCAGCTGTGCCCTTGCTGTAGATACATACGTACAGTGACAGGTTCGCCGCGATGTCACAGCTGATGATGCCCTTGCCCGTGACCACATTGGCTTGCGGGGCATAGCTCGTGGTCGCCTCGACGAGGCAGTCCGGGGCCTGAGCGTCGTCGGAGGTCTCCCCATGGCCGCAGCTCGCGAGGAGGAGGACCTGCACGACGAGCGTCCGATGGCGGCAGAGTGCGGTCATGATCCAGTCCGATCTCGGCTCTATGGCCCCGGAGGTGCCAGCGGCGGCAAGGCCGGCATGAGGCGCGAGAGCCAGCCGATGATCTGAAGGCCGGGCGCCTTGATCGTGCCCTGTTCGACGCTGGCCAGCGGGTGGCGCTCTGTTCGGTATACCAGTCGACCGGTGTCGCTTTGCAGGGGTAGTAAAAGAGGTTCGGATCTTGGATGCTACCCCGCTGGGCCTGCGCCATCTCGTACTGCGCATCGCTCCAGAGCTTGTAGGCGGGATTCGCGGCGAGGTTCCCAGGATCGGCGGCCTGGGGCACCGCGCTCAGGATGAGGATCTGGTACAGATCGTCGATCTCGTATCCCGAGTTTCAAATGCCAGCGCGTTGCAGACCGGTGCGATGTTGGCAACGAGCGAGAAGGTCTCCTCCGCGCAAACCGGATCGTAAGCGCCGGTCGGGGTGCCGGCCGGCTTGAAGTCGGCTGGGTTCAGGCTGATCCCCGGCCACCCGAATTGCAGGTAGTGCCCCGGTGATGGGCTGATGGTCTTTGATAGAAGGTCATCGAAGGTGCTCAGGAGATCCGTTACGTTCGCCATCGATCCTCCGGGGGGCGCGGCAAGGGTGGTCGGGCGGCAGGGATCCGCTACGCGGAGGGGCAGTAGGCACGCCGCTCGATTACCGAGCGCGAGTGCTCGGTGAGCGCATTTCGTCTATCCAGCAGTACGTATAAATACGCATTCCGGAGTGCGCTTCCTGCCGATTCGTCTGTGCACGCCGCCGTGACGAGCGTGCTGGCTCGACGCCACTGACTCGGCTCTCGAAGCGACTCGAGCGGCGCAGGCGCCTGCGGCGTCGCCGCGGCCGCCCCCGAACCTGCCCGGCGCCTCGCCGCGGCGCGGCGCAGCGCAGATCTATGTGTATTATGGAGGGCCTCCGGGTTGTGTTTTCGGTTACCGAGCCGCGCGCACAAGTAAAAAAATACGGTGGCTGGGCGTCGCCTCGCCTCCTGCGTGATGGGCAGGACCGCGACCCGACGCGCGACATCTTCTTGGCAGATTCCTGGCAGATTCCTGGCAGACCCCGTGAACCGCAGCCTGGCCGCGTAGCCGATGACACGACTGCGCGTATGCTGGCACCGGATGACAGCGCCGGACTTTTCGCAACACGTTCCGCAACACGTTCCGCAACACGTTCCGCGACACTTTCCGCAACACCATGCCCGCTTGCTCCACGAGCTCGGGACGCGCCTGCTCGACAGCCGCAAACCGAAGACGAAGAGCGAGGTGTTCGCGCGCGCGCTGCTCCTCGGCTTCTTCGACACCTGCATGCAGACAGGGCTCGACCGGGTGCTGGTCGCCCTCGAAGAGACCTCTCCTCCGCTCGATCCTCCGCTCGATCTCACCGACCGCGCCACGCTCGCGGATCACCCGACGCTGCGCACGGCGCTCGCCGGAAGGCTCGACGCGATCCAGCTCGACGGTGGTGGGCCGCGCAACGCCAGGCCGCAGCAGCTCGCCGAGTGTCTGCTCGGCGCGCTCGGGCTGACGCTCGCCGACGAGCCTGATCCGACGATCGAGCTCGACCATGCGGTTCGCACCGAGGCCATGGCCGCGCTGGCCAGCGTGGTCGACGTCGAGCTGGCGGTGCCGCAGCTCCGCGAGACGATCATCGCCGAGGCGCGTGAGCGCTGCGAGCCGCGCTACCACGGTGTGTTCGCCACCATCACCGCCCAGCTCGACGAGACCGCGATGCGGATGCTCAAGCAACCGAAGGTCCCGCTCGACGCGAGCCAGGCGGTGCAGCGGGCGCTGTCCGACACGAGGGACGCGGTGCTCGCGCGCGTGGCGAGCGCCGCGATCGATCGCGCCAAGGACAGGATCATGCAAGCCGACGCCGACGCGGCGGCACGGATCGATCTGCCGGTCACGCATCGCCTCACGCCACGCGACGTCGCCATCCTCCGCGTCTGCGACGCACGCCTCCCCAAGCTGCCGGCGCGGGTCGTGGAATCGCTGCTCGGGAGCCTGACCGAGCTAGCGCGGCTGTCGTGGCGCGCTGCCGAGCGGCCGGTCCGCCCCTACGCAGCGAGTCAGACGTTCGCCGTGGGCGAGCTCATCGAGCACCCGAAGTTCGGTCGCGGGACCGTGGTCTCGGGCATGGCGAGGCGCATCGATGTCGAGTTCCCCGACGGTACGCGCACGCTGGTTCACGTCCCCCCGGCCAAGTAGGCAGCGGCCGCTACGGCAGCGTCAGGACCAGCGCGTCGCTGCTCATCCCCGCCGGTCGCTCACCGCACACGAGCACGTTGCTCAGGCTGTCGAACGCGACGCCGTTGCCGGTCGCGTTCGGGTACGTGTAGTCCCAGAACACGTTGCCGTCGCGGTCGTGCACGCGCACGTACAGATCGGGGCCGACGTTGCCGGCGGTCGCGATGTTGCCGAACCTGTCGACCGCGACCGAGCGCCAGAGGACGCCGACCTCTCGGATCGCCCACGCCAGCACGCCGGTCGACGAGTACGCCCGGATCCAGCTCACGGTGCCGGAGCGGCCGATCGCGATCACGACGTCGTCGGGGCCGACGCCGACGTCGTACACGCCGTCGTTCACAGCGCCGGTGGCGGCGATGTTCGAGGTCCACAAGGGCGGGCCGCCGCTCGAGGTGTTCTTGGCGATCCAGCCGGCGCGCCCCGCCGCGGTCGCGGTGTAGCCGACGGCGATCACCGCGTTGGTGCTGTCGGTCGCGAGCTTGTTGACCGCGTCGGGCCCGGCGACCGCGCCGTTGCGGGTGAGCGACCACACCTCCGTCAGGTTCGGCAGCGTCAGCTTGCGCCACCACGCCATCGACGAGGTGCCGGTGTCGGGCCGCCAGCCGCCGGCGATGATCGCGTTGCTATTGTCGCGCGCGACGCCCAGGTACATGTCGTCGTTCAAGAGCTCGCCGTACGAGGTCGAGATCGCGCCCGCGGTCGACACCCGCGACAGGAAGTGGTTCTGACGGCTCGCGCCCGAGTACCACTGGCCGGCGACGACCGCCGTGCCGTCTGACAGCACCGTGACGTCGTTGCCCGCGTCCTGGCCCTCGCTCGGCGTGCTCAGCTCGTGGGTCCACAGGACCGCCCCCGTCGCCGACCACGCCCGGAGCCAGGCATTGGCGCCCTGCGCGAATCGCTGTGTCTGTCCGGTGACGATGATCTCGTCATTCACGCCCGCGGCGACCGCACGGCACGAGTCGTAGCCGTGATCGTCGCCATCGAATGTGAGCACGAGGCCCGCCTCCGCCGGACCGGCGGCCAGAGCACAGATCGCGAGCGATATACCTCGATGACGCATGCGCATGGAGTCCACGATACCATCGTATGACCTCGAGAGCGCCATCCTGCTGAAACCCCCTTCTGCTCCCTCTCGCCCGGGGCGATAGTCCGCCCGTGATAGGGTCCCGCCCCATGAGGGAGGAGCTAGCTCGTCACGTCCCGCGCCGCGTGAGCGCGGGCGTCGCTGCCGCCACCGCGGCGCTGCTGTGCATGGATATCGCAACCCCCGCGCTCGCGCAGCAGCCTGCCCCGGCGCAGCCTGCCCCGGCCCCGCCGGCCCCGCCCGCACCGCCGGCCGCCGCCGACGTCTCGCTGCGCGGCGTCGTCACCGGCGAGCAGGACCGCGCCCCGCAGCCCGGCGCGGTGGTGTCCGTCCCCAGCCTCGGCGCGGCCGCCCTCACCGACGAGAAGGGCGAGTACACGCTCGCGGTGCCGCCCGGTGCTCACGTGGTCCGGGTGGAGCTCACCGGGTACTTCCCGCTCGAGAAGACGGTCACCGTCGGTACGAACCCCACATTCCTCGACTTCCAGCTCGCCCCGGACAAGCTCAGCGAGGAGACGATCGTCGTCACCGGCACCAGCCGTGCCCGCGCCGCGTTCGACACGCCGCTGGCCGTGCAGACGCGTGATGCCTACGATCTGGCCCGCCTGGGCACGAGCAGCCAGGCCGACATCCTGAGCTCCATCCCGACGATCAAGGCCGAGGCCGGCGGTGGCGAGGTCGCCAGCAACGTCTTCATCCGCGGCCTGCCCTCGGCCGGGCAATACCAGTTCACGCCGCTCATGTATGACGGCACTCCGGTGCTGAGCTCGTTCGGCCTGAACAGCTCCGCCTATGACGTCTATTATCGCAATGATCTGGGGCTCGAGCGGCTCGAGTTCGTGCGAGGCGGCGTCTCCAACTTGTTCGGGCCCGGTTCGGTCGCTGGTCTCATCAACTATATTTCGCGGACCGGCGGCGAGGAGACCACCGGCGCCGCCCAGCTCGAGTGGGCCGAGCGCTTCCGCTATCGTGGCGACGTCGCCGTCAGCGGCCCGCTCGGCAAGGGCTTCTCCTACGCCCTCTCTGGTTATTATCGGGCCGACGACGGTCCGATCCGCACCGGGCTCGGTACCGAGGGGTTCCAGGTCCGCGGCAACCTGCGGCGGCGCTTCTCCAATGGCTCGGGCCACGTCACGCTCTACGGCCAGTATATCGACGATCAGGTGCAGTTCTATTTGCCCATCCCGCTGGAGGGCGACACGCGCAACCGCGCCCGCGGCAATGATGGCCGCCGCGTCTCCTCGGTACAGACTGACCACGTCGCCGACCTCGGCTTTGGCACGCCTGATGGTCCCTTCTCGACGAGCATCGAGAACGGCGTCCTGACCCAGGGCGCCTCGGTCGGGCTCGCCTTCGAGAAGAAGCTCGGCGGCGGCTGGGGGATCAACGGCCGCGCCCACTATGCCAGCTACGACCATCGGTTCGGCCTGTGGTCAGACGGCGACGGCGTCGTGAACGTCCCCGAGACGCTGGAGAGCTTCGTCACCAATCCCGAGCGCAGGAAGGTCATCCCCGAGCTCGCCGAGATCACGCCCGCCAACGCGAGCTTCACGTTCGCCGACGATGGCAGCGCGGTGCCGGCCGATTACCTGCTCTTTGCCAATCGCTTCACCGATCGCGACCGGCCGGCGCGCGACTTCACGGCCGAGCTGAACCTCACCAAGGAGCTCACGACCGGCCCGGCCAAGCACACGGTCACGCTCGGCGGCTTCTATGGCGATGCGGCCGCGCGCGACTCCACCGTCACCACCACCTACCTGGCCGAGCTCAACAACCAGCCGCGGCTCGTGAACCTCGTCGTGACCAACCCGACGACGGGCGCGCAGACGGTCATCTCGCAGGGCGGCCTGCTCAACGCGGGCGCCGGCTATGCCAACAACCGCCACAAGGCCAGGCGCTATCCCGTCTACATCGCCGACCAGATCGAGGCGGATCGCTGGGCGTTCGACATCGGCTTTCGTCTCGAGCACCTGAGCGGCGACGTCCGGCGCGAGCGCACCGCGACCGTCGTCACCGACGAGACGACGCCGAACCTGTCGAACGCGCTGCGCGACGTGATCTGGGGAGATGACACCTTCCAGACGGCCGAGGTCAGCGCGACCGAGTGGGCGCTCGCCGCAGGGGCGCTCTATCGGCTCACCGGCGACATCAATATCTATACGAATGCGTCGCGCGGCTACTTCTTCCCCGAGCTCCGCGCGGTCACGTTCAATAGCTCCACCGGAGAGCCGGCCTCGTACGAGGGCGAGATCATCAAGCAAGCCGAGCTCGGGGTCAGGTATAGCAGCCGCGCGCTCTCGGCATCGCTCGCGGGCCTCTACACGCGCCTGAGCAACCGGCGGCAAGCGCTGTTCATCAATGACCCGAACAACCCGGGTGGGCTCATCGAGCAAGTCAATATCGTCGGCAGCAGCTCCTACGGCGTCGAGGCCACGCTGCGGCTGCGGCTCTGGGAGCACCTGTTCTTCGAGGGGAACCTGACGCTCCAGGATCACAAATATACCGACTTCGACACGGCTCGGGAGAATGTCGGCAACGAGCTCGAGCGGCAGCCGAACATCCTCTACAATGCCGGTCTGTTCTACTATGGCCGCCGGCTCGATGCCGCGGTCTTCACCAATCACACCGGTGACAACTTCACGGCGGCGAACAACACCATCGAGCTCGAGGGGTTCGACATCGTGAGCTTCGACGCCGGATACCGCGTCCCCATGGGCGGCAACAGCGTCAGGGTAGGTGTCAACGTGTTCAATGTCCTGGACACGGATGCCACCACGGAGGGCTCGCCTCGCCAGGACCAAAACCAGGCGACCGGCGGAGCTTATTTCATCGGGCGTCCCGTCCTCCCCCGGCGCGTCACGGCGCGGGTCACGTTCAACTTCTGACCTCCTCGCCTGGGATCGAGTGACATGACCGACGAAGAGATGGACCGCGCGGCCCGCGATATCCTCCGGGCGAACGACCGCGGCGACTACACCGTGCCCAACGGCCGGGTCTATCCGTTCCAGTGGAACTGGGATTCGGCGTTCGTGGCGATGGGCTTTGACACGTTCGATAGGGACCGGGCCTGGACCGAGCTGGAGACCCTGTTCCGCGGCCAGTGGGAGGATGGCTTCTTGCCCCACATCGTCTTCTGGCAGGACGACGCGGGGTATTTCCCGGGTCCCACCGTGTGGGCGACCGGAAGGGAGCCAGTCACCTCCGGCATCACCCAGCCACCCGTCGCCGCCACCAGCCTGCGCAGGCTGTGGGAGAGCGCCGTGCGTGCAGGGCAAGCAGGCGCCTATCGCGCGCGGCTCGAAGCGCTGTTCCCCAAGGTCTTGGGCTGGCACCGCTGGTTCCGCGACAACCGAGATCCGGAGCAGCGCGGCGTCGCCGTGGTCGTGCACCCCTGGGAGACGGGCCGCGACAACGCGCCGGAGTGGGACGCGCCGGGCGAGCCGATCGATATCTCCAGTGTCGGGGAGTACGTGCGGCGCGATACGACCCACCTCGACGCCAAGATGCGCCCCACCAAGCTCGAATATGATCGGTATCTCGCCCTCGTGCAGTTCGGCCGTGGCCTCGGCTGGGATCATGCCCGGATCGGTCGCGAGAGCCCCTTTCGCGTGGCCGATGTCGGCATGTCGATGATCCTGCTCCGCGCCCATCGCGACCTCTTGGCCCTCGCCGAGGAGCTTGGTCGGACGGAGGAGGCCGGCGAGCTCCGCGCGAGCATCGCGCGAGCGGAGGCCGGGATCGGCTGGCTCTGGGACGAAGCGCGGCAGGCCTGGTGCTCGCGCGATCTGGTCACTGGCCGATCGTCTGGCTTCATCACCAGCGCCTCCTTCCTGAGCTTCTACGCCGGGCTCCGCGACGCGGCGCGCGACGGCGCGACCATCGCGCATATCGAGCGCATCGGCGCCGCCGCCCGCTATCTCATGCCGAGCCTGGATCCGGCGGATCCGGGCTTCCAGATGATCCGCTACTGGCGCGGCCCCGTCTGGGCGGTCGTGAATCTCATGATCGGCACTGGCCTCTCCGAGGCGGGGCACGAGGTGCTCGCCCAGCGCCTCCGCGGCGACACCCGGACCCTGATCGCGCGCAACGGCTTCTACGAGGCATTCAGCCCGATCGACGGCACCGGCAGCGGCGGCGACGACTTCTCCTGGACCGCCGCCGTGTGGCTCGCCTGGGCCGGCCGAGAGGCCGTACAGACACCATGAGCTATCCCTGGCTCTTGATCGCGTTATTGTGGTTCGTCGCCTTTTTCAACTCGGCGGACCGCTCGATCCTGGTCGCCGTGATGCCGCAGCTCCGGACGGAGTTCCGCCTCACCCCGACCGAGGTCGCGCTGATCAGCTCGATCTTCTTCTGGATCTATGCCGTCACCGCCTTCCTCGCCGGGCGGCTCGGCGACAGCGCCCGGCGGACGCGCGTGATCATCTACGGTCTGGTCTTCTGGAGCTGCGCGACCGGCATGACGTCCCTGTCGGCGACCTTCGCCATGCTGCTCGCCTTCCGCGGTACCGTCGCCTTCGGCGAGGCGTTCTATTATCCGACGGCGACGGCGCTCATCAGCGACTGGCACCGTCCATCGATGCGCAGCCGGGCGCTGTCGCTGCATCAGACGGCGGTCTTTGCCGGCGCGGGCCTGGGGGCGGTCTTCGCCGGTCTGATCGCCGATCGGATCGGGTGGCAGGCGCCGTTCGTCGTCTTTGCCGGGTGTGGCCTCGCGTACGCGCTCTTCCTCTTCCGGGTGCTGCGGGACGCCCCGATCCGTCGTACGGCGGCCGAGCAGGACAAGCCGCGGGAGCCGATCGGGGTCGTCTTGCAGATCAAGCCTGCACTGATGCTGTGTGCGGTCTTCTTCCTCGCCAATGGCGCCTCGAATGGCGTCACGGTCTGGGCCCCGACCTACATTCACGACGCGCTGGGCCTCGACCTCGCGGGCTCGGCGCTGTGGGGATCGGCGACGATCAACCTGGCCGGCTTCCTGTCCGTCCCGCTCGGGGGGCTGCTCGCCGACACGCTGGCGCGGCGGACGCCGATCGGGCGGTTCTACACCCTCGCCATCGGGCTCTCGGCCGCCGCCCTGCTGCTGCTGCCGCTGCTCGCCGCGAGGACCGCGGCGATGGTCGGCCTGGTGCTGCTGGCGACCAGCGTCGGCAAGGGGCTGTTCGACGGCTGTATCTATGCGTCGATGCATGATGTGGTCCCGCCCGCCGCGCGGGCGACCGCCGTCGGCATGATGACGTTGTGCGGCTTCATCGGCGCGGGGCTGACTCCGATCTTCGTCGCCCAGGCAGCGGAGCAGCTCGGCATGGCCGCGGGCATGACCTCGCTCGCCGGGCTCTATGTCATTGCCGTCCTGCTGCTGCTCGCGACCCGTGGCGCGACCCGGCGCGCCGTTCTCGCCAATGCACACGAGGAGGACCACTGATGGGGACTGCACTCGTTCTTTCGGCTCCGCGACAGCTCGAATTCGAGCCCTTCGATGACGCGCCGCTCGCCCCTGATGAAGTGCGTATTCGCACGCTCTATTCCGGCATCAGCGCCGGCACCGAGCTGACCCAGTATCGCGGCACCAGCCCGTTCATGAACCAGCGCTGGGACGAGCGTCGCCGGCTGTTCCTCGACGATCCGACCCCGAGCTGGACCTACCCTGTGCGCAACCTCGGCTACGAGGAGGTGGGCGAGATCGTCGAGCGGGGCTCCGCGGTCACGGATCTTCGCCTGGGGCAGCGTGTGTACGGGACCTGGAATCACCGTACTCATCATGTCGCGACCGCCGATCACGCCCGCCAGCGGCTGCTCCCGGAGGGCGCCGATCCACGCATTGGCATCTTCTCCCATATCGGCGCGGTGGGGCTCAACGGCGTCCATGACGCGCGGCTGCGCATCGGCGATACGGTCGCCGTCTTCGGGCTCGGCGTGCCGGGCCAGATCGTCGCGCAGGCCGCTCGCGCCTCGGGGGCTCACGTGATCGGCGTCGATCCGGACGCGACGCGGCGCCAGGTCGCGCTCGGGCTCGGCCTGCACGTCGCGCTCGATCCCGGTGCCGGCGGCGCTGCCGAGGCGATCAAGGACATGACCGACGGCCGCGGCGCCGACTGTTGCATCGAGGTGTCGGGGGCCGCGCCGGCGCTGGCCGACGCGATCCGCGCCGTCGCTTACTCCTCGCGCGTCGTGGCCATGGGCTTCTTCCAGGGCGAGGTGCGCGGACTTCGGCTCGGTGCAGAGTTTCACCTCAACCGCGTCGAGCTGATCTGCTCGCAGATCTCGGGCGTCGCGCCCGAAGCGAGCCATCGCTGGTCAAAGCTGCGGCTGTGGCGGGCCGCGATCGAGCTCCAGCATCGGGGGCTGCTCGACCTCGTGCCTCTGATCAGCCACGCCGTGCCGTTCGCCTCGGCGCCGGCCTTGTTCGCCCGGCTCGATCAGGGGGAGCCCGGCCTCATGCAGGCGATGCTCGAATTCTGGAGCGAGTCATGAGCCGGCTCCGGGTGGCGATACTCGGGTGCGGGGGCATCGCCGCTCGTCACGCCGGGGCGATCGCGACGCTGCGAGAAGAGATGGAGCTCGTCGCCGGCTGCGGCCGGGATCTGGGCCGGACCCAGGCGTTTACCGCGCAGCACGGCGGCACCGCCTTCACCGAGCTCGACCGCATGCTCGACGAGGCGCGGCCGGACCTCGCCATCGTCGCCCTCCCGCCTTATCGCCACGACGGCGAGGTCGAGCGGATCGCCGCGCGTGGCGTGCACCTGCTCGTCGAGAAGCCGATCGCGCTCGATCAGGCGACGGCCGACCGGATGGTGCGAGCCGCCGAGGCGGCCGGCGTCGTCGCCGCCGTCGGCTTCATGTATCGGTTCGGCGACGCCGTGCGGCGCTGGCGGCAGGCCGACACGGGCCCGGTCGGTCTGTTCGCCGGTGCCTACCATTGCAATGCTCTCCATGCCCCGTGGTGGCGGGAGCGCGCGAAGTCGGGCGGTCAGATGCTCGAGCAGGTGATTCATCAGATCGATCTGATCCGTCACCTGGTGGGGGACCCCGACAGCGTCACCGCACGGTGCGCGAACCTCTTCCACGAGGAGGTCCCGGGCTACGACATCGAGGATGTCTCGGCGATCCTCTTCTCCTGGGATGACGGCCGGATCGCGACACTCCATGCCTCGAACATCGCAGTGCCCGGCGTCTGGCACAAGGAATGGAGTATTTATGCCCGATCCGCCACCGGCCGCTTCACCGGATGGAACGATGCGGTGTTGATCTGGACGAGAGACGATCCTCACCAAGAGACGATCGCCGGGAAGACCGATCCCTTCGTCGCCCAGCTCGCCGATCTGGCCGAGGCGATCCGCGCGCGCCGCGCGCCTCATGTGCCGCTGCGCGAAGGCGCGGCGAGCCTCCGCCTCGCCATCGCAGCTCGGCGATCGGCAGAGACGCGGCAGGAGATCAGGCTGAGAGATGGAGCTTGATCCAAACGGCCTGAGCGTCCGCGTCCGCGGCCTCCGGCTCGGTGGGCTCACGCCGCTCATCGACGGCGAGCCGGCCACCCGAGACGCGCCCGAGCTCCGAGGCGATTGCGTCGTCTGGCCCCTGGAGTCTGGCAGGATGGTATTGAGCTTCGCCCGCCTCGGTGATCTCTTGCGCCTCGATCTGCGCCTGGAAGGCTGTGCCCGGTCGCCTGCCAGTCTCGGCCTCCGCTTCGCGCAGGTGGAGGGTGTCCGCGCCTATCTGCGCAATGGCTATCAGAGCTGGGACGGCAGCTACTTCGTCGCGCCAGGGACGCAGCCCGGCGCAGGTCCGGCGGCGCGGTCGCCGACGCTGGGCTTCGCGATGACCGCGCTCCTGCCGGAGCCTCCAGCGGGCGGCGCCGTCCTCCTCGGCTTCACGCGGCACGACCGATTCCAGAGCCGTTTCAGATTCGGCGGATCGGCCGAGACCATGACGCTCGACGCCGAGACGCTGCTCGACGGCGTCGCGCAGTCCGGGACCGCCCGGGCCGAGCCGCTCGTCCTCTTCGAGCATGGCGACGTGGAGGGGGCGATGCGGCGGTGGTCGGCCCTGGTCGCGGCCGAGTCTCCGCTCCCGCCGCGCCTCCCGCCGCGGCGGATCACCGGCTGGTGCTCCTGGTACAACCTCTATGCGGCGATCAACGAAGCAAACATCCTGGAGCACCTCGAGGCGGCGCACCGCTTCCGCGACTCCTGGCAGGTGCCGCTGGAGGTCTTCCAGATCGACGACGGGTTCACGCCCGAGATGGGCGACTGGCTCGATGCAAAGCCGCAGTTCCCCCGCGGTATGGCGCCCCTCCTCGCCGACATCGACGCCGCCGGCTTCGTGCCCGGGCTGTGGATCGCGCCGTTCCTGGTGGGGAATCGCAGCCGGCTCTTCGCGGAGCATCCGGACTGGGTGGTGCAGCGCGCGGGCGGCGACGGTCCGCTCGTCCACGCCCGCTTCTATGGCGAGTTTCGGTGGCACAAGCGCAGTGAAGAGTATTACGTACTCGACGTCACGCACCCCGACGCCGAGGCTTATATTCGCAGCGTCTTCCGCACCTGGCGCCATGATTGGGGGGCGCGCTACTTCAAGACCGACTTCATGGTCGCCGGCATGGAGTATGGCCCCGATGTGGCGCGCTGGCACGAGCGCGGGCTCTCGCGCGTCGCCGTCTGGCGGCGGATGGCGCGGCTGATTCGTGAGGAGATCGGGGACGCGCTCTGGCTCGGCTGCGGCTGTCCCTTGTGGTCGAGCGTCGGGTTCGTCGACGCAGTGCGGATCGGCCGTGACATCGGCGTGACCTGGGAGGGCGACTATTCGGCTCAGAGCCTGCTGCGCGATCTGATGACACGCAATCATGCTGCGGGGATCCTGTGGCAGTCGGATCCCGACTGCGTGCTGCTGCGCGATCGCTTTCACGAGCTCACCGACGCGCAGGTCCGCTCCCTCGCGCTCTTCGCCGGCCTCTGCGGCGGCGTGCTGATGACGAGTGACCAGCTCGATCCGCTGAGCGCGGGCCGCGCTTCCCTGTTCGCCGCGCTCCTGGGCGCAGATATCGATTCTTGCGCCTTCCCCGAGCTCGGCGGCGACCGGCCCTGGATCGTGCAGGATGTGCTGAATGAGGGCCGGGTGGTCGCGACCAGCCTGTTCAACCCGACGGGTGCGGCCCAGCAGCTGCCCGACGGCTCGAGCCTCGCGCCTCACGCTTCGCGCGTGGCTGGGATGACCGACTTTACGGCGAACGAGCCGGGACCGCGCTCATCCTGATGACCAAGCGCTGACCGCGGACGGGGCTGGTCTTGCGCGGCTCGAGGGATCAGTCACCCGGCAGGGCGAGCAGACCAGCGTAGAGCTCGTCCACGACGAAGACGGTGCCGGTCGAGAGCGTCACGCGCTCGCCGGGACCGGCGGCGCGGTAGGTCCAGCTGCCGTCGGCGGCGCGGCGATAGTGCTCGACGCGCGGCTCGGTCTGCGAGACGAGCACGTAGTCGGCGAGCGAGGCGATGCGCTGGTAGCCCTCCCACTTGAGGCCGCGGTCGTACTGCTCGGTCGTGGCGGAGAGCACCTCGACGAGGATGGTCGGGTTCAGCAGCACGTCGCCGGACTCGAGCTCGAGGCCGCCGCAGACGATGCTGACGTCGGGGTAGACGTAGCGCCCTTGGCTGGCCATGGTCACGCGCTGATCCGAGGTCAGCACGGCGCACCCGGGGAGCACGGCGCTCGCGAGCGCGATGACGCGCCCGCACAGCGCGTTATGCCGCGGGCTGCCGCCCGCCATCGCGAAGACCTCGCCGTGGAAGAACTCGTGCTTCTCCGGCTGCTCGCGCTCCCAGACGAGGTACTCGTCGGCGGTCATCTACGAGCGCATGGCGACACGGCGCGCGTCCAGAGCGTACCAGACCGCGGCCGCTACGGCAGCGTCAGGACCAGCGCGTCGCTGCTCGTCCCCGCCGGTTGCTCGCCGCACACGAGCACGTTGCTCAGGCTGTCGAACGCGACGCCGTTGCCGGTCGCGTTCGGGTACGTGTAGTCCCAGTACACGTTGCCGCCGCTGTCGTGCACGCGCACGTACAGATCGGAGCCGACGTTGCCGGCGGTCGCGATGTTGCCGAACCCATCGACCGCGACCGAGCGCCAGATCACGCCGGGCTCGGTGATCGTCCACGCCAGCACGCCGGTCGACGAGTACGACCGGATCCATGACGAGGTGCCGGAGCGGCCGACCGCGACCACGACATTGCCGGGGCCGACGCCGACGTCGTACGCGCCGTCGGTCCCGGTGCCGGTGGCGGCGATGGTCGAGATCCATTGGGGGCCGCCGCTCGAGGTGTACTTGCCGATCCAGCCGCTGCGCCCGGTCGCGGTCGTGGCGTAGCCGGCGACGATCACCGCGTTGGCGCTGTCGGTCGCAACCTTGTTGACCGCGTCGGGCCCGGCGGTCAGGCTGTTGCGGGTCAGCGACCACACCTCCGCCAGGCTCGGCGGCGCCGCCAGCTTGCGCCACCACGCTGTCGACGAGCCGCCGGTGTCGGGCTTCCAGCCGCCGGCGATGATCGCGTTGCTATTGTCGCGCGCGACGCCCAGGTACATGTCGTCGTTGAAGAGCTCGCCGAACGAGGTCGTGATCGCGCCTGCGGTCGAGACCCGCGACAGGAAGTGGTTCTGCCGACTCGCGCCCGAGTACCACTGGCCGGCGACGACCGCCGTGCCGTCTGACAGCACCGTGACGTCGTTGCCCGCGTCCCAGCCCTGGCTCGGCGTGCTCAGCTCGTGGTTCCACAGGAGCGTCCCCGTCGCCGACCATGCCCGGATCCAGGCATTGGCGCCCTGCGCAAATCGCTGTGTCTGTCCGGTGACGATGATCTCGTCATTCACACCCGCGGTGACTGCACGGCACGTGTCGTAGCCGTGATCGTCGCCATCGAATGTGAGCACGAGCCCTGCTTTCGCCGGACCGGCGGCCAGGGCACAGAGCGCGAAGGGAACCCCCAGATGACGCATACGCATGGATCCACGATACTTCATCCGAGCCCCTACGCCCCGCGTCCTCACCGTAACAAGAGGGGCGCGGGGGCGGCCCGGCCGGGCACCGTGCGCGAGGCAGGGGGATGCGTGACGCCCCGCCCGTGATGCGCTATAAGCGAATGGTTCGAGTTTGAGTCGTCTCGCGGGTCGCGCTTCGGCGCGAGGGGGTTGGAGAGGTCGGCGAGCGACACGTTCCGCGTGTCGTCACAACCCAGGAGACCATTCATGCTCGTCGTTACCGGTGCCACCGGCGCGCTCGGCCGCGCCATCGTCGATCACCTGCTCACCCGCGTCCCCGCGACCCAGATCGTCGCGAGCGTCCGCGATCCGGCCAAGGCGGGCGACCTCGCCGCGCGCGGCGTGCACGTGCGCCAGGCGGACTTCGCAGATGCGGCCAGCGTCGCGCGTGCATTCGCGGGCGCGACCAAGGTGCTGATCGTCTCGCTCCCGCTTCCCACCAGCATCGCCGTTCCGCAACATCGCGCGGCGATCGAGGCCGCTCGCGCCGCTGGTGCCGGCCGCATCCTCTACACGAGCCAGATGGGCTCGGATCCTCGCTCCGCGTTCCCTCCGATGCACACGCACGCCGCGACCGAGGCCATGCTGCGCGACTGCGGTGTGCCGTTCACGTCGCTCCGCAACGGGTTCTACGTCGCGTCCGCGCTCCAGATGTTCGGCCACGGTCTGCGCGCGGGCGAGGTCGCGGCGCCCGAGGATGGGCCGGTCGCGTGGACCACGCACGGCGACCTCGCCGAGGCCGCGGCGATCGCGATGACGTCGGATGCGCTCGACGGCATCAGCGCGCCGCTCACGGCTGGCGAGGCGCTCACACTCGAGCAGCTCGCGGCGATCGCGTCGGAGGTCACGGGGCGCGCGGTCCGCCGCGTCGTCGTGAGCGACGATGCGTATCGCGACACGCTGGTGGCCGGCGGCCTTGCGGCGCCCGTCGCCGACATGCTCGTCGGCATGCTCGCGGCGAGCCGGCACGGCGCGTTCTCGCGCACGGACGTGGCGCTGGGCCGGCTGATCGGGCACGCGCCGATCGCAGCGAAGGAAGTGCTAGGCAAGGCGCTGGTGTGAGCGCGGCGACCTCTTGCTCGCCCTGCCGGGCGACCGAGCGTAGGCTATAAGCGCTCCATGCAGCGTCCCACGTTCGCCGATCCCAAGACCGACTTCGCGTTCAAGCGGATCTTCGGCTCGGAGGAGCACAAGGACGTCCTGATCGCGTTCCTGAACGCCATGCTCGGCCTCGACGAGGCCCACCGGATCACCAAGGTCAACCTCTTGCCCCCGGAGCAGCGGCCGGCCGTGGCCGAGCTGAAGCTGTCGATCGTCGACGTCCAGTGCAGGGACGTCCGCGGCGTCACCTACGTCGTCGAGATGCAGGTGCTGCAAGTCGAGGGGTTCGAGAAGCGCGTGGTCTACAACGTGGCGAAGGCGTACGTGAACCAGATCGCCCGTGGCGATCTGTATCCGGATCTGAACGACGTCGTCGGCATCACCATCTGCGATTTCGAGCTGTGGCCTGAGCAGGGCGAGCGGAAGATCCCGATGCTGAGCCGCTGGCGGATGACCGAGCGAGAGAGTGGCGCGCACGAGCTCGGGCAGATCCAGCTCGTGTTCCTGGAGCTGCCGAAGTACGACGCGAGCCAGCCGCCGCGCACGGTGGTCGAGAAGTGGGCGTACTTCTTCCGCGAGGCCGATAACCTGACGGTGGTGCCCGAGGTCTTGGCCGAGCACCCATTCATCGACGCGCTCGAGGCGGCGCGCACCGCGGGCTTCACCGTGGCCGAGTGGGACGCGTACATCCGGGCGGGCATGGCGATCCAGAACGAGCGCGGCGCGCTCAGCTTCGCCGAGCGGCGCGGCGAGCGACGCGGCGAGCAGCGCGGCGAGCAGCGCGGCAAGGAGCAGGGCCTGCGGCGCGGCGTGGAGGCGCTCTGCGCTGCGCTCGGCATCGAGCTGACGGACGAGCGGCAGCGCGAGCTCGCGAGCCTGGACACGGCGGGGCTCGAGGTCCTGCTCGCGCGGCTCGGAGCGCGCAAGAGCTGGACCTGACTTTGGCTATCGCGACGAACCCGGTCAGGGCCGCTGGCGCAGCGGGCCGGGCGCGCCGCACAGGGACAGCCCTTCGCGACGACGGCGCAATCGCAGCCATCGCACGTGTACGCGACACGTGGTAGCCCGGCTCGCTGGCGTCGAGTTCCCCGATGGTACGCACACGCTGGTTCGGGTTCCCCGGTCAAGTAGCGCGCGAGCTCGATGCCGGCGACGCCGGCGGTGGCGGAGATGTTGTTGTTGTGCGCCTCGAGCGGGCCTCGAGGTAGCGGCGCTTGCGCAGTGAGGGCACCGCGAGCTTGGCGGTAGAAGAGATCGGAGCGGAACGTGCCGCAGTTGACCTCGGTGGCGAGGGCCTTGCCTCGCTCGCCGACTACGTGCCCGTCTCGCCGACCGAGCCGCGCGTCGAGCACTACTGCCGGTCGGCTGACGGCAGCACCGTACCATCGGACTCGGCGAGAGCGTGACGTTCTTGACCGGCACCGCCCTCATGGTGGACGAGCTATACGTCGGCCTGCTCGCTCGCCCGGGTGACTGAGCCGTCTGGCGCAAGAGCGGAGGTGTTTCGGGCGGAAGTTTCGCTGCATGCTCGATGATGCACCCATTCCAAGCTATACATCGCTCCGATGTGCCTGCTGGCATGGCACTGCTACCCACAGTGTAAAGACTAGCAATTAACTTAAATTACTCGTGGGCGTCAACCAACTCCGAATAATTCAAATGCTCCCCAGTCGGCAATGTCAGCGGATTCTGCTCTGAGTCTGTTTCGTGCAAGCCGCATTGCCTCGATCAGTACGGTACCTCGTTGAATGTTTTCGATTAGCGCAATTACAAAGACCTTCGCAGCGCTCGCAGAAACAGGCCACAGGCAGGCAATTACATTTGCAGTGCCACGCGTCATCAAAGCAGCGACCAGCCCGAAGGGATCGTCGTTCGGTGCAACGTGCATTCTTCCGGAGTCGCATGCACTAAGAATTACCAATGGCGCTCTGCATCTAACTGCCAATACGTCCGCAACCCCATAACGGCCATCCTCAAGTAGAACTCCGCTTAGCTCAGGATCGGGCCCGAACCATTCGCCGTGTGAACTGACATGTAAGATGTTTTCGTAACCCAGGAACTCGGTGAATTTAGCCTTGGTTGCATGTTCGTCGATGGCACTATCTGCCAAGGTTGCGACCTCGCTCACTGCAATCGTTTCATCAGCAAATGGGACACCTTGCTCCTCGCCGACAGCGATCGATCTGATTGGCAACTTCGAGAGTTGGAGGGAGGCGGCCGGCTGCATGGCAATCAAAGTGCCAGAGAGCGCAACGGATACGATCGTCACGGTTCGCTAATGCAGCAGACCAAGGGATCCCCCATAGCTCAAACGTAGGCATGATGATCATGTGGGGTACCATGACTCCACAGAATAGCCTTTCGAGCAACCCACTGAACACTGAGAGGCTACCTTCAAAGTGCAATGCATCGTAATCCGACTCGCGATCTGGCGCAGCCTTGCGCAACTCGGAAAGCGCTTGTACGAATGCATCTTCAATGACAGGAATGGAATTTGTAAACGGAACGCCATCGTGATTGATAGCTAGCAAATGCAGCTTATCAGGCATTAGAATGATAGTGCAGAGCACTGTTGGAACGAGCCGTGAACGATTCCTTGCCCATTCGAATAGTGCCTGAGCGCCAAGGGCCTTAGGGATCTGAACTTGGGACGCAGACCCGGAAACATCCCTCAAGGCGACACTTGCTCGCAGTCCGACAGCCCGGGATGCTTCCCAGACGTCCCATGCCGCTTCTAGCTCATTGCGCTGGCAGAGCTGCACTACTAGGCGACGTGCCACTTTGGATAACTCTGTCGCCAATGATACTCGCAGATTCGGCTCGCTCTGAAGTTCGACGGTTTCGAGCCACGCGTCAACCGAAGCCTTAAGGCAATCAAACTCATGGGAATTTTCTCGCCGATGTTCAATATTCGCGAACGCCTGATAGAATTCGGCTCGAACCTTGGGGGATTCTGCGCTGCGAGCAAGAGACTCACATTCCTGCATGAGATTCGCGGCGATTTCAGGATTATCCAAATCGGAGTATATATTAGCCAAGAACCAAGTCCTTGTTACTACCGCGACAAGATCTTGAGTCTGTTTGGCGAGTTCGATGCTTTCTTCTAGCGGAAATACAGCCTCCTGAAGGCGATTTAGACGAACAAGTAATTCGGCCCTTAGGGCCTCAATTCGCGCAGCCTCACGGCGATGCCTGATACGGTCGGCAAACTCTCTTGCACGGCTGAGATCCTGGAGGGCTTCTCTTTCATTTCCTAGTTGGCGAATAGCTTGGGAATGGTTGATTAGTGCGCTGGTCATTCCATGGGCGTCTGAGTCGGCATGATTCTCAAGCATATGGATGGCAAGAGATAATACGCGCTCCGCTTTGGCGAATTCCTGGATATGAAGCAGTAGTCCGCCGAACTCGAGTAGTGAGTACGCTTCTTCTTTGCTCAATTCATCCAGGATAATCTGCGATTCGATGCCTGATTTGGTCAGATTTTTAATGTAATCAATGGTATCCTGAAATGCAGCGAAACTATCTTGGAATCGGCCGCGAGCGCCAAGTGCAGAAAAACGCGTTCTGGCAAAGCGGACCAATGCGAGCGGTTCTCTTCCTGCATGAGGAAGTAAGCCTTCGAGCGCCACATCTAGCCCGGCTATCGCGTCGTCAAGATCACCTTGCTGCGCCAGAATAATCGCCCGGTTTCCGGTTGCGAGCGCCCGCGTCACAGGATCGGAATTAGGAACTTGAAGGCAACGTTCATAGTGCTGCAGAGCGGATGAGATGTCGTGATCTCGTTGTGCTTGCAGCCCCGCGGTGAACGCAGCTTCTGCTTCTGTGCTTGCAGTGCTCATGTAAACCTAATGATGGCAATGTGGTTGCTTGTTGGGTCAGCTGGCATTCAATAGATGTTTCTTTGCATCTCGAAGGAACAGTATTGCACTGAGGTTACCGAGGCGGCTCGACCGAAGTTACATTACGATCGGACAATATCAGAAGCTAGGAAATCGGGGTACGAATCACTCTAATGCTTCAGGCCGCATGATCGCTGCTAGCTAGCTAGGTCTACTCGACCTCGACGACCTCGGCCGAGTTCTCGCTCGGGCGGATCGCCACGCGGCGCGGTCAAGGCCGCTCGCGCAGCGGGCTGTGCTCGCCGTACAAGGGGGACCCCTTTGCGACGATGGCGCGATCGCTGCCGTCGCACGCGTACGCGTACGCGACGACGTGGTAGCCCGGCGCGCCGTACTCGGCGAGCGGGGCCGGCTTCGGCGGACGCCGCCGTAGCGCGCGGCCGCCGGGACGAGCGTGATCGCGAGCAGCTCGAGTTCGCTACACGATGGGCACCGCTTCGGGACCGGCAGCCGGCTCGGCGCGCCGAGCGCGAGGGCGAGCCCGCCGGGGGCGTAGCAGCGCGGGCAGGCGTCGCTCTCGAACGCGATGCGGCCGCAGCCGGTGCACGCGATGCGGTAGGTTCCGAGCAAGCAGGCGAGCCCGGCCTCAGTGTCCGCGCCGACGGCGGCGAGCGCGACCAAGATCGGCTCGACGTGGACAGCGCCGCCGCGTCCCTGGCCGCTGCGCATCAGAAGCTTCAGACGTAACGTGCGTCGGACCTTCCAACTTGATTTCGCCGAGGGTCGCCTTCGCCGGCAGACGGCGCCCTCCAGCTCGGTGGGGATTCCGGCTTGATGCAGTGCGTCTAACGCGCTGCGCCCTCCTTTATATGGTGCCGCGCGCGCGGCCCATCCGGAGTAAGCGCTGATCGCAGGCCGTCATCGATCACGCGGCGCCGAGCTGGCTCTTCCCATCGTTACGAGCACGAGCGGCGCGCCTCGCCAACGCGCGGCGCGCCGCGCGCGAGGGGATGTCCCGACGCGACGCGACGCGAGCTGGGGGCCGATCGGTCGTCACGCGCGCGGTGTTCGTGTTCGCGCGGGCCCAACTGAGCACGCGATTAGGCCCCCCGAGCGAGCGCGCGAGGGACATCCCCTGCGCGCTTGGCAGCCGCGCGTACTTCACTCGAGCACTCACGCTCGCGCTCTCGTCACTTGAATCCGCGGATATCTGATCTGGATCCGAGTAATGTGGTGAGGGCCGTAGGCGGGCGCGGCGAACGCCCCAGCGAGCAGCTTAGCGGTGGTGGTCCGTGTCGCCGTCGCCGTCGTCGTCGTCGGCCGCCGCCGACGGGGCGCGGTTGCTCTCGTCCTGCTTGTCGAGGCCGAGGCGGCGGATCATCTTGTAGATCGACATGCGCTCGATGCCGGCGGCGCGCGCCGCGGCCGAGATGTTGTTGTCGTGCGCCTCGAGCAGGGCCTCGAGGTAGCGGCGGTCGAACTCGTCGACGAGCTTCTGCTTGGCGACCTTGAACGGGACGTCGATGTCGATCTCGCCGAGGCCAGCGCCCTCCTTCTTGGGCGGCGCGTCGAAGCCGAGCGTCGGGTGGTTCGGCAAGAGGCACGCGCGCTCGACGGCGTTGCGCAGCTCGCGGACGTTGCCGGGCCAGGCGTGGCGCTGGGCGCGCGCGAGGAAGTCGTCGGGCAGGCGCGGGTCGCGGTTGCCGATCGTCGCGGTGAGCTGGCGGAGGAAGTGCTCGACGAGCAGCGGGATGTCCTCGCGGCGCTCGCGCAGCGCGGGCACCGCGAGCTTGGCGACGCTCAGGCGGTAGAAGAGATCGGAGCGGAACGTGCCGCGGTTGACCTCGGTGGCGAGATCGCGGTTCGTCGCGGCGATGATGCGGACGTCGGAGGAGACGACCTTCGTCGAGCCGAGGCGGCGCACCTTGCGCGTCTCGACGGCGCGCAGGAGCTTGGCCTGGACGTCGAGCGGCAGCTCGCCGATCTCGTCGAGGAACAGCGTGCCGCCGTGCGCGGCCTCGAACACGCCGACCGTGGCCTTGCCGGCGCCGGTGAACGCGCCCTGCTCGTGGCCGAAGATCTGGTCCTCGAACAGCTGCTCGGGGATCGCCGAGCAGTCGAGCACGACGAACGGGCCGTTGCGGCGCGGCGAGCACTGGTGGATGGCGTCGGCGACGCCCTCCTTGCCGGCGCCGGTCTCGCCCTGGATCAGGACGGTCGCGTCGCTCTGCGCGAAGCGGTTGATGAGATCGAACATGTGGCGCATCGCCGCGCTGCCGCCGATCAGGCCGTGCAGGCGCGCCTCGTGCCACAGCGGGACGGACACGCTGTCGTCGAGCGGGTCGAACACGACGGCGCTCTTGCCGATCTGGATCGTCGAGCCGGGCGCGATGAACCCGTCGACGATGCGGACGCCGCGGACGTGCGTGCCGTTCGTCGAGCCGAGGTCCCGGACGCGGTAGCCATCCGCCTGGAGCCGGAGCTCGGCGTGGAGGCCGGACACCTTCGGATCGGTGAGGTTCAGGTCGGCGCCGGTGCGGCCGATCATGATCGCGGGCTGCGCGAGCTCGATGACCTTGCCGACATCGGGGCCCGCGACGACCTCGAGCCGGCAGCGCCGGACGTTGACGGTGCGGGGGAGGCCCTGGAACGAGGTGACCCAGGTGGGAGTCTCGAGGTGTTGGCCGTCAGACACGTCTGTGGGCGAACGTACCATGGTCACGACTTGCCCTTGGCGGCTTCGGCGATCCGGACGCGGCCCTTGGCGGTCAGCCGGACCTCGTCGGGGCTGAGCTTGGCGTCGTCGATGTCGGCCTCGACGATGGAGAAGTTGAGCGGCGGCTCCTGATCGGCGATGCGCTCGACGGTGGCCCACAGCGGGCGCTCGACGCCCTCGATCCGCAGCTCGACGCGCTTGCCGGGCGCCACCAGGTGGCGGTGCTCCTTGGGCACGGCGAACTTCATGACGAGGTCCTTGGGATCGAACACGCGGGCGAGCGGGGTGCCCTTCTGCGCGAGCTCGCCCTCGTTGAGCTTGACCATCATGACGACGCCGTCCATCGGCGCGGTGGCCTGGGCCTTGGCGGCCAGGCCCTCGAGGCGGGTGCGCTCGGCCTTGTAGCTCTCGGCGCGCGAGAGGTGCGCGCCGGCCTGCCCGCCGTACGCGCCGCGCTGCGCGCGGGCGTTGTCGAGCTGGGCCCGCGAGACGTAGCCGCGCCGCGCGAGGCGAGCGTCGCGCTGGAACGCCATGCCGGCGGCGTACGCCTGCGCGCCAGCGGCGCCGGCCTCGGCCCGGGCGGCGTTCTCGTTCTGCTTCGCCGACTCGATCTGCGACTTGAGCTCGCTGTCGTCGAGCCGCACGATGGGGTCGCCTTCGCGGACCTTCTGGCCGTTGAAGATGTGGACGCGGTCCACGCGGCCGGGGAACTCGGCGGAGACGACCTTCGTGTTGCGCGACGTCACAACGCCGGGGAAGTCGGGGAGCTCGACGGCGGCAGGAGCGGCGGCGGGGACGACGGCCTCGGTCGGGCTAGGCTCGGCCGGCGGTGGCTCGGCTCCGCTGCACGCTACGAGAAGGACGATCGGAAGAAACCGCTTCATATGCCATCTCCATCGGGTTGTTCTGCGAGGCGCGGATGAGCTGCGTGTAGAGGCCGCCATACGCGAGGAGTTGATCGTGGGTGCCCTGCTCGACGACGCGGCCCTTGTCCATGACGACGATCAGGTCGGCGTTGCGCACGGTCGAGAGCCGGTGCGCGACGGTGATGCGGGTGCAGCGCTGCCGCTCGAGGTTCTCGATGACGCGCTTCTCGGTGGCGTTGTCGAGCGCCGACGTCGCCTCGTCGAGCAGCATGAGGCTCGGGTTGCGGATGACGGCGCGGGCGATCGCGACGCGCTGGCGCTGGCCGCCGGAGAGCGAGCCGCCGCCGTCGGAGATCACGGTGTCGTAGCCCATGGGCATCTCGGCGATGTCCTCGTGCAGGCCGGCGACCTTGCACGCGGACTGGATCCGGTCGAGCGCCGCGCCGGGCGCGGTGAGCGCGACGTTCTCGCGCACGGTGCCGCCGAAGATGAACGGGTGCTGCGGCACGATGCCGATCTGCTGGCGCACGGCGCGCAGGTCGTACTCGTGCAGGCTGCGCTGGTCGTACGTGATATCACCCTTGAGCGGCTTGTGCATGCCGGCGAGGAGGCCGAGCAGCGTGCTCTTGCCGGAGCCGCTGGGGCCCACGAGCGCGACCGACATGCCGGGCGCGATGTCGAGCGAGACGTCCTGGACCACGAGCGGGGCCTGCTCGCCGTACTTGAACGAGACGTTCTTGACCGAGACGCCGCCGCGCAGGCGCGGGGGCTGCTGGACGGCGTCGCGGTCCTGCTCGAGCGGCGTCTGGAGCACGTCGTCGATGCGGTCCATGTGGCCCTTCACGAGCTGGAGCTCGAGGGCGCTGGCGACGAGCTGCGAGAGCGGGCCGAACAGGCTCGTCGCGAGCGAGTTCATCGCGAGCATCATGCCGAGCGACATCTCGCCGCGCATGACGGAGGTGGCGCCGATCGTGAGGATCAGCATGGGCCCCAGGGCGGCGACGGCGCCGCGGATCGAGTCGACGTACGAGCTGGCGCGGGCGCGGCGCATCTTGACGTTCAGCTCGTCGGTGTAGAGGTTCGCCCACTTCTCGACGCCGAGCCGCTCGGCGCCGGCGCACTTGAGCGTCTCCATGCCGCCGAGCATCTGCACCATGTAGCTGTGCTCCTTGGCCTGCTTGTCGAGGTCGGCGGCGAGCAGGCGGTGGAACGTCGGGCGGGCGCACAAAAAGATCAGCGCCTCGACGGCGGACATCACGATCGTGATGAGCCCGAGCAGCGGGTTCACGTAGAAGATGATCACGGCGTAGAGCAGCACGAACAGGCCGTCGATCACGGCGGACATTGACTTGCTGGTCACGATCTCGCGGACGGTGCCGTTGCTCTCGACGCGCATCATGAGATCGCCGGTCGAGCGGCGCTGGAAGAAGCTGAACGGCAGCGAGACCATGTGGTCGAGGAAGCCGAGCGTCATCCGCGTGTCGAGCGCGATGCGGAGGTGCAGGAGCAAGAACCCGCGCACGACCTCGGCGACGAGGTTGAACGCGGTCATGCCGCCGATGGTCGCGAGGCAGACGTAGAGCAGGTCGTAGTCGGTCCGCGGGACGACGCGGTCGATGATCATGCCGGTGATGAGCGGCATCGCGAGCGCGATGAGGCGCAGCGCGAGCGAGACGGAGATGATCCGCGAGAACAGGCCCTTCTCGGACATGAGCTCGCGGACGTACCGCTTGAGGCGGCCCTTCTCGGCCTTGGTCTTCGTGAAGCGATCGGTGGGGACGAGCTCGATCGCGACGCCGGTGAAGCACTTGCCGAACTCGGACAGCTTCACGTCGCGCGGGCCGGTGGCGGGGTCGACGATGCGGACGCCGTCCTTGACGACCTTCTCGAAGACGACGAAGTGGTTGAACTCCCAGTGCAGGATCGTGGCGGGCTTCAGCAGGTGGACCTGCGAGAGGTCGACCTTGATGCCGCGGCCCTGCATGCCGTAGCGCTCGGCGGTGTCGAGGATCGACTTGGCCGAGACGCCGTCGCGCCCGATGCCCATCGCCTCGCGGACCTCGGCGAGCTTGGGATCGCGGCCGTGGTAGGCCATGACCATGCAGAGCGAGGCGGCGCCGCAGTCGGTCCACTCGAGCTGCTGGACGAACGGGACGCTCTTCTTGGTCGAGAGGAACCCGAGCCGCTTCAGCGCGGGGAAGCTCTCGGCGATTTCTTTTTGCGACTTGGACGTGGGGGAGGACATGGGCGGCTCCGGTGGTGGCGGAGACAGCGGGCTGATTGCGCGCGGGGTCTGGGCGGACCGTCGAGCGCGGGGGGCGATTCAGCTGCCGTCGCCAGAGGCTTGAGCAGCCGCCGTGCCACGGGGGCTTCGCTGCGGTTTCCGGCGGTTACGCCGCAAAGCGCGGGAGGCGGGGGTCCGGCTCGTATACCGAGGGACGCAAGCCCGAGCGGGGGCGGGGCCCCGGCCCCGCGGCGCCGAGCTCGCGGGTGCGGGCGCCGAGCTCGCGGGTGGCGGCGCTGAGCTCGCGGGGGCGGGCGCCGAAACGGCGAGCGCGGCGCGAGGCCTTGCCGAGCCTCGCGCCGCTGTTGCGTTGGTGGATGGATTGGATTCGGCCGCCCCGCCGAGGCGAGGGGGGGCGCCGGCGCTGACTGTCCGAGCGGTCGCCTATCGGATGTATTTGTCGAGCGCCGGCAAGAGCGTTACGAGGAACGGCTTCGACTGGATCTTCACCTCGGTCTTGGCGGTGAGGCCGTGGTGGTAATAGTTGGTCCGCTTGTCGGCGACGAAGGTCCGGCCGGGGAGCTTCGCCTTGACGATCACCCAGTTACCGCCGTTCAGCTGGCGGAACGCGCCGGCGAGGCCGGGGCCGAGGATGCGGTTGGCGATCTCCTCGCCGGCGACGATCTCGGTCGAGATGCTGGTGATGGTCGCGCTCTCGCGGGCCTTCGTGAAGCCGACGAGATCGACCTGCAGCGTCATGCCGGTGCGGAGCCGCGGCCGGTCCTTGCCGGGGAGGAACGCGGTGATCTCCGGGTCGGTGTTGGGCTGCACGATCGAGAGCACGGTGTCGCCGGCGTTCAGCGCCGAGCCCAGGCGGATGCGCAGGTCGGCGACGACGCCGTCCTTGGCGGCGCGCACGACGCGGGTCTCGGCCTGCGCCCGCGCGCGCTCGACGCGGGTCAGCGCCGACGCGAGCGACTTCTTCGCCGTCTCGTCCTGCGGATCGTAGAGGTACTGCAGCATGGCGTTCTCGTAGTCGCTGGTCGCGGCGGTGAGCTCGGCGGCCTCGGCGGCGTTGTTGAGCTTGACGAGGACCTGGCCCTTCTTCACGGCCTGTCGGGCCGAGACGTAGAGCTGATCGACGGTGCCGCCGATGGGCGCCGTGACGGGCGTGCCGTCGAAGACGATCACGCCGGTGCCGGTGCTGTACGTCGGGACGGTGACGAGGATCGCGGCGACGATCGCGACGATGATCGTGACGATGAGGATCGGGTACGTGCGCCGCACCCAGGTCGGCGAGAGGTGGACGACCTGGCCCTCCTGGCCGCGCGTGCGGTGCGCCTCGAGCGCCTCGCCGCGGTAGAGGCCGCCCTTGTCGGCCTTGACCTCGGCGGCGTGCTGCAGGTGCTGGACGGCGAGGTGGTGGAGGATCGCGGCGGCCTCGCGGGCGAGCGCGATCGCGGCCATCTGCTCGAGCGGGTGGTAGCCGGGGTTGCGCGGGTTGCGCGTGAGCACGACGACGGCGACGACCTCGGTGCTGGTCAGGACCGGCACGAGCGCGTTGTGCGAGCTGATGAGGGCGCGGCGGGCGCGGCCGACGGCGACGATCGGCTGCGCGTCGCGCGGGATCTCGTCGTCGCCGCCGAGCGTCCACAGGCCCTCCTCGCCGGGGTAGACGATCGAGACGCTCAGGGACGACGTCAGGTCGGCGAGCGCGTCGCGGAGAACGCGGTCGGCGCCGGCGAGGTCGGCCTGCAGCGCGAGGCGGCGGATCCAGCTGTAGATCGGGCCGCCGAGCTCGGGCGGCACGGGGACCTGCATCGGATCGATGGCGGCGATCCCGTTCGGGAGCTGCTGCACAGCGGGGCCCTGCGCGTCGGCGGCGGCATCGGCCTGCGCCTGGGCGGCGGCCTGCGCCTGCGCTTGGGCCTGCGAGGCAGGTGTGCCCTGCGGCGGCGTGCCAGTCGGGTGGGCCGTGCGAGGCGCTTCGTGACGCGAAGGAGAGGAGGAAGAGGAAGAAGAGGAAGACGACTCGCGGCGCGAAGACGAGGAAGAAGAGGAAGACGATTCGCGGCGCGAAGAAGAGGAAGAAGACGAAGAAGAGGAAGAAGAGGAAGAAGAGGAAGAAGTAGAGGAGTCGCGGCGCGAGCGCTCGCCCCGGTCCGCGCGGTCGCGGTCACGCTCGCGGCGCGGCGCGGGCTGCGCCACCGACGGCTCGCGGCGCGGCGCGGGCTGCGCCACCGACGGCTCGCGGCGCGGAGCAGGCTGCGCCACCGACGGCTCGCGGCGCGGTATCGGCCCCAGCGGAAGCGCGTCCTCGCTCACGTGCTCGGCGGCCGGCCGGCGGCGCGCCTTGCCGTGCGCCGCCGGGGTGACCTCGGCCGGGTACCGGTGGGCGCTGCGCTCGGTGACGACGCGCTGGATCTCGGCGGCGCGCCGCGCGCGCGTGGCCGGCTCCAGATCGTCATCGCTGGGCAGCCACTCGGGCGGTAGCGGCAACTGGTGGGAGCCCAGGTGCGTGGGAGCCTCCGGATATTCGTAGGGCCGCATGGTGAACGGCCGAAAGTGCAAGGCGAGGACCACGCGCGACACGCTTGCCAACGTCCGGAATCAATGAGCGCCTCCGGCGCCGCGCCCAGGAGCGGGGGGCGCAATCCGTCAACCCGCGGAAGCAACCGCTGGGGACCTCCGCGCTCATGGGGGGTGGGATCGCGATCCGTAACCCGGGGTATTCGAGCTCCGCGGGCTTCTAGCGCTGGATCCTGAGGTAGACAGCGGAGTTACGCGTGGGCATGGCAGGTGCTCTAGCCACTTCCCATGATGACCCGCCCCTTCATCATCGCCGCCCTTGGAAGCCTGCTCGTCACGACGCCCGCCACCGCCGAGCGTCGCCGCACGAGCCGCGATGACGACAGCCGCCGCAGCATCGGCAAGACCGAGCGCACCCGCGACGATCGCCGGAGCCGCGAGGTCGATGAGGACGCCGATGATGATCGGCCGCGCAAGAAGAAGGAAGAGCCGGCGCGCCCGGCGCGCCAGGAGCGGGTCGCCTCCGCCGCCGAGATCGAGGAGGAGGAGGACAGCGACGGGCCCGAGGCGCGCGCCGTCCTCCCCGTCAAGCTCGACGACCTGATCGAGGTGGCGGTCCGGCTCTCGCCGGAGCTCGCGCGCTCCAAGGCGGACCGCAGCGTCGCCAAGGGCTCGGCCGGCGCGGCGCGCAAGGAGCAGTCTTGGATCCTCGGCGCCGAGGCGAGCTACGGCATCAACGCCATCGGCCGCACCGTCGACGTCGAGCCGTTCCAGACGGTCCGCGAGGATCAGGCGAAGGCCGCGCTGACGCTCGGCCGCCGGCTGCCGACGGGCGGCTCCGTCGGCGTCGAGGTCGGCATGACCCGCGTCGGCAAGGAGATCGCGATCCCGCAGGAGTATCGCGACGTCGTCCTGAACGCCGGCCAGCAGGGCGCGCAGCAGCAGCAGCAGGACCAGCCGGAGTACTACACGACGCACCAGGCCGGCGCGAAGCTGACGCTCACCCAGCCGCTCGCCCGGGGCTTTGGCCCCGACGTGGCGCTCGCCGCCGAGAAGCGCGCGGATCTCCAGCTCTCCGAGGCGACGCTCCGGACGCAGCTCGCGGCGGAGGAGATGATCTTCAACGTCGTCGCCGGCTACTGGGAGCTCGCGTACCTCGGCTACTCCGTCGATGTCCGCAACGAGGCGGTGGTCCTCGCCGAGGCGCAGGAGAAGGTGACGCGCGAGCAGATCCGCGCCGGCTCCGTCGCCCCGACGGAGATCAACGCGATCAACTTCGAGCTGGCGACCCGCCGCGAGTCGCTGCTCACCGCGCAGCTCGAGTTCGAGAAGAAGTCGCTCGAGCTGCGGCGCAAGATCGGCCTCGAGCTGTCCCGGCGCCGCGTCGCGCTCCGCCCGGCCGAGGCGTTCGAGATCGGCGCCGACGAGTGGGACGTCGAGGAGGTGCTCCAGCGCAGCCGCCGGGCGAACCGCCGGCTCCTCGCGCTCGGCATCCAGCGCAAGCTCGCCGAGGTCGACCTCAAGGTCGCCAAGAACGGGATGCTCCCGCAGGTCGATCTGAGCCTGACGGGCGGCCTCATCGGCAACGGCGCATCGCAGGACCAGGCGTTCTCCGGCCTCGGATCCGCGAACGGTTTCGAGGTGATGGCGGGCCTGCGGGTCGAGTTCGAGATCTCGGGCGCCGCCCGCGGCGCGCGCGACGCGGCGGCCGCGAAGAAGGCCAAGGTCGAGGTCGACCGCGCCGACCAGGCCCGCATCCTCGACGCCGAGGTCGTGGGGGCCGTCAAGGCGGTGACCGCGGCCCGCGCCCGCGTCGGGCTCGCCGACAAGGCGATCTTCGTCGCCGAGGAGGCCGTGAAGGCCGAGCGGAGCAACTTCATCACGGGTCGCTCGGACAACTTCGCCGTCATGCAGCGGCAGACGCAGTTGATCGAGGCGCGCCTGCGCCGCGGCCGCGCCGTCACCGATTACCACACGGCCGTCGCGCAGCTGCAGCAGCTGAGCGGCGTCCTCCTCGAGCAGCACCGCGTCGACGTCCGCCCGGGGCGCTGAGCAGACTCCTTCGTCTCGCTCGCCGACTGGATTCCAGAACGAGCCGCCCGCCCGGGCGGCTCGTTTCGTTTTCGGCGCGCGCGGCGCTTCGGCGCGCGTTCGGCGCGCCCCCGGGGCGCCGACTCTCCATGCATCCCCAAGTTGACAAGGACCACCTGCCTACCCCGGCCCGAACGCTGTCAACCATCGGAAACAACAGCGCTGGCGACTCGGCACGCCGCTTGGACATGGACCTCGACATGCGCACCCAAGCCCACGCGCTCAGCACCGTCTCCCTCACCACGCTCACCACGCTCACCGCGCTCTTTGCCTTCGCCGGCACGGCCTGCGTCGGCGAGGTGGGCGGCAGCGATGCCGGCCGCACCCGCAAGCCCAAGACCACCGACGGGCAGGACGGCGGCGACTGCCAGAAGCTCGAGGCGCCGGTCACGATCCGCGGCGCGGCCGACCTCGAGAAGCTCCCGACGGGCTGCTGGGACCTCTACGCGAAGCTCCGCATCGAGGGCGCGGCGGTCACCAGCATCGCCCGGCTCGGCAAGCTCACCGCGGTCAACGACCTCGAGATCGTCGACACCGGCCTGACCACGCTGGACGTCCCCGCGGCGTTCGACGTCTGGGGCGCGATCACCATCACGGGCAACACCAAGCTCACCACGCTCGACAAGATCCGCCTCCAGGACGCCGACGACCTCGACACCTCGTACACGATCCGCGGCAACGCGGCGCTCACCTCGCTCGCCGGCGTCGCCTTCGCCAAGAACATCGAGGGCGAGCTGCGGATCGCCGACAACGCGAAGCTCTCGGCGATCACGTTCGACGAGCTGACGGCGGCCGGCTCGGTCGCGATCACCGGCAACGGCGCGACGTCGCTCGACCTCGGCTCGCTGCAGCAGGTCGGCCGCGTCGAGATCTCGAACAACGCGCAGCTCGCGTCGCTCACCGGCGCCGCGGCCCCCGCGATCAAGGGCGACCTCGTCCTGCGCGGCAACCGCGCGCTCGCCTCGCTCGGCGCGTGGAGCGGCGTGACCCGCATCGAGGGCAGCCTCACGATCGACGACAACGACGCGCTCACGAGCCTCGGCGGCTTCGCCGGCATGCAGTACGTCACGAGCTCGGTCTCGATCACGAACAACGCGCTGCTCGCCAACATCGACACGATCAGCCACCTCGCCGGCATCGGCCAGACGGTGCTCGTCACCGGCAACACGAGCCTCAGCAACTGCCGCGCGATGGAGCTCGACTACTGCGTCGCGAGCGGCACCGTCTCCGTCTACGGAAACCAGCCCAACACCGGCGGCAGCTGCCCCCGGTTCTGGTGCGAGTGACGGGCGAAGCCCCGCTCACCCGACCACGCCGACCACGTCGACCACGCCCCCCCTCTTTCCACCCATAGCTCAGCCCAAGCTAGCAACGCCCCAAGGACCAACGCCATGTTCACCACCAAGGCCATCCGTCTCGCGCTCACCGCGGTCGCGCTCTGCGCGGCCGGAACCGCCACCGCCGACGCCAAGCCGCGCCGCCTGGTCATCCTCGACTTCGACGGGCCTCGCACGCTCGCCGACAGCGGCCGCAACGCCGTCGTGAACCTGCTCGGCGAGCAGTACGACGTCGTCGCGACGAAGCGCTGGGAGGACGCGCGCGCGCAGGTCAAGGACACGCGCGGGCCGCAGGGCTGGCGCAAGGCGTCCAAGCAGGCCGGCGTCGAAGCCGTGATCGAGGGCTGGATCCAGGACGAGGGCCGGAGCAAGCTGCTCTACGTCCTCGTGCGCGACGCGAGCACCGGCGACGAGGTCGACAAGGTCTCGGTCAAGCTCGGCAAGGCGGGCGTCACGAGCTCGGGCACGGATCAGCTGCGGCAGCAGCTCGACGAGGTGCTCGAGTACGTCGAGGGCACCCCGGAGATCGGGACGAAGCTCCCGCCGGTGACGGGCAAGCAGGCCCGCGAGCTCGTCGGCGCGAAGCAGCGGCTCGACGGCGACGGCGCCGCCACGGCCAGCCAGCTCGAGGAAGATCAGGAGAGCCCGCGCGGCAAGGCCGGCAAGACCGGCAAGGCCGGCAAGGCCGGCAAGGCCGGCAAGGCCGAGCGGGAGGAGACCGTCTCGAAGGAGGAGGCGGGCGAGGACGGCGAGGACGGCGGCGTCACCGAGCGCCGGCCGGAGAAGCCGCGCGCGGTCGCGGCGGCCGAGCAGGAGAAGAACGACGCCCTCGCGGTGTTCGGCCCTGACGCCGTCGAGGCGGAGACGATCATCGGCAAGCCGGCGGCCCACGTGCCGCAGCCCACGCCGCGGTTCGCGATCAGCGGCGGCGGCTACTACGGCGCGCGCAGCTTCGCGCCCGAGGCCGACAGCGACAACGTGCAGGACTTCAGCGCCCGCAGCAAGGGCATGCAGGTCCAGGCGGCGGTGTACCCGTTCCCGACGAAGAAGCTGGACGGCACGCTGTCGGGCATCGGGTTCTCGTTCGGCCTGTACCACTCGGCCGGCTCCGAGGTCGGCGCGGACACCGAAGACACCGTCGGTAACTACTCGATCAACCAGCACGGCTTCGAGGGCGCGATCCACTACCGCCAGCCGCTCGGCCTGATCTCGCTCGACGGCGAGGTCGGCTATGGCCAGCACAGCTACGAGCTGGCGGCGGACATCCCGCTCGAGGTGCCGAACGCGCAGTACTCGGCGTTCCACGCCGGCGCGCACCTCGACCTGCACGTCACGGAGCGCGCGACGATCGGCTTCGGCGCCAAGATGTTCTACGTGCTCGACACCGGCGACGTGAGCTCGCTCGACTGGTACGGGCCGGGGTCGGCGTCGGGCTTCAACCTCGACGCGAGCTTCCAGATCCCGCTGCCCAAGCGCCTGTTCGTTCGCGGCGAGCTGAGCTACCGCCGGATCTCGACCAGCTTCGATGGCGCGGGCATCATCACGGAGGAAGAGAACGTGCTCTCCGCCGCGGACGCGACGATGAACGGCAGCGTCAACCTGGGCATCGCGTTCTAAGCCCCGGCGCGCAGTCGTCGATGAAAAGGCCGGCCTCGCGCCGGCCTTTTGGCGTTTTCGGGGCGTTTTCGGGGCTGGTTTCGGCGGCCCCACCGCGATCGTCTACCGGCGGCTTCGATCTGGGAGTCGTCACCGACGAGAAACGCGGCCAGGTACGCGACTCCTCGTCGATCCGGTGCTGGCACATCGCGTGCTCATGGATCGGCACGTAGCCCACCACCGCGCGAGAGCGCAAAGGACCACAGCCCATGTCCAAGAAGCACCACCAGGACCCGTTCGCCACCATCGACCTCAACCAGCTCGACAAGGTCGCCGGAGGCGCCTCGCGCGTCTCTGCGCGCACCGGCGGCTCGAACGATCAGCTCATGACGATGCTCACCCAGGTCACCGACTCCATCAAGGACCTGGCGAAGAACCAGAGCAGCGGCGGGATGGACCCGATGATGATGATGATGATGATGATGATGATGGGTGGCGGAGGGGGCGGCGGTGCCGCGCCCGCGGCCGCCCCGCAGCCGGCGCAGCCGCCGGTCATCAACATCTCGACGAGCTCCCGCCGCCGCTGCTAGGTAGCTCACCGAACGGAAGAGCTCACGTCTCCCAGGAAGGACATCCCATGGCGAAGCAGAAACCATCCAGCCTTGACTCGTTCCAGTCGATCGACGGCGCCGCGCTCGCGGGGGTCACGGGTGGCCGAATCATTCCGCGCAAGGGATTGGACCCGGCTGTGGTCCAGGGCGTCACCAACCTGGCGAAAACGATCGCCGAAGTGGGCCAGGTCCTCTCGGCGCAGAGGCAGCAAGGCGACGCGCAGCTGCAGCAGATGATGCAGAAGATGATGCAGGCGCGCGGCGCGCGATAAGCAGCGAGCGCAAGATTCACCGTGACGCGAGAGCCCGATGGCCGAGGAGGTCGTCGGGCTCTCGGCATTTTCGGCGGCGCGTGCGCCGCGCGGCGCAGGGTCGCGTGCGCGACTGTCGCGGCGCTGGCGTTCGAGATCACACCAGATCGTCAATCGGGGATCTGGAGACTCGATCCGTCGAGGGCGGTTTACGCATCTCGGCGCCTCGAGCGGCGAAGTCCGCGATCCCGCACGCGCGGGGCGCCGGCACGCGCGCTGCACTATGCCCAGTCACACCTCAACAAGGAAGCCCACCATGAAGACCATCGACCAGAACGAGCTCTCCACTGTTTCCGGCGGCGCCTCGAAGAACGACCAGCTCACCTCGACGCTCACGTCGGTCCAGAGCTCGATTCGCGATCTCGCGAACCAGAAGAGCAGCGGCGGCAACGACATGCTCATGCCGCTCGCGATGATGATGGCGTTCAACCGCCCGCAGGCGCCGACGGTGGTCACCACCGGCGCCGCGCCCGCCGCCGGGCCGGTCATCAACGTCTCGAACCGCTTCGGTCGCCGGTGGTGATCGCCATGAGCACCGAGCTTCAAACGATCGACAGCCAGGAGCTTGGCGCCGTCACCGGCGGCGGCATCCTGAGCACGATCGGGCAGGGCGCCCTCTCCGGCGCGCTCCAGGGCGCGGCGCAGGGGATCCAGAGCGGCGGCCTCGGCAACGGCGGCGTGCTGCGGGGGCTCCTCGCCGGGGCGCTCCAGGGCGCGGCGGGCTCGGGCGCGGCGCTCATCCAGGGCGGCGGCCAGGCCGGCGCGGCCGGCGGCCAGCCGCAGCAGTAGCCGCGACTCCGCGACTCCGCGACTCCGCGACTCTACAATTTCTGCACATGACGAGACGGGCATGATCCACACGGGTCGTGCCCGTCTCGTCGTTTCGGCGTGTCGTGCGTGTCTCGTCGTTTTTGGCGTCCAGCTCGCCGCCTCGGGCGGGCGCGCGCCCGAGCTCGCGCTCGCTGGCCCGTCGCCTCACCGCGCTTTATGGCGCCGCGCGGCTCGCTCGTACCGACGAGAGCGCGGCGCATACAACGCCTGGGATACGCATCGTCTACCGGCGGGATCAACTCGCGGCACGCGCGTCGCGTATCTCCGCAGAACCGCTCGGCGGGGCCTCCGGCACGCAACGTGTATTAGTCATCAGGCATGTACGAGCTTGACGCAATCGAGACGATCAATGTCGATCAGCTCACGACTGCGATGGATCGGCTGCTCCTCCACCGCGGCCGCCTCCCGCAGCACCGTCTGCACCCGGAGCCGAGCCCGGCGGAGCGCACCGTCCTCGTGCGACCGCGCCGGTCCGTGCGGCCGCGTCGGCTCGCGCCGCCGCGCCGTCACGACTTCGATGCGCAGACGATCGTCGTCAGCAGCCTCGTCAGCTGCGCGCTCTTCTTGCTCGTTACCCTGCTGGCCCTCGGCTAGTCACGCATCTCCCCACCGGCCCCCTGCTAGCGACCACAGCACGTATTTGGCGAGAGCGATCGAGACGTGGTGACTCGATCGAGGGTGTGGCTCGGA
>DATMCI010000352.1:0-44861 GCA_035558535.1 Kofleriaceae bacterium
CATGTAGTCGGTGACGAGGTAGCGCGCGCTGTCGTCGAACCGGCCGACGATGCCGAAGTCGAGGAAGCCGATCGTCTCGTCGTCGAGCAGCATCAGGTTGCCGGCGTGGACGTCGCCGTGGAAGAAGCCGTAGAACACGACGCACTGGAACCACGCGCGCAGGCCATCGACGAGCTTGGTCTCGCCGTCGACGCCGCGGGCCTTGATCTCCTCGAACCGATCGACGCGCAGGCCGGTGAAGCGCTCCATCACGAGCACCTTGCGCGTCGTGTACTCGTGGTGCGGCACCGGCGCGTGGATGTGCTTGTGGCCGAGCTCGCGCATGATCTCGTTGAAGCGATCGAGGTTCTCGGCCTCCTTGCGGAAGTCGAGCTCCTCGGTGAGCGTCTTCGTGAAGTCGTCCACGACGCCGACCGGGTTCGCGAGCTCGACGTTCTTCTTCATCCGCGCGACCACGCTCGCGAGGAGCCGCATCAGCTTCATGTCCGCCATGCAGCGCGCGATGATGCCGGGGCGCTGGACCTTGATGACCACGAGCGTCCCGTCGCGCAGCTTCGCGGTGTGCACCTGCGCGATCGACGCCGACGCGAGCTGCTTCGGCTCGATGTCCACGAGGTGCGCCGCCTTCTCCGCGCCGAGCTCCTCGTCGAGCGTCCGCCGCACCTCGGGGAACGGGAACGGCTTCACCCGATCGAGGACCTTCTGGAACTCCTTGACGTAGGCGTCCGGAAACATGCCCGCCGACGACGCGACGATCTGGCCGAACTTGATGAACGTGGGCCCCATGTCCTCGCACCACATCCGCAGGAGCATCGGGCGCGTCAGCCGCTGGTAGCGCGCGCCCCGGCCGATCAGCTGCATGAACAGCCAGCGCAGCCGCAGCACGTCTGCGAGCCACAGCGCGAAGTACTTCGAGCTGTAGACGAACAGCGCCCAGACCCGCCTCGGTACCGGCAGCGAGACCGAGAGCAGGAACAGGATCGCGGCGGCCGCGAGGAGCGAGTACCAGAGCATGCGCGGGCGGCCATCCTAGCACTGACAGGCCCGCCTCGCCGAGGCGGGCTCCGCCCTCCGGGACTCGCTCGGCGGGAAAACCGCCTCGACTCGCTCGACGGCCATCGGCGTCGGCGTGCCGCTTTCGGCGCGAGCGGGCCTCTATACTGCCCGCGTGCTGACGACGGTCACCGCAGGTCCGTACACGATCCGGGGCATCTCGGTCGGCGGCGTGTACACCTCGATCGCGGTGCCAGAGCTCGGCGTCCTGTTCGACGCGGGCGCCTCGCCGCGCTCGATCAGCGCGCTCGACACGATCCTCCTGTCGCACGCGCACGTCGACCACGTCGGCGCGCTGCCGGCGCTGCTCGGCATCCGCGCGCTGCAGGGCAAGGCCAAGCCGCCGCGCGTGGTGATGCCCGCCGAGATCGTGGGCGACCTCCAGCACGCGCTCGAGGCGCTGGCGCGGCTGCAGCGCTGGCCGCTCGCGATCGAGGCGATCGGCATGGTGCCGGGCGACGAGCTCCCGCTGCGCGGCGACCTGCGGGTCCGCGCCGTGCGCACGTTCCACCCGGTGCCCTCGCTCGGCTACGTGATCGTGCGCCGCGTGGCGAAGCTCCGGCCAGAGCTCGCCGGCCTGCCTGGCCCCGAGATCGCGGCGCGGCGGCGCGCCGGCGAGGACGTCACCACCTACGACGACCGGCTCGAGCTCGCGTACGTGACCGACACGCTCGTGTCGGCGCTCGATCACGCGCCGGAGCTCCTGCAGACGCGCGTGCTGATCGTCGAGTGCACATTCCTCGACGAGCGCAAGTCGCTCGCGGACGCGCGCGCCGGCTGCCACATCCACCTGGACGAGATCATCGAGCGCGCCGATCGGTTCGAGAACGAGCACATCGTGGTGATGCACGTCTCGCAGATCTACCGGCCCGACGAGGTCGCCGGCGTGCTCGACGCGCGCGTGCCGCCCGCGCTGCGCAAGCGGATCATCCCGTTCGTCCCGGCGGGCTCGGCGTGGCCGGGGTGAGCGGGCGATGCTGGGCTGGCTCCGGCGGTGGCGCGCCGCCCGCGCGGCGGAGGACGAGGCGGCCGAGGACGACGCGGCCGAGGACGACGCGGCCGACGCAGATACTGGCGCGGAGGACGCCCCGCTCTCCGACGAGCTCGATCTGCACACGTTCCTGCCGCAGGAGTGCGCCGACGTCGTCGAGGAGTACGTGCGCGCCGCGCAGGAGGCGGGCCTCCAGGCGGTGCGGATCATCCACGGCAAAGGCAAGGGCACGCTGCGCCGGACCGTGCACGCGGTGCTCGATCGCCACCCGGCCGTGCGCGCGTACCGGCTCGCTGGCGCCGAGCGCGGCAGCTGGGGCGCGACGCTCGTCGAGCTGAAGCCGCCTACGTGAACGCGATCGTCGCGACCAGGAGCACGCCGAGCTCGCCGACGGCCGCGGTGAACCCGACCACCGGCGCCGACAGGCCGGCGTCGCGGCGCTGCGCCTCGACGCCGAGGCCGAACGCGGCGAGCGCGGCGAGCGCGAGCGCGACGACGCCGATCTTGCCGAGGCAGAAGATCACGAGGAGGATGACGCCGCCGCTGATGGCGGCGATGAGCCAGAGCGGCGCCGGCGTCGCGACGAGCGAGCGGCGGCTGTCGAGCCGCGGGATCGGATCGCCGAGCGACTGGAGCAGGATCGCGGCCCACCGCCCGGTGACGGCGGTCGCCAGGAAGAGCAGGAGCCAGTCGCCGGGCGCGACGAACGCGACGGCGACGGCCCGCACGACCGTGACGAGCACCAGCGCGAGCACCGACGTGGTGGTGGCCGCGCGACCGGCGCGGGCATCGCCGTGCCAGTGATCGATCCGCTCGACGAGCCCGCGCTCGATCAGCGCCGCGCCGCCGACCGACAGCATCGCGAGGCCTAAGATCGCGGCGAGCGGCGCCGGGATCCCGACCGCGTGGGCCAGCGCCGCGACCGCCCACGCGCACAGGCCGATCGGCACGCCCAGCGCGACGACCCAGCCGGCCGAGCGCTCGTCGTCGTCGCTGACCTCGGTCGGCCAGCGCCACGGCGTCGAGTGGACGAGCGCGACAGCGCCACCGTAGAGCGGGCCGAGCCGGCGCTGCCAGTCCTCGCGAGTCGACACGAGGCCAGTATATGCCCCGGCCACGCCGACGCACCGCGCCGTGGGCGCGCGTCTGGCACCGCGCGTGGCCCAGACGCCCGCGCGCGCGCCCGCGCACGCGCACCCGCACGCGAATGTCCGTGTCTACGTCGAGGTCCGAGGCGTCCCGCTCCGCTTCTTGCGCCCCGACGGGTACGTCCGCACGCCGGAGTCCGGCGGATCGGTGTCCGGCGCCATCGCGCCGACGCGCTCGACATCCTGCACCTTGCGCCCGTCGTCGGTGAACAGCTCGCCCGGATCGTCGCCGTCCATCAGCTCGTCGGAGACGGACGGCGGCGTGCTGCCCGCCTTCCCGCTCTCCTCACCTTGCGATCGACTCTGCTTCGGCTTCATGCGATCGATCGCAGCAAGGAGAGCGCCACCCCGCGGTGCCGCCCGCCGCCGGCCGCCGCGCCGCGATCCGAGATCGGTGCACATCCGCTAGAACGGAGACTTACCCGCACTTTTGTGCACCGCAGCTAACGCGACGCGTTAGACTGCCCGCGTCATGGAAGTCACTCCCGCAGGCGCATCATTATATATGCCGTCGACCGAGCACGATGCCTGCGGGGTCGGGTTCGTGGCCGACATCGCGGGCCGGCGGTCGAGGAGCATCGTCGATGACGGGCTCGAGATCCTGCGGCGGCTGTCGCACCGTGGCGCGACTGGCGCGGACCCCGAGACGGGCGACGGCGCCGGCATCCTGCTCCAGCTCCCCGAGCGCTTCTTCCGCGCCGAGGGGCGCAGGCTCGGGCTCGAGCTCGCCGAGGGGCGCCGGTTCGCGATCGGCCAGGTGTTCCTGCCGCCGGGGCCGGCGGTGCGCCGCGCGTGCGAGCAGATCCTCGAGGGCGCGATCGCCGAGGAGGGCCAGCACGTGCTCGGCTGGCGCGACGTGCCGATCGATCGCGCACACGTCGGGCGCACCGCGCGCGACGCGATGCCGGTGTTCCGCCAGATCTACGTGCGGATGCGGCGCGTCCCGCCGTCGGCGTGGGAGCGCACGCTGTTCGTGATCCGCAAGCTCGCCGAGAACCGCGTGCGCGAGCGCGGGATCGATCCCGGCGGGCACTTCCACATCGCGAGCCTGTCGACCGAGACGATCGTCTACAAGGGCCTGCTCCTGCCCGGCCAGCTGCCGCGCTTCTACACGGATCTCCAGGCGCCGGGGCTCGAGAGCGCGATCGCCGTCGTGCACTCGCGGTTCTCGACGAACACGCTCCCCGCGTGGGAGCTCGCGCAGCCGTTCCGCTACATCGCGCACAACGGCGAGATCAACACGCTGCGCGGCAACTACAACTGGATGCTGGCGCGGCGCAGCCGGCTGTCGAGCGCCAAGTTCCACGGCGGGCTCGAGCGGCTGCACCCGATCCTCGTCCCCGGCAAGAGCGACTCGGCGCAGCTCGACAACATGGCCGAGCTGCTCACGCTCGGCGGGCGCACGCTGCCGCACGCGATGATGATGATGATCCCCGAGGCGTGGGAGCGAGACACCGGCGTGCGCGAGCCCGCGCCCGACGATCGCCGGAGCTTCTACCGCTACGCGTCGTCGCTCGTCGAGCCGTGGGACGGGCCGGCCGCGATCGTGTTCTCCGACGGGCAGCTCGTCGGCGCGACGCTCGACCGCAACGGCCTGCGGCCCGCGCGCTGGACGCTCACGACCGACGGCCGCGCGATCCTCGCGTCCGAGACCGGCGTCGTCGACGTCCCGCCCGAGCGCGTGCAGGCCAAGGGGCGCCTCTCGCCCGGCCGGATGTTCGTCGTCGACACCGCCGAGGGCCGGATCGTCGATGACGCCGAGCTCAAGCGCGACGTGGCGAGCCGCTTCCCGTACCGGCGCTGGCTCGCCAAGAACGTGCTACCGCTGGACGGCGCTCTGGATGGCGCCGGTAACGGCGCCGGTGATGATGGCGCCGGCGCCAGCGCCGCCGCCGCGCCGCCGCTGCCGCCGACGCCGCTCGCCGGCGACACGCTGTTGCGCCTCCAGCGCGCGCACGGCTACACCGACGAGGACGTCCGCACGCTGATCGAGCCGATGGCGGCGACCGGCAAGGAGCCGATCGGCTCGATGGGCACCGACACGCCCCTCGCGGTCCTGTCGAGCCACGCGCCGAACCTGTCCGCCTACTTCCACCAGCTGTTCGCGCAGGTCACGAACCCGCCGATCGATCCGATCCGCGAGTCGCTCGTGATGTCGCTCGACACCACGCTCGGCCCCGACGGCAACACGTTCGACGAGACGCCGGAGCAGTGCCACCAGCTCGAGCTGCGCGGCCCGGTCATCGACAGCGCCGACCTCGCGAAGATCCGCGCGGCGCGCGAGGGCGTGTTCGAGCCGATCGTGCTCTCGATCGTGTGGCCCGTCGCCGCCGGCCCCGAGGGGCTCGCCGCCGCCGTGGACGCGCTGTGCCGCGCCGCCGCCGCCGCGATCGACGACGGCCACAACGTGCTCATCCTCTCGGACCGCGGCGTCGACGCCGCGCACGCGGCGATCCCGTCTCTGCTCGCGCTCTCGGCCGTGCAGCAGGCGCTGGTCCAGGGCGGCATCCGCATGCAGGCCGGCCTCGTCGTCGAGGCCGCGGACGTGCGCGAGGTGCACGACGTCGCGCTCCTCATCGGCTACGGCGCCGCGGCCGTGAACCCGTACCTCGCGCTCGACACCGTGGCCGAGCTCGCGGCGCAGCGGCGCGTGCCCGGCCCGCCCGAGGCCGCGATCGCCAGCTACATCCACGCGCTCGAGGACGGCCTCCTCAAGGTGATGTCGAAGATGGGCATCTCGACGATCCAGGGCTACCGCGGCGCGCAGATCTTCGAGGCCGTCGGCCTCTCCCGCGCGCTCGTCGAGCAGTGCTTCACGGGCACGCCGTCGCGGATCGGCGGCGTCGGGCTCGCCGAGCTCGGCCGCGAGGCGCTCGCGCGCCACGACCGCGGGTTCGGTCTCGCCGCGCAGGCGATCGCCGACGAGCTGCCGGTGGGCGGCCAGTACCAGTGGCGGCGCCGCGGCGAGCCGCACAAGTGGGACCCCGCCGCGATCGCGGCGCTCCAGGCGGCCGTGCGGTCGGGCGATCCGGCGCGCTTCGCCGAGTTCGAGCGGCTGTGCGACGAGGAAGACGCGGCCGCGCCCGTCACGCTGCGCGGGCTCCTCGAGGTGGCGTACGGCCCCGGGCCCGGCCCGGCGATCCCGATCGAAGACGTCGAGCCCGCGTCCGAGATCGTGCGGCGCTTCGTGACGGGCGCGATGTCGTTCGGCTCGATCAGCGCCGAGGTGCACGAGACGCTCGCGATCGCGATGAACCGGCTCGGGGCGCGCTCGAACTCCGGCGAGGGCGGCGAGGAGCCGCACCGCTACGTGCCCGACGCGCGCGGCGATCTGCGGCGCAGCGCGATCAAGCAGATCGCGTCGGGCCGGTTCGGCGTCACCACGCACTACCTCGTGAACGCCGACGATCTGCAGATCAAGATCGCGCAGGGCGCCAAGCCCGGCGAGGGCGGGCAGCTCCCCGGCGCCAAGGTCGACGAGCGGATCGCGAAGGTCCGCTGCTCGACGCCGGGCGTGACGCTGATCTCGCCGCCGCCGCACCACGACATCTACTCGATCGAGGACCTCGCGCAGCTCGTCTACGACCTGTCCTGCGTGAACCCGGCCGCGCGCGTGAGCGTGAAGCTCGTCAGCGAGGTCGGCGTCGGCACGGTCGCGGCCGGCGTCGCGAAGGCGCGCGCCGGGTGCGTCGTGATCGCGGGGACCGAGGGCGGCACCGGCGCGGCGCCCTTGTCGAGCATCAAGCGCGCCGGGCTGCCGTGGGAGCTCGGGCTCGCCGAGGCGCAGCAGGTGCTCGTCGCGCACGGGCTGCGCGACCGCGTCCGCCTGCAGGTCGACGGCGGGCTGCGCACGTCGCGCGACGTGATCGTGGCGGCGCTGCTCGGCGCCGAGGAGTTCGGGATGGCGACCGCGTCGCTGGTGGCGACGGGCTGCGTGATGCTGCGCAAGTGCCACCTGAACACGTGCTCGGTCGGCATCGCGACGCAGGATCCGGTGCTGCGCGCGCGGTTCACCGGCACGCCCGAGCACGTCATCGCCTACTTCATGTTCGTCGCCGAGGGCGTCCGCGCGCACCTGGCGCGGCTCGGCGCGCGCACGCTCGACGAGATCGTCGGGTGCGTCGAGCGGCTGCGGCCGCGCGCCGTTTTGCACGAGAAGGCGCGGCTCCTGGACATGGGGCCGGTGCTCGCGGCGCCCGGCCCGGGCGCGCGCCGGTTCGTGGCCGCGCAGCCATGGGACACGCACGATCACGTCGATCGCGAGATCATCCGCCGCGCGGCGCCCGTGCTCGACGGCGGCGCCGCCGCGGGCGCCGAGGCCGCGGCCGCCGTAGATATCTCGCTGCCGATCGACAACGCGTGCCGCGCGGTCGGCGCGCTGCTCTCGGGCGAGGTCGCGCGGCGCTTCGGCGAGCGCGGGCTGCAGGGCGGCGCGATCCGCGCGCGGCTCACGGGCGCGGCCGGCCAGAGCTTCGGCGCGTTCCTCGCGCCGGGCGTCACGCTCGAGCTGTGCGGCGACGCGAACGACTACGTCGGCAAGGGCCTGTCTGGCGGGCGCGTCGTCGTGTACCCGCCGCCGGAGGCGCGGTTCGCCCCCGAGGAGAACGTCATCATCGGCAACGTCGCCCTGTACGGCGCCACGGCCGGCGAGCTGTTCGCGAGCGGGCTCGCCGGCGAGCGGTTCGCGGTGCGCAACTCCGGGGCGCGCGCCGTCGTCGAGGGCGTCGGCGATCACGGGTGCGAGTACATGACGGGCGGCGTGGTCGTGGTGCTCGGGCCGGTCGGCCGCAACTTCGCCGCCGGCATGTCGGGCGGCGCGGCGTTCGTGCTCGATCCGGCGCGCACGCTGCCCGCGCGCGCGAACCTCGAGATGATCGAGCTCGAGGCGGTCACCGACGACGCCGACCTGTGGCTCCTGCACGGGCTCGTCGTCTCGCACGCGCGGCTGACGCAGAGCCCGCTCGCCCGGCGCCTGCTCGACGACTGGGACCGCGCCATCGGGAGCTTCGTCAAGGTGATGCCGCTCGACGAGAAGCGCGCCCGCGCCGCGGCGCTGGGCGCGCGCGGCGAGGCGACGCCGCCGGGGCCCGCGGTGGTCCCGGCAGCAGCGGCCCCGGCCCGCTCGCCGCGGCTCGCCATCGTGGGAGGCGCGTGATGGGCAAGCCCACCGGCTTCATCGAGCACGCGCGGCTCGTGCCGCGGAAGCGCCCCGTCGCCGAGCGCGTGCGCGACTGGCGCGAGGTCGACGCCGAGGGCGGCCCCCTCGAGGGCGACCCGCGCGGGAGCGGTCTGCTCGAGGCTGACGCGATCCGCACGCAGGCCGGCCGCTGCATGGACTGCGGCGTGCCGTTCTGCACGCAGGGCTGCCCGCTCGGCAACCCGATCCCCGACTTCGCGGATCTCGTCTGGCGCGATCGCTGGCACGACGCGCACCGCCGGCTCGCCGCGACGAACGACTTCCCCGAATTCACCGGCCGGCTGTGCCCCGCGCCGTGCGAGGCCGCGTGCGTGCTCGCGATCGATCCCACAGAGGCGGGTCGCCCCGGCCCTGCCGGCGAAGCCGCCGGGCTCCCCACCCTCGCCGGGGGCGGCATCGGCGCCGTGACGACCGCCAGCGCCGTGACGATCGCCGGCGCCGTGACGACCGCTGGCGCCGTGACGATCGAGGCGATCGAGAAGGCGATCGCCGAGCGCGCGTTCGCCGAGGGCTGGATCACGCCACAGCCGCCCCGCGCGCGGACCGGCAAGCGGATCGCCATCGTCGGCTCGGGCCCCGCCGGGCTCGCTGCCGCCGCGCAGCTCAACCGCGCCGGCCACACCGTCACCGTGTACGAGGCCGCGGCGCGCCCCGGCGGCCTGCTCCGCTACGGCATCCCGGACTTCAAGCTCGAGAAGCACGTGATCGATCGGCGCCTGGCGATCCTCGAAGCCGAGGGCGTCGAGCTGCGCTGCGGCGCCCCGGTCGGCGCGGACCCCACGTGGGACCGCCTGCGCCGCGAGCACGACGCCGTCCTGATCGCGATCGGCGCCCGGCGCGCGCGCGATCTGGACGTCCCCGGGCGCGACCTGCCCGGCGTCGTGCTCGCGATGGACTACCTGACCGAGCAGAACGAGGTCATCGGCGGCGAGCGCCCCGCCGCGCGCTGGGACGTCCGCGGCCAGCGCGTCGTGATCCTCGGCGGCGGCGACACCGGCTCCGACTGCCTCGGCACCGCGCACCGCCAGGGCGCCGCGCACACGACGCAGCTCGAGCTCCACCCCGCGCCGCCCGCTGTCCGCGCGGCGGACAACCCGTGGCCGCGGTGGCCGCTCGTGTTCCGCACGTCCAGCTCGCAGGAAGAGGGCGGCGAGCGCGCGTTCTCGTTCCGCACGACGCGCCTCTCCGCCGGCCCCGACGGCCGCCTCGCGGCCCTGCACGGCGTGCGCGTCGCGCTCGAGGGCGGCCGCCTCGTCGACCAGCCCGAGCCCGGCCCGCTCGGCGCCGAGCTCACGCTCCCCGCCGACACGCTGATCCTCGCGCTCGGCTTCACCGGCCCCGAGACCGCGCCGCTCGCCCTGCAGCTCGGCGTCGCCCTCGACGCGCGCGGCAACATCGCGACCGACGCGCGCGGCGCCACGAACGTCCCCGGCGTCTACTGCGCCGGCGACGCCCACCGCGGCGCCTCGCTGATCGTCTGGGCCATCGCCGAGGCCCGCGAGGCGGCGCGAGCGCTCGACGCCGAGCTCCGCGGCGGCCCGTCCGTCATCCCCGCGCGCGGCCAGGACCGCCCGTTCGGCTGAGCGCCCGCCACCCGCCACCCCGCCACCCCCCGGCACGGATCGCGGCTGGGCCATGAGCCATTATTTGATCACACAATCGAGATCCAGATCGGGCCTCGAGTAGGCGAGCTGCGTGCTGTACTGCCCGTTGGTGACCTTGGAGAAGTACCAGAAGGAGCCTGTCGCCTCTTCGAGGATCAAGTCCGTCTTTCCGTCGCCATTGAAGTCGCCAGTCGTCCAGAAGTCATAATCGGTGTCCGAGGCGATGCTCGCGTCCATCGAGTAGGGGGAGGACCAGCCGCCGCTCCCATTGGAGAGGTACCAGTACGCGCGCTGACCGCCCCACACCTGAATGAGCAGATCGTCCTTGCCATCCCCGTTGAAGTCGCCCGCGTCGTAACTCACGAATCCGAGAGGTAGGTCGGTCCGGACATAGGGCTTGCCCCAGGTGCCGTCCCCGTTGGAGTAGTACCAGTATGAGCCGCTGGCCCTGGTGATGACGAGGTCGGTCTTGCCATCGCCATTGAAGTCCCCGGGCGTATACGCCACGTCTCCGAACGGCAGATCGTCCAGGACATATGTCTCCAAGAAACCGCCAGCTCCATTGGAGAAGTACCAGTACGAGCCGCTGGCGGTGGCGATGACGAGGTCCGTCTTGCCATCGCCGTTGAAGTCCCCGGGCGTGAACGACACGGTGGAGAACGGCCCCCAGGAGGGGTCGTACCCGAGGGGCAAATCAGCTCGGGTATACGGGGTGGTCCAGGTGCCGTCTCCCTTGGAGAAGTACCAGGTCGAGCCGCTGGTCTTGGTGATGACGACGTCGGTCTTGCCATCGCCGTTGAAGTCGCCAGGCGTGAACGAGACGTAATGGAGGGGCAAATCGGATCGGACGTAGGGGATGGTCCAGGTGCCGTTGCCGTTGGAGAAGTACCAGTACGAGCCACTGGAGGTGGTGATGATGACGTCGGTCTTCCCATCGCCGTTGAAGTCGCCGGGCGTGAACGAGACGCCAGCACCGGTGTTCAGGTCGGATCGGGTGTAAGGGATGGACCAGGTGCCATTGCCGTTGGAGAAGAACCAGGACGAGCCACTGGAGGTGGTGATGATGACGTCAGTCTTCCCATCGCCGTTGAAGTCCCCCGGGGTGAAGCTCGGCTCGCCGCACGGCGACTCGACGGCCTGGGCGACGCTGGCGATCGCTCGCTCCGGCTCGTCGCTGGCGCCGCTGACGCACCCGGAACCGAGCGCGCTCCCTGCGAGCGCCGAGAGCCCTGCCAGACGACCGATCGAAGCAATCTTGAGTGCGGTATTCATCGTGATCTCCTTATGCTGGTGACGAGTCGAACCACGCCCGCGAGACCGCGCGTCTCCAGGCGGGCCCGCGGCGCCAGAGGGACCCGAGCGGGCTCGGATCCCCTGCAGCGTCTCCGCGGGCCGAGCTGCTCCCAGAGCGAGCGCTGTGCCAGCTCGGCAGGACGGCCGCGAAGCCACGGTGGGTGACCCGCGGAGCGCCAGATCAGCCGGTTACGCCTCTCGCCCGCAGCTCGCGGCTGCGTTCACGCCCCCTGTCACGCCCCCTGTCACGCTCCCTGTCACGCTGCCTGTCACGCCCGCTGTCATGCTGCCCGCGCCAGGCCCTGGCAGACAGGCTCGCCGCACGCGGCTGGCGGCGCCACATCCGTAGCGATATCCTGGCCTTCGGCGACCATGCCTCGGCAGACGGGCTCACCGCACGATGCTGGCAGTACCACCTCCATCGAGATGTCCTGGGCCCACGGCGGGCCCGGGCGCGGCGGAGGGCACGCCGGCCTGATCCTGCTCTACACCCCGAGCTACAGCCAGCTGCCCGCCGGGTACGTCCTGCGCGGCGACGCCATGGTCATCGGCCGCGACGATCATGCAGATCTCTGCGTGCCTTCGCGGGCCATCTCCCGGCAACACGCACGGCTCAGCCGTCAGGGCGACCGGTGGGTGCTCGCCGACCTGGGGGGGCGCAACGGCACCATCGTCAACGGCGAGCTCATCGGCGAGGCCGGCGGCGAGGTCGTCCTCGAGCACCACGACGAGATCCACATCGGCGACGCGATCTGGAAGTTCGTCGAGGACGACGCGCCCGGCTATCTGCGTCACCGGATCGACGGAGCGCCCGGGCGGATCATCGGCGGCTACCAGATCCAGCGCCTCGCGGCGGAGCTCGGCAAGGTCGCCGCGAGCGATCTCTCCGTCCTGATCCTGGGGGAGAGCGGCACCGGCAAGGAGGTGTTCGCCCAGGAGCTGCATGAGCGAAGCGGCCGGAGCGGGCCGCTCCAGGCCGTCAACTGCGCCGCCATCCCGGCGACCCTGATCGAGGCCGAGCTGTTCGGCCACCGGAGAGGCGCGTTCTCGGGCGCCGACCGCGATCGGCCCGGCCTCATCCGCGCGGCGAACGGCGGCACGCTCTTCCTCGACGAGATCGGCGACATGCCGCTCGAAGCGCAGGCGAAGCTCTTGCGCGTGCTCCAGTCCAAGGAGGTGCTCCCGATCGGCGCGTCGCAAGCCGAGCGCGTCGACGTGCGGATCGTCTGCGCGACGCACCGCGATCTACGCAAGTTGCAGGGCGACGAGCGCTTCCGCGGCGATCTCTTCGCCCGCCTCAACGAATACAGCCTCAAGCTCCCGGCCCTGCGTGAGCGCAAGGAGGACTGCTTCGCCCTGTGCCGCGCCTTCGCCGCGCGCCACGGCCGGCCCGACGCGCTCGTGAGCTTTCCATTCATGACCGGCGTCCTTCATTATGATTTTCCCTACAACGTCCGTGAGCTCGAGGCGCTCATCAAGCGCTGGGCCGCGGTCGCGAGCGGGCCGGAGCTCGGCGCGGAGCACCTCACCGACGAGATCAAGGAGCTGATGAAGACCTACGGGCTGCCGCGCGCCGCGGGCGCCGAGCGACCTGCACCGCGACCCTCGGCCGCCGTGCCGCCGGCCGAGAGCCCACGCCAGAGCGGCCCACCGTCCGAGCAGTCGCTCCGGGAGCTCCTCACCCGGCACCAGGGCAACATCGCCGCGGTGGGACGCGAGCTCGGCAAGGACCGGGTGCAGGTACATCGCTGGTTGCGGCGCTACGGGATCGACGTGAGCGAGTACCGCCCGCCGGACGGCTAGCGGCGGGGCGGGGAGCTTCGAGCCCACCGCCGGACCCAAGGAGGCTAGGCTCCCCCCATGCGCGCGGGCCACGTCGTGGCGGATCGCTTCCTGCTCGAGGAGCTGGCCGGGGAAGGCGGGATGGGCTCCGTCTACCGCGCGCGAGAGATCCACAGCGGCAAGCAGGTCGCGCTCAAGCTGCTCCACGGCACCGGGCCTGCCTCGGATCAGGAGCGGTTCGCGCGCGAGGCGCGCGTCCTCGCGGAGCTGCACCACCCGGGCATCGTCCGCTACGTCGCCCACGGCTTCACCCGGACGGGCGAGCCGTACCTGGCCATGGAGTGGCTGGAAGGCCAGACCTTGAGTCACCGGCTGGCGCACGGCCGGTTGCCCATTGGCGAGAGCGTCCTCCTCGCCCGCCGCACGGCCGAGGCGCTCGGCGCCACCCACGCGCAGGGCGTGGTGCACCGCGATATCAAGCCGCAGAACCTGTTCCTGCCGGACGGCGACGTGGATCGCGTGAAGATCGTCGACTTCGGGATCGCTCGCCGGAAGATCGAGACCCGCCCCGTGACGCGCACGAACGCGTTCGTCGGGACGCCGGCGTACACCGCGCCGGAGCAGGCGCGCGGATCCGACGAGGTGAGCGCACGCGCCGATGTGTTCTCGCTCGGCTGCGTGCTCTTCGAGTGCATCACGGGACGCCTCCCCTTCGTCGGCGACAACCTCATGGCCGTCCTCGTCAAGATCCTGTTCGACGAGGCGCCTCACCTGAGCGAGCTGCGCGCGGACGTCCCCCCGGCGCTCGGCGAGCTCGTGGCGCGGGTGCTGTGCAAAGATCCGAACGGCCGGCCGGCGGATGGCGCGGCGCTGGCCGCCGAGCTCGCGGCGCTCGAGCTCTTGCACCCGACGGCCGAGCCCCAGCGGCCGCAGGCGCCGTCCTCGCTGACCACCGGCGAGCAGCGGCTCGCGAGCGTGATGCTGGCAGGCGTCGCGCACGGAGACGGCGGCGGCGGGCCGTCGCTGACCCTCACGCCGGAAGAGGTGATCGTGCCGTTCGAGCGGCTGCGCGCGATCGCCGCGCCGCTCGCGGCGCGGATCGACTGCCTCGTGGACGGCTCGGTGATCGCGACGTTCACGGCCAAGGGCAGCGCCAGCGACCAGGCGATCCAGGCGGCGCGCTGCGCGCTGTCCATGCGCGCCGCGCTGCCCGAGATCGCGATCGTGCTGGCCACCGGGCGCAGCATGCTCGACGGCCGCCTCGTCGTCGGCGAGGCGATCGACCGGGCGGTCGAGCTCCTGCGGGAGCACGGGCACACCGGCGCGGCCGGCGGTCCGCGGCGCATCCTCCTCGACGACACCACGGCAGGATTGATCGAGGCGCGGTTCGAGCTCGGCGGCGCCCCGGGCGCGCTCGAGCTCGTGGCAGAACGCGACGCCGAGGAGGGCATCCGCACGCTGCTCGGCAAGCCCACGCCGTGCGTCGGCCGCGATCGCGAGCTCGCGGTGCTCGACGGGATCTTCCACGAGTGCGTGGCCGAGCCGGTCGCGCGGGCGGCCCTCGTCACCGGCGCGGCCGGCATGGGCAAGTCGCGCCTGCGCTACGAGTTCTTGCGCGCCCTCCGCAAGCGCGGCGGCCCGCCGGGGGCCGAGGCGCCCGTCGATATCTGGACCGCGCAGGGCGATCCGCTCCGGGCGGGCTCGCCGTTCGGCATGGTCGGGCAGCTGCTCCGGCGCGCCGCGGGGCTGCTCGTCGGGGAGCCGCTGGAGGTCCGCCAGCGCAAGCTGCAGTCGCGCGTCGCCCGGCACGTCGCGCCCGCGTCGGCCGCGCGGGTGACCGAGCTCCTCGGCGAGCTCACGAGCACCCCGTTCCCCGACCAGGACAACGGGCCGCTGCGCGACGCTCGCCACGACCCGCTCCTCATGGGCGAGCACATGAAGCGCGCCTTCCGGACCTTCCTGGCCGCCGAGTGCAAGGCGCACCCGCTACTGCTGGTCCTCGAGGATCTCCACTGGAGCGACCTGCCGTCGGTGCAGCTCGTGGAGGAGGCGCTGCGCGCGCTGCCGGAGCAGCCGCTCATGGTCCTCGCGTGCGCGCGGCCCGAGGTCCACGAGCTGTTCCCCAAGCTCTGGCACGAGGCCGGCACCCAGGAGCTCCGGCTCGCGAAGCTGCCCCGCAAGGCGGGCGAGCGGCTGGTGCGGGAGGTCCTGGGCGAGGCGGTCTCCGAGGAGAAGGTCGCGCGCGTCGTCGGGCAGGCCGCCGGCAACGCGCTCTACCTCGAGGAGCTCATCCGGGCCGTCGCCGCCGACAGCAAGGACGCGGGCAAGGACACGGGCAAGGACGCGCTGCCCGGGACTGTGCTCGCCATGGTGCAGTCCCGGCTCGAGGCGCTCGAGCCGGCCGCGCGGCAGGTGATCCGGGCCGCCAGCGTCTTCGGCGAGGTGTTCTGGGGCGGAGGCGTGGCCACGCTGCTCGGCGGCGCGCAGGACACCCAGCGCGTGGACGATTGGCTGGCGGCGCTGATCGAGCGCGAGCTGCTCGCGCGGCGCGGTGAGAGCAAGTTCCCGGGCGAGCAGGAGTACATGTTCCGCCACGCGCTCGTCCGCGAGGCCGCGTACGAGATGCTGACCGATCGCGACCGCGCGGTGGGCCACCGCCTGGCCGGCGCGTGGCTCGAGCGGAGGGGCGAGCAGGACGCGATGGTGCTCGCGGATCACTTCGAGCGCGGCGAGGAGCAGGCGCGCGCGGCCACGTTCTATGGCTGGGCCGCGGAGCAGGCGCTCGAGGCCAACGACGCCGCCGCGATCCTCCAGCGCGCCGATCGCGCCCTGGCGTGCGGGGCCGACGGCGAGCTGCGCGGCACGGTGCAGCGGTTCAAGGCCGAGGCTCACTTCGTGCTGCGCTTCGACCTGGCCGAGGCGGAGGCGTGCGACGTGGATGCGATGCGGCTCCTGCCGCGGGGGAGCCCGCGCTGGTTCCGGGCGGTCGCGGGCGTGGCCCTCGCGGCCTTCCACCGCGGCAAGCACGATCGCTTGCTGGCCATGGTCGAGGAGCTCGACAGCCCGGCCGAGCCGCGGGCGCGGGTGGCGCAGGTCGCGGCGATCGCGCTGGTCGTGCGCATGCTGCTCCGGGCCGGCGAGCTCGCGCGCGCGGAGCGGCTGTTCGCGACGCTCGCCGCGTTGCAGGGCGAGGTGGCGCACGACCTGCCGACCCTCGGCCACGTCCAAGCGGCGCTCGCCGAGCGGGCGCTGTTCGCGGGGGAGCCGGCCGCGGCGCGCGCGGCCCTCGAGGCCTGCATCGAGCACTTCGAGCGGGCGGGGTACGTGACGTACCTCCAGACGCGTCGGATGAGCGCGGCGATGACGCTCATCGAGCTCGGTCAGTACGCGCGGGCGGAGGCCGAGCTCCGGGCCGTGCTCGGCGAGGCGCGGCTCGATCCGTCGGGGCGGCTCGCCTCGGTGGTGAAGTGCAGGCTGGCGCTCGCGCTCGCCCGCCGCGGCGCGCTGCAGGAGGCCCGCGCCCTGGCCCAGGAGGCCGTCGCCGCGTTCCAGGCGCACAACGACCGGTTCTACGAGAGCCTCGCGCGCAGCTACCTCGCCCTGCTCCTCTCGGAGACCGAGCTTTTCGATGCGGCGACGCGCGAGGCCGAGCAGGCCGCCCGTGTGTGCGAGGCCCGAGCGCGCCGCTGCGCTGCGCTCGGCATCCTCGCCCACGTGCGCCTGCGCCAGGGGCTTTCGCGCGAGGCCCATCAGGCCGCGGCGGAGGCGATGCAGCTCTTGGAACCGCTCGGCGGTCTCGAGGAGGGCGAGGCCCTCGTGCGGCTCGTCTTCGCCGAGGCGCTCGACGCCATCGGCGAGCGCGCTGCCGCGCGGGCGGCCCTCTCCGCCGCAGCGGAGCGGCTGCTCGCGCGCGCCGCCCGGATCGACGACCCCGCGTGGCGCGCGAGCTTCCTCGAAGAGGTGCCCGAGAACGCGCGCACGCTCGAGCTCGCGAGGCAGCTGCGGTCCGCCCCGGACGACCCGCGCGCGTGATCCGCGCGCGCAGGACCGACCCGACCGCGGCTACGCGCGCCGCGCTACGACGAGGCGCAGGCCGTCCCGCGGCAGCGGGCCGAGGCCGCCGCCGCCGGGGCTCGTGTCCTGCGCCGGCAGCTTGAGATCGAAGCGGCGCGTGAACCAGCCGAGGAACGCCGGCATGAGCAGCTGGATCAGCGCCTCGCCCGCGCAGCGGTGGCCGTCGGGCGGGCCGCCGCCCTGCGGCACGAACGCGTTGGCCGGCAGCGCGCCCGTGGCGGCGTCGTTGAGGCGCTCGGCGTGGAAGCTCGTCGGATCGCGGAACGTGGAGCCGTCCTGGAGCGTCGCCCAGATCGCGCCGGCCCCCTTCCAGCCGGCGCGGATGTGGAAGCCGTCGAGCTCGAGGTCCTTGCGCGCGACGCCGAGGAATGTCGTCGGCGCGATCGGGTAGGCGCGCAGCACCTCGCGCGAGACGGCGCGCGCCTCCGCCAGCTCACGGATCTGCGCGAGCGTCGGCGGGGTCTCCCCGAGGACGCGATCGGCCTCGGCCCGCAGGCGCGCGGCGATCTCCGGGTGCTCGCCGAGCACCACGAGCAGCCACGCGATCGCCGCCGTCAGGCCGCCGTGCGCCGCGAAGAAGAAGTGCAGGAGCTCGATCTCGAGCTCGGTGGCCGACAGCTGCTCGCCGCTGGGGCCGCGCGCCGCCTTGAGCACGCCGAGCGCCGTCCCCGCGCCATCCCGCGACGCGACCTGGCTCTTGATGTACACGCGCAGCCGATCGCGCGCGCGGATCGCCTTGCCGTACGCCGTGAACGGCAGGTTCACCGGCGGCGCGAACGTGCCGCGGTTCATGAGCGCGAAGTCGGTGGCGCCCGCGACGTTGCTCTTCGCCGGATCGCTCGCCGCGAACAGGTAATCGGCCACGTCGAACCCGAGCTGCGGCAGCTCCGTGCCGACGGCGCGCTCGCCCGCGCCCGCCCACGCGGCGGCGAAGCGATCGAAGATCGCGAAGATGCCCGGCAAGTAGCTGCCGAGCGCGTCGTCGGTGAACGCGGCGAGCAGGAGCCGCTTGCGCGCCTTGTGGCGATCGCCGTCGAGGAACGGCACGGCGTCGGGGTGCAGGAGCTCCTGCATGAACTTCGGCGAGCCGCTCTGCCGCGTGAAGTGCTCCGGATCCATGAAGAACGAGAACGCCTTCGGCCCCGCGAAGAACACGACGGTGTCGCCGAGGATCCGCGTCTTCCAGATGGTCCCGTGCTGCCGCGTGCGCGACAGCGTGAACGAGAACGGATCCTTCAAGAACTTGAGGGCATCCCCCACGAACGGCGCACCCATCGACCCCGGCGGCGGCTGGCTCATCGCCGGCCATCGTACGGCCGAACGTGGGCCGCGTCAGGCGCGCCGGGTCGTGTTCTTCGTCGTGGGCTTCCGGGCGTCGCCCTTGTCGCGCGCCGCCTCCGCTCCCCCCCCGTCGTCGACCTCGACGACCATGTCGTCCTCGAACAGGTCCATCGCGGCTCGCTGCGCCGGGGACATCGGCGTCGTGATCGCCGTGGATGAGATCGGCGGCGGCAGCGTCGAAGGCGGCGGCGGCGGCAGCGGCAGCGGCGCGGCCTGTACCGCCGCGGCCGCTGGCTCCGGCCCGGGCGGCGGCGGCGCCAGCGGCTCCGCCTTCGGCTCGACGGTCCCGACGGCCGCGGCCACCGCGGCGCGCGCGGCGGTGCCGTGCGGCGCGCCGGTCCGCGCGAGGCACGCCCACACGAGCTCGGTCGGCGCGTGCCGGGTGATCTCCGCGACGCCGAGCGTCTGGATGATCAGCTCGGGGTTCATCTTGCCGGCCGCGAGGCTCGCCTCGAGGAGCTTCGTCTTGAGCTCGTCGGGGAAGTGGTGGCCGAGCACCTGCGCGCTGACATCTTCGACGACGTCCTTCGGCGCCGTGACGGCGTGGGTCAGCGCCTGCGCGAGCGCGCGGCGCAAGAACTCACGCGCCTCCGGCGCCTCGGGCGTCCCGTCGCCCGCGAACCCGGCGCGCTGCGCCGCCGCGGCGAGGCAGTCCCAGATCACCATCGGCGGGACGTGCGCCGAGAGGATCTCCGGCGTCGCCGTCTGCAGCACGGCCTCCGGCGACATCGTCCCGGTCACGAGCGTCGTGTCGAGCAGCCGGATGACGACGTCCTTCGGCAAGGAGCCGATCAGCACCGCGGGCGTCGCGTGCGTCAGGATGTCGGGCTCCGAGAGGATGTGCGTCTCGAGGCCAGCACGCAGCACGTCGGCGATCCATTGCTCGCGATTGGGCGGCATGCCGCCAGGATAAGGCAACTCGTCATCAGCGCTCGAATCGGAACAGCAGGATTCCGAGGAGCGCGAAGCCGGTACCGAAGCCAAGGAGGGCAATCAGCTGGGGTGCGATGTCGGCGATCGTGGTGCCCTGGCGCACGAGCACGGCGTAGTAACCGTCGAGCGCCCAACCGTGCGGTACGCCGAGGCCGATCTTCTGCATGAACGCCGGCATGAGCAGCCGCGGGAACATGCAGCCGCCGAGCATGCCCATCACGAGCAGCACCACGGAGCCGATGCCGCCGAGCTGCTTCTCGCTGCCGCCGAGCGACGCCATGAGCAGGCCCAGGCAGACGGCGGCGTAGACGACCGCGAGCGAGAGGACGACGAGCGCCGCGGGCGAGCCGGCGAGCTGCATGCCGAACGCGAGCGCGCCGATCGAGAACAGGAACGCGAGCTGGCACGCGCCGACGATCGCGTACGGCACGAGCGTGGCGACCAGCGCCTTCCAGCGCGGCACCGGCGCCGCGAGCAGCCGCCGCCACGTGCCGGTGCGGCGCTCGCCGGCGAACGCCATCGCGACGGTGAGCGCGATGAAGAAGCCGAACAGCACCGCGTTGCCCGGCACGGTGACCTGGAAGCTCGAGACGTTCCGCAGCGGCTGGGCGATGCCGGGCGGCGTCTTGGCTTCGACGAGCGAACGCGAGTCGCCCGCGGGCGCGGGCGGCGCGAGCGCGCGCGCGACGGCGCCGGTGAGCGCCGCCTGGATCGGGCCGCGGACGGCGATCGGCCCGCCGAGATCGATCGCCAGCTCGACGGGGAGCGCCGGATCCGGCGGGACGACCAGGCCGGCGATCGCCTCCTCGCGGGCGACCTCGGCGCGCACGGCATCGGCGCTCGGCAGCGGCCGCGCTGCGAGCCCCGGCGTATCGGCGAGCGCGCGCGCGATCGCCGCGCCGCGCGGATCGCCCGGCGCGTGCCAGAGCGCGATCGGCCGCGGCTCGCCCCGCCCGTCGCTGCCCCCGAACATGAAGCCGAACGCGACGATGAACGCGATCGGCAGCACGAACAGGCTGATCAGCGCGCCGCGGTCGCGGACGAGCAGCCACACGTCCTTGCGGATCGCCGCGCCGATCATGGCTCGTCCCGCAGCGCGTGGCCCGTGAGCGCGAGGAACGCCGCCTCGAGGTTCCCCTCGCGCGACTCGATCCGCGCGATCGTCGCGCCCGCCCCCTCGATCGCGGCGACGAGCGGCCCGAGGCCCGCCGCCGGCACCACGCGCAGCCCGGCGGCGCCGACGCGCTCGACGGAGCCGTGCGCCGCCGCGGCCGCGGCCGCCGCCGCGACGTCGCCCGCGAGCTCGAGCACGAGGCCGCGGCCCGCGTGCGCGGCGATCAGCTCGGCGACGGTGCCGGTCGCGACGATCGCGCCGGCGTCGATGATCGCGACGCGGTCGCACAGCGCCTCGACCTCCTCCATGTAGTGCGTCGTGTACACGATCGTCATGCCGTCCTGCTTCAGCTTGCGGACCGTCTCGAAGATGTGGTTGCGGCTCTGCGGATCGACGCCGACCGTCGGCTCGTCGAGGACGAGCAGCTCCGGCGCGTGGAGCAGCCCCGCCGCGAGGTTCAGGCGCCGCTTCATGCCGCCCGAGTAGCGCTTCGCCAGATCGCCCGCGCGATCGCGCAGCCCGACGACGCCGAGCGCCCAGTCGATGCGCGCCGCGAGCGCCGCGCCGGAGAGGCCGTACAGCGCGCCGAAGTAGCGCAGGTTCTGCAGCGCCGACAGCTCGTCGTAGATCGCGAGCTCCTGCGGGACGAACCCGAGCTTGCGCTTGGCCGCGAACGGCTCGCGAGCGAGATCGATCCCGCAGATCGCGACCGCGCCACGCGTCGGCGTGACCACGCCGCACGCCATCGAGATCGTCGTCGTCTTGCCGGCGCCGTTGGGGCCGAGCAGGCCCAGGCACTCGCCGCGCACGGCGTCGAGATCGATCGCCCCGACGGCCCTGCGCGCGCCGTAGTCCTTGCCGAGGCCGCGGAGCGAGAGCGCCGCCGTCATCGCGATTCCCGGCTCATACTTCGAGCACGACCCGGCCGAACGCCTCGCGGCGCTCGAGCGCGCGGTGCCCGTCGGCCGCCTGCGCGAGCGGCAGCACGCGATCGACCACCGGCTCGAGCCGGCCCGCCGCGACGTGGCCGAGCACCGCGAGCAGATCGGCCTTGCTGCCCATCGTCGAGCCCAGCACCTCGATCTGGCGGAAGAAGATGTGGCGCAGATCGATCGCCGGATGGAAGCCCGCCGTCGCGCCGCACGTCACGATGCGCCCGCCGCTTCGCACCGCCTTGATGCTCGCGGCGAACACGTCGCCGCCCACGTGCTCGATCACCGCGTCGACGCCGCGCTTGCCCGTCTCGGCGCGGCACACCGCCGCGAAGTCCGCGGTCGTGTAGTCGATGCAGACGTCCGCGCCGAGCGCCTTCGCGCGCTCGAGCTTCGCGGCGGTGCTCGCTGTCGTGATCACGCGCGCGCCATGGAGCTTCGCGATCTGGATCGCGGCGACGCCGACGCCCGAGCCGGCGCCGTGCACGAGCACCGTGTCCCCCGGCGCGACGCGCGCCTTGCGCACGACCATCTGCCACGCCGTCAGGAACGGCAGGAGGCTCGCCGCCGCGCGCGGGAAGTCGAGCCGCTCGGGGTACGGCGCGAGGTTCACCGCCGGGACGACGTGGTACTCGGCGTAGCCGCCCTGCGTGTTCTCGCCGAGGATCCGGTAGTGCCGGCACAGGTTGTCGCTGCCGCCCAGGCACGCCGCGCAGTGCCCGCACGACAGCCCCGGCTGCACGACCGTCTTGGCGCCGACGGTGGCCACGCCCGCCGGCACGCCGGGGCCGACCGCGTCGATCGTGCCGGCGATGTCGCAGCCGAGCCGGTGCGGGTACTCGAGCTTGAACGCCGGCCCGCCCTTGCGCACCCAGATGTCGAGGTGGTTCAGCGCCACCGCGCGCACGCGCACGCGCACCTCGCCCGGGCCCGGCTCGGGGATCGGGAGCTCCTCCTCGCGCAGCACCTCGGGGCCGCCGTGCTCGCGCAGCACGACCGCCCGCATGGTCGCTTGCTTGCCCTGCGTCTCCTGCGTCGTCATGCGGCGGACGGTACCGCCCCGCTCTAGATCTTGTCGATGTTGACCGTCGCCTTGTACAGCTGCGTACCGACGGTGTCCGGATCGAACTGACCGTTCGCCGGCTGCATCGTCACCGCGAGCACGACCTTGCCGCCGACGACCGATACGGTCGCCGAGCCCGTCGACAGATCGAGCACGCGATCGCCGGCCCCCTGGCCGACGACCTGCACGACCGGCTTCATGCCCGCGGCGATGTTCGACAGGGACACGCGCAAGGTCGCGCCGTCGGTCGGCGCCGCCGTCACGACCGTGTACACCGTCCCCAGCACCTCGGGGCCCGGAATGAACGAGGTGCGCGCCGCCCCGGACGCGCGCGCGTGCGACTTCGTCGCGACCTCGGCGATCGACGCGCCGCCATCGAGCGTGCCGTTCGCGCGCGAGCCGGTGTACCAGCGCGCCCGCGCGAAGCTCGTCACCTGGGCGAACAGCGACGTGCCGCGGGCGGCGAGCAGGGGCTCGAGCGCGTCGCAGAAGTCGGGCTCGTTCGTGCCCGCCGGGTTGCGGCTCGCGAGCCACATGTCGTTCGTGAACGCGAGGCTGTTCGCGAACACGTTCTGGCGCAGCCACAGGAAGAACATCGCGCCGCCGTACATGTACCAGGTGACGTACCGATCGTTCTTGAACGGCATCCACTCGGGGTGCGCCTGGTAGTCCGTCCATACGTAGTCGATCCGGTCGTAGCCGTAATAGGCGGTCTCCCACGCCGTGGCCTCGGCCTCGAACAGGAACGCGTGCTCCCACCAGTCGTCGACGGCCTGCGACGCGTGCCGCAGCTCGTGGAAGACGTTGGGGCGCATCTCGACCCCGCCGTACTGCCCCCACGGATCGAGGACCATCGCGGTGGAGTAGTCGTCCCACGTCGTCGCGTCGTTCGTCGCGACCGCGTCGACGTACAGCGAGTTGAGGCCGCGCTGCAGGTAGACGTCGAACCGGCCGTCGGGCCCCGCGAGCCCACCGTCGTCGAGCGGGATCCGCGAGCCGCCTTGCGTCATCTGCTTGGTCCACGCGTCCTCGATGTCGGCGAGCACCGTCTGCGCCATCGCGAGGTCGCCCGCGGCCTGGTAGTGCACGTACATGCGCGAGCCAGACAGGCGATAGGGCCACTTCGCCGCCTGCTTCCACGGCACGGTCGCCGCCAGCTGCTCGGTGGTGGACAGGCTCTCGTCCGTGACCCCGTTGGTCAGGCACGCAGCAGAGAACAGGATGCTCGCTACAACGGCGCTTCGCAGCATGGCTTGCGACAGTACTCGCCCGCGATCGCAAGTCAACGACTCAGATTCACCGGTGCCGACACGGAGCCAAAAGCATCATGGGGAAGGAGGAGTCGGAAGGCGCACCCGCCCGGGAGCGAGCGCCAAGGCGCGCGCGCCCCGGAGCGCCGCATGCGGTAGGGTCGCGCCATGCGCGTCGTGCCGGTCCCCTGCCTCAAGGACAACTTCGCTTACCTCGTGATCGACGGCGAAAGAGCCGCGGTGGTCGACCCCAGCGAGGCCGCGCCCGTCGAGGCCGCGCTCGCGCGCGAGGGCGTCACGCTCGCGGCCATCTGGCTCACGCACCACCACTGGGATCACGTCGGCGGCGTCAAGGACCTGGTCGCCGCGCGGCCCGGGCTGGCGGTCGTCGCCGGCGAGCGCGACGCCGAGAAGATCGAGGGCGTCACCGAGCGGCTCCCCGACGGCGGCGAGACCACGCTCGGCAGCTTGCGCGCGCGCGTGATCCACAACCCCGGCCACACGCTCGGCGCGATCACGTTCCTCGTCGAGGGCGCGGCGTTCACCGGCGACACCCTGTTCGGCGCCGGCTGCGGCCGGATATTCGAGGGGGACGCGGCGATGATGCACGCCTCGCTGTCGCGCCTGGCGGCGCTGCCGCCCGAGACGCGCGTCTACTTCGGCCACGAGTACACGGCCTCGAACCTGCGCTTCGCCGCCGCCGTCGAGCCGGACAACGCCGCCGTCGCGCGCCGCGCCGCGGCGGTGCCGGCGCCGTCGACGCCGTCGACGATCGCCGACGAGCGGGCGACGAACCCGTTTTTGCGCGCGGCCGAGCCGGCGGTGATCGCCGCGGCGAAGGCGCGCGGCGCCGCCGCGGATCCGGTCTCGGTGTTCGGCGCGATCCGCGAGTGGAAGAACGACTTCAAGTAGCCGCGCGCGGCGATTGGGCCCCGGCTACGGCAAGACGCGCAGGCTGCGCGAGCGCTTCGCCTTGTCGCCCGTCGGCGGTGGCGGCGGTGGCGGCGGGGACTGCGCCGCCGCGACGGCGCCCGCCGGATCTTCGAGATCGCGGCGATCCCGCTCGAACGAATCGGCGTCGGGGCGGCCCGCGATCCGCGGCGCGATCGCCGAGAACAGCGCGCGCGCGGCGGAGAGCAGGCCCGCCTTCACGGCGAGCCGCGCCGCCAGGTACGCCGCGTCGGTGAAGCCGGGGGCCGCGTCGAGCGCGTCGAGCGCGCCGGCGAGGCAGCGCGCCGTGATCTCGCGGTGCTCGCCGATCGCCGCGCGCACCTGCTCGGCCGAGAGCTGGACGTCCGTGGCGCCGGTCAGCCACGTCGCGGCGCCGCGCCCGCTCGCCAGGGTGACGATCGCCAGATCGGCCGTCGTCACGAGCGGCGGCACCGCCCCGGTCGCGCCCGCGCCGTGCTCGAACCGCAGGTGCTCCGCGCGCGCCGCCACGTACGCGGCGAGCGGGCCCGCGGGTGCGCCCGCGCCGGCTGCGTCCGGCGGACGCCGCAGCTGATCGAGCGCGCCCGTCGGCTGGCCGTTCGCGCACAGCGCCCACGAGAGCCACACGCGCGCGGCCGGATCGCCCGGCGCCGCGGCGAGCGCCGCCTCGGCCGCCTCGAGCGCGCGGGCCGGATCGCCCGCGATCAGCGCCGCCTCGACGGCCGCCGCGGCCGGCGGCGCGTCGGGCGCCGACGACGGCTGCCACGGCGGCGCCGCCGCGAGCGCGCGCGCCGCGGCGTCGAGCCGCGCCGCCAGATCCGCGGGGACGATCACCGCAGCCGCGGCGGCCGCCCGCGCGCGCCGGCGACGCCACCGGCCGATCGCGGCGATCGTCAGGGCGGACGCAGCGAACAGGAGCAGCGCCGCGACGAGCCAGATCATCGCGGGCGCGAGCCAGCCGGCAGGCTCGGCCCGCACACCTGCTCGCGCGAGCCGAAGCTCGCCGGCCGGCACGTGGGCGACCGGCGCGCCGCCTTCGCCATCGCCGCCTTCGCCGCCGACGTGCCGAGCGGCTGGCACCCCACGCCGTCGAAGATGCCGAGCGCGCCCAGCCCGGCCGGGTGGTTCGAGGGCTGGTTCAGCTCGCAGATCGGGACGCCGCGCATGCGCTGCATGACCGGCAGCGAGAGCACGCCCGAGCCCGGCATGAACGAGTCACGCATCCGCCGCCCCGTCAGCGTGCCGAGCTGATCCCACACCGCCGGGCGCGCGAGGCGCGTGCCGGTGGTGATGATGCCGCGGGTCTGGCGGAAGAACGGCGGACCGCTCGGATCGACGGTGGCCGCATCGAACATGCCGGTCACCGGATCGAAGCTCGGATCGCGGCTCATCTGCGTCGGATCCATGAACTGCAGATCGAGCAGGCACTGCGCCGCGCCCGGATCCGGGAAGCACCGCTCGCGCAGCGACTGCCGGTTGTCCAGCTTGACGTAGGCGACGTCGCCGCTCGTCTCGAGCACCTGGAGCCAGGTCTGGCCGGGCATCACCGACACGACGACGTCCCGCGCGTTGACCGCCTGCGTCGAGACGCTGCCGGGCTTCACGATCGGCGCCGACGGCGTGCGGACGTCGATCTCGATCACGCCGGCCGCGCCCGCGGCCAGGTACGCGCGGCCCTCGCGGATCGCGAGCCCCGTCGCCACCGGCCCCATCGGCGGCGAGAGCACCGCCGGGGACTGCGGGTCGTCGAGCGCCACGCTCGCGAGGCCGGCCTGCGTCGCCGCGTAGAGCACGAAGCCCGCGAGCGCGAGCCGGTTCACGGACGCCGCCGCGCCCAGGCTCACCGAGCCGATCACGACCGGCGTCTCCGGATCGCTCAGCGACAGCACGTCGATCGTGCCCTGCTGCGTGCCGACGTACAGCAGATCGCCCGCGAGGATCACGTCCTGGGCCGTGCGGCCGTTCTGCAGCGGGACCGTGCGCACGAGCGTCGCCGTGACCGCGCCCATGCGCGGCGCGTCCACGATCCGGACGACGCTGACGCCAGACGCGCCGACCGCGGCGTAGACGTAGGGATCGCTCGTGTCCGGCGAGAGGTGCGCGAGCGCGCGCGGCACTGCCGGCAGGTTCGTCAGGATGAGCGACTTGGCCGTCGAGCCCACCGACGCCCGCGCCGCGGTCGGGTGGCCGCGCCCCGAGATATCGGTGATCACGAGCCGGCCGACTCCGCCGCCTGCGTCCACCGCCATCACGGCGAGGTCGCGCAGCGTCGGGGTCGGCAGCACGCCCCCGGCCGGCGGCGGCTGGAAGTTGCGGATCAGCACGACGTCGGTCGTGACCGCCGTGGTCCCGATGCCGCTGCTGCCGTCGAACTGCGGCTCGACGTTCGCGATCGTGCGCGAGGCCACGCTCCCATCCATGATCATGCCGGGGAACCGCGTCGAGGCGTTCGCCGTCTTGTTCGCCCCGAGCTCGCGCTCCTGCTTGTGCTCGAACAGCTCGATGCCGTTCGTGCCCGCCGCGATCGCCCAGTCGCCCGCGTACGGGTACGCGCCGGTGCCGAGGCCGTACGTCTGCGCGAGCAAGTGCTCGTTGCGCACCCGGCTCTGCGCGTCGACGAGCGGGTGGCACGACTCGCAGCCGCGCGCCTCCGCCGGGCGCACGGTGTGCGGCATCGTCTGGTTCATCGCCACGGCGCTCGTCGCCACGTTCGCGCGGCCCGTGTTGGCGTCCTTGGCCTGGTACGTCGTGAACGTCGCGTTGTCGATGATCGTGTGGCCGTTCGCATCGCTGACCGTGAGGTTCACCTGCATCGACGACCGGAACGGACCGAGCCGGCCCTGCTCCGTCGTCGACGACACGCCGAGCACGAACGGCGACTTGAGCAGGCCCAGGAGCTGGAAGTTCACGTGGCCCGGGTTATTGAAGTTCGACAGCCAGACCTCGTTCTCGCCCGCCGAGTCCGTGATGGCGCCCGCGGCGTCGACGAACTTGCGCTGCTTGTCGCCGAGGTTCAGCTCGACGTGGCAGCCCATGCAGTTGTGGATCCAGCTGCCGTGGCACGCCGCGCACTCGAGCTTGGCGCTCGTCAGCTCGGAGCTGCCCGGAGTCCCCGCGAACGTCGAGCCCACCTTCGGCGCCGCGACGTGGCGCGAGTCGTGCGCCGCGCGCGCGTACTCGCTCTGCGACTCGGGCGTCTGCGGGATCTTCCAGAACACGCCCGGCGTGACGCGCGAGCGCTGGAGGATCGAGCCGCCCTTGTCCTCGAAGAACGGCTGCAGATCGTGGTTCTTGCCGCGCCGCAGGTCGTTGCCGCCGTTGGGCCCGCTCGTCACGAGCGTCGCGCGCGCCGTCGCGCCGTGGCAGTCCTCGCACTCGATCTCGATCGAGTCCCAGTTCGTGCTGTAGAGGTGGCCGTCGCCATGGACGTCCTGCAGGAAGTGGCAGTCGATGCAGTGCATGCCGCGCTGGAAGTGGATGTCCATCTGGCGCGTCGAGCCGTTGCGGCCGCCGTACACGTAGCGCACCTGCCGGCCGTCGATCGACTCCTCGCGCGGCACGCGGTCGATCAGATCGAGCTTGCCGTTGCCGTTCAGATCCTCGCTGATCGTGGTCTGCGCGACGACGTCGCCGCCCTCGTCACGGCGCTCGAGCACGAGCGCGCGATCGAGCTCGCCGTTGTTGTTGCAGTCCTCGGTGAACACCTCGGCCGCGCACCCGCCGGCCCCCGGCACGAGCCCCATCGCCGCCAGCTCGGAGTCGCGCTTGCGCGCCAGCTCGATCACGCCGAGCGCGGTCGTGCTGCCGCACGGCCGCTGCGGGCAGTCGCCCTCGACGATGTGCAGCGACGGGACGTTGTCCTCGCGCACCCACGAGTCGCGGATGACGACGCCCGTGCCCGCGGGCGTCGTGAACTCGATCGCCTTGCGCCGCGCGAGCGCGTCGCGCTGCTCCTCCTCCGCCATGCCCTGGTACGCGTAGTTGATGCGGGTCACAAAGCCATGGCAGAGGCCGCACGTCTTCGTCGTGACCTTCGCCGTCAGGTTGTGGCCCTCGGAGTACGTGCGCTGCTGCTCGCGGCCCGTGTCGATCCGATCCTGCGCGCTCACCACGCGGCCGACCAGGTGCTCCACGCCCAGGACCGCGGCGCGGTCCTGCGTCCGGTTGAACTCGCGGTGCTTCGTCGTCGGATCGATGACCGGCGTGACCGTGCCGTCGTCCTGGCGAACCTGCGTCGGCGCGCGCGAGCCCTCGTAGTTGTACGCCACGTGGCACGCCGCGCAGCCCGACGAGTGGCCGCGGCCGTACGGGTTCGCCGTCCTGAAGCGATCGACCTCCGGCCGGATCGACGTGCCGAACGTGAAGTTGAAGTTGTTCGTCGAGCCCGGGTAGTTGAGCGGGTAGTACGCGCGGAACGTGCGCAGGATGTTGTCGACCGGGTCCGGAATGCCGCCCACGTTGCAGTCGGCCCCCACAAGGCTCGCGCACGGGATCGGCTCGAGCTCGGGGTGCGCGTCGCCCGTGCTCGGCTGGCCGCCCCACGGCAGCCGCTGATCGCCCGCGCCGGTCTGCGCGATCGTCCGGTTCGACTCGACGCCGGTGACCGGCTTCAGCGTGCCCTGCGCCATCTCGAACGCCGGCAGGCCGGCGTTGCCCGGCCCGTTCGCCGCGACCGTCGGGTCCTGCGCCGTCGCGCGCCGCTCGAGGCAGGCGCTGTCGAACCGCGGCTGGACGCGGCCGCCCGCGACGTCGGCCTGCGCGGCGGTCGTGTCGATGCACTGATCGACGCCGTCGTAGTCGAGCGTGTAGCCGAACGCGCCGAACCGCGGATCGGCCACGCTGCCCTGCGCCGTGCGGAAGCTCGCGCGGTAGCTCTCGTTGCCGTAATAGGCGCCGTTGATCACGGCGGACTGGTTCACCATGATGCTGCGGCGGACGATGTCGATCGTCTGCTGGTGGCAGCCGCCGCCCCCGCCGCCCTCGAGCGCGACGCGCGACTGGCCGCCGCAGCTGATCGAGGCGACGCGCAGATCGCCCGGGTTTATGAACCGCGTGTAGTTCAGGTCGCGCTGCAGCTCGGTGTCCACGAACTCGCCCGCGCCCTGCCCGTGCAGCCCCGGCTCGAACACCTCGCCGAAATCGAGCACCTGGGTCTTGCCGGCGTTGAAGACCGGCGGCTCGTCGGTCATGCCGTCGCCGTCGTCGTCGACGCCGTTCGCGAAGAAGAACCGCGCGAGCCCCGGCTTCGGCAGGACGTGCGCCTGCTTGAGGAGGTTCTGATCGCGGAAGACCGTCTCGCTCCGGAATGCGTCGGCCGGGACGGTCACCTGATCGTTGCCGCCGTGGCAGTCGACGCAGCGCAGCTTGTAGTTGCCGTGGACGTGCCCGGCCGACAGGCCGTTGTGGCAGCTCACGCACGTGCCCTCGAACCCGAAGTCGGTGTTGGTCCGCTCCTCGTCGGCGCCGCACGCCGCGAGCGCCGCCCAGAAGAGGCAGGAGAGGCAGGAGAGGACGCCCAGACGGATCGGTGTGCGCATGGCTAGAACACGCTCTTGTCGGCGTGGCAGAGGTTGCACTTGGCTCCGGACACCGGATCGACATCGCGCTTGTGACATGCCGCGACCCTCCCGCAGGACTCGTGTTGCTGGTCTTTCGCGTTCCAGATGATCGGGTTCACCTGGAGATCGATGAGCGAGTCGTACCGCCGCTTCCCCCACTGGGACCTGTCCCCGACGATGTAGTGGCACGACACGCACTGCACTGGCTTGCCCTCGAGCGTGCGGTGCTCGGCGCGGTCGTGCTTGAAGCACGGCATCGGCCGCCCCCGCTTCTTCTCGAGCTGCGCGTGGCCCTCGGACTGGCACGCGCGCACGTCGGTCTTCGGTCGGCTCTCGGTGATGCCGAGCTCCTTCAAGTGCTGCGCCCGCGCCCCCGGCTTGTGGCACGTGCCGCAGCTGTCCATCGCGAAGACCGCCGGCTTGGTCTGGGTGTTGTGGCACGTCCCGCACTGCGCGTGCCCCGGCGTCCCGGCCGCGAGCGCGAACGTCTTCTCGTCGACGACGTGGCAGCCGCGGCAGCCGTCCTTGGCGCGCATGATGTGGTCGTAGTGGCCGTTCACCTCGACGTGGTGCTCGCGCGAATTCTGGTAGGCCTTGAGCACGCGCGTCGCCGGCTTCTTCCACGGCGCCGGCACCTCCAGGTGACAGCCCAGGCAGAGCGAGCTCGCCTTGGCGAACTGCGCCGGCTGCTTGACGCGCGTCTTCTCGCCGATGGCGAGGAACTCGGCGGCGTGGCACTGCGCCTCGAGGCACGGCGCGTGGCCGCGCGCCGCTGGCGCGAGGACCTGGCCCTTGGCGTCGAGCGAGTGGCAGCTCTGGCACAGGCCGACCTCGACGCCGCGCTTCTCGTGCGCGGCGTGCGAGAAATGCCGCGCCTCCGGCACAGGCGCGGGCGCAGGCGTGACTGCGGGCGCGCCTGCCTTGGCCGGTGCCGGCGCGGGCGCAGGCTGCGCGACCGCGACCGCCGCCGCGGCGCCGAGCGCGAGGAGCCCGAGCGAGCCGAGCCACCTCACGGCGCCGCCCCAGGCGCCACGAGCCGCGCGTCGCCCGCCACGAGCCGCGCGTCGCCCGCCGCGAGCCGCGCGTCACCCGCCACGAACCGCGCGTCGCCCGCCGGCTTCGCCACGCTCGCCGTCGGCTTGCCTTCGCCCAGCGGCGTGTGACAGCGCGAGCACTCAAAGCCCGTTGTCTTGAACGTCACCTTGCCGTTGTGGCAGCCCTCGCAGTCTGCCATCAGCGGCGCCTTGACCGAGGCCAGGTCCTTCGCCGTCGCCACCTGCTTGTGGCACTCGGTGCACTTCGCCGCCGCGCGCGAGCGCGGATCCGTCGCGTGCTGCTTGTGCGCGAACGTCGCGCGCACCGACCACGGCGACGCCGCGCGCCCGGCCGCCGTCTGGACGTGGCAGGCCGAGCACTGCGTCATGAGCGGCGCCGTCGCGCGCCCGTGGCACGGCGCGCACCCGTCGTGGCCCGACGGCGCCGGCGCGCCCGAAAACTTGTCGCCGTGGCAGCTCGCGCACGCGCTGTTGCCCGCGCCGATCTTCGACAGGTGCGCCGCGTGGTCGATCCGCTCGAGCCACTCCTCCTTCACCGGCGGCTTCGCGCGCGCCACCGCCTTCTGCCACGGCACCGCCGCGTCGTGGCAGTCGCCGCAGATCTTCGTCGTCTTGCTCATGTACTCGGTCTGGTGGCAGCCGCTCGCCGCGCACGGCATGTGGTCCTTCTTCGCGAGCGGCGCCGTCAGCCGGCCGTCCGCCTCGACCGTGTGGCACTGCGCGCAGCTCTGGATCTGGACGTTGCGCGCCGCGTGCGCCACGTGCGAGAAGCTCACCGCCTGCGGCGCCGCGGCCGCGGGCGGCATCGGCTCGCGCGACTTGTGGCACGCCGTGCACCGCGTGCCGACGGCCGAGAACGCCTTCTGTCCGTCGTGGCACCGCGTCTGGCACGCCGCCATCGACGGCCGCGGCAGCGCGCTGTCTCCCGTGCCGAGCATCTTGTCGTGGCAACCCAGGCACGCCGCCTGGCGCGACGCCGTGTGGTGGGCGCGGTGATCGAAGCTGTCGAGCCGGAACGGATCGGCCGCCGCCGCCCCCGCCGCCGGCTTGCCGCGCGGCGCCTGGTGGCAGCTCTGGCACTCCGCCATCGCCGGCTTGGCGCCGTTCGGGTTGTGGCAGCCCGAGCACAGCTTGTGCGCCGCGGCCGGCTTGCCCTCGGCGGGCGCCTGCGCCGCGTGGCACTGGGCGCAGTCCTTCTCGATCGACGCGCCCATCGCGGCGTGCTTGCCGTGCGTGAAGCGCGCCTGGAACGAGTCCGCCTTCGGCAGCGGCGGCAGGTCCGGCGGCAAGCAGCGGTTGCTCGTCGGCGTATGGCAGACCTGGCAGATGCGGGCCTGGCCCTTGGGGCCCGCCTGCCGCATCAGATCGCACGACCGCGGGTACGTGTGGCACTGCGCGCACCGCGGGTGCTCGCGGCCGCCCTTCGGCGCGCCGCTCGCGTCGAACGTGTGGCACGACGCGCACGTGGCCGCCTTGCCGGCCGCCGTCGAGACCTGCGCGTGCTTGTCGTGGTCGAACTTGCGATTGTCGACCTTGATGATCGGCGGCGGGGCCGCGACCGCGACCGCGGCCGCGCCGAAAACGGAGAGCGCGAGCACACAGAGCGCGAGCACGACGCGCCGGCCGAAGAGACGAACACCAACGGTCACCATCGGGCCTCCACCGCGCCGCGCACCGACGACATGAGGCCGAGCTCGCGCGCGAGCACCGGCGAGGGCGACGCCACCTCCGCCGCCAGATCCGCGCGCAGGTCGCGCGTGAGCCACAGCTGCAGATCCGCGCGCCCGCCGCCGCGGCCCTCGTTCGCGACCTCGGCGTACGGGCTGCGGAAGTCGTAGCGGCGGTAGAACCCGCCGACGTTGAACCGCCAGCGCCGGCCGCGGCCGCCGCTGTAGAGCGTGCCGTCGGTCGCCACCTCGTGCAGCAGCGAGAGGCCCGACGTCGACGTGTCGCCGAACAGGCTGCCCACGCCCTCGTCGCCCTCGGCCGGATCGTACCGCCGCAGCTTGTACTGCGCCGTCACCCACACGCCGCGGCCGCGCGACCCGAGCGGCGCGCCCGCGAGCGCCGCGCCGCCCTCGAGCCAGCCGCGCTGATCGACGGTCGTCACCGTGCCCTGCGGCAGCTCCGCGCGTCCGAACGCGAGCACCTCGAATCCACCCTTGCCGCTCCGCCAGTCGACGCGCGCGCCGACCGTCGTCGCGTCGATCGGCGCGGCGAGCCCGACGCCGAGCCGCTGCGCGATCTGCACGACGTCGACCGCCGACGGCGACGCGAGGTCGTACGCCAGGTCGCCGCCCTGGCGCTGCTCGACGTCGGCGACCAGCACGATGCTCCGGCTCGCGACCCGGACGCGGCCGCCCGCGCGCCCGAGCGTCATGCCGTCGCCGCTGTCGACGAGCCGCGCCCGCACGTTCACGCTCGCGCTCCGCGTCACGTCGTACGTCGCCTGGAGGACGCTCAGCGTGCGCATGCCGTCCTCGAGCGCGAGCCCCATCACGTTGCCCGCGAGCCGGAGCGGCACGCCGCCGCCCTTGCCCAGATCGAGCGCGGCCGTCGCGCCCGCCAGGAGGCCGTGCTCGGTGTCGACGTAGAGGGCGACGCGCCGGCCCGCGAACGCGGACACGTCCCACGTCCGCTCGCGGTAGCCCACCGTCGCGCCGTCGAAGTACGCGAACATCGAGCCGCCGTCGAGCCGGAACTGGCGGCCGCCGCGCAGCCACAGCTTCTGGTCTCTATAGATGTCGTCGCGGCCGTACTCGGCGTACCCCGCCTTGATGACGATCGGCAGGTCGTCGGCGTCGCTCGGCGCGATCGTCGCCGTGCGGCTCGCCAGCGAGTCGCGCGCGTCGAGCTGGAAGCTCGACAAGAGGTACGCGCCGAGCGACGGGAGCACAATGTTGCGCGCGCCCACGATCGCGTCGCCGAGGATCCACGGCCGCGAGCCCGCGAAGTCGTCCGGCAGCCGCCCGCCGCCGCGCAGCGCCTCGCCCGAGTCGGCCGCTGTGTCGAGCTCGACCCCGGCGCGGACCTGGAACGTGACGCGCTCGCGGATGGCGCTCCACGTCGAGGCCGTCGCCTGCCGCGACGCCGTCATGTCCGGCTCCGCCGCCGCTGCGCCCGCCGCAGCCGCCGGCACCCCCGCCGCAGCCGCCGGCATCGCCGCCACCGCCGCCGGCACCGCCGCCGGCACCGCCGCAGCCGGCCGCATCTTCATCTGCACCGGCAGCCGCTGGAGCTGCAGCTCCGCCGCCGCGCCGCCCGGCTCGACCAGCGTCTGCAGCGGCGGCGGCGCGTCATCTGCGATCGCGCGCGCCGGCCCGAGCACCGCGAGCCCGAGGCCGAGCCCGAGGCCGAGCCCGAGCCCGAGCGCCGCGCGCCCACCGCCCTGCTCTGCCCGCTGCCCGTTGCCCGCCACCCTCATCGCGTCCCCCGGTGACACTTACCGCACGTCGCCTCGTACGTGTGGCAGGTCAGGCAGGACGATAGCCCAAACCGCGCCTGCTCTGCATGCCCCCCGAGGCGGAACTCACCGAGCGGCGTGTGCGAGCGCGGCGGGATCGAGTGGCACGCCGCGCACGTCTCCGGCGCGTGGCAGCTCCCGCAGCGATCCGCGTTCGCCTGCGCCTCGCGGCCGTGATCGTCGCGGAACATCACGTTGTGGTCGCGCGGCCGCATCACCGAGTGGCACTGGAAGCAGCTGTCCTCGCGCGCGCCCTGCACCTCCGTGTGGCAGAAGCGGCACTTCGAGTCGGGGTCCGCCGCCTGCTCGCCGTGGTGCTTGCGGAACTCGAGCGTGTGGTCCGACGGGCGCGCCCCCGTGGCGCCCGTGCCGTGGTTCGCGGGCGGCGCGCCCGCATCGATGTTCGCGTGGCACACCGCGCAGTTGCTCATCCGCACGCGGTCCGGGCTGCGCTTCTCGTCCTCGTGGCACTGCGTGCACTGCACCATCGGCGGCACGCGCATGTCGTCGCGCGACGCCGACGCGTCGACGCCCGCGTGGCACACCGTGCACGCCACCCCCGCGCCGCTCTTGTCCTTCTCGTGCGTCGCGTGGGCGAACTTCAGGTCACCTTTGATGAAGATGCGGCCGCGCGTCAGCTCGATGCCCCGCTGCGGGTGGCAGCCCGCGCACTTCTCCATCGGCAGCGCCGCCTTCACCTTGCCCGACTGATCGTGGCAGCGCGCGCACGCCTTGTGCCCCGGCACCATCGGATCGCGCGTGCCCTCGTTGCGCTCGTGGCAGTCGACGCACGCCAGGTGCGCGCCCGTCGCCCCCTCCATCTTCTGCTTGTCCAGGTGCAGGCGGTGCGAGAACGTGGACGCCAGCGACTGCGTCGCGCCCCGCTCGGGGTAGCCCTGGAGCGGCGACTTGCCCTTGCGGAACGGATCCACCTCCATGTGGCAGACCTTGCACAGCTTCCCCGGCGGCTTGCCGAACTCCGCCTTGTGGCAGTCGTCGCACGGGGCGTGCTGGTTCGTCCCCGGCCGCGCGACGCGCCCTTCGCGCACCGCGTCGACCGGGTGACAGTCCGCGCACGCAAGGCCCCGCCCCTGCCAGTTGCGGATCTCCGGTTTTTCCCCGGTATGCACGCCGTGTGGGAACCGGTCCGTGTCGACCGCGATCGAGCCGTTCGGCCCGATCGTCTTCGACGGTGTTGTCGAGCTCCGCCCCGAGTTACACGCGCCGAACGCCCCAAACACCATGAGCGCCAGCGCGGCGATCACCACCCTCATCATCAAGCGCTACGCTACACGAGATCGGGGATCAGTTTCTTGTTAGGCTGAGCGCCCGATGGCCGAGTCGGTCTGGAGCAGTTAGGGGGAGCGGGATCGTGAAAGGTGACTTATGACAGCGACCGCCCAGGCGGGCGAGGCTCCCGTCACGGGGGCCTCGTACACGTCTTTCCTCGCGCAGCTGCCGTTCTTCGTCGGGATCCCCGCCGAAGACCTGGCGTCGTTCGCGAACACCGTCCTCGTGCGCCAGCTCCCGGCTGGCACCGATGTCGTCGTGCAGCGGCAGTACGGCCACGCCATGTTCGTGCTCGTGTCGGGCGCCGTCGTCGTCCACGCCATCGGTCCAGACGACGTGCCCGTGACGCTCGGCCGGCTCGCGCGCCCCGGCGACTTCTTCGGTGAGGCCGCCCTCCTCGGCCGCGGCGAGCGCACCGCCACCGTCACCGCCGAAACCGAGATCACGCTGCTCGAGATCGAGAAGCACCGCTTCGATCTGCTCACCCGCCGCTACAAATCGGTGCGCGAGCACCTCGAGGGCGTGTACCACGCGCGCGCCATCGCGACGTACCTGCGCACGCACCGCTACCTCAGCATGCTCGACGACGGCACGCGCGCCGAGCTCGGCCGCGGCGCGAAGCTCAAGATGTTCCAGCGCGGCGACGCCGTCTCCAAGACCGGCGATCCAGCCGACGCCATCCTCGTCATCAAAGACGGCGTCGTGAAGGCGACGCGCCAGAACGCCGGTGCCGTCTCGATCCTCGCCTACTTCAACACCGACGACGTCGTCGGCGTGGCCGACGGGCCGCAGCGCGCGTTCGGCCTCGAGGCCGTCGGGCAGTGCGAGGTCATCTTCCTGCCGCGCAGCGGCTTCACCATGATGATGATGAAGCACCCCGAGGTGGCGCGGCACTTCGGCAAGGACGACATGCACCGCCGCGCCGCGATGGCGAACGTCGGCGGCACCGTGATGGCCGCCGCGCAGGCGTTCCTGTCCGCCGGCGTCGAGGTCGAGTCGCTGCTCGTCATCAACCTCGACCGCTGCGTGCGCTGCGGCAACTGCGTCCGCGCGTGCCACGCGCGCCACCACTACACGCGCCTCGATCGGCGCGGCCCGATCTTCCGCCGCCGCGCGCAGATCGACAAGCGCCGCCACGAGCACATCATGCTGCCGTCGAGCTGCCGGCACTGCCGCGACCCGGAGTGCATGATCGGCTGCCCCACCGGCGCGATCCAGCGGTTCGCCGACGGCGACGTCGACATCAACGACAACTGCATCGGGTGCGAGAACTGCGCGCGCAAGTGCCCCTACGGCAACATCACGATGCGCCCGCTCGCCGAGAAGGAGCGCCCCAGCCCGGAGATCACCAAGCGCGCGATCAAGTGCAACCTGTGCCGCGGCTACGAGTACTCGAACTGCGTCCACGAGTGCCCGCGCGGCGCGATCCTGCGCGTCGATCCGCTGCGCTACTTCGAGGAGCTCGCGCTCGTCATGGAGGCCGAGCAGCGCGACGCGATCGAGTGGTCGCGCGGCCAGGCCCAGGAGCTCGGGCTCCTCGACACCAAGCAGCGGATCCGGCAGCGCTCGACGTGGTTCATCCCCACGAGCTTCATCCTGGGCCTCCTCGCCATCGCCGGCATCGTCGCCGCGACCGTCCTGACCGGCGCGCCGCTCCGGGGCAGCTCCGCCGTCGGGCTGCCGCTCGGCATCGGCGCCGCCGCGTGCCTCTTCGCCGCCGCGTCGCAGGGCGTCCGCAAGCGGCTGCGCAACACGTCGATCGGCGGCCTCGAGGCGTGGACCCAGTTCCACATGGTGCTCGGCGCCATCGGCTTCTTCGCCGCCGTCGCGCACGCCGGGTTCCAGGTCACCGGCGTGTTCACCACGCTCCTGCTCGTCGTGTTCGCGTTCGAGGTCGCGACCGGCATCACCGGCCAGATCATCTACGCCACCGTCCCCACCACGCTGACGCGGCTCGAGCGCCACGGCCTCGCGCGCCTCGTCGAGGATCTCTACGAGGAGGAGACCACGCTCGAGCGCACGATCGACGAGCTCGTCGCGACCGTGGCCGCCCGCACGTGGCGCGCGCTCCGGCCGCGGATCGAGGCCGCCGCCGGCACCGTGCACGATCGGATGGTCGCGACGTACGATCCGCCCGCCGCGGCGCAAGCCGCGAGGAAGCGGCTCGAGGAGGCGCTCTCCGGCGTGCAGGTCTCGGCCGACGAGCTCACCACGTTCGGCCGCATCCTCGAGTCGCAGTGCCGCCTCGTCGACGTGCGCGCGCAGCTCCTGCTCCACCGGCGGCTCAAGCGCTGGCTCGTCGCCCACGTCGCCACCGCCAGCGCGCTGGTCCTCCTCGTGCTGTTCCACATCGCCACCGCGTTCACGCTGCTCCCCTGACCCATGCCGCTCAGGCTCTCCTTCGAATCAGGCCCGCTCGCGGGCGTCCACATCGTGACGTCCGCGCCGTCGATCCGGCTCGGCCGCGATCCCGCCGCCAACGACATCCTGCTCACCAACCCCAAGGTGTCGCGCCGGCACGCGCTGATCGAGCGCTCGGTCCGCGGCGGCTACTCGCTCGAGGTGCTCGGCGCCGGCCCGTCGAAGGTCAACGGCGATCAGATCGCCGCGATCGGCGGCCGCTCGACGGTGCACACGCTGTCCTCCGGCGACCGGCTCGAGTTCGGCGGCGTCGAGATCGTCGTCGCCGAGGCAGAGGCCAAGCTCATCGCGGTCTCCGGCGCGTCCGCCGGCCGTGACGCCGCGATCGACGGCCCGGCGCGCATCGGCAGCAGCCGCAACTGCGAGCTGTGCCTGACCGATCCCGGCGTCGCCGAGGAGCACGTCGTCATCACGTCGACGCCGCTCGGCTTCCGCGCCGAGGCGCGCGCGCCCACCCTGTTCAACGGCGCCCCCGCCGACAGCCGCGTGCTCGCGCACGGCGACGAGCTGATCCTCGGCAGCACGATCGTCCGGTTCGCGGTCGCCGCGAACGAGATCGATCCCGAGTCGTCGCTCGCGACCCTGCCTGTCGCCGGCCGCGGCACCACCAACGCCGTCGGCGAGCTCGTGTTCATCGCCGGCGCGTGCAAGGGCGAGCGCATCCCGCTCGGCGACAGCCAGATCATCCTCGGCACGCGCGTCGACTGCACGTTCGTCCTGTCGGACCTGCTCGCGAGCCCGCTCCACTGCGCGATCTCGAAGGCCGGCGATCAGTTCGTCGCCACCGACCTCGGCTCCGAGAGCGGCACGTTCATCAACGGCGAGCGGATCTTCCAGGGCACGGCCCTGAAACCCGGCGATCTCCTCGCCGTCGGCGCGCACGTCCTCGAGGCGCGCCTGCTCGGCGGCGTCACGATCGCCAGCCGCGGCAACACGATCTTCACGACGCTGTCGCAGGCCCTGTCCGACCTCGGGCCGCAGCCGCGCTTCGTGATCGACGGGCGCGTCATCAAGGCCCGAAAGATCGTGATCGGCCGCGCGCCCAGCTGCGACGTGATCGTCGACGGCCTCTCCGTGTCGCGCGAGCACTGCGTGCTCGAGTGGGCGGACGACGGCTTCCGCGTGCGCGACTCGTCGTCGGCCGGCACGCACCTCGACGACAAGCGCATCGTGCAGCAGCACCTGCCGCCGAGCGGGGTCTTGCGCATCGTCGACACGCTGTTCCGCCTCGCCGTGCGCGGCGAGGTCTGCACGATCGAGCGCGCCGACGCCGCGCTCGCGCAGGCCGCGCTCGACGTGCAGCGCGCGCGCGCCGACGCGCACGCCTCGAAGCTGTCGCGCGCGATGAACGTCTCGGACGTCAAGCACGCCTTCGACGAGGGGGGGCTGCGCACGATCTACCGCATGGACGCCGGCGCGCTCCAGCAGGAGATCGCGAGCCGCAAGAAGGATCTCAAGCGCAACGCGCCCGCCTGGCGCCCGTCGAGCGACCTCGCGCGCGACGGCGCCCTGCGCGGCGCGGTCGTCCTGTCGCTCGTCGCGGCGCTCGCGGTGTGCGGCGGCGCGCTCTTCCTCGGCCGCGGCGAGGCGCTCGTCAACCACCCCCTGTCCGCGGCGCACTCGAGCGCCGCGTTCACCGATCGGGCGACCGGCACCACCGTGTGCGCCGCGTGCCACAAAGCCGGCGCCCGCGTCGAGCCCGCGCGCTGCGCCGGGTGCCACGCCGGCTTCGATCCGCGCAAGCAGAACGTGAGCGCCAAGGGCCACACAGGCATCGCGTGCGCCGACTGCCACCGCGAGCACGAGGGCGCCGGCGCCGGTGCCAAGGGCGATCGCTCGCTGCACGGCCTGGCCTCGTGCAGCGGCTGCCACGCCGGCCAGCACGCGCGCGACTTCGCGCCGCAGCCCAGCGTCCCGCAGCGCCTCGCCACGAAGGCGTCGATCCAGAAGCTCGCGAAGCCCGACGGCGCCGGCGCGATGTTCGATGTCGTCCCGCTGCACGTCTCGCACTCGCGCGTGAGCTTCGGCGGCGCCGAGGTCGGCATCGGCTGCAACGCGTGCCACGCGCGCATCGATGCCGCCGCCGGCAGCGCGCGCGTCGAGGCCGATCCGCGCCTCGCGTGCTTCCGCTGCCACGACGCCGGCCCCGATCCGACGCGCACCGGCTGCGAGCGCTGCCACGCGCGCGAGCACGCGCAGGCGCTCGCGCGCCTCACGCCCGGCGATGCCGGCCTCGCGCCCGTCCTGTCGACGCCCTCCCCCGCCGCCGCGCTCGGGTGGGCCACCGGCCTGGCGTTCGTGGCCGGCGCGCCCGGCCTCTTGTTCGGCACCTGGATCCGCCTCCGCCGCCGCCGCAAGGAGAAGGCGATGGTCGAGGAGATGAAGGCGCACCCGGCGGAGGTCGTCAAGCGCCTCGTCCACTCGATCAACGACAGCAAGTGCGTCGGCTGCAGCATGTGCGTGCAGGCGTGCCCCGCGAGCGTGCTCGAGCTCGTCGATCACAAGTCGCGCGTCGTCAACTTCGACTCGTGCATCCAGTGCAAGAAGTGCGAGAACGCGTGCGCGTTCGACGCGCTCCGCATGCACGACGCGGACAAGCCGCCGCCGATGGTGCCCATGCCGTCGATCGACGCGTTCCACGAGACGCCCGTCGCCGGCATGTTCCTCGTCGGCCAGGCGTCCGGCACGCCGCAGGTCAAGAACGCGACCAACCTCGGCCGCGCCGCCGTCCAGCGCATCGCGCAGCAGGGCTTGGGGCCCGGCACTGGCCGCCAGCTCGGCTGCGACGTCGACGTCGTCATCGTCGGCAGCGGCCCCGCCGGCCTGTCCGCGGCGATCACCGCGATCGAGCTCGGCTACTCGTACGTCGTGCTCGAGAAGGAGCGCGCGTTCAGCTGGACGATCCGCAACTACTACCACAAGGGCAAGGAGGTCATGGCCGAGCCCCACGACATCGGCCTCGAGGCGACGCTGCCCCACTGGGACACGACGCGCGAGGAGCTGCTCGGGGCGTGGGACGAGCTCGTCCAGACCCACCGCGTCGACATCCGCTACCAGCAGCCCGTCATCGACATCAAGAAGGAGGGCGAGCGCTTCGCCGTCGCGATCGGCGACGCCAAGGGCAACCCCGCCGGCCAGATCACGGCCGCGCGCGTGATCCTCGCGATCGGCACGCTCGGCAACCCGCGCAAGCTCGGCTGCTCCGGCGACGATCTCGAGAAGGTGAAGAACTCGCTCGTCGATCCCGACGAGTGGATCGGCAAGCGGATCCTCGTCGCCGGCGGCTCCGACTCCGCCGTCGAGGTCGTGCTCGCGCTGTGCACGCCCGAGCGCCGAAACCAGGTCTGGTTCTCGACGCGCGGCGCCAAGCTCGAGGGCATCAAGCCCAAGAACCGCAAGCTGATCGAGGACGCGCTCGCCGCCGGCCGCTTCCAGATGCGCTACGCCACCACCGTCGCCGAGGTGTCCGAGGGCGGCGTCGCCCTCTCGTTCAAGGAGGACGGCCGCCGCGAGGACCTGCCCAACGACGTCGTGTTCGCGATGATCGGCGGCAACTCGCCCCAGAAGTGGCTCCAGCAGATCGGCGTGCCCTACGTCGACAAGCCGCACAGCTGGTCGCCGCCGCGCACCGACCACCTCTCGGCCAAGACGGCCGAGGGCCTGATCTCCGTCAAGCGCCTCGTCCGCCGCCAGCTCCCCATCGTCGGCCGCGGCGGTGGCGGCCACGGCGGCCACTGATCGCCGCGGATCGCCCGCGCCCGCCCGTCTGCGCTCAAGCGCGGTGCTCGAGCGCAAGAACGCGAACGTGGTGCTCGCGCAAGGACGTCGCGGCTGCCACGCGCGCGGGGTACTCCGCGGCTTGCTCGCTCGGGTTGGTACATTCCTCTGCAGTGAGGTTGTGCCCGCACGCCCGCCCACCGTCGGTGCTCGCACGACCGATCGCCGCCACTCGCTGCGCCGCGGAGCACCCCTGGCGCGCGGGCGCGCCGCGCGTTGGCGAGGCGCGTGGCTCGCGCTCGTAACGAGAGGAGCGGGCGAAGCAACCTCCGAGCACGGCGAGGACACGGCTTGCATCTGCGCACCAGCATCACGAACACCGAACCGAACATGATCGAGAAAGACGCCTCAGAGGCTCAGGACACGCCCATCTCACAAGTTCCTCCCAAACAGCTTTGACCGAAGTGCGGCAAGGACCATTCATCACTGTCTATTGCCAACTTGAATTCGCCGAGAGTCGCGCGCCGCGCCACCCGCCAACTTGAATTCGCCCAGCTCCCCCTCGTCGGCCGCGGCCGCGACGGCCCACGGCCACTGCTCGCCGCCACCGGCGATTCGGCAACGACACGCCCGGCCCGCGCGCGCTCGCAGCGGCTCGCCGACAGCGCTGACGCTGAAGCCTCCCATGCGCGCGGCGTATCATCGGCGCGTGGCGCGCTCCACGGTGCATTGCCTGCTCGTCGACCTCCGCGACCTCCGCGAGGAGATGTTCGAGCTCGCGGAGCTCCATGCGTTCTACAGCCCCGGCGGCGTGCGCCGCGAGGTCACCGTCGGCCGCGATCCGGCGTGCGACATCGTGATCGATCACCCCGCCGTCGAGCCGCGCCACGCGTGGCTGACCGCGGCGTCGAACCACCGCATGGTGCGCCTCGCCGGCGCGGAGATGCGGGAACGCCACGACGGGCGCCCGTTCGCGATCGGCCCCTACGGCATGCAGCTGTGGGAGTCCGAGGGCAAGCACGAGCCCGCCCCAGGCCCGCCGCACCTCCCGATCCGCATCAACATCCCGACCGCGCGGCGGGTCACCGCCAGCAGCGACGACAGCGCGCTCGATCGCGAAGCCAGGCGCCTGTTCCACGTCCTCGTCGATCCCGCCAGTCACATGCGCGAGCTCGACGAGCCGTGGTGCCAGGCGCAGCTGCGCGCGCACTTCGCGAGCCTCGGCCTCACCGCCGGCCGCATCGAGTACACAAGCTCGCTCGCGTACGCGCGCGAGCGGTGGAAGGCCGAGTGGTTCGCCGTCGAGCACCAGCCGTTCACGCCCGCCGCGTGGCGGTACGTCCACCGCCTCGCGGCGTGGCGCGCCGCGCAGGCGAGCCCCCACTTCAACAGCTGGTTCTTCACGGCCGGCCTCCAGCGCGCGTGGCCCGACGTCGACCTCGCCGAGACGCTCGAGGCCCTCCTCGAAGCCCACCTCGCGTCCCTCCCCGACGACGGCTCCCCGGCCAGACCGCTCGTCGCGCTCGCCGAGCGCGGCGTGATCCCGTTCGCGCTGCCCGGCGACGCCACCCTCCTCTACCTGCTCGCCGGCCGCGACATCGCGCGCTGCTCCGCGCGCGACGAAGAGCCGCTGCTCCGCGCGCTCGCCGAGGACCCCACCGACCACGCCACGCGCCTCGTCTACGCCGACCTCCTCGAAGGCCGCGGCGAGCTCGCGCGCGCCGAGCACCTGCGCGCCGAGGCCGCGGGCCAGAACTTCGAGCGCCGGGTCGCGCGCGTCGAGCACCTCTTCCACCACGCGCGCGCCGTCTTCCTGCCGCGCCCGCACGAGCGAGTCGAGATGTGGCCCGTGATCGCGACTGCCGACCCGCCGCCCGCCGCCCGCCTCGAGGGCGCGCAGCGCACCTACCCACTCGCCGCGCTCACCGGCGTCGCCGTCGACGACCAGGGGGCCGTCACCGTCGTCGATCTGCGCGCCACCCCCGACTTCCAGCGGCACGCGACCTTGACCTACGCCGATGGCACGTTCTGGCTGCGCATGCACGACTACCACACCGCGTGGGTCAACGATGCGCACTGCGGCAGCGACCACGAGCGCCCGCTGCTCGAGGGCGACACGATCCAGCTCGGCTGGCAGCAGTCCAAGCTCGTGCTGCGCCTCGCCTGAAACCCGAGACGTGCTGGCCCGCCGCCCTGGGGCCGGGCCGTGGCTGCGGCGGCCGGTGGCGCGCGAGTCGTAGCGTGTTACGAAGAGGGCACAGATGAAGCGACCGATCGTCCTGGTGTCTGCGGCGCTCGTGATCGGCGCCGGGTGCGGCGGATGCGGCGGCGGCGGCGGCGGGCTCGACAAGGAGAAGCAGGTCTGCGCGCACGTCGACAAGCTGTGCGGCGGCGACCCCGAGCCGCTCGACCAGTGCGCGCGCGAGCTACGCGAGCTGAAGGAGCCGGCCGGCGAGACCTACGGCAAGTTCCTCGGCTGCGCGCTCGACGCCAAGAGCTGCCCCGAGTTCGCGGGCTGCTTCGTCGGCGGGCTCGGCGAGGTCGCCGAGCGGTGGGGCAAGCAGTTCGAGCAGGGCATGGACCGCATGACGCGCGACACCAAGACCCGCAGCACCGAGACCCGCAGCACCGAGACCCGCAGCACCGAGACCC
>DATMCI010000353.1:0-97609 GCA_035558535.1 Kofleriaceae bacterium
TCCCACGGGGACCGCGCGGCCAATGCCACGCATGCCGACGGTACGCACTCCCACGTGGACCGTAAGGCAGCCGATCAAAATAACCTGATCATTTTTCAGCTAGATCGGGGACTGCCACTCGGTCTGAGTGTCGTCCATTCGGCTTGAGCTTCACACCAAGGCAGATCTTAATTACACTAAGGCATACTAAAAAGACCAGGTTATTTTGACCAGCCGTCTAACCCACTGCAACCAAGCACGCAGCCACCGACGCGCAATCCCACGCAGACGGCGCGGATTTGGTCGACGCGCACGCCGACGACGCACAGGCCCCTGTGGACCGCGCGCAGAGCCGCCGGCTCGCCAGCATAAGCGAGATAGGTAGATGCGAATTCGTGATCTTCTCGAGCCCAGAGGCTGTCTCGCGAGCTCCAATCGTTACGAGCGCGGATTTCGCCCTTCGCCATCGCGCGGCGCGCCCGCGCGACGGGGCCTCCGCGGCGAAGTGAGTGGGGCCGATCGGTCGTGCGAGCACCAACAGTGGGCGGGCGTGCGGGCAACCACCTCACTGCGAAGCAAAGTGCCTCCCCGAGCGAACGAGCCGCGGAGCGCCCCGAGCGCGATGGCAGCCGCGCGTCTCCATCCGAGCACCCACGCTCGCGATCTCAGGCCTCGCGACCGCAGCCTCGCGACCGCAGCCTCGCCTCTGCAGCCTCGCGCACCGCAGCCTCGCGACCGCGGCCTCGCGACCGCAGCCTCGCGACTGCAGCCTCGTACCGGCAGCCTCGTACCGGCAGCCTCGTGCCCGCGACCGCGCAGATCAGGCGCCGAGGGCGATCGCGAGCGCCTCGGCGCGGGCGGCGCGCACGGCGAGCCCGAGCGCGAGCTGGCCGCGCGCGCGGACGAGGTTGTGCGCGCGGCGAGACGCGAAGCGCGTCGCATCCCAGCCGAAGTACTCGTCGCGGAACACGTCGACGGCGAAGCGCGCGGCGAGCTCGATGCAGACGGTCTCGAGCCCGATAACGATCGAACGCCACTCGTCAGGCGAGACGATCGCCCCGGCGAGGCGGCGAAAGCCGCGCATCGCCGCCTCGAAGATCGCCAGATCGAACACGACCTGGCCGGCGTCCTCGCCGCGCGGGTTGCACCACGAGCGCATCGCGTCGCCGAGCTCGAACGCGAGCGTGGAGCGGCCGAGCGTGTCCAGATCCACAAGGCAGATCCCGCGCAGCGGCGGCCCGGCCTCGAACAGGAGGTTCGAGAGCTTCAGATCGCCGTGGCAGTGCCGCGCGGGGGTGGCGGGCAGCGCCGGCAGCCCGCTCGCTGCATCGAGGATCTCGCGGCCGAGCTCGACGTGCGCCGCGTGCGCCGCGTGCGCCGGATCGCCTGTGGCAGCACCGGGCGCGGCGGGCGACTCGGCGGTCGCGGCAGCGGTCGCGGCGGCGGGCGGCGCGGCGGGCGGCGCGGCGGGCGGCGCGGCGGGCAACGCGACAGGCGACGCGACAGGCGGCGCGGCGGGCGACGCGACAGGCGGCGCGGCGGGCGGCGCGGCGGGCGGCGCGGCAGGCGACGCGACAGGCGACTCGACGAGCGCGCGCAGCCGGCCGAGGTGCGCCGCGGTGTCGTGCACACCGGCGCGCGCGAACGCGTAGGCATGCTCGAGATCCGCGACAGCGACGTGGAATCGGCCGACGAGCTCGCCGCCGGCCTCGGCCCAGCTCGGATCGGGGACCCGATGCACGGTGACACCGTCGATCCACGTGAGCACGCGCCAGGGACGGCCGGCGCGCTCGATCCACGGCTCGCCGGCGCGCGTGCGCAGGAGGCGCGGCGTGACGAGCCCCTTGCCGGCGAGGTGCGCCGTGACGGCCTCGAGATCGAGGTTGACGGCGCCGCCGAAGACCGGATGCAGCCGCTGCAGCACGGCCACGGGGCGGTCGCCGACGCGCACGGCGTAGGTCGCGTTGATGAGCCCGCCGCTCACCACCTCGAGGGAAGCGCCCGCGCCGAGCTCCCAGCCCCACGCAGCGGTGACCTCGGCGAGCTCGGGATCGGGCCCGCCCGCGCCGGCCCCGGCGGTCACTGCGCCGACTTGATCTCGAGCAGCTCGACGTCGAACACGAGCATGCCCTGCGGCCGGCCGGGTTGGCCCTTGTACGCGAGCTCCTCGGGGATCCAGAACCGCACCTTGTCGCCGACCGACATCACCGGGATCGCGTCGGTCCAGCCGGCGATCACGCCCTGGAGCGGGAACTCGGCGGGCTGGCCGCGCGACACCGACGAGTCGAACATCTTGCCGTCCGTGGTCCAGCCCGTGTAGTGCACCTTCACGGTGTCAGCGGCGGTCGGCTTCGGGCCGCCCTTGCCGGCGGACTGCACCTTGTAGAACACGCCCTTGGGGCTCTTCTTGGCGTCCTTCGGCGGCGCGGCGACGTCGGCCGGCGCCGGGATGGCGGCGGGCTGGCCGTGACCGTGGCCGTCGTCGTGGCCGTGGCCGTCGTCCTTGGGCGGCGCCTTGATCTCGAGCAGCTCGACGTCGAACACGAGCATGCCCTGCGGCCGGCCGGGCTGGCCCTTGTACGCGAGCTCCTCGGGGATCCAGAACCGCACCTTGTCACCGACCGACATCACGGGGATGCCGTCGGTCCAGCCGGGGATCACGCCGCCGAGCGGGAACTCGGCGGGCTCGTTGCGGATGATCGACGAGTCGAACATGCGGCCGTCGGTGGTCCAGCCGGTGTAGTGCACGCGCACGGTCTCGGTCGGCTTCGGCTTGGGACCGCCCTTGCCGGCCTTCAGCACCTTGTAGAACACGCCCTTCTCGGTCTTCTTCGCGTTGGCGGGAGCCGCGGCGACGTCGGTTGGCACGGGCGGCGGCTCGGTGGCGGACTTCTCGATCTGGAGCAGCTCAAGCTCGTACGTCACGAGGCCCTTCGGCATGCCGGGCAGGTTCTTGCCACCGGGGACGACCTTGTCGGCCTCGGCCCAGAACCGGACGCGCTCGCCGGCGGTGATCGACGTCAGGACCTCCTCGAGCACGGCGGGCTGGCGGAACGGCGGCACCTTCGCCGGGCGCTTGCGCGCCTCCGTCGAGTCGAGCTGGCGGCCCTCCTCGTCCCAGAACGTGTAGTTGTACGTGACGGTGTCGAAGCTGCGCGCCTTGTCCTTGGCGGTGCCAGGGCGGATCTGGACGTACTTCGTGCCCGACTTGAACGCCTGCGCGTTCGCCGGCGGGGCCTTGTCGGCGGGGATCTCGGGCGCCGCCTGGATGTCGGTGACCTCGACCTCGAACACGCTCGTATCGGCGCCTGGCTGCGGCGGCGAGCCCTCACGCTGGCGCAGCATCGCCGGGACCCACAGGACGGCCTTCTCGCCGCGCCTCAGGGCCATGAACCCCTCGGCGAAGGACTTCGGCTGGGTGGCGAGGCTGAGCTGCACCGGCTGGCCGCGCGACTTGGTCGTGTAGAACGTCTCCCCGGTGGACTGCTTCCACTCGGTGTAGTTGATCACGACTGTGTCGTTGCGCTTGGGAGCCGCGCCAGCGTCGCTCGTGACGAGCTTCTTGTAGATGAGGCCCGACGGTAGCCTGGTGGCGTCGGCGGGCGGGTTCTTGATATCGAGGGGCGGCTGCACCTGCTCGCCCTTGGGCGGCATCGGCTTCACCGCGGCCGAACCGTCGGCGGCGGAGCCCGTGGTCTTCTGATCGCGCTTGGTTTTGTCTTCGTGCGCGCGCTGACACGCGGCGGAGGCGACGGCAGCGGCGGCTATGATAACGACAGTGGCGAGGCGACGCATGGCGGGTGGAACATACGGCAGCGCCCCCGCGGGCGCCAGTCGAACGCCGGGCTAGGCCGCGGCGAAGGCCTCGCGCGTCAGGTTGCGGGTCCCGGCCTCCTCGACGAGGATGTTGTCCTCGATCCGGATCCCGCCGAACGGCCGCAGCTCGTCGATGGCGTCCCAGTCGAGCAGGTTTCCGCGCGAGTCGGCGCGGAGCGGCGCGAGCAGGGGGTCGATGACGTAGACGCCGGGCTCGATCGTGAACACCTGGCCGGGCTCGATGACCGACGTGTTGCGGAGAAACTTGTTCTCCGGCCGCGGCGCCCGCAGCTTCATCCCGACGTCGTGGACGGTGACGCCGAGCGAATGCCCGAGGCCGTGCGGGAACAGCGCGCGCGTGACGCCGAGCTCGACGAGCGCCTCGGCACTGCCGCGGCCGAGCTCGAGATCGAGCAGGACCTGGGCGAGCAGATGGTGGCTCTCGTCGTGGAGGTCCTCGTACGCGCGGCCGGGCCGGATCCGGCGGATCACCTCCTGCTGGAGCTCGTCGAGCGCGCCGAGCAGCGCGCCGAACCGCGCCGCGCCGGGGCCGTCGCCGCGGACGTGCGTGCGCGTGATGTCGCTGCCGTAGCCGAGGCACTTCGCGCCGGCATCGACGAGGAGCGAGGTGTCGCCGTCGATGCGCACCTTCTGGTAGGTGACGTAGTGGAGGATCGCGGCGTGCGCGCCGAGCGCGACGATGCCCTTGTACGGCGCGGCGGGATCGTCCTGCTCCGACGCGGCGAGGTAGGCGAGGTGCAGCTCGAGCTCCGACGGCGCGCCGCCGGTGAACGCGGCGGCGACGGCCCGGTGCCCGCGCGCCGCGCGCCGGCTGGCCTCGGCGAGGCACTCGATCTCGTACGGGGTCTTGCGCGTGCGGAGCGCGTCGAGCGAGGCGATCAGCGCCGCCGGGTTGACCTCGCCGGGCGGCGCCTTGCCGGGATCGCGCGTGACGACGGCGACCTTGCCGCCGGGCAGCGCGTCGGCGGCGTGGCCGGGCGCGATCTCGACGACCTCGAAGCCAGCCCAGAAGTGATCGCTCTCGGGGATGGGCTGCGCCTCCCAGAAGTCGGAGTCGACGGTGCGCACGAGCTGCGGCCGCTGGCCCGGGCGGATCACGACGTACGCGTCGGCCTCGACGAGCGGGCACCAGTGCGCGAACGCGGGCGTGGGGCTGAGCGGCCACGACTGATCGTCGAACCGGTTCTTCGACGCGGCGGCGCCGCTGCACAGGACGAGCGCGTCGAAGCTGTGCTCGGCGAGCGCGGCTTCGGTGCCGCGCTGGAGCGTCTCGAGGTGGGCGGGGTACGTCGCTGGCAAGCTCATCGGCGCGAACCTACCGCGCGCCGGGGGCGATCGCGAAGGCCGACGCGGGCGTGCGCTCGATCGCGAGCGCGCGGCCCTCGAGGAGATCGCCGGCGACGACCCGCACGGCGGGCACGAGCATGGGGCCACGCTTGGCGGGCGCGGCGAGCCGGCGCGCGAACGCGCGCACGGGATCAGCGCTGGCGTCTCCGGGCGCCCGGGGCGCGGTGGGCGCGGTGGGCGCGGTGGGCGCGATGAGCGCGGAGATCGTCGCGTCGCCCTGGAAGCTCTGCGCGGCGCGCAGGAGCTCGGCGCGCCGCGCGGCGGACACGGCGCCGTACGCGACGAGGACGGGCCCGGGCAGCGCCGGCAGCGCGGCGACTTGCACGGTCCCGGCGGGCGGCTCGACGCCGGTGGGCACGATCGCCGCGTCGGCCTTGCCGAGCCCGAGCGCCGCGGCGGCGGAGGCGGCGTCGGGCGCGGCCTCGATCTTGCCGAACAGATCGCGCTCGGCGCCGCCGAGCAGCGCGTTCAGGACGAGATCGGCCTCGCGGCCGCCGTTTCCGGGCACGAGCACCCGCTTGCCGCGGAGCTCTGCGATCGTGCGCGTGCCGGCGCGGGCGAGGACCTGCCAGGGCTGCGCGGGGTCGCCGCCGCGCGCGGCGACGGCGATCACGGTGTAGCCGCCCGCGGCGCCGCCGACGCTGGCGAGGTACGCGGCGTCGACGAGCGCGACGGGGACCTCGCCCGCGCGCACGGCGGCGGCGAAGTCGCTCGCGCGCACGTAGGCGCGGCCGATGCCGGCGGGCGTGGCGCCGAGCGCGCGGCCGAGGTGCTCGCCGAGGCGGGCGGCCAGCTCGACGCGCGCCGCGGTCGACGGGAACGGCGCGCCGGGCGTGAACATGCCGACGGTGACGGGCTCGGCGCGCGCGGTGGAGACGGAGCCGGCGAGCGCGAAGGCGAGCGCGAGGGCGAGCGCGACGGCGAGCGCGAGGGCCGGCGGCCGGATCATGGCGCCCCTCCATAGATCCGCTCCTTGGCCTCGATCCACTCGGCGAGCGGCGCGAACCGCACGCCGGCCTTGCGCGCGCGCCGCCACGCGTCGAGCGCCCGCTCGGGCTCGCGCCGCTTCTCGTGGGCGATCCCGATGTGGATCAGCGCGTCGGGGAGCCGCGCCGCGAGCGGCTCGAGCTTCTCGAGGGCGGCGTCGACGCGGCCCTCCGCGAGCTCGAGCACGGCGAGATCGAGCGCGATCTCGTCGGCACCGGCGCGCCCGCGCGCCCCGCGCGCCGCCTGGAGGTGCCGCCGCGCCTCGGCGATCGCCCCGGCCTCGTAGGCGGCGCGCGCGGCCTCGGCGGCGACGACGCGCAGCGCGGTGTCGCGCAGCGCGGCCGCGGGCCCGGTGGCCTTGCCGGCGAGCGCGGTCAGCCGCTCGCGCGCGCGCGCCGCGAGCCGGGGCGACAGCCCGTCGACGAGCGCGAGCAGGATCGGCACGGCCTGCACGTCGGCGGGCGGCGGGAACGGGCACGGCTGCCCGGAGGCGGCGCGCAGGGCCGCGCGCGCCGCGGCGGGATCACCGGCGATCACGGCGGCGAGCGCGAGATCGCACCGCGTCGCGAGCGCGGGCGCCGCGGCCTCCGCCGCGCGCAGGAGCTCCACGGCGCGCGCGCCCTGCCCGGCCCGCAGCGCGGCGAGCCCGGCGGCGTGGCGCGCCGTCGCGAGCGCGGCCCGGTGACGTGCGACGAGCGGGCCGGGCGCGCCGGCCGTGCGCGGCTTCTCGAGCGCGGCGACGGCGATCGCCGGATCGCCGCCCGGGCCGAGCTCCGACGCGGCCCAGTCGATCGCGATCTCGATCGCCCTGTGGATCCCTTCGATCCCTTCGCTCGCTGCCTGCTCGCCGCGCACCGCGCCAGCGAGCGCCTTCTCGTAGAGGGGCCGTGCGGCCGCGGGGCCGGTCGCCAGCGCGCGCGCGCGGGCGGCGAGCATCCCCGTGATCGGCGCGTCGGGCGGGCGCGCGGCACCGAGGGCGCGCTCGAGCACGGGCGCCGCGTCGGCGGGCCGGCCGAGCTCGAGCCGCGCGATGCCGAGGTTACGCCACACGGCGGGCCCGCCGTCGAGCAGATCGGCGCGCGCGAGCAGCGGCTCGGCGGCGGCGGCGTCCCCGGCGGCGAGCTTGCCGGCGCCAGCGGCGGCGAGCGCCTGGCCGAGCAGCTTGCGGGTCCGCGGCGCGCTGGCGATCCGCTCGGCCTCGTCGAGCGTGGCGGCCGCGAGCTCGGCCTGGCCGGCGGCGAGCTGCGCGGCGCCGAGCGCGGCGCGGATCGGCGCGTGGCCGGGCAGCTCGGCGGCGATGGGCGTGAGCCGGGTCGCGGCGCCGCGCGGATCGCCCTTGGCGAGCAGCGCCTCGCCGAGCTCGGCCCACCAGTCGGGATCGTCGGCCGAGCGCGCGGGCGGGCCGATCTGATCGAGCGCGGCGAGCGCGCCGCCGGGATCGCCGCCGCGGTGCAGCACCGCCGCGAGGCGAACCGACCACCGCCGCCGCGCGGGCTCGAGCCGCCGCGCGGCCTCGAGCTCCTTGCGCGCCTCGCCGAAGTTGCCGCGCATCGCCTGCGCCTCGCCGAGGAGCGCGTGGCCAGCGGCGCGCGCTGCGCCGCCGCGTCCGAGGTAGCGCAGGCCGAGCGCGAGCGCGGCGCCGGGATCGCCGAGCGCGAGCGCGCACCGGCCGTCGACGAGCCAGATCTCGGGGTGCACCGCGGCGAGCGGCTCGAGGTCGCGGAGGAGCGGCCGCGCGCGGCGGCAGTCGAGGGCCGCGGCAGCCCACGCGGCGCCGAGCCGCGCACGCGCGTCGCCGGGCTGCTCGGCGGCGGCGCGCTGGAACAGCGGCAGCGCCTGCGCGGGCCGGCGCGCGCGCAGGTACGCGTCGGCGAGCGCGATCCGGTGGCGCGCGTCCTCGGGGGCGAGCGCGGGCGGGCGCGCGGCGAAGTAGGCTTCGAGCGCGGTGATCACCTCGGACCACCGCGCCGCGGCGTGATAATGATGGCCGAGCAGGACCTGCGCCTCGTAGCGCCGGGCGTTCCGCGCCACCACGCGCTGGAGCATCGGCACGCCGGTGGCCGCGTCGCCCGCCAGCACGAGCTGCGAGCCGAGCGCGGTCAAGACCTCCTCGTCGTCGGGCGCGAGCGCCTGCGCGCGCCGCATGACCTCGATGCCCTGCCGGTACTGCTTGCGCGCGGCGTGCACGCCGGAGCGCAGCACGTACGCGTCGACGCGGCGGGGGTTCAGCGCGATCGCCTGATCGAGCGCGCGGGCCGCGGCGTCGAGCTTGCCCTCGCGGAGCGCCGCGCGGCCCGCGGCGACGAGCGCGGCGCTCTCGTCCTCGCCCTGCTCCGGGCGCTGCGCGAGCGCGACCGCGGGCACGAGCGCGACCGCGGGCACGAGCGCGAGCGCGAGCGCGACGGCGACGACCCGCGCCGCGGCCCGCCGCCAGGCCCGCCTGCTAGTAGGAGTAGCCGAGCCTGACATAGGCCTCCCTCCCCTCGCCGGGGACGCGCGGGACGACAGGATCGGGGTTCGACGAGCGATCGTACTCGCCGGACGCCGGGACCAGCTCGCGCCGGCCGAGGACGTTGCGCACGCCGAGCGTGACGTCGAAGCCGCGGACGTTCGGCGCGTACGCGACGACGCTCCAGCCGAGCCACGCGGGCGACGGAGGCGACGCGCCGCCGTCCGCGCGCGGCCGCGTCGGGCGCTCGCCGATCACTACGGCCTCGGTCGACAGGTGCGCGATGCCAAGCAACCTGGGCGTCGAGACGCCCGCGCTCGCGGTCATTGCGGGCGCGTTCGGGACGTCGCCGAACACGAGCGCGCCGGTGTCGTCGGCGGTGCCGACGCGCGTGAGCGCCGCGCCGACGAACGCGTAAAAGCCGCGAGCGTCGCGGTACGAGGCCTCGGCCTCGACGCCGCGCGAGACGTAGCGCGTCACGTTCTGGAACTGCAGCTTCGACGGCGCGCCCGGCGCCTCGCGCGCCTCGATGAGGCCGCGCGCGTCCCAGTCGAAGCCCGACAGGCGCACGGACAGCCCGGGCCGCGGCCGCGCCCACAGCACCACCTCGTAGCTGCGGATCGTCTCGGCGGCGAGCCGCGCGGGCGCCTGAAACTCGGTGCCATCGTCGAAGTAGGCCTCGTACGCGCTCGCGTTGCGGAAGCCCTGCGCGTAGAGGAGCTTGGCGCCGTAGCGCTCGGGTTTGCCAAGGAACAGCGCGGCGCGCGGCGACACCTTGTCCTCGAGGATCGAGTGCTGATCGAGGCGCAGGCCCCCGGTCGCGCCGAGCCACGGCCAAGGCTGCCCGTCGAGCTCGACGTACCCGCCGACCACGTTGAAGACCTTGGGGTTGTTCGCGAGCTCGGTGTCGTCCTGATCGCGCCGCACGGCGACCGACCGCGTGCGGTCGTGGCTCGCCTCGGCGCCCGCGGTGAGCCCGAGCCGCTCGCGGACGAGCTCGTAGCGGGCGCGCAGCTCGCCGCCGTACACCTGCCCGGTGCCGATCGTGTCGACGGCGTACGCGGTGACGGGATCGGCGGGCGGCGCCGAGTCGGTGAAGCGATAGAGGTTCGCGAACACGCGGCCGGCGGCGGACAGGCGCTCGCCGAGCTCGCGCGCGTGCCCGCCCTCGACGAGCACCAGGTTGTCGAGCTGCTCGTAGGCGGGGCCGACCGGCGACGCGTCGTACGGCGAGAACGGCGACTCGCGCGCGTAGCGCACCGCGCGCACCTGCGCGAAGCTGCCGCCGTACGCGGCGACGAGGCCGGCGTTGAACATGCGCCCGTGATCGCCGTACGGCTGCGGCTCGACGCCGTCCACCGCGGGCAGCGCCGACTCGCCGAACCGGTTCGCGAAGTGGATCGCGCCGCGGATCTGGCGCTCGACGCCGCCCGCCGCGAAGCCGGCGCTCGTCAGGACGCCATTGATGGTCTGCCCGGTCGCGCGCGCCCAGGCGCGCGGCGACTCGGCGGCCCCGCGCGTGACGATGTTGATGATGCCGAAGAACGCGTTCGTGCCGTAGACCGACGACACCGGGCCGCGGATCACCTCGATCCGCGCGATCTCGTCGATGCCGACGATCGCGTCGTAGCCGAGGCCGGCGTACGCGGCCCACGCCTCGTTGACGGTCGCCCCGTCGACGAGCACGAGGATCCGCGTGTTGTAGTCGCCGGGGATCTGCAGCCCGCGGATCCCGATCGAGTACGAGAGCCGGGTGTCGACGAGGTACGCGCCGGCGACCGCCGCCACGGCCTCGCCGATCGTGCGGTAGCCGAACCGCCGCAGCCGGTCGGCGGAGATCACGGTGACGGCCGACGCGACGTTGCCGAGGCTCTGCTCGCGCTTGGCGGCGGCGACGACGATCTCCTCCTGCGCGGCGGACGCGGCCAGGACGGTCGCCGCGCTCGACGGCTCGCCGCCAGCGACAGGCAGCGCGGGCAGATCGTCGACGTCGACTGCGGGCGCAGACACGGGCGCGGGCGCAGGCACGGGCGCGGGCGCGGGATCCGGCCCCGCCGCCGCCGCGCCCGCCGCCGCGCCGAGGACAGCGAGGGCCCCGGCCGCGAGCGCGCGCGCCCGCCTCATGCAGCGCCCCGGCCCGTGAGCTGCCGCCCGGCGGCCGGCGGATCGAACTGGCAGAGCACCAGCGTGATGTCGTCCTCGGCCATGAGGCCCCCGGCGTGGTGCTCCACCGACGCCACGATCGCGTCGCGCAGCGCCACCAGCGCGCCGCCGTCGGGGAGCGCCTGCCCGGTCAGCGCCGCGCGCAGCCGGCGATCACCGAACATCTTGCCGTCCGCGTTCGCGCGCTCGACGACGCCGTCGGTGAAGCACACGAACAGGTCGCCGGGCTGGAGCTGCAGGGAGCCGCGGCGGATCTCGATCGGGATCTCCGGATCGCCGAGCGGGTTGCCGCTCGCAGCGATGACGCTCGCCTGCTCGAGCACGCGCGACGCGCCGAGCCGGACGACGTACGGGAAGTTCTGCGCGGCGTTCGCGTAGTGCAGGACGCCGGTCGCCGACTCGAACATCGCCGCGAACACGGTCATCAGGACGTTGTTGTCGCCGACCTGGCGGATCGCCGAGTCGATCGCGCGCAGCACCTGCTCGGGCGTGAGCAGCCGCTCGTCGATCCCCGACAGCGCCTCGACGGCGCCGCGCGCCGTCGCCGCGACCATGGCCGAGTGGATGCCGTGCCCGGTCGCGTCGCCGATGACGAGCAGCATCCGGCCGTTCGACAGCTTGCGGTACGTCCACCAGTCGCCGCCGCACAGGGACGCCGGCATGCAGTAGCCGACGACCTTGAAGTGCCCGTGCTGGTCGAGCGTCTGGGGCGGCAGCATCGCCTGCTGCACGTCCCGCGCGAGCTCCATCTCCCTCTCGAGCGATGCCTTCTCCTCGCGCTCGACGAGCAGCGTCTGGATGTGGCCCGACATCAGATCGAACGTGTCGGCGAGCACGCCGAGCTCGTCCCGGCGCGTCGCGCCGACGCGGGCGTCCAGGTCGCCGCGCGCGATCCGCTCGGCCTGCCGGGTCAGCGCCTTGATCGGCCGCGCGAGCGACACGCCGTAGAGCGCCGCGGCGAGGACGCCGAGCGCGAGCACGAGCACCGACACGAGCAGCACGCGGCCGCGCGTCGCCTGCGAGCGCGCCTCGGCCGCGGCGAGCGCGGCCCCGAGCTCCTGCTCGAGCCCGGCGGTGCTGACGCCCATGCGCAGGGCGCCCTGCGGGCCGCCGAGCGTGATCGGCGCGCCGTACACCCAGTCGGTGCCCGCCCCGAGCCGCGCGTGGACGACCTCGCCGCGCGCGGTCCCGTCGCGGAGCAGCCGCTCGACCGAGGCGAGGTCCGCGGGCGCGCCCGCGGTGCGGTGGACGGCGCCGGCCTTGTCGACGACGGCGAACCACCGCACGCGGTGATCGCCCGAGGCGGCGTCGTCGCGGATCGCCGCCTCGAGCGCGGGGCGGACGTCGGCGTCCATGCCCGTCGAGATCGGCAGCGCGACGGCGTTCGCGACGGCCTGCACGATCAACTCGGACTCGCGCCCGATCGCGCGCTCGCCGGCCTCGCGGCGCGCGGCGACCTGCTGCTCCGTGAGGTCGCGGAGCGACGCGTGCGAGAACCACGTGGCGGTGGCGACGGCCGCCGCCACGACGATCGACGTCGCTAGCACGAGGCGGGCCGAGATCGGCATGCCGGCGCGAGGACCGCGGGCGCTGGGCTCTGCCACGACCGCGCCAGCGTAGACGGAAGGTGCGGGGGATCGCAATCGCGCCCGTCACAGCGGGAGCGCGAGCACGTTCCTCCCGGTGGCCGCGGCGCGCTCGACGGCGACGTCGAACAGGCGCTCGAGCGCGGCGGCCGCGGCCGCGCCCGCGTCGCCCTCGAGGAAGCGGAGCGCCTGCGCGATCGCCTCGATCGTCGAGACCATGCCGGGCGCTGGCGACTCGCGCAGCCGCGCGGCGGCCATCGGCGCGGGCGGGAGGTGCAGGATCGGCAGCCCGCGCAGCGCGGACAGCTTGCGGTACATCCGCCGCGCCTGCGACCACGTGGCGTCGAGCACCACGAGCCGCGCGGGCAAGGCCGCCGGCACCTCGCGCGTCGGCTCGCCCTGCGGGTAGAGGAGCCACGCGCCGGGCAGCGGCGGCAGCTGCGCCGGACCGCCGCCCCCGCCGTGCTCGACGATCTCGCTGTTGGGCAGCGCGAGGTGCGCGAGCCGGCCGGAGTTCGACGAGCGGTGGCGCTCGAGGTGGTGGCGCACGATCACGATCCGCGTCCGCGTCGGCACGGTCGGGATCGCGGCGCACAGGCAGACGCGGCGCTGGAGCAGGCAACGCTCGCAGCGCTCGTGGCCGGGATCCGTCATCGCGTGCGCGGCAGCATAGCCGCCGCGGCGGGCCGCGGCGACGTCAGCGGCAGCAGCGGAAGCCGACGTTCGGGAAGAAGAACGTATCGTCGGCGAGCGTGAAGTTGAGCCCGCAGGTCAGGCCCGTCACCTCGTTGTTCGAGGCACCGCCGCGGATCGGGTTCTGGCCGGCCGCGCGCGCCGCCGTCCACTCCTTCACGTTACCGCTCATGTCGTAGGCGTCGGCGGCGCCGGGCCCGTTGGCGAAGCAGCTCGGCAGCGAGCCGGTCGGCAGGATCGCGTCGTCGTCGGCGCCGCCCGGCGTCGTGTCGTACGAATCGCCGTTGCACACCTGCGGCTGCGCCGACTTGGGGTTGGTCGCGTACGCCCAGCCCTTCTCGTCCATCGGCGGCGGCGTGGCGCCCTGGCGCGCGATCGCGATGCCGTCCACGACCGTGCCGTCCTCGCGCATGTAGACGCTGACGAAGCTCGCGCCGGCCGCGGTGGTCGTGATGGCCACGCTCGGCACCCAGAACCACGTGAGGTTGACGTTCGAGGCGATCGTGACCTGGTTCCCGTTCGCGGTGCCCGGCACGGCCGTGTTGAGCCCGACCCACACCGAGTTGCTGTTGGTACCGGAGCCCATCATCCGGACCCACACGACGTACGAGGTCGACGCGGCGAGGTTGACGCGGAAGTCGAGCCGCGGCGACTGCGTCGGCGCGTTCGCCGCGGTGACGGTGACGCCAGAGTCGCCGGTGATCACGTAGCCCGTGCCGGAGGAGTCCTGGTACGGCGGGAACGTGTCCCAGGTCCGCCCGGCGATGGGCACGTTCGCGAACGCGTCCTCCGCCTCGAGGTACACGAAGTCGGTGGTGGCCACCGGCCCCGCCACCGGGTACGTCGCCGGCGGCTCGCACATGCGGTGCCACTCGGCCTCGGTGCACAGCCGCGCGCCGATCGACTGGCACGCCTGCACGGCCTGCGGGTACGTGACGTTCGTCCACGGCTGCACGTTCTGGCGCGCGCACGTGTGCGTCTGCAGCGAGCCGACGTTCGCCGCGGTGGCGTTCGGCCGCGACGCCTCGTACTTCATGATCTGCACCGTCGAGCCGGGGATCGTCACCCAGTCCTGGCCGGGCAGGTTGCCGGTCGCGGCGCCGTCGTCGATCACGCCGTCACAGTCGTTGTCCCGGCCGTCGCACGCCTCGGCGCTCATGCCGGGGCCGGGCTGCGTGATCACGCACACCGCGGGCCCGTTCGGCGCCGCGGAGTTGCACTGGAACGTGCCCGTGCTGCCGCAGTCGCCGACGCCGCCGGAGCTGCACCCCTGGCCGAGGTTCGGCTGGCCCTCGTCGATCGCGCCGTCGCAGTCGTTGTCCTTGCCGTCGCACAGGGTCTCCGGGACGATGTTGCCCATCGCGTCCGTCGAGACGTCCGGATCCATGTAGTGGCAGCGCAGGCCCGCCGCGCCGTCGCACGAGACCGTCGTCCCGACGGCGCACTCGCCGGCGACCCGGCAGAACGTGGCCGGCGACGGCGTCGCGATGCCGTCGTCGATCATGCCGTTACAGTTGTCGTCGGCGCCGTTGCAGACCTCCTGCGTGCTCTGGATCGTGCACGGCCCGAACTCGCAGCCCGTGGAGGCCATGCCGTCGTTGTTGTGGTAGCCGGGCTGGCACGCCGCGATGACGCACGAGCCGCTGGCGCAGCCCTCGAACGCGTTCGGCAGGTTGCAGACGTTGCCGCACATGCCGCAGTTCGTCGGATCGGTCATGAGATCGAAGCCGTTCGTCGGATTGCCGTCGCAGTCCTGATCGAGCATGTCGCACAGCTCGAACGTCGGCCCGGTCGAGCCGACACACACCACGCCGCCGCCCATGCACATGCGCGTGCCGAGCGTGCACTCGCCGACGTCGGTCGCGCCGCACGAGCCCATGTTCGTCAGGCCCTCGTCGAACATGCCGTCGCAGTCGTCGTCGCGCCCGTTGCAGCCCTCGGGGCCGCCGTCGACCTTGCCGACGCACACGACCGCGCCGTTCATGCACGTGTTGACGCCCGCGATGCACTCGCCGAGGTCGGTGCCGCACTGCGTGCCGCCGCCGGGGTTGCCCTCGTCGGTCATGCCGTTGCAGTTGTTGTCCTTGTTGTCGCAGGTCTCGGCGGCGGGCTCGCGCGAGCACCGGACCGTTCCGGACACGCACTGCTTCACGCCGCCCTGGCACTCGCCCACCTGGTTCGTGCAGAGCTGGCCGATCTCGGGCAGCGGCCCCTCGTCGGTCTTGCCGTCGCAGTCGTTGTCCTTGGCGTCGCAGACCTCGACGCCGCTGGGCACGCAGACGCCGCCGTCGCCGCCGGTCCCGCCGCCGTCGTCGCCGCCGCCGCCGCCGTCATCGCCGCCGCCGCCGCCGGCGTCCTTCGTCGTCGGGCAGCCGATGCAGTAGTCGTTGACGCCGCACGACGGCAGGAGCGCGCCTGCGAGGGCGAGCGCGAGCAGGAGGAGCGCGCGCCGCGTGGCACCGAGCTTCATGACTGACTCCTTCATGACCGTCCTTCTCACGACCGCCCTCCTCACGACCGCCTCCTGCGCGCGAGCAGGAGACCGAGCACCAGGCCCAAGCCGGCGAGCGCGCCGCCGCTGGAGCCGCCGCCCGCGCTGCAGCCACCGCCGCCGCCGCCCGTCGTCACGAGCTCGCCCGTGCCGGCGTCGGGCGTGAAGACCTGCGGGTCGTAGCAGGTGCCGAGCTTGCAGACCTGGCCCGGCTCCGGGCACGCCGTCCCGAGGCACAGGCTGTCGACGCACTTGCCGCCGTGGTGCGGATCGCACTCCTGACCCTGCGTGCACTGCACGAACTCGCAGGGGTCCCGGACGCACTGGCCGCTGTCGTCGTTGCACGTCTTGCCGAACGGGCACGGCGCGCCGCACGGATCGGCCACGCACATGCCCAGCTCGCACCGCTTGCCGGCGTCGCACTCGACGTCGGCGCAGCTGCCGACGCACTGGCCGCTGACGCAGTACTGGTCGCCGGGGCAGTTCACGCCCGCGCACGGGTTCGAGACGCACGCGCCGCTGATGCACCGCTCGCTCGCGCTGCAGCGGTCCGGGAACGTCGTGCAGTCGTCCGGCCTGCACTCGCCCGTCGGGCCGTAGCAGATGAGCGGTGGCGCGCAGGTGATGACCGAGGGATCGCACGCCGAGATGCACGTCGGCGTGTTGCCGTTCGCCTTGCACACCTGCTTGTTGCCGTTCACGTCGGGGCAGGTGACGCCGAAGCACGGATCGGCGACGCAGAAGTTGTTGACGCACTTCTTGCCGAGCGCGCACGGGAACTCGCCGGGGATGCACGGCGGCGCGCACTGGCACTGCACGCACTGCGTGCCGCCCGGGCACAGCGAGCCCTCGTCGACCTGCGCGTCGCAGTCGTCGTCGGTGCAGTTGCAGCTCTCCTGCCCGACCGGCGTGCCGACGCACGTCACCATGCCGTTCAGGCACTGCTCCATGCCGTTGCACACCTGGCCCATCCCGCAGGCGCCCGACGAGACGTAGTCCTCGTCGATCATCATGTCGCAGTCGTCGTCGACGCCGTCGCACGTGTCGTCGTCCGGCTGCGTGACGGAGTTGCACTGGATCATGCCGTTCACGCACACGGTCGTGCCGACGCCGCAGTTGCTCGAGCAGTCGGCGCCGCCGGTACCCTCGTCGATCATGTTGTCGCAGTCGTCGTCGAGCCCGTTGCAGACCTCGGTCAGCGGCTGCTGCTCCTGGAGGCACGGCCCGAACGCGTTCGGCGGGCCGACGTTCGCCGGACACGTGCGGAGGCCCGGGTGGCAGATGTTCTGCGGGATCGGACTCCGCGCCGGATCACCGGGGTTGTTGCGCGAGTCGCCCGCCGGGAACGGCATGACCGGCGGCATGTTCGAGCAGCGCTCGTTGAAGCCGTCGCGCAGGCCGTCGCAGTTGTCGTCGAGGCCGTTGCAGACCTCGGTGCCCGCCTGCGGCGCGGTGCAGCCGGTGAACACGCCGGACATGCACGTCTCGACGCCCTGGCACGTGCCGGTCCCGCACGGCCGCTGGATGCCCTCGTCGATGAGCCCGTCGCAGTCGTCGTCGTTGTTGTTGCACAGCTCGCCCTGCGGAGTGCACGAGCAGCCGGTGAGGCCCTCGTCGGTCTTGCCGTCGCAGTCGTCGTCCTGGTTGTTGCACACCTCGGCGGTGCCGCTCGGGCCCGCCGGGGCGTTGCACGACAGGCCCGTGCCGTCGGCGCGGCACACGAGGCTGCCGGTCCGGCGGCACACGCCGAGCTTGCCGTTGTCGCACGCGCTGCCCTTGCCCGGGAAGTCCTCGTCGATCGCGGCGTCGCAGTCGTCGTCGAGGTTGTTGCACGCCTCGGTCTTGATCGCGTCGTCGAGGATCGCGGAGATCGCGAGCTGGAGGCCCGCCTCGTCGGAGGCGTAGAAGCCCTCGTTCTGGCCCGCGATGTCGATCGCGCCGCCCGCCTGCGCGATGTCCTCGATCTCGTTCTGCATCGGCGGCACCGGGGGAGCGATGCCGAAGCCGATCGGCCTCGTGAGGACGCGGTAGCGGCGCGGCATGCCGCCGACCGTGACGTCGGTCGTGAGCAGCGACGTGGCGGCGGCCGTCGTGTTCGGATCGAACGCGACGCAGGTCTCCGCGCCGTCGGTCAGGAGGACCACGATGTACGGCCGGCACTGGGCCGCGCAGCAGTTCGTGGTGCACGTCGGCGACGGGTTGCAGCCGCCGGGCAAGAACGCGCCAGCCGTCGGATCGTTGACGATCGGAGCGAAGCCCGGCTGCCCCGACGGCCAGATCGGGAAGTTCGGCGCCTGCAGCCCGCTGAAGTACTGCTTCGCGCCGACGAGCGTGCCGGCGAGCGGCGTGTTGCCCGTGGCCGCGTAGATCTCGGGATCGGTGCCGGTCCCGGTGCACGTGTTGTACGTGCCGTCGGTCCACAGCGCCGCGAGGTCGTTGTTGCCGTCGACGAGCGGCGTCAAGAGCTCGAACATATCGGCGGTGCCGTTGCACGTCGCGCTGCCCGCGGTGCCCGCGCCCATCGCGGTGCAGGTCGGGTACGTGCCGCTCGTCGCCATGCGGAAGCGGCCGAGCGCGAACACCATGTCGCCGTAGCTGTTGACGATGTTGTTGATCGCGCAGACCGCGTGGTTGAGCCGCGTGTCCGCGCCGCCGCAGCTCGGCGGGCCCGAGCCCGTCGCGGTCCCCATCGAGCCAGACGTGTCGAGCGCGAGCACGACGTACGGCTTCAGCGGATCACCGGCGTGCGCGACCGGCATCGATGCAATCGAGCAGATCGCGAGCACAGCCGCCGCCGGCCACGCAAAGAGCTTCCCCATAAGCTCGCCATTGTAGACGGCCTTTTGGCGAATTGAAATTTAGGCTTGGTCCCTACACTCGCTCACCGCGATCGCCCGAGCAGAGATCTCCCGATCACCTTCAGCGCGAGGATCGGCTTCACCCCTTCGAAGATCGGCAAAACTTGCGCGTCCACCACGCACCGGCTGATGGGGTACTCCTCGGCGTAGCCCCACCCCCCGTGCAGGAGCTGGCCGAGCTGGGTGGCCTCGACGGCGGCGTCGCTGGCAAACAGCTTCGCCATCGCCGCCACCGGGGCCGCCGCGCGCTCGTCCCGGTCCATCGCGGCGGCCGCGGCGTAGGTGATCGCCCGGGCGGCGGCCAGCCGCGCGGCCATCTGGCCGACGTGATAGCGAGTGAGGCCAAAGTCGCTGATCGGCCGCATAAACTGCTTTCGTTCCGCGACGTAACGAGCCGTGTGCTCGAGCGCCGCCGCGAGGAGGCCGCACGCGCGCCCGCCGGTCTGGAGCCGGCCGGCGGCGAAGCCGGCGAGCTGCAGCGGAAACCCGCGGCCGACGCCGCCCTCGCCGCCGACGACCTGCGCGTCCGGCACCCACCAGCGATCGAACGCGAGCGTGAACGAGTGCATGCCGCGATAGCCGGGCGTACGGTCCGCCTTGCCGATGAGGGTGCCGCCGCCCGGCTGGCGCGCCTCGAAGGCGTGGCCGGGGAACCGCGGCTTGTCGACGATGAACAGCGTCAGGCCGCGGGCGCCGAATAACGTCAGGCCGCGGGCGCTGTCCCCCGTCCGCGCGAGCAGCGCGATCACGTCGGCGCGGCCGGCGAACGTGCACCACGCCTTGGCGCCGGTGATGGTCCAGCCACCGGCGGCGCGCTCCGCGCGGCAGGCGACCGCCGCGACGTCCGAGCCGACGTTCGGCTCGGTCACCGAGATCGCCGCCATCACCTCGCCGGAGGCCAGGCGCGGCAGCCAGGTCTGCTTCTGCTCCTCGGTGCCGCCGGCGAGCAGCGCCTTGGCGAGGATCTCGGGCCGCGTGATGAGCGAGCCGGCCGCCGCGAGCGAGGCGCGCGACAGCTCCTCGGTCGTCAGGATCATCGCGAGGTTACCGAGCTCGTGGCCGCCGTAGCGCTCCGGGATCGAGAGCCCGAAGTAGCCGAGCTTCGCCATCTCCTGGATGAACCGCTCCGGCACCAGCTCGTCGTGGCGGTGGATGCGCTCGGCGTGCGGCGCGACCTCGCGCTCGGCGAACGCGCGCACGTTCGCGCGGATCTCGGCCAGCACCTCCTCGAGCGGCCACGGCGCCCGGCCGCCAGCGGCGATCACGCTGGCGCCGATCGCCTCGACGGTCTCGGGGGCCTGCCCCGCGGCGATCACCTCGGCGACCTCGGACGGGTAGCGCGGCTCCCCGAGCCCCAGCGCGCGCGCGACCGGCGCGAGCCGGTGCGCGATCGAGGCGGCCAGCTCGGCGGCGGCGACGAACGCGGTCGGCGCGATGTCGGCGGGCGCGCCGGCCAGCTCCTCGACGACCCGCGCCTCGGTCGCCGCGTACGCGACCCGCTCGACGACGACCTGGTGATCGTCGATCGCCTCGCCGTCCCGGGTCAGCGCCTGGGCGGCGGAGACGGCGCGCGCGGTGAGCTCACGGGTGGCGCCGCGGAGGCTGGCGAGATCCATCATTGCGGATGCGTAGTGCGAGGCTATATCGGCCGACGCGCGAGTCCAGGCCGACGAGCGAGTCCAGGAGGGCGGAGCCCGCCTCGGCGAGGAGGCGTATATGGCGAGGAGGCGTATATAATGATGCGACGCAGCGCGTCGAGAATCGCCTCGCGCTCCTGCCCGTGGAAGCTGATGAATGTCGTCCGAGCGCCCACGTCCATCCGCCACCGGAGGCCCATGAGATCCGTCGCCGTCGCCGTCGCCCTCGCCCTCGTCCTCGCCGCCCTCGCCCCGGGCGCCGCGCGCGCCGAGAAGATCTACACCGACAAGGCAGCGACCCACGACTGCGCGAAGGAGCCCGAGGTGACGATCAATGCCGGCGGCGGGACGTACACGCTCACGGGCCCGTGCACCAAGGTCGTGGTCAACGGCGGCGACAACAAGATCAAGGCCGAGTCGGCGCTGAAGCTCTCGGTCAACGGCTCGAAGAACAGCGTCGAGATCGACGCCGTCGATCGGCTCGCGGTCAACGGCAGCGACAACACCGTCACGTACAAGCGCGGCGTTACCGGCAAGCCGAAGGCCGCCGCGATCGGCGGCCGCAACAACCTCAACCAGGTGAAGTGATGCTCGAAACCTCCCGCACCCAGCCTCGCTCGATCTCCCGCCCCCTCTCCCGACTGCTCTCGGGCTCGCTCGGGCTCGCGCTCGCGCTCGCCCCCGCGGCCGCGCGCGCCGACCGATCGTACACGTCGGAGACGCAGATCACCCACGACTGCGACAAGGAGGGCGAGGCATCGATCAACGTCAGCGGCGCGACCGCGACGTTCACCGGGACGTGCACCAAGATCTCGATCAACGGCGCGGACAACCAGGTCACCATCGCCGCCGTGAAGAAGCTCAAGGTGAACGGCGCCAAGAACACCGTCACCGTCACCGCCGCCGACGAGATCGCGGCGACCGGCGTCGGCAACACCATCACCTACAAGAAGAGCGTCAGCGGCAAGAAGACGGCGGTGAAGTCGCCGGGCCTCGACAACAAGATCACCGAGGTCAAGTGAGCGCGCCCAGCGCCTGGGCGACCTGGGCGCCGTAGCCGCCGCCGAACAGGACGGCGTGCGCCGCGAGCGGGTAGAGCTGCCATAGCAGCCGGCGCTCGCGCCACCCCGGGGCGAGCGGGTAGACCTCGTCGTAGGCGCGGACGAGCGGCTCGGGCAGGCCGCCGAACAGCGCGAGCATCGCCAGATCGACCTCGCGGTGGCCGCCGTAGACGGCGGGATCGATCAAGGCCGGCGCGCCGCCCGCGGCGGCGACGTTGCCCCACCACAGATCGCCGTGCAGGCGCGCCGGCGGCTCCGGCGGGCCGAAGCGATCGCGGCGCGCGAGCAGCGCGTCGAGCCGCGCGGAGACGTCCGGCATCCGGCCCGCGGCCCGCGCGCGCTCGGCGAGCGGCCGGACCCGGTGCTCGATCCAGAACGTCGGCCCGTCCGCGAGCTCGCCGCGCGGCTGCGGCAGCGTGGCGAGGTAGCCGTCGCGATCGAGCCCGAACGCAGGCGCGCCCACGCGGTGCAGCGCGGCGAGCCCGCGGCCGAGCGCCTCGTCGAAGCCGCGCCCGCGCCCGCCGAGCGTGAGCCACTCGAGCGCGAGGAAGCGCTCGCCCGCGCAGAGGACGCGCGGCACCCGCAGCGGCCCGGCGCGCAGCCAGTCGAGCCCGCGCGCCTCGGCCTCGAACATGCCGGGCGGCGGGTGCGCGTGCGTCTTCACGAAGACGACGCGCCCGTCGTCGAGCTGCACGCGGTACGCGTCGTTGATGTCGCCGCCCGCCACCGGCTCCGCAAGGGCGGCGCGCGCGCCGAGCGCCTCGGCCAGCTCTACCTCCCAGCCCTCGCCTGCCTGCCCCGCTGTCATCGCCGCCACGCCGTCACGCCGTCACGCCGTCAGCTGGCCGCGCACGTGCGCGAGGAGCCCCGCGCAGGCGCGCTCGCAGATGTCGAGCACCTCGTCGAAGCCCTCCGGGCCGCCGGAGTACGGATCGGGGACGATCGCGTCGTCGGGCGCCTCCGCCTCGAAGCTGCGCAGGAGCCGGACCGCCGCCCGCGCGCGCGGATCGGAGATCGCCGTCACGCGGCGGAGGTTGTCGCGATCCATCACGAGGACGAGATCGAAGCGATCGAGATCGGCGCGGCTGATCTGCCGCGCGCGGTGCGTGAGATCGAGGCCGCGCCGCCGCGCCGCCTCGCGCGACCGCGGATCGGGCAGCTCGCCGGCGTGCCAGCCGCCGGTGCCCGCGCTGTCGATCGTCACGCGCTCGGCGAGCCCGGCCTCGGCGAGCAAGCGGGCCATCACGCCCTCCGCCGTCGGAGAGCGGCAGATGTTTCCGGTGCAGACGAACAGGATCTTCATGCGGCTATCGATGATACGGCTGTCGATGATGCGGCTGTCGATACGGATCCATACGGATCGACACGGCTCGATGCAGCTCGATGCAGCTCCGGGCCGGCCGCCCGGAGCCGGGCGTCACCCCTCGTGGCTCGTGTCGAGCTCGCCCGTCCAGTAGAGGTAGTCGCGCCACGCGTCGGGGACCGAGCGCAGCGAGATGCGGATGACGACCGCGGGCACCCAGTTCGGCTGCGTCGGCTGGCCGAGCAGCGTCATCCCGGCCTCGCGCGGCGTGCGCCCGCCCTTCTTGCGGTTGCACAGGTAGCAGCAGGTCACGATGTTCGTCCACTCGGTCATCCCGCCCTGGGAGCGCGGGACGACGTGGTCGTACGTCAGCTCGCTGATCGACGCCTTCTTGCCGCAGTACTGGCAGCGGTAGTTGTCGCGGGCGTAGATGTTGACGCGCGAGAACTTCACCGGCCGGGCGTGGCGGCGGAACGCCCGCAGGAGGCGCACCACCGCGGGGATCTTGATGATGAGGTTGACCGACCGGATGTCGTGGTCGTACTCCTCGATCACCTCGACCTTCCCGAGGAACAGCAGGGTGATCGCCCGCTGCCACGAGATGACTTTGATCGGCTCGAATCCCTGATTCAGCAGCAGGGTCTGCGCGCTGTCCATCGGTGCCCCTCGAGTGCCGGAATGTAGCATCGCGTCGCGCGGACGCGACCCCGAGGGTCCGGCCACGAGATCTCGGGCACATATACGCAGCCGACCGCCCGACGAGGCTGCGAGCGGAGCCGCAGATGAAGTTTGAAAACGATTTTCAAAAGACCGCGCGAATGTTACCCCTATGCTCGTGACCTCGCTCGCCGAGATCCCGCGCGGGCGCTCGGCCACCGTGCGTGAAGTCGCCGGCCCGCGCGCGTTCCGCCGGCGCCTCCTGGAGATGGGCCTCGTCCCGGGCACGGCCGTCCGCGTCGTCACGGTCGCGCCGCTCGGCGATCCGCTGCGCATCGAGGTCCGCGGCGGACAGTGGTCGATCCGGCGCGCCGAGGCGGCGCAGATCTCCGTCGAGCCCGGCGCGGACAGGCCGGGGCGCGCGCCATGACCAGCGCGCCGGGACAGCCGGCCGGCAAGGATGATCTGCGCGCGCACGAGGAGCGCGGCCGCGCGCGCCCGCAGATCATCCTCGCTGGCAACCCGAACGTCGGCAAGACCACGCTGTTCAACGCGCTCACCGGCCTGTCGGCGAAGGTGTCGAACTATCCGGGCGTCACCGTCGATCGGCGCCGCGGCACGATGACGGTCGGCAGCGCCACCGCCGACGTCCACGACATCCCCGGCACCTACAGCCTGCACGCTCGCAGCGCCGAGGAGGCGATCGCGTTCGACGCGATCGCCGGGCTCGGCGGCGCGCCCGCGCCCGACGTGGTCGTCCTCTGCATCGACGCCACGCAGGTCGCCCGCTCCGCCTACCTCCTGTTGCAGTGCCAGGAGCTCGGCGCGCGCTGCGTGGTCGCGCTGACGATGGTCGACGAGGCCAAGGGCGCGACGCCGGATCCGCGCGCGCTCGGCGAGCTGCTCGGCTGCGAGGTCATCGGCGTCACCGCGCGCACGCGCGCCGGGATCGCCGATCTGGTCGCCGCGATCGAGCGCGCGCTCCGCGCCGAGCGACGCGCGATCTGGCGGTGGACGCCCGACGCGCCGCTCGCCGCGGCGCTCGCGCAGGTCCGGACCGCGCTGCCGGCGGCGTGGATCGCGCGGCCGCGCCCGAGCGGCGCTGGCGCTGGCGGCGACGCCGCGCAGGACACCGAGGCGGCGCTCGCCCTGTGGGCGCTGACCTGCATCGAGCCGCGCACCGACCAGGATGACGGCGACGAGCTCGAGGTCCCCGACTCGCTGCGCACCGCGGTGCTCGCCGCCAGCGGCGAGCACGCGCTCGAGCTGGATCGGCCGATCCTCGCGCGCTGGGCGTGGCTCGATCGCGAGATCCCGCCGCTCCTGCGGCGCGCGCCGGACCGCAGCCGTACCGAGCGCATCGATCGCATCCTGCTCCACCGGGTGTGGGGCTTCGGCGTGTTCCTGGCCGTGATGGCCGTGGTCTTCATGTCGCTGTTCGCGTGGTCGTCGCCGCTGATCGACGCGATCGACGGCGGCTTCAAGTCGCTCGGCGAGGCGCTGCGCGGCGCGCTCGGCGCGGGCGTCTTCACCGACTTCCTCGTCGACGGCGTGATCGGCGGCGTCGGCGCGGTGCTCGTCTTCCTGCCGCAGATCCTGCTCCTGTTCCTGTTCCTCGGCTTCCTCGAGGACTGCGGCTACCTCGCGCGCATCGCGTACCTGATGGATCGCATCATGCGCTCGATGAACCTGCACGGCCGCGCGTTCGTGCCAATGCTGTCGGGCTTCGCGTGCGCGATCCCCGCGATCATGGCCACGCGCACGATGGAGCGCCGACGCGACCGCATCCTCACGATGATGGTGATCCCGCTCATGACGTGCTCGGCGCGGCTGCCCGTGTACACGCTCGTCATCGGCGCGCTGATCTCGGGCTCGCCGCTCGTCGGCGGCCTGCTCATGATCGGCATGTACCTCTTCAGCGTGCTCACGTCGCTCGCCGCCGCGTGGACCCTGTCGCGGCTCGTCCGGCCGTTGCGCGCCAAGCGGCTGCCGTTTTTGATCGAGCTGCCGCCGTACCGCTGGCCGCGGATGCCCGACGTGCTCCGCATGATGTGGGGCAAGTCGTCGATGTTCCTCCGCGAGGCCGGCACGGTGATCCTCGCGTGCTCGATCGCGCTGTGGGCGCTGCTCGCGTTCCCGCGCGAGCTGCCCGCGGGCGCGCCCGACTACGCGGCGCAGCTGGCCGCCGCGCCCGACGCAGACGCCAGGCAGGCGCTCGAGAATGAGCAGAAGGCGGCGCTGCTGGCGCAGAGCTACGGCGGCCGGCTCGGCCACGCGCTCGAGCCGGTGATCGCGCCGCTCGGCTTCGACTGGAAGATCGGCGTCGGCATCGTCGGCGCGTTCGCGGCGCGCGAGGTGTTCGTGTCGACGCTCGGCATCGTCTACAGCGTCGGCGGCGACGCCGACGAGAGCTCCGAGCCCCTGCGCGCCGCCCTGCGCGCCGAGCGGCGCGCCGACGGCTCGCCCGCGTACACGCCGCTGGTCGGCCTGGCGCTCATGCTCTTCTTCGCGCTCGCCTGCCAGTGCATGAGCACGCTCGCCGTGGTGCGCCGTGAGACGCGCAGCCTGCGCTGGCCGCTGTTCCTGTTCGGCTACATGACGTCGCTGGCGTGGATCGTCGCGTTCGTCGTCTACCAGGGCGGCCGGCTGCTCGGCTTCTCGTGAGCTAGAGCATCATCGCGGTCAGGTACGCGGCGACCGCGAAGACGGCGATCGCGATCGCGATCGCGACGGGCACGCGGTACCGCGAGCCGGTCACCGCCGGGGGCTGAGCCATCGCGTACGCCCAGCCGCGGACGTACGTCGTGCTGATCGCCTCTTGCGGCGGCTCCACGTACGCCGGTAGCGGCGCGACCGGCGCGGCCGGCAGGACCGGCGCGGCCGGCAGGACCGGCGCGGCCGGCACGAGCGGCGCGGCCGGCACGAGCGAGGGCACCCCCGGGAGGACCGGCAGTGGTTGAACAGAGGCGAGCTGCGGCGGCGCGACGAACACCCGCGCGGAGGCCGCGCTGTCAACTCCAGTGTGCACCGAGTATGGAGTGGGCACCTCAGATGTCGCCTGTTGGCCCCTGGCAGGTCGAGCTTCCACCGAGCCCGACGTCGCGACGGCGCGCACGGCGCGGGCGCCGACTCCCATCAGGGTGCGCGTGCCGATGTCGTCGATCTCCAGGACCATCGGCGATCCCGGCGGCGCCGCCAGCTCATCGGCCTCGGCCTCCGCGAGGAGCGGCACGGGCTCGGTCAGGTCGGCGTCGAGCTCCGCCTCGTCGTCGAGGAACGGGTCGTCGAGCTCGGCCGAAGGCACCTGCGCAGGGGCAGGCCACGGCGTGCCGTGCGCGAAGCGCGCTGCCGGGCCCTGCACTTCCTCCTCCCCCAAGCCGTGACCGTGGATTCGTTCGCGGGCCGAGTGCGGCTCGGCTTTTCCAGAGCGGTGCGTTCTCGTCATGGCAACCGCGAGCCATCGGTGCAAGATGTTCGCCAGCCCGCGGATGTGACGCGGATCGAAGGAGGCTCATCCCGACGATGGAGCCGTGCCAGCGCGGAGCACGCCGGGCCGGGCCGGGCCGGGCCGGGCCCGGACCGCAGCGCGCGGACCCGGCACCGCGGAGCCGGCCGCGCGCCCGCGCTACCGCGTCAGCTTCCGGTACTCGTTGATGTGCCGGATCGCGGCGCGCGAGTCGCCGGACTGATCGAACAGCGTCGCCAGGTTGTAGTGCGCCTCGGCGAGGTGCGGATCGAGCTCGAGCGCGCGCCGGTAGAGCGCGATCGCGTCGGCCTCCTTGCCCCCGTCCTGCGCGAGCACGCCGAGGTTGTAGTACGGCGTCGCATCGAGCGGATCGAGCTCGAGCGCGCTGCGGAAGCAATCGTTCGCGGCGAGCGCGTCGCCGCTCTCCGCGAACAGCCGCCCGAGGTTGATCCACGCCTCGGTGCACTCGGGGCGCAGCCGCAGCGAGCGGCGGTAGGCGTCGATCGCCGCGACCGGATCGCGCTCCTCGAGGTGGATCGCGCGCTCGATCCACTGATCGGCGGTCGCCGGCGCGGCGATCACCGGGACCGCGATGTCGATCGGCCGCGGCAGCTCGTGCACCTCGCCCGCGGGCTCGGAGCGGCGCTCGGCCGGCGCGGCGAACGGCAGCGCGAGCTGCCCCGCGGCGGGCACGGCCTCTGCGCGGCCCGTGGTGCCGCAGACGTGGACGCGGCCGCCGCGCGCCTCGACGGTCACCTCGGCGATCGACGTGCCCGACGGCAGCGCCTGCTGGATCCGCAAGAGCTCGCGGCGCACGTGCGGCAACGGCATCCCCGCCTCGATCAGCGACTTCACCGTGCGCAGCGCCGACAGGTCACGGAACGTGAGCTGCGCGGGCACCGTGTTCGGCATGCCGACGATCCCGTCACGGATGCAGCTGCGCACCGCCGACTCGGGCAGACCGATGAGTTGAGCGGCGTGGCGCGCGGAGTAGCTCGTCCACACGCGCCGAATAGTATCACCGCGGTCCAGTTTTCTTCCGAATGGTTCCGGAGCGAGCCATCCAGGTCGCGACCGCTCCCGCGATCTCGGAGATCACGTCCGCCCGCGATCGCCCCGATCGCACGAGCACGTCGAACCCGTGATCCGCGTGCGCCACCGTGTGGAGCCGCGCGCGCCGCCCCAGCCGCGCCACCACCGGACGCAGCCGGGGGAGCGGTGCGAGATCGTCGCGCGTCCCCTGCACGAACAGGAGCCGCGCCGGCGCCGTCTGCGCGAGGTGCTCGGCGCGCTCGGTGCCCGGCCGATCGGGCGGGTGCAGCGGGAAGCCGAGGAACGCGAGCCCCGCGAGCCCCGCGAGCGGCGCCTCGGCGTGCGCGCCCGACGTCATCCGCCCGCCGAACGACTTGCCGCCCGCGAACATCGGGAGATCCCCGAACCGCGCGCGCGCCGCGCTCCACACGGCGCGCACCGCCGCGTGCGCCACGGCCGGCGGATCGGGGCGCGCGCGGCCCGCCGCCATGTACGGCAGCTCCCAGCGCAGCGTGGCCACGCCCGCGCCGGCCAGCGCCTGGGCGATGTCCTCGAGGAACTCGTGCCGCATCCCCGCGCCCGCGCCGTGCGCGAGCACGAAGAGGGCGCGCGCGCGCGGCGGACGCACGAGCAGGCCCGGGTGTCCGTCGAGATCGACCTCGTCCACGGGGACGACGCTACGCCACTCGCGCCGCCCGCCGCCACGCCTGCGCCCGCGCGGTGTATCGTGATCGGCGATGCCGTGCCCGCGCCGGGGGCGCCCGTGAGGATCGCGATCGTCGGCGCAGGCATCGCGGGCCTGGGCGCCGCGCGCGCGCTCGCCGGTCCGCACGAGGTCACGCTGCTCGAGGCCGCCGCCGCGCCGGGCGGCCACGTCTACACCGTCGACGCAGGCGGCGGCGTCTCCGTCGACATGGGCTTCATCGTCTGCAACCGCGAGCGCTACCCGCACTTCTTCCGCCTGCTCGGCGAGCTCGGTGTCGCGACGCGCCCGACGACGATGTCGTTCTCGGTCTCGCTCCCCGCGATCGATCTCGAGTGGGGCAGCGCGAGCGCGTCCGCGCTGTTCGCGGACCGGCGGCGGCTCTTCGATCGGCGGCACTGGCGGCTGCTCGCCGAGGTCGCCGCGTTCCTCCGGCGCGGCCGGCGCGATCTGGCGCTCGGCCGCGTCGGCGACGCGTCGCTCGACGACTACGCGCGCGCGATCGGCGCCTCCGCCGAGCTCCGCGCGGGCTTCCTCGTGCCGCTCGCCGCCGCGCTGTGGTCGCTCGCGCCCGATCGCTGCGGCGACTTCCCGGCCGAGACGTACCTGCGCTTCCTCGATCAGCACGGCATGCTGCGCGCCGTCCGCCCGCTCGCGTGGCACACGGTCGCCGACGGGAGCCGCCGCTACGTCGACGCGCTCGTCGCCCGGCTGCGCGCGACCGGCCGCTTCACGCTCGAGACCGGCGCCGCGGTCGCATCGATCGAGCGCGACGCCACCGGCGTGACCGTGACGGCCGCTGGCGCGGAGCGCCGCTTCGATCGGATCGTCATCGCCACCCACGCCGACACCGCGCTCGGCCTGCTCGCGCGCCCGACCGCCGACGAGCGCCGCGTGCTCGGCGCGTTCCGCTACAGCAGGAACCGCACGGTGCTGCACACCGATCGCCGCTTCCTGCCGCGGCGCCCCGCCGCGCACGCGTCGTGGAACTACGTCGCCGATCCGGACACCGCGCAGGTCGCCGTCACGTACTCGATGACGCGGCTGCAGGGGCTGCCCGACGCGCCGTACCTCGTGACGCTGAACCCGCGCACGCCGCCGCGCGGCGTCCTGCACGAGGTCGTGTTCGCGCACCCGCAGCTCGATCGCGCCGCGCTCGCCGCCGCCGCCGAGCTGCCGCGGCTCTCCGGCGCGCACCGCACGTACTACGCCGGCGCGTACCTGGGCTTTGGGTTCCACGAGGACGGCCTCTGCGCGGGGCTCGCGGCCGCCGCGCGCCTCGTCGCCGACGAGCGCGGGACCGGCACGCGCGCGCCCGCCGCGCGCAGCCCCGGGGCGGCGCCGTGACGAGCCCGCGGCGCTCGGCGCTCTACCGCGGCACGCTGATGCACGCGCGGCGCGACGAGCTCGCGCGGCGCACGTTCCGCTACCCCGTCTACATCGCGTCGATCGATCTCGACGAGCTCCCCGCGCTCACCCGCGAGCTGCGGCTGTTCTCGCACGCGCGGCCGAACCTGTTCTCGCTCGACGATCGCGACTACGCGGCCGGCAGTGCCGTGTCCGGTGGCGGCCTGGTCGCCGACCACGCGCGCCTGCTCGCCGAGCACGGCCTGCCCGCGCCCGCGTCCGCGCGCCTCGTCACGAACTTGAAGGTCCTCGGCTACGTGTTCAACCCCGTCAGCTTCTTCCTCGGCTACGACGCAGGCGGCGCGCTGACGTCGGTCGTCGCCGAGGTCAACAACACGTACGGCGGGCGCTACCGCTACGTGCTCGGGCCCGCGCAGCGCATCGCCAGCGCGCCCGATGCGCGGCGCGTGAGTGGGGCCCCCGCGCGCGTCGGGTTCCGCCACCGGCGCGAGCTGTTCGTCTCGCCGTTCTTGCACGGGCCGCGCTTCTACGAGTTCTGGTTCGACGCGCCCGCGGACGGCGCGTCGCTCGCGATCGACATGCACGTCGACACGCCCGACGGCGAGCGCGTCTTCGTGGCGCGGCTCGCCGGCGAGCGCCGGCCGCTCACCGATCGCGCGCTCGCCGCCGCGGCCCTGCGCTACCCGCTGATGACGCTGCAGGTGATCGGACTCATCCACCTCGAGGCACTGCGGCTGTACCTGCGCGGCGTCCCGTACCGGCGCCCCGGGCCGGATCACCGGCCGCTCGAAGATCCACCCGGCCCACCCGGCCCACCCGGCGGAGCAGAACCCGACGGTTCGCCCGCGCCGCCCGCCCACCGCTCGCCCGCCATGAAGTAACGTGGAGGGCGTGCGCGGGGAAGAAGTCGCACATCCATTGATCGCGCCCATGCCGCGGCTCGCGGCACCCGCCGCGCTCGCGCTGCGCTGGCTCGCGCTCGCCAGCCTGCGCGCGGGCTGGGCCGCGGGCCGCGTCGACCTCGAGCTGCCGTCGGGCGCGTGGGTGCGGCTCGGCGGCCCCGGCCGCGCGGACGCCACCGCGCGCGTCCACGACGATCGGATGTTCCTGCGCCTGCTCCTCCGCGGCGAGCTCGGCGCTGGCGAGGCGTTCGTCGCCGGCGAGTGGTCGAGCGATGACCTGGTCGGCCTCCTGCGCGTGTTCCTGCGCGCGTCGCGCGCCCGCGGCCTCGAGTCGCCGCTGACGCGCCTCTGGCAGCTGCCCGCGCTCGCGCGCCACCGCCGCGCCGCGAACACCGTCGCCGGCAGCCAGCGCAACATCCACGCCCACTACGACCTCGGCAACGACTTCTACCGGCTGTTCCTCGACGAGGAGACGCTCGCGTACTCGTGCGCGTGGTTTGGACCCGCCGCGCCCGACGGCGGCGCCGCCGCGCCCGACGGCGGCGCCGCCGCGCTCCCGCTCACGCTCGCCGCCGCGCAGCGCGCGAAGCTCGATCGGCTCTGCGACTGGCTCGCGCTGTCGCCGCGCGATCACCTGCTCGAGATCGGCTGCGGCTGGGGCGGGATGGCGATCCACGCCGCCGCCACGCGCGGCTGCCGCGTCACCGCGATCACCGTGTCGCGCGAGCAGCGAACGCTCGCCGCGGAGCGCGTCGCCGCCGCCGGGCTCGCCGATCGCGTGACCGTGCTGTACCGCGACTACCGCGCCGCGCTCGGCACGTTCGACAAGATCGTCTCGATCGAGATGCTCGAGGCCGTCGGCTACGAGTACCTGCCGGCGTACTTCGCGGCGTGCGCGCAGGCGCTCGCGCCCGGCGGCCGGCTCGCGCTGCAGACGATCACGATGCCTGACGAGCGCTTCGAGGTGTACCGCCGACGCGTCGACTGGATGCAGACGTACGTGTTCCCCGGCTCGCTGATCCCGTCGCTCGGCGCGATCGCGCGCGCCTCGGCCGCCGCCGGCTTCGCGATCGCGCGAGAGGACGACATCGGCACGGACTACGCCCCGACGCTGCGCGCCTGGCGCGAGCGCTTCACAGCCGCCCTGCCCCGCGTGCGCGCGCTCGGCTTCGACGAGCCGTTCATCCGCACGTGGCTCATGTACCTCGCGTTCTCCGAGGCCGCGTTCGCCGAGCGCACGCTGCGCGATCACCAGCTCCTGCTGGTGCGCTAGGCACACGCCGCCCGCCGCGCGGCGCTACCGCTTCTGGTGCGTGACGGTGACCGTGGTGCCGATCCCGCCCCGGACCAAAAACTTGCCGACGACCGAGATCGATCGCGGCGCGACCGCGGCCACCAGGTCGTCGCAGATGCGGTTCGTGACCGCCTCGTGGAACGCGCCCTCGTCGCGGAAGCTCCACAGGTAGAGCTTGAGGCTCTTGAGCTCCACGCAGAGCTCGTCGGGGACGTAATCGATCGAAAACGTTGCGAAGTCCGGCTGGCCCGTCAGCGGGCAGAGGCAGGTGAACTCCGGGCACTCGAACGCGATGTGGTAGTCGCGACCCGGCCGCGGGTTCGGGAACGTCTCGAGCTGCTTGGTAGGCCGCGTCGTCACGGTAGCCGCGGGCATAGCACGGACAGGTATGGACAGTTACGCCTGGGCGCTGGCGCCGCGCGCGCTCTTGCCCTAGAGTGGTGCTTGCGACATTCGTCGCCGAGCACACGCGGGATGACCATGAGGGACATCACGGCTGTGGACTTCGAAGCGGGCCGTAGCGCCCATTACGAAGGCCCAACCCCGGGAGCCGCTGCAATTCTGCTGGCGGGCCGTTGGTGTTGGGCTCTGGCTGATGCCAGGGGAGGACAGAACAACATGCCAAGTACCAGTCACTGCTCTACGGAGGGGCACACCTAGGCCTCCCAGAGAACCTCTCGCCACAAGGCGAGGGAAATCGAAGAGCAAAACGGGCCCAGCTGACTGGGCCCGTTTCCTTTTTTTCGGCGGCGGCGGCGGCGGCGGCGGCGCCCGATCGCCGTCGATCCCTTCGGCAGGCTTGCCCCGAAACGCAAACGTCGCCGGCGCGGTCGGCGTCGGCGACGTTCGGTGGCCCGAGATGTGAAGACGGAAGGTGCCCCAGAACGGGGCGGCGCTGCGAGCGTCCGCTCAGAAGGTGAAGATCTGCTCCGGTCGCTTCTCGGCCGGCTTCGGCGCGGCCGTCTCCTGCTTCGGCTTGATGATCGGCGGCGGCGGCTCGATGGCGATGCGCGCCGCGGCCGACGTCATCGGGACGGGCGCGGCCGGCGCTGGTGCCGCCGGCTTCGCCTCGACGGGCGGCTTCGCCACAGGGACCGGCGCGCTGGGCCGCGGTGCGGCGCTGGGAATCGCGGGCGGCGCCGAGCTGATGCTCGGGCTCGGGCTCAGGCTCGGGCTCGGGCTCGGGCTCGGGCTCGGCATCGGGCTCGGCATCGGCGGCCGAGGCGCCGCGGGCCGGACTGGCTCGGCCGGGCCTTCGGTCCCCAGGAAGTCGTTCACCCGGGTCTCGACGAGCTGGCTCATCGAGACGTTGTTGGCCTCGCAAAACGCTTTCAACCGCTCGTACGTCGAGCGACTCACACTGATGCTCCGTCGAGTCTGCTTCTTGGCCATGATTCCTCTGTACGCTACGGGTAGTACATCGTCAAGCCGGACCTACTAGGCCTGTGCTCCCGTGCCGATGCTCCACGAATAACATCGCGGTCTGACAACACCGCGCACGCCAACGTGCACACCCACGCGTCGACGCGACGAAGCGCCAGAGATCACTCGCTGATCCGGCGAGCGCTACTTGTTCCGACGGAGCCAGTCGGTCGGCCGCAGGTGCGTGAGCAGCTCCGCCTCGGGCGAGCCCGGCTGCGCCATCACGTCGTAATCCCAGCGCACCAGCGGCGGCAGCGACATCAGGATCGACTCGATCCGGCCGTTCGTCTTGAGCCCGAACAGCGTGCCGCGGTCGTAGATGAGGTTGAACTCGACGTAGCGGCCGCGCCGTCGGAGCTGCCACGTCCGCTCGGTCTCGCCATAGGGCATCTGCTGCCGGCGCTGCGCGATCGGCACGTACGCCTGCGCGAACGCGCGCCCGACGTCGCGCACGAAGTCGAACACCTGCTCCGGCGGATGCTCGTCCTTGGCGCCGAGGTAATCGAAGAAGACGCCCCCGACGCCGCGCGTCTCGTTGCGGTGCGGGAGGAAGAAGTAGTCGTCGCACCAGGCCTTGAACCGTTCGTAGTCGCCGACCGGCCGGTGGCGATCGCAGGCGTCGGCGAGGACCTGGTGGAAGTGGACGGCGTCCTCGTGGAAAAAGTAGTAGGGCGTCAGGTCAGCGCCGCCGCCGAACCACAGCGCGTCGCCCTTCATCAGGCAGCGGAAGTTGGCGTGGGTCGTCGGGACCATCGGCGAGCGCGGGTGGAGCACCAGCGAGACGCCAGCGGCCCGGAACGCGCGGCCCTGCCCCGGCATGTGATCGGCGATCTCGGCGGGCAGCTCGCCGTCGACGCTCGACCAGTTGACGCCGGCCTTCTCGAACAGCGCGCCCCCCTCGAGCACTCTCGCCACACCACCGCCGCCGCCCGGCCGCTGCCACGCGTCAGACGAAAACTCGCAGGCGCCGTCGGTGTCGGCGAGCACGCGGCACAGCTCGGCCTGGAGCTCGGCGTAGAACTTCGCGGCGCGATCGAAAAGATCCGACACGCCCGCATGCTACCATCGTGCACTCGTCGAGCCTGGACTGATGTGGGCCGCTATTCGTCTGATCCGCGCCACGCGCGTCTTCGCCGTCATCTTCCTCAGTTACCTGTGGCAGGTGTCGTGGGCGCGGCTATGGCCGTCTCGCTACGGCACGAGCGCGCGGTGGAAGAAGATCAACCGGCGTAACGCCAAGCGGATGTACAAGGGCTTCGTCCGCCTGCGCGGCGTGTACATCAAGCTCGGCCAGATCCTCTCGGTGATGGGGACGTTCCTGCCGCGCGAGTACACCGAGGAGCTCGAGGCGCTGCAGGACGACGTGCCGCCGCAGAGCTACCGCCGCATCAAGGCGACGTTCGTCGATTCGTTCGGCAAGCAGCCGAACGAGGTGTTCCGCACGTTCAACGTCGAGCCGATCGCGGCGGCCTCGCTCGGCCAGGTGCACGAGGCGACCAACGCCGCCGGCGACCGCCTCGCCGTGAAGATCCTCTACCCGAACGTCGCGACCATCATCAAGGTCGACCTCAAGGTCCTCGGCTGGGCGCTCGCCGTCTACAAGAACTTTGTGCCGATCCAGCAGATCTCGCGCGTCCACGAGCAGCTCGCCGACATGCTCGAGCGCGAGACCGATCTCGTGAACGAGGCACACTGCATGGAGCGGATGGCGAAGAACTTCGAGGGCGATCCGGACGTCCTGTTCCCGCGCGTCTACCTCGAGTGGTCGAGCAAGACGGTGATGACGATGACGTTCATGGACGGCGTCAAGATCACCAAGAAGGACGCGCTCGCGACCCTGCAGCTCGACCCGAACGACGTCGCGACGAAGCTCATCAAGGTCTTCTACAAGCAGCTCTTCATCGACAGGTTCTTCCACGCCGATCCGCACCCCGGGAACTTCTTCGTCCAGCGCGGGCCGGACGGCCAGGTCCGGATCGTCGTGCTCGATCTCGGCTCGGCGACGCCGCTCACCGACAACCTCGCCGACGGCATGTTCGACATCCTGTCGGGGCTCATGACCCGCAAGGACGACCTCGTCGTGAAGGGCATCGACACGATGGGCTTCATGGCGCCGAGCGGCGATCGCGCGCTCCTCGAGCGCACCACGCGCAAGTACTTCGAGAAGCTCCTCAACCTCAACATCACCGACTTCGGCAAGATCGACGCCGGGGTCGCGCAGCAGCTCGCCGATCCAGACATGAAGCGCGAGGAGCTGCGCGAGCTGATGAAGTCGATCGCGTACCCCGACGGCTGGTTCTACGTCGAGCGCGCGGCCGTCATCATGTTCGGCCTCTCGGCGACGCTCGCGCCCAAGCTCAACGGCGTCAAGGTCGGCTTCCCCTACGTCACCCAGTTCATGATGGAGAAGAACGCCAAGCGCCTCGCCGAGGCCGCCGCCGCCGCTGCGGCCGCCACGGCCGCCAAGGAGGCCGCCGCCAAGGAGGCACGCGCCGCCGAGCCCAAGGTCTCGCCCGAGGAGACCGAGGCCCTGCTGAACTAGCGCGCGAACGTGACCGCGTGGACCGGCGGCAGGTGGTGGGAGACCGCGGACCACGACTCGCCGCGGTCGCGGCTCGTGAACACGTTGCCGGTCGTGGAGCCGAACGCGAGCGTCTGACGCTCGCCGCCGCCGCCGCCGTCGTCGCCGTCCAGCGCGAACGCGTGGCGCAGCACGAGATCGAACGCGAACTGGTCGGGGAGCCCGCGCGACAAGGTCTCGAACGTCGCGCCGCCGTCGCGCGTGCGCGTGACGACGAGCCGGCCGCCGACCGGGACGCGCTTCTCGTCCTTCTGGGCGGGGATGAACCAGGCGGTGTCCGGATCGGCGGGATCGACCACGACCGCGAAGCCGAACGTCGACGGTCCGGCCTCGGCGATCTCCGTCCACGTCGCCATGTCGTCCGTCGAGCGGAAGATGCCGTTGTGGTGCTGCGCCCACCACACGTGCGGCGCCGCGCGGCACTGCACGACGTAGTGCGGATCCTGAGCGATCGGATCGTACGCGCGCTCCGGCGGCATGTACGCGGCGCGCATGCCCTTGGCCGTGTTCTCCCAGGTGGCGCCCGCGTCGCGCGTGCGCCAGACGCCGCCGCAGCTCACCGCGACGACGACCGTCCGCGGATCGCGCGGGTCGACGCAGATCGAGTGCAGGCCCGGCTCGTCGCTGCCGCCGCCGAACCACGCCTTGCGCGTCGGGTGGAACCACAGGGGCTCGACGATCGACCAGCTCGCGCCGCGGTCCTCGGAGCGGAACAGCCCGCCGGGGAGCGTGCCGCACCACAGGGCGCCGTCTCGCTCCGGCGCCGCGGCGAGCGCCCAGATCTTCGACGTGGTCCACTTGATCTCGCGCCCGAACGGCGACTTCTCGACCTCGCCCTCCGGCTGCTTGGGGTAGGCCGGCGTGGCGATCTCGGTCCAGGTCTCGCCGCGGTCGTCCGAGCGGTGCAGCTTGACGCCGAAGTGGCCGTGATCGAGCGCGGCGTACCAGCCGCCGCGCGGATCCGCGAGCGCGATCGAGACGTTGTCGCCGACGAACGAGGCGCGGGCGACGCGATACGTATCTCCCGCGGGCTCGGCCATGAACAGGCCCTTGCGGGTGGAGATCAAGAGCAGGCTCATCGTCATCCTCCAGAGAGCGCTTGCATCACGTAGATCTCGCTCGTCGGGCGCACCGGATCGGAGAGCCGCTCGCGATCCGCGATCTGCTGGCCATCGACGAACACCATCATGTGGCGGCGGAGCGCGCCCTGATCGTCGAGCACGTAGCCGCGCAGCCGCGGGTTTCGCGCGAACACCGCGTCCAGCACGGCGCGCACCGAGTCGCCCTCGATCTCCTGCGTCGGGCACTCGACGTGCCGCTCGAGGTTCGGCGTGAACGAGACCGTCGCCACGCGGCGACCCTACACGATCCCGCGCCGTCGCTCTCCGTGCGACCCATGCGACACCTCGGGCCACTGCACGGGATCGGACGCGCAATCGGTGTGATAGCGTCCGCGCGTGAGCTTCGATGTTGTCGTCGCTGCCGATCTCGAATGGGGAATTGGTAAAGATCAAACGCTGCCGTGGCCAAAGCTGCGGGGCGATCTTCGCCACTTCAAGCGCATCACCAGCACCACGTCGACGCCCGGTCGCCGCAACGCGATCGTGATGGGCCGCAAGACCTGGCAGAGCAAGGAGGTGGCCGAGCGCGCGCTGCCCGACCGGCTCAACGTCGTGGTGTCGCGCGAGGGGATCACGGTGCCGCCCGGCGTGGTCCTCGCGCGCTCGCTCGACGAGGCGCTCGCCGTCCCCGACGTCGAGACGGTGTTCGTCGTCGGCGGTGCCGTCCTGCTCGTCGAGGCGGTCGAGCGCCCTGACCTCCGCTACGTCTACCTGACGCGGATCGAGGAGCGCTACGACTGCGAGATCAAGATGCCCGATCTGGACGCGCGCGGCTTCGTGAAGGTCGCGTGGGAGGGCGAGCTCGCCGCCGAGGAGCACGGCGTCCACTACAGGATCGAGCGGCTGCGGCGCTAGGGCGGCGCATCGCGACGCGTCAGATCGCCCGGAGCGCGGCCTCGGTGGCGTCGTCCGCGGGGAAGTAGCTCTCGATGTGGAGCTCCTCGGCGGTGACGTCGACCGGCGTGCCGATCGACGTCAGCATCGTGAACAGCCGCAGCTCGAGCGCGCCCGCGCGCAGGTGGACCGTGACGAACGGCGCCGCGCCGCGGCCGGGCGCCGGCACGCGCCACTCGCCGGGCACGTCCGGCTGCGCGAGCACGCTCGCGAGGAGGCGCCGCAGATCCTCGTCGGCGGGGCGCGCGGCGACCTCGCGGTGGAGGCGCGCGACCAGGAGCCCGGCGACGTCGAGCCAGTTGACGAGGTACGGCCGCAGCGCGCCGGGGTGCACGGTGCCGAGGACGAGGTTCCGCGCGGCGGCGAGGCCGTCGGCGGTCGTCGGCGGGAAGTGTACGAACAGCCGCTCGGCGCCGCGGTTCATGCGCAAGATGTTCCACTGCCCGTCGACGACGATCGCGCCGTACGGCTCCTGCTGCGCGAGCACGTGATCGATCGCGCGGCGGAGGTGCGAGAGCTCCTCGCCATCGAGCGGCGAGGCGCGGTACGCGGCGGCGAAGCCCGCGGCGGTGAGCAGCGCGTTGCGCTCGCGGAGCGGCACGTCGAGCGCCCCGGCGAGCGCGAGCACGACCTCGCGGCTGGGCTGCGAGCGGCCGTTCTCGACGAAGGAGAGGTGCCGCGCCGACACGCCGGCCCGCGCCGCGAGCTGCTCCTGGCTGACGCGCCGGGCGAGCCGCCACGATCGGAGCTGCACGCCGAAAGTTTCCATGACGTCGATTGTAGAGATCGGCCGGGCCGCGCGGTTCATGGGAGCCACGGTACGCGGCCGCCGGCCGGCGCGACCTTACCTCGGAGGTAATGGCGGCGCGGCGCGGCTGGCCGTACTCAAGGAGGCATGACGACCCTCGCTGCCACGCATCCTGCCGCAACTGCCGCAAACCCTGCCCCGACCCTCGCCGCGAGCGCCCGCCCCCAGGAGCGCTCCGCGTCCGCGCTGTGGATCCAGACGTTCACCGCCGCCGTGGTCCTGGCCGCCTTCACGGCGTTCTCGCTGTGGGTCGTCTACGGGTACGGCTACACCGGGTTCCTCTCGCTCGCGGGGCGCGAGCCGTGGGCGCTCCAGCTCTTGCTCGATCTGGCGATCTCGCTCTCGTTCACGCTGGGCTGGCTGCGCGCCGACGCGCGCAAGCGCGGCATCGCGGCGTGGCCCTACTTCGTGGCCGCCCTGTTCCTCGGATCGATCGGCGTTCTGGCTTACGTGGTGCGGCGCGGGCTGGGCGGCGCGCAGCGCAGCTAGGCCCAGCTCGGCCTCGTTCGGCGCTAGACCGCGACGGGGAACTTGATGAACGGGTGGTGCTGGTAGCCCTCGAGCGCGATGTCCTCGAAGCGCATCTCAAGCACCGGCCGCTTCGCGAGGAGGAGCCGCGGCAGCGGCAGCGGCTCGCGCGCGAGCTGCTCCTTCACGCCCTCGACGTGGTTCGCGTAGATGTGCGCGTCGCCGAGCGTGTGGATGAAGTAGCGCGGCAGAAGCTCGCACTCCTGCGCGATCATCGAGAGCAGGAGCGCGTAGCTCGCGATGTTGAACGGCACGCCGAGCGCCAGGTCCGCCGAGCGCTGGTAGAGCTGACAGTCGAGCCAGCGATCCTGCACGTAGAACTGGAACAACAGGTGGCACGGCGGCAGCCGCATCTTCGGCAGGTCTGCCACGTTCCACGCGCTGACGATGATCCGCCGCGACGTCGGATCGCGCCGGATCGTGTCGATCGCCGCGCGGATCTGATCGATGCCGGCGCTCGCGCCCGCGCCGTACCCGCCCCAGCTGCGCCACTGAGCGCCGTAGATCGGGCCAAGCTCGCCGCGCTCGTCGGCCCACGCGTTCCAGATCGGCGTGTGCTGCGCGAGGTCGTCGTGGATGTTCGTCGAGCCGCGCAGGAACCACAGGAGCTCGCGCACGACCGCCGGGAACAGCACCTTCTTCGTCGTGACGAGCGGGAAGCCCGCGCGCAGATCGTAGCGGGACTGGGCGCCGAACAGCGAGATCGTGCCGGTGCCGGTCCGGTCGGTGCGCGGCTCGCCGTGCTCGAGGACCTCGCGGAGCAGCGCCAGGTACGGCCGCATGCCCCCGCATATAGCACCGCCCTCGGACACCGAGCGCGGACGCCGGAGCGGTTTTGGGGCCCTGCGGGTTGCAAATCTCCCGCTCGGACGCCCACATGAGAGCGTGGAGCCCGCGCCACGGCCGACCACGATCAACGCCCTCTTGGGCAGCTACGCCGGAGTCCTCCTCGACGCCTACGGCGTGCTGGTGGACGCCCGCGGCATCCTGCCGGAGGCCGCGCCGCTCCTCGAGGAGCTCTCGCGGCGCCGGCTGCCGTTCGCGATCGTCACGAACGACGCCTCGCGCTCGCCGGACACGTACGCGCGGCGGTTCGCCGCGCAGGGGCTCACCGTCGCCCCGGAGCAGGTCGTCACATCGGGGAGCCTCCTGCCGGACTACTTCCGCGCGCACGGCCTCGCCGGCGCCCGGACGTGCGTCCTCGGCACGCCGGACTCGTTCGACTACGTGCGCCAGGGCGGCGGCGTGCCAGTCCCGCTCGCGCCGGGGATGGACATCGACGCGGTCGCGGTGTGCGACGACTCGGGGACGCCGTTCCTCGAGGGGATCGAGCGCGCGCTGTCGGCGATCGTGCGCGCGCTCGAGGCGGGCCGCCGTCCGCGCCTCGTCCTGCCGAACCCCGACCTCGTCTACCCCAAGGGCGACGGCGAGCTCGGCTTCACGGCCGGCGCGATGGCGCTCGTGATCGAGGCCGCGCTCGCCCGGCGCTTCCCGGCGGCGCCGCCCGTGTTCGACCGGCTCGGCAAGCCCGCGCCGCACCTGTTCCTCGAGGCGGCGGCCCGGCTCGCCGTCCCGCCCGCGCGCCTCGTCATGATCGGCGACCAGCTCGAGACCGACGTCGCCGGCGCGCGCGCGGCCGGGATCGACGCCGCGCTCCTCGCCGGCGTCTCGCGCTGGGATCCGGCCGCCCCCGTTGCACCGGCCCACTTGCTCGCTACCATCGATCCCAGAGGGGCCCCGTGATCCAGCGCTTTTGCTTCGTGAAGCTGCTCGATGCCGAGGTCGGCACGCGCGCCGAGCTCGCGGAGCTGCTCCGCGCGCAGCTGCTCTCGGCGGGCGCCGACGCCGTCGTCGGGCTGCCGGCGGATGACAGCGCGATCCGCTGGGATCTCTCGATCGTCATCACCGCGGCATCGCTCGAGGCGTGGCAGGCGCTCGCGATGCAGCCCGTGATGACGGGCGTCTTCGACGAGCTCGCGGCGCGCGCCGCGGTGATCAAGGCATGGACCTTCGAGGCGATCGCATGATGACCAAGCAGTGGATCATGGCCGCGGCGCTGGGGCTTGCGCTCGCGGCGGGCTGCAAGCAGAAGGAGGAGCCGCCGGCCGGCGCGGCGAGCGGCAGCGCGCGAGCGGCGCCCCCGGCGGAGGGCTCCGCGCCCCGCCCCGCCGAGGCGCCGCCCCCGAGGCCCGCGCCGAAGACCGGCGCAGCGCTCGCGCGGGCCTTCGTCGACTGCGCGGCGCTGGCCAGCGCGGGCGCGTGGGACGACTACGGCGCGCGGTGCCTCGCGGCGAGCTTCGTCGGCCACCACGCCGACGACGAGGACGTCGTGCGCGAGCAGCTCCTGCCACGGCTCCAGAGCGCGCGCGTGGCGTTCCCGGACCTCTCGTACGTGCCGCAGCTCGTGCTCGTGAGCGGCCGCGCGGTCATCGCCGTGAGCCTGATGAAGGGGACGCACGACGGCCCGCTCCAGAGCGCGAGCCGCACGATCCCGCCGACGAAGAAGAAGCTGGGCGTGCTCGTGTACGAGCGCGCCGCGATGGACGACGAGGCCCGGCTGATCGAGCAGTGGGCGTACACCGATCCGGGCACGCTCGCGGGCCAGCTCGGGCTCCGCGCGGGCGCCGCGCCGGTGCGCCCGGCGCTCGCGCAGGGCGTCCCCGCGCCGGTGATCGCGGTCGCCGCCGACGACCCCAGGGAGCAGGGGAACCTCGCGGCGGTCCGGACGGTGATCGACGCGCTCAACGCCAGAGATCTCGCCGGCGCGCTGGCGGGCTACGCGGACACGGTCCGGATCTCGGACCAGGCGGCGCCCGCCGACGTCTCGGGCAAGCAGGCGCTCGGGCAAGAGCTGCAGGCGCGCTGGAGGGCGTTCCCCGACGGCAGGCTCGAGGTCTCGGGCCTGTGGGCCGTCGGCGACCACGTCGCCCTGGAGGGCACGTTCACCGGGACCCAGACCGGCCCGCTCGCGCCACAGCCAAAGGCCGACAAGCGGATCGCGGTGCACCACGCCGAGGTGCTGCGGCTCGAGGGCGGCAAGATCGTCGAAGAGTGGCGGTTCAGCAACAGCGTCGCGCTCGCCCAGCAGCTCAGCGCTGCGCCGGGCGCAGCCGCGAAATCCACGGCGCCAGATCCGCCGGCGGCTCGCTGACGAAGCGCACGCGCTCGCCCGTCGCCGGGTGCGTGAACCCGAGGACAGCCGCGTGCAGCGCCAGCCGCGGCGGGCGCGGCACGAACGTGCGACTCGCCTCGCCGCCGTGCTGCGCGTCCCCGGCGATCGGGTGGCCGATGCCGGCGAGGTGGATGCGGATCTGGTGCGTCCGCCCCGTCTCGAGCCGGACCCGGACGAGCGTGGCGCCGGCCAGCGCCTCCGCCGGCTCGACGTGCGTCACCGCGCGGCGGCCGTCGATCGGCCGATCGATCGTCTGCGCCGCGACCTGGCCGACCGCGACGGCCAGGTACTCGCGATCGACGTCGTGCGCGACGAACGCCTCGCCGAGGCGCCGGTTCGCCTCGCGCGTCCGCGCGAACACGAGGAGCCCGCTCGTCGGCAGATCGATGCGGTGCACGAGGTAGACCTCGCCGTAGCGCCCTGCGAGCTGATCGAGGAGGTCGCCGCGATCGCTCTCCGGCGTCGGCGCGGTCACGACCCCGGCCGGCTTGTCGGCGACGATCACGTGCTCGTCGACGTGGACGATCACCGGCGGGGGCGGCGGCGGCCGATCGAGCGCGCCGCCGACGTTGACCTCGATCGCCTGGCCCGCGCGCACCGGCCGGCTCGCGACCTTGACGCGGGCGCGCTCGACGAACACGCCACCGGCGTCGATCACCGCGCGCGCCTTGCGGCGCGACAGCCCGGCGACGTGCCGGGGGATGACTTGATCGAGGCGGAGGCCGTCCTCGTCGGCAGCGACCGCGAAGCGCGTCTTCATGAGAGGGGGGGCCGGGACCGGGACCAGGCTCGAGACGGGAGCCGGGACGGGAGCCGGAACTGCAGTCGGCGGCTACCAGTCTTCGCCGTCGTCGATGCCGCGGCGGCGCTTTTTCCCGCGGTCGTCGTCTCCGCCGCGGTCACGTTCGCGCTCGCGATCCCCACCCCCACCCCGCCGCCGCCGCCCTTCAGGGCCGCCGCCTGGAGCACCGGAGGGTGGGCCACCGCCGAAGCCGCCTGGGCGAAAGCCACCGGGGGCACCACCGGGGGCGCCACCGGGGCCGCCGCCGAAGCCGCCGCCACCAGGAGGCCGGCCGTAACCGCCACCGGGACCGCCGCCGGGACCGCCGCCGGGGCCGCCGCCGAAGCCGCCGCCACCGGGAGGCCGGCCGAAGCCACCGCCGCCGCCGCCACCAGGGCCACCGGGGCGCGGACCGCCGAACGGCCGCGGGCCGCGCGCCTCGCGCTCGCGCGCCTCGTTGATCCGCAGCATGCGCCCGTCCAGGTCTCTCCCGTCGAGCTCTTGCAGCGCCTGTTGCGCGAACTCTGGGGTGGCCATCTCGACGAACGCGAACCCACGCGAGCGGCCGGTCTCGCGGTCCATGATGATGGACACGCTGGTCACTTCGCGACCGTTGGCTCCGAATGCTTCTCTGAGTGCGTCCTCGGTGGTGTTGTAGTTCAGGTTGCCCACGTAGAGCTTCGTTCCCACGGACGGTCTCCTCGACGATTCGGTAACAGCAACGGGTCTTCACGCCGGTGACAGATGGCGATCACCACCATCCCACACCGGATCGTAGACTATCACAGAGCCTCGCCCGACTGCCTGGCTCACGGTGACAAGCACGATGCCGGCACCCGGCAATAGGCCCCTGGCCGCGCTCGCCGCGCGCTCGCCGCGGCCAGCCCCCTGCCGCAGAAAGCTCGATCCCCGACGGGATGGCCCGCCCTTCAGCGGCCAAAATCTCTGCGGCCAGCAAGCAGTTGCCGTAGACTCGCGGTCGCTTCATGGGGCCGCTGCCGTATCCCCACCGCGCGACGTTCCTCGCGAGCACGCTCACCGTGCCCGCGGAGCTCACGGCACAGGCGCACCACCTCGCGCGCCTCGTGTCGGTGATCGCCTTCGATCACCTGGTCCGCCACCACATCGTGACGCTCGGCGATCACGACGACGAGCGGCTCCTCGACGACACCGGCCGGCTCCTCGACGCGCACCACCCGCAGATCGAGGACTCGATCGACTGGTTCTTCCGCGTGTCGCGGCGGCACGAGGTCCTGTGGTTCCAGGTGAGCTTCGACCCGGCCGCGCCCGCGCCGCCGTCCCTGTACGCGCGCCGCCCCGACGGCAGCCTCGAGCAGTGGGGCTCGCTCTCGGAGCTCGCGCTGTCGCAGCAGCTCGGGCAGTGCCTCGCGCAGTGGCTGTCCGCGCGGCGGCTGCCGCAGGTCGGGCCGCTCACCGACTTCACGATCGACGATGTGCGCGCCGCCGCCGAGCGGCTGCTCCGGGCGGAGGCCCAGCTCGCGCAGGGCCACGAGCTGACGAGCGTGACCCGCGCGCTGACGCAGCTCCCCCGGCTCGCCGTGCCGTTCTTGCGCGTGCTCGCCGATCTGTCGCGCGACGGGGCGCGCTCGCTCGATCCGGCGATCCTGAAGCTCGATCCGACGCACCCCGTGGCGCGGCGCAACCACTACGTCACGGCGCTCCTCGCCGGCGAGGTCGATCGGCGCGCGATCCTGCCGCTCGTCGAGGAAGCGCCGATGTACGCCAAGCCGCACCTCTCGATCTGGGGCGAGCCGTTCGCGGCCGATCGCCCGCTCGAGAACATGGGCGTGCGGCACCAGGGCATCGCGGCGAGCCTCATGCCCGCGAACCCGTACGCCTGCCACAACTACTCGCTGCAGCTCGCCGAGGTCGGCCGGCGCGAGGAGAGCTACCGCTGGGCGGATCGCGCCACCGTCGCGGCGCCGCAGTTCGGGGCCGCGCACCTCGACTGCGTGCGGCGGCTGCGCCAGGTCGGCCGGCCCGGGCAGGCGTTCGCCGAGGCGCAGTACCGGTGCCGCGAGATCCTCGATCGCCACGGCGCCGGCAAGCTCGCCGCGAGCGACTGGCAGGCGCCGCACCACGCCGCGCTCCTCATCGCGTTCGCGCACCTCGACATCGGCCGCATCGCCGAGGCGATCGAGCTCGCCGACGACGCGATCGCGCGGCTGCCCGAGGACGGGCCGACGCAGGAGAGCTTCGCGTGGGCACAGAAGCGGATCTCGCACTGGAAGAGCGATGCGGGCCTCCTCGCGCGCGCCTACGCGTGGGAGGGCCACCACCGCGGCGATCCGGGCCGCGTGATCACGGGCCTGACGCGCGGGCGGCTCACCGACGACGACGACGCGATGATGCTGATCGAGGCGCTGCTCGCGATCGGGCGGCCCGAGCAGGCCGAGCTCGCGTACTGGCAGTGCGCCGGCCTCGACGGCGCCGGGGTGCTCGGCGACGGCAAGGCGCGCCTCGCGGCGGCCCGGGCGCTGATCCTGACCGGCGATCTCGACGAGGCGCTCGATCAGATCCAGATCGTGCAGCTCCGGCGCGGCCAGAGCCGGCTCGAAGCCGACATCAACCGGATCTACCGGCTCGCCGCGAGCCGGCCCGCGGCCGAGTGGGAGCGCGCGATCGAGCGCCGGCTCGAGCTCGGCGCCGCGACGCTCGCCCAGCTCGCGGCGCGCGACCTCGCCGACTTCGTGCCGGGCATGGACACGCCGCTCGTCCGGCGCGCGCTCGGCGAGCGGGCGCCGCTCGTGCTCGAGCCCGGGGCGTTCTCGGAGCTAGTCGCCGCCCTGCCCGCGGCAGAGGCCACGTCATCGGCGATCGTGACCCGGCTCAGCCGGCCCAAGGCCGGCAAGGAGCCGCTCGAGACCGCCGACGCGCTCGCCCAGGAGTGGTGGACCGTGCTCGTGCCGCCGGCGCGCGACCGCGACGCGCACGCCGCCGGCGCGATGCTCGCGCTCGGCGTCTCGCTCGCCCACTACCTCGTGGCTGCGTCCGGCCCGCCGACGCCGCTCGCGGGCGCGTACCGCCACATCGCGACCGAGGCGCTGCACCTCGTGCGGCGCTCGCGCTACCAGATCGACGCCATCGCGATCGGCGCGCTGCTCGCGCTCGTCGAGCAGCTGTCCGACGCGCCCGAGTGGCTGCTCGACACGTGGCTCCTGCGGCTCGAGCGCGCGCTCGATCTCGAGGCCGAGCACGGCACCTACCTCGACGGGATGCTCGCGGATCTGCCGAACGTCGCGCGCCTCTTGCGCGGCGACGAGCGGATCGGCTGGGAGCTCCGGCTCGCGCACGACCTCGCGCAGGACCCGTCGCAGTACGAGCCCGCGGCGACGCTGTTCGCCCGCGGCGCGCGCGCCGTCGAGGCCGGCACCGTGCAGCTCGCGTGGTCCGCCGCCGCCGCCGCCGCCGCGGCAGCCGGCTCGCCGCCGGAGGCGCAGCTCGACGTCCACTGGCTCGCCGCGCTCTGCCACCCCGCGGGCGTCGCCGCGCCGTGGCTCCGGCTCGCGCACGGCCTGCTCGACGCCGGACACCGCGCCGAGGGCTTCGTCGCCGCCTGCCGCGGCGTCACCGCGTGCACCGCGCGCGAGCGCGCCGCCGCCGTGACCGCGCTCGTGCCGAGCTGGCGCGTCGGCGGCGTGACGACGCCGCTCGACGGCGGCGCCGCGTTCGAGGCCGGGCTCGCCGCCGCCTCGGAGGATCGGCTCGATCTCGCCGTCCAGCACCTGCGGTGGGCGCTCGCGATCGAGCCCGGCAACGCCAAGCGCGCGCAGAGCCTCGCCGTCGCGCTCGGCCGCCTCGGCAAGGGCACCGAGGCGCTGCGCGTCCTGTCGCAACCCGAGCGCACCGACGCGCCGCGCCTGATCGGCCGCGTCCTCGCCGACGCCGGCCGCGCCAGCGAGGCCGTGCGGTTCCTGCGCTACGCGTCGCGCCGCTTCCGCACCGCCGACGACTGGGCGACGCTCGCCACCGCCGCCGGCCGCTCCGACAACGACGCCGTCGCCGTCGACGCCGGCCGGCGCGCGCTCGCGCTCGGCGCCCAGGACACCGCGCTCCTCATCATGCTCGCCACGAGCCTGTACCGGCTCGGCGAGTTCCACGAGTGCGAGCGCGTCGCGCAGCAGCTGATCGCCGAGGGCTCGCGCGAGGCGCGCGTCGCTGGCCTGCACGCGATGGCGCGCGCGCTCGCCGGCCAGGGCCGCCACGTCGACGCGCACCCGTACGCCCGGGGCGCCGCCGATCTCGGCCCCAACGGCGAGCTCGCCGCGGACCTGATCGAGACGATGGATCGGATCGTCGCGCAGCAGTCGCCGTCGGTGCGGCCGAGCGTCGAGCTGTCGCCGGACCGCCAGGCGTGCGCCGACCTCGAGGCCGGCCGGTTCGAGGCGCTCGCCGTCGGGATCGGGAGCCCCCTGTGGGGCGTCGTGCGCGCGGCGCTCGTCGCCAGCGAGTTCCGCACCGAGGACGAGAGTGGCATCCCGGTGTCGCCGCGCGCGATCGATGCAGCGCTCTCGGTCCTGGGCCGTACGCTGGGCGCGACCCAGCCCGATGCCGTGCTCGCCCGCGTCCGCGCGCTGCGCATCCGCGACAACGCGTTCATCCAGATCGATCCACCGCCGCCGCTCGGCGTGCGTTACACGCTCGAGGAGTTCGAGCGCGCCTACGCCGAGCGCGATCGCCGGCCGCGCCGGTCGAGCGCCGTCATGAGCCTGGCGCGCTAGCCGGGAGCTAGCCGGGCGCTAGCCGGCGCCAGCCGGCGCTGGATCGCGGGTCGCGACCGCGCAGATCTCGCGTCGGTTCGACGGCAGGTGCCGGAGCCGCACATCGGGGAGCGCGCTCCCGAAGATGCGGCGGATCCGCTCGACGAGCGCCGGCAGCTCGTCGACGAACGCCCAGTCGTTGAGCTTGAGCGTCAGGACCGCGCCCAGGAGGCTCGGCAAGAGCGGCGGCGCCAGGCGGGCCAGCTCGTGCAGCGCCACCTGCGGCGCGAGGTTCACGTCGAGGAGCAGCCAGTCGACGCGCGGCGGGAGCTCCTCCCAGCGCAGCGCGCCCACCTTCTTCGGGACATGGCGCACGCCCGGGTGCGCGAGCACCGCGGGCGCGAGCGCGCCCGGATCGACGCCCCACACCGTGAGCCCGCGGCGCGCGAGCGCGAGTGCCGCCCCGCCCGGCGCGGCGCCGATCTCGAGCGCCACCTGCCCCGCCGCGACCGGCAGGCGCGCCCACGCGATCGCCTCCTCGATCTTGCCGTACGCGCGCGACGGCGCGTCCGGCGGGAGCGCCACGGGGATCGCGCCGCCCGGGTGCGCCGGCCGCGCGGCGTCGTGGCGGTGCACGCCCAGCCAGGCCGGCTCGCCGCGCGCGACGATCACGTCCGCCACGAGCTCGCCCGGCGCCGCCGGGCCGCCCGGCCCGAGCGCCTGCCACGGCGCCAGCTCCAGCGCGCGCGCTTGCGCGGCATCGGGCGCGGCATCGGGCGCGGCATCGGGCGCGGCGGCCGGCTCGCGCGGGAACGCGTGCACGCGGTCCGGGCCGAGCGCCGCGAGCTGCGCCGCCGCCGCCGCCGGATCCGCCGCCGCGCCGATCGAGCGGCCCCACACGCGCGCGAACACCGAGCCTGGCGGATCCTCCGGCGTCACCGCGCGCGGCGACTTGAACGTCACGAGCCCCGGCCGCGAGTACGCGAAGCGCAGCTCCGGCCGCGTGCGCAGAAGCTCGCGCTTCACCGCCGGCTCGAGGCCAGGCGCGCACGTCGCGAACACGAAGTCGGGCACCGCCCACACCTTGTATCCCGCCGCAGAGGCTTTGACCGGTGCACGCCCGCGTTATCTTGCGCCCGCGCGATGTACCGCTTCCTGTACTGGCTGGTGCTGCAGCGGCTGCCCGCCGAGGCCACGCACCGGATCTCGTTCGCGCTCCTGCGCGCCCTCGCCGCGCTGCCCGGCGCCACCGCGCTGATGCGCCGGATCTGCGCGCCGCGCGATCCGGTGCTCCGCATCCGCGCGCTCGGCCGCGATCTGCCCGGCCCCCTGGGCCTCGCCGCCGGCTTCGACAAGGACGGAGAGGGCGTGCGCGCGCTCGCCGCGCTCGGGTTCGGCTTCGTCGAGATCGGCACCGTCACCGCCGAGGCGCAGCCCGGCAACCCCAAGCCGCGCCTCTTCCGCCTGCCGCGCGACCGCGCGCTCGTGAACCGGCTCGGCTTCAATAATGACGGCGCCGACGCGGCGGCCCGCCGGCTCGCGCGAAGGCCCGCCCGCGACCCCGCGACGGTCGGCGTGAACATCGGCAAGACCAAGCGGGTGCCCGAGGCCGAGGCCCTCGAGGACTACGCCGCGAGCGCGCACAAGCTCGCCCCGCTCGCCGACTACCTCGTCGTCAACGTCAGCTCACCGAACACGCCCGGCCTGCGCGACCTGCAGGCCGTGGGCAAGCTGCGCCCGCTGCTCGCCGCCGTGCGCGCCGCGTGCGATCTCGCCTCCCCCGAGCGCCGCGTCCCGCTGCTCGTCAAGATCGCCCCCGATCTGGCCGACGAGGACGTCGACGCCGTCGCCGACCTCGCTCTCGAGCTCGGCCTCGACGGCATCATCGCCACGAACACGACGATCTCGCGCGCCGGCCTCGCCACGCCCGCGGATGCCGTCACCGCGCTCGGTGCCGGCGGCCTGTCCGGCGCGCCGCTCAAGGCGCGCTCGCTCGCCGTGCTCCGGCGGCTCCGGGCGCGCACCGGGGCGCGCGTCACGCTGATCTCCGTCGGCGGTATCGAGACCGCCGAGGACGCGTGGCAGCGGCTCCGCGCTGGCGCGACGCTCGTTCAGGGCTACACCGGGTTCATCTACGGCGGCCCCGGCTGGCCCCGCCGCCTCCACCGCGAGCTCGCCGCCAGGGTGCGGGCCGCGCAGCTGCCATCGATCGAGCAGGCGATCGGCGCTGACGCGCTCGCGTGATCATCGCGCGATCATCGCGCGATCATCGCGCGACAGCCGCGCGCCGAACGGTTGAGCACCGGTGTGCACTGCGCTGCGCGTTGCACACCACCGCGTGTCGCTTGTGCAGCTTTCGTCGACGGAAGCAGCGCAGTCACCTGCACACCGCTGCGCTTGTCGTGCACGCAGAAAACACGCGAGCGGCCGCAGAAATTGCGACGAGGACTCTCCCCCCATCGGACTGTATTCCCCAGGCCTCAGCCCGCGCGGCGAACTACGCCTGATCGTTACAGCGACATTCGGTATGCGAGTTGCGAGTGCCGCGGAGCATGCGAATCGCCGGAATCGCCATCGCGCTCGCGGTGTGCACCGCGAGCATGGGCTGCACAGTCGGCGGCGACATGACGGACGCCGAGCTCGACGAGACCATGCTCAGCAGCTTCGAGAGCTACCTGACCATGGAGCGGATCAACGCGCGGCCGTACACGTCGACCCTGGGCGCGTTCGGGATCAACTGTTACGTCGCCGGTGACGTCGCCAACTACCGCAAGATTCACCCGGAGCGCGCCGGCGCGAACGTCACCGTGGCCTTCGGGACGGTGATCGTGCGCGAGGTGCTCGACGCGAAAGGCCAGATCAGCAAGCTCACCGTCATGGCGAAGGGCCCGCCCGGGTACGATCCGACGCTCGGCGACTGGTGGTTCGCCGTCACCGATCCCCGCGGCGCGCCGCTCACCGAGAACGGCGTCGTCCAGCTCGGCCGGCTGAACCAGTGCCACAACTGCCACCTCGATCGCGGGCGCGACGACTTCCTGTTCGGCGTGCCGAGCGGCACCTGATCAGCTGGCGATCCACGCGTAGAGCGCGCGGCCCGTGACCTCGAGCTGATCGCGGGTCAGGACGACCAGCGCGATCAGCACGAGGAGGAGGACCCAGACCCGGCGCGAGCCGCGCCGCGCGACCGGCGCCCGGCGCCGCGGGAGCGACGGGGCCGTCTTGCGCCTCGATCGCTTCCGCGCCCCGGACGGATCGCCGGAGCCCGCCGCGCCAGAGCCCGCCGCGCCGGAGCCCGCCGCGCCGTGGCCCGCCGGCTCCTCGGCCACCTGCGACGGCTCGCCGAGCGTGTCGAGCGCGCGCCCGAGGCTGCTCGTCACCTCGGGCGGCTCGCGCTGGAACGCCCACTGGAGCCACTCGAGCACCTGCGAGCCCGGGACCGGCCCGCCGAGCGACTGCACGACGTTCGTGATCGCCGTCCGCATCGCGGCGGCGCTCTGCCAGCGCAGGCGCGGGTTCCGCTGCAGCGCCGTCAGCACGATGTCGTCGAGGTCGCGCGGGATGTCCGGGTTCCATCGCGACGGCGGCTGCACCGGCATCTCCTTCAGCCGCTGGATCGTGTCGTAGTCGGACTTGGCGAGGAACAGCGACCGGCCCGTCAGGAGCTCGTGGGCGATCACGCCGATGCCGAACAGATCGGCGCGCAGATCGAGCTGCCCCTCGAGGTACTCCGGGGCCATGTACGCGAACTTGCCTTTGACGAACCCCGTCTTGGTCTGCTCCGAGCCCGCCGCCTTCGCGATCCCGAAATCGATCAGCTTCACGACGCCCGTGTTCGAGATGATGATGTTCGACGGCGAGACGTCGCGGTGGATGATCCCGAGTGGCTTGCCGTGCTCGTCACAGAGGTTGTGCGCGTAGTCGAGCGCGTCGCAGATCTGACCGAGGATCGCGAGCGCGATCGGGATCGGCACCGGGCCCGCGGCGACCGACGACTGCTTGAGGACCTGCGTCAGCGTCGGTCCCGCCACGTACTCCATCGCGATGAAGTACGTCTTGTCGACCTTCCCCAGATCGTAGGTCTGCGCGATGTTCGGGTGGTGGAGGTGGCTGGCGAGCCGCGCCTCGTACACGAACGACTCGACCATCTTCGGATCGCTGGCGACGTGCGAGTGCAGGCGCTTGAGCGCGACGACCTTGCGAAAACCGGCGAGCCCGTGCATCTCGGCGCGGTTCACCGCGGCCATTCCGCCCCGGCCCAGGCGCTCGTAGATCGTGTACTGACCCAGCACCTCTGCGGCGTCCGCGACCACGGCGCTATTGTAGCTGCCTCGCGCGGCCCAACCGCGCCTCCTGTCGACCTCACGCCACCGTCGCTGACCGCCGGTGTGCTGTACCGCTCGGCCCGGCGCGGGAGCCCAGCTGATACACTGAGCGCCCTATGGATGTTGGGGATGGCATCGTGTCCGGCGCGCCCGGCGCGACCAGCGCGCACAGGGCGGTCGACGCACACACCGTCCAGCTGCCGTGGGACTTCACCCGGACGCCCGCCACGCTGGTGGCGACCGAGCGCTACCCGTTTCCGCTCACCATCCCGCGTGTCGAGGGTGCGAGCCGCGAAGCCACCCGCGAAGCCACCCGCGAAGCCGCCCGCGAAGCCGCGCTGATCGTCGCCGCGTTCGCGATCTGCCTCCACCGCTACAGCGGCCAGGCCCAGATCCCGCTCGACGTCACGCGCCGCGGCCAGGCGCGCGGCCTCGAGCTCCCGCTCGCTGGCGCGACGTGCCGCGAGCTCTGGGCCCGCGCCGAGGCGGCGCTCGGCGGCGACGCCCGGCCGCCGCACCGGGCCGGCGCCGCGATCGCCTGGCTCGATCGCGAGCGCGACACCCCGCCCGCGGCCGACCTCGAGCTCGAGCTTTGGCCCGAAGGTCGCGCCGCGATCGCCTACAACGCGAGCCTCTTCAAGCGGTCCACGATCGAGCGCCTCGCCGGTCGGCTCGGCGTCTTGCTCGAGGCCCTCGGCGCGCGGCTCCACCCAGACGCGAGCGCCGGTGACGAGCTCGACGAGCCGGTCACCCGGCTCCCGCTGCTCGCCGCCAGCGAGGCCGCGTGGCTCGACGCGATCGGCCGCGGCCGCCGCCGCGAGCTGCCCGCCGCGCTCGTCCATCAGGCGATCGAGCAGCACGCCGCCCGCGCGCCCGACAAGACCGCCGTGCGCTACCGCGATCGCGCGCTGTCCTACGGCGAGCTGAACCGCCGCGCGAACCAGCTCGCGCACGCCCTCGCGGCGCGCCGCCTCGGCGCCGAGGCGCGCGTCGTCGTGTGCGTCGAGCCGTCGCTCGACATCGCGATCGCGCTCCTGGGGATCTTCAAGGCCGGCGCGATCTACATCCCGCTCGATCCGACGTACCCCGCCGGGCGCATCCGCACGATCCTCGACGACACCCGCCCCCACCTCATCGTCTCGAACGGCTACCTGATCGAGCGCCTCGCGCTCGCCGACGCCGCCCCGGTGCTCGCGCTCGACGCCGAGGCCGCCGCGCTCGCCGCGCTGCCTGACGCGGACCTGGGGCTCGCGATCGAGCCCGCGCGCACCGCGTACATCTATTACACGTCCGGCACGACCGGCCGGCCGAAGGGCATCCTGGCGAGCTACGCAAACCTCGTCGCGTACGTCGACCTCGCCCGCGACCGCTACGCGATCGACGAGCGCGAGGTGATCCCGGCGATCGCGCGGTTCAGCTTCAGCATCAGCATGTTCGAGCTGGCGACGCCGCTCGTCGCCGGCGGGACGCTCGTGGTGCTCGATCGCAGCCACGTCCTCGAGCCCGCGCGCCTGGCCGAGACGCTGGCCCAGGTGACGCTGTTCCACGCCGGCCCGAGCCTGCTCAAGCACCTCCTGCCGTACATCGAAGCGCACTACCCCGACCGCGCCGTGTTCGCCGGTGTGCGGCACGCCTCGTCGGGCGGCGACATGATCCCGCCCGAGCTCCTCGAGGCGCTGAAGCGGATCTTCACCGCCGCCGAGGTGTTCGTGATCTACGGCTGCAGCGAGATCAGCTGCATGGGCTGCACGTACCCCGTGCCGCGCGACGCAAAGATCGACAAGACGTACGTCGGCCGGCCGTTCGACGACGTCACCGTGCGCGTGCTCGACGCCGCCGGGAACATGATGCCGATCGGCGCGGTCGGCGAGATCCACTTCGCCGGCGCCGGCATCGTGAAGGGCTACCTCGAGCGCCCCGAGCTGACCGCCGAGAAGTTCGTCGAGCTGGGCGGCGAGCGCTTCTACCGCACCGGCGACATGGGGCGCATCGGCGAGGACGGCTGGCTCGAGATCCTCGGGCGCAACGACTTCCAGATCAAGATCCGCGGCATGCGCATCGAGCTCGGCGAGGTCGAGTACAACCTGCGCCGCGCGCCCGGTGTCCGCGACGCCGTCGTGATGGCCAAGCCCGGCCCCGGCGGCGACAAGATCATGGTCGGCTACGTCGTGTTCGGCGACGCGGCCGGTGATCCTGGCGCCCCGGGCACCGGCACCAGCACCAGCGCCGCGCGCCTCGCCGCGGTGCGGCGGCACATGGTCGATCACCTCCCCGACTACATGGTGCCCGCGGCGTACATGGAGCTCGCGAGCCTGCCGGTCAACCACAACCTCAAGGTCGATCGCCACGCGCTGCCCGATCCCGTGTTCGCCGCCGAGCGCGCGGTGGCGGCGCCGCACGTCCGCGCGCCGGAGACGGACACCGAGCGGCGCCTCGCGGCGATCTGGCAGGACCTGCTCGGCATGCCCCGCGCCGGGCTCGACGACAACTTCTTCGAGCTCGGCGCCGACTCGCTGCTCGCGATGAAGCTGATGGTGCGCGCCGAGCACGAGCTCGGCGTCGCGCTCGAGGGCATGGACGTCCTGCGCGAATCACTCGAGGTGATCGCCGGGATCTGCGATCGCCTGCGCGGCGCGCCCGTCGCGAAGGCGGCCGCCCGCCCGGCCGCGCCCGCCGGCCCCGCCGTCGAGACGTTCTACTTCGGCGGCCTCTACGGCGTGCTCCACGGCGGGCCCAGCGCGCCCGAGGCCGTGCTGATCTGTCCGCCCATCGGACAGGAGCAGGTGCGCGCGCAGTTCATCCTGACGCGCGTCGCGCGGCAGCTCGCGGCGCGCGGCACGCCGGTCCTCCAGTTCGACTACTACGGGCTCGGCGACTCGGCCGGCGACAGCATCGACGCCTCCCCCGCGCGCTGGCAGCGCGACGTCGCCGCCGCGCGCGCCGAGCTCGTGCGCCGGACCGGCGCCGGCACGATCATCGCGCTCGGCGTCCGGTTCGGCGCGACCCTGCTCACCACGGCCGGCATCGAGGCCGCGCGGCTCGTCCTGTGGGATCCCGTCTACCTCGGGGCGGACTGGTACGGCGAGCAGGCCGCGCTCCACCAGCGCTACCTGCGCGGCCAGCAGGACCTGCGCCGCGGCCGTTTGCCCGCGCGCATCCCGGGCGCCGAGGAGCTGCTCGGCGTGACCTACGCCGAGCACGCGCGCCGCGAGCTCGAGCGGCTCGTGATCCCGCGGACCGCTGCCGCCCCGCTCCGCTGGCTCGCGACGTTCGAGCCCGCGCGGCAGGAGGCGCGGCATCGCGAGCTCGCCGTCGGCGGCGGCCGCTTCGAGTCGCTCGAGATCGACTGCGGGTGGCGCGACATCGCCCGCTTCGAGGACATCATTCCGGACCTCCACGTCGCGCGCGCGCTGGTGGCCATGGTGACCGAGCCATGAACGAGCTCGCGTGCCAGTTCGGCGAGCACCGCCGGCTCGCCGGCATCTTCACCGAGCCCCAGGCGCCGGAGCCCCGCACCGCCTGCGTGCTCGTCAACGCCGGGCTCGTGCCCAAGCTCGGCCCGTTCCGGCTCTACGTCGAGCTCGCGCGGCGGCTCGCGCGGGACGGCGCCCTCACCCTGCGCTTCGACCTCGGCGGCATCGGGGACAGCCAGCCGGGGCTCCCGGGCCTGCCGCTCCGCGAGCGCACCGCCGCCGATCTCCGCGCCGCCGCGGCCGAGGTGCGCCGCCGCTACCCCTCCGTGCAAGAGGTGATCGTCGGCGGCCTGTGCTCGGGCGCCGAGGACGCGTTCCGCTACGCCGAGGAGGATCCCGGCGTCACCGGCGTCGTGCTCATCGATCCGTTCAGCTACCGCACGGCAGGCTGGCAGTGGCGCTACACCGCCTACCGCGCCGTGCGGCGGACCTTGCGCGCCGCCGGGCTCTACGAGCCGATCGTCGCGGCGCCCGCCGCGACCGTCGACGGCGCGCCGCGGCGGGTCGTGAGCTACAAGTACATGGAGCACCCCGAGTCGAGCCGGATCTTACGCGCGCTGATCGCCCGCGGCGCGCGCGCGCACTTCATCTACACCGGCGGCCAGCAGTCCTCGTTCAACCACAAAGGCCAGCTCGCGCGGATGTTCGAGGACATCCCGTTCGAGGGCCGCGTGACCGTCGATTACTTCGCGCACATGGATCACACGCAGCTGCTCGACGCCGATCGCCAGACCGTCGCGGACGCGATCAGCGCGTGGCTCGCCGACCGCTAGCCGCCGCGCCCCGAACCCGGCTAAGCTCGCCGCCATGCGTGGCACCGCGCGGTCCCTCATTTTCGCGACCTCTTTGGCGACCTCTGCCCTGTCCGCCTGTGGCGATGACGAATCCGTCACGGGCGAGACGCTCACGATCGACACCCCGTCGTTCACGCTCCAGCCCGGCGAGGAGAAGTTCTACTGCTACTACACGACGCTGCCGACCGCCGAGGCGACCGGCATCTACCGGATGGCGTCGAGCATGCCGCCCGGCAGCCACCACATGATCGTGTTCAAGACCCGCACGGCGCTAGAGCCCGACGGCACGCTCGCCGAGTGCGAGAACTTCGGCATGGGCGCCGGCGGCATCACCGACGTCCCGATGTGGCTGTACGCCGCGCAGGAGCCCGAGGAGCAGTTCACGATGCCCGACGACGTCGGCATCGCGGTCGCGGCCGGCCAGCCCGTGATCGTCAACATGCACTACATCAACCAGAGCGACGCGCCGCTCACCGCGAACGTCCACGTCGAGCTGGGCGCGTTCAAGCCCGGCGTCACCTTCACGCCGGCCCACACCTACGTCACGTTCAACACCCAGATCGACGTGCCGCCCGGCGCGATGGGCAGCGCGGGCGGCAGCTGCGACGTGCCCGCCGACGCGAAGTTCCTCTACATGTCGACGCACTCGCACAAGTACACGACCCGCGCGCAGGTCCACGACGGCGACCGGATGGTCCTCGAGACGACCGACTGGGCGCACGCCACCCTCGTCGAGTGGCCGGCCCCGCACTACTCGTTTGCCTCCGGCAAGCTCACCTACCGCTGCGACTACAACAACACGACGAACCAGCCGCTGCGCACCGGCGAGAGCGCCCTCGCCAACGAGATGTGCATGGCCGTCGGCGTGATCTTCCCTGCCCACGGCGACACGTTCTGCATCAACAACTTCACGATCACGCTGTAGCGCGCGCCCCTGTCACGCTGCCCAGCGCGATACATGAACTAGATATCTCGAATAAAATAAGGATACAGGACTGCTGAGATCTGGCGGATTGCTTTGCAGTCCACCAGCGCCCCGGCAGTGTTCGTGGCGGCGTCCGTGCTAATCAGCGCGCGTGACCGCACTGGACCAGGCCGGAGGTGGCGAGTCTCCCGTGCTCCGCGTCGAGCTGCCGGACGCTGCCCGCCTCGCGCCGCTGCTCGCAGGCCCCACCGCGACGCTCGCCGAGCTGCGGCACGCGATCCACGCGCGGCGGCTCGCGAGCGCGGAGAGCTTCGCCGAGCTGCTCTCGCCCGGGCGCCTGGTCGGCGTCGAGCGCCACGGCTACCAGCTCGAGACGGTGCACCGCGTGCTGCGCACGCTGCGCGGGCGAGCGCTGCTCGCGGACGAGGTCGGCCTCGGCAAGACGATCGAGGCGATCATGGTGCTGCTCGAGTACCGGCTGCGCGGCATGGCGAGCCGCGTGCTCGTCCTGGCGCCGCCCGCGCTCGTGCCGCAGTGGATCGGCGAGCTCGCGACCAAGGCCGGGATCGCCGCGCGCACCGCCGACGCCGAGGGAGACGCGGTGTGGCGCGGCGCGGGCGTCGTCGTCGCGTCGATCGCGGGCGCGCGCCTTTCGCGGACCGCGCCCGCCGTGCAGGCCGAGCCGTGGGACCTCGTCATCGTCGACGAGGCGCACCGCGTGAAGCGCCGCGGCTCGGCCAGCTGGAAGCTCGTCGACGGACTACGGAGCCGGTTCCTCTTGCTCCTCACCGCCACCCCGATCGAGACCGAGCTCGACGAGCTGTACCAGCTCGTGACGCTGCTCCGGCCCGGGCAGTTCGCGACGCCGACCGAGTTCCGGCGGCGGTTCGTCGATCCCGAGCAGCCGACCTCGCCGAAGAACCGCGAGGCGCTGCGCGAGCTGCTCGGCGAGGTGATGGTCCGCAACACGCGCGCGGCCTCGGGCCTCGCGCTGCCGCCGCGCTACGTCTCGACGGTCGTCGTCGAGCCGGACGACGACGAGCGCGCGCTCTACGCCGCGGCGATGGCCGCGCTGCGCGCGGCACCGGAAGGCCGCGCCCGCCGGACCGCCGGCCTGCTCTTGCTCGAGGCCGGCTCCAGCCCCGCGGCGGTGCGGGGCACGCTCGAGAAGCTCGATCCCGCGGCCCCGGGCGCGGCCGAGATCGCCCGGGCCGCGCGGCGCGTCGGTGAGACCCGCAAGGGCCGCGCGCTCGTCGACCTCGTCCAGGCCGGCGGCGGCGCGCAGACCCTGGTGTTCACGCGGTTCCGGGCGACGGCGCGCTGGATCGTCGAGCTCCTCACGCGCGAGCGGATCTCGCACGCGGCGCTGCACGGCGAGCTGTCCGCGGCGGAGAAGCAGGGCGCGCTCGCCGCGTTCCGCGCGGGCGCCGCGCAGGTGCTCGTCTCGACGGACGTGGGGAGCGAAGGGCACAACCTGCAGCACTGCCACCGCCTCGTGAGCTTCGACCTGCCGTGGAACCCGATGGTCATCGAGCAGCGGATCGGCCGCCTGCACCGGTTCGGGCAAGCGAGCGAGGTCCTGGTGTGGAACCTCTGCGCGCGTGGCTCGATGGAGGAGCGCATCCTCGCCGTCCTGCACGACCGCGTGCGGCTGTTCGAGCTGGTCGTCGGCGAGATGGATCTCGTCATCGGAGACATCGCCGACGAGTCGGACCTCGAGAGCCACCTGCTCGCGCTGTGCGGGAGCGCGGCCACCGACGCCGCGATCGACCTGGGCCTCGCGCGCCTCGGGGACCAGCTCCTGCGCGCGCGCGGCCGCTACGAGGAGATCAGGCAGCTCGATCAGGCGCTGTTCGGCCAGGAGTTCGAAGCGTGAGCGCCCGCGGCGCGGAGCTCCGCGATCCGGCAACTCCCGGCGATCCGGGCGCCCCGGCCGATCCGGACGATCCGGGCGATCCGCTCGATCCGCTCGGCTTCGTCGCCGACGAGCTCGCGGCGCAGGGCGCCCTCATCGATCGCGGCGAACGCGCCACGACGGCGCTCTTGCCGCCGCCGCTCGCCGAGCGGCTCGCGCTGCCGGAGCTCGTCGAGCTCACGGCGGCGCAGCGCGAGGGCGCGATCAGCTGCGGCCTCGGCTCGCCCCTGCTCGAGCGCATGATCGGCCAGGTCCGCGCGCGGATCCCCGTCGCCAGCGTCGCGTGGGAGGCGGAGCCGCCGCGCATCGTCTCTGCGGAGCGCCTCGCCGGCCGGATCGTCGTGCGCAACGGAGTCGCCGATCTCCTCGGCGCCGAGCACGCGCCGGCGACGTACCTCGTCGGTGTGCTCGCGTGGACGGCCGAGGCGGACGATCGCTACGAAGGTATGACCACGGCGATCGTCCACGCCGGCTCCGGCGGCGAGCCCGACCGGGCGAGCGCCGGGGCGATGGGGCGGCTCCTCGGCGGCGGCGACCCGCGGGTGGTCGATCACGGCAGCGCGCGCACCGCCGAGGCCGCCGCGGCGCTCCTCGGCGTGCGCGCGTCCCTCGCGATCCGCCCGCGCCTCGACGAGATCGTGGCCGCGGTCGCGCGGCGCCGCGACCGCGATCGCGCCCGGATCGAGGACTACTTCACGTCGCTCATCGCCGAGGCCCGGCGCCCTCGGCGCCAGGTCGCGCCCGCCGCGATCGAGGCTCGCGTCGCGGCGCTCACTGCCGAGCAGCTCGCGAAGCTGCGCGATCTGACCGCGCGCTACGCGCTGCGCGTCCGCCTCGAGCCCGTCGCGCTCGCCGCCGTCTCGACGCGCGCGGCGCGGCTCCGGCTCCGGCTGCGCCGCCGCAAGGGCGAGCGCGAGCTGACCGCGTACGTCCCGCCCGACGCGCGCGCCCCCGACGCCCTCGCCTGCGCCGCGTGCCCCCGCACGACGCGCGCGCCCGTCCTGTGCGACGACGCGCTCCACCTCCTGTGCGAGGCGTGCGCGCCCCAGGCCGCCGGCCGGCCGCGCTGCCCCGCCTGCTCGGCCAGGCCGCGGCCGGGCTGCTAGAGTCGGAGCCATGGCCATCCGCAAGATCGCCCAGATCGGGCACCCGGTCCTCCGCCAGGTCGCGCGCGAGGTGACCCGCGAGGAGCTCGCCACCCCGGCGATGCAGAGCTTCATCGACGATCTCGTCGAGACGATGCACGACGCCGACGGGGCCGGCCTCGCCGCGATCCAGGTCTACGAGCCGATCCGCATCTGCGCGATCGAGGTGCGCAACAACGCGCGGTACCCGTACAAGCCGCCGATCCCGCTCACCGTGCTCGTGAACCCGGTCCTCACGCCCGAGGGCGACGAGCAGTTCGACAACTACGAGGGGTGCCTGAGCGTCCCGAACCTGCGCGGCGTGGTGAAGCGGTACGTCCACCTCCGCGTCCAGGCGTGGGATCGCCACGGTAGCCCGATCGATGAGGTCGTCCACGGCCTCAAGGCCGGCACCTACCAGCACGAGGTCGATCACCTGAACGGCAAGATCTTCGTCGATCGCGCCGATCCGAGCACGTTCACGACGTGGACCGAGTTCGAGCGCCACCACCGCGCCCCGTTCGTCGAGGAGATCCAGAAGCTCGTCGCGCGCGTCGGGTCGTAGGCCCGATTTTCGGCCACGATTCGGCCACGATCTGGGCCGCGTCGCTTGCCCGCGGGGTGCGGCGTGCGGTTACCTTGGCGCGATGGCGCGCGCGAAGAAGGCACCGAAGGCGGCGCTCCCTGGCGCTCCGAAGCGATCGCGCAGCAAGAAGACGACCAAGGCGCCCGAGGGGCCGATGATCACGGTCCGGCACATGACCCGGCGCGACATCGGGCGCGTGTGGGACTTCCTCAAGATCAGCTTCCGCGACGTGAACTCCGAGACCGTCGAGTTCCAGCGGCCGCGCTCCAAGCACCTGTTCGGCGAGATCTTCGACGAGGAGGGCATCGATCAGCTCGTCTTCGAGATCGGCGACGAGATCGTCGCGTACGCCGAGTGCAGCTACGAGGTGATCGGCTCGGACAACTGGATCAACCCGCGATACTTCGAGAAGCGCGACATGCGGCCGCTGTTCGTCGACGAGCTCGCGGTGCACCCGTCGTACCACGGGCGCGGCGTCGGCTCGTTCGTGCTCGAGCAGCTCCACCACCTCGCGCGCGTCCACGGGCTCAACCACCTCGTGCTCGAGGTCGCCGAGAACAACGAGAACGCGCTCAACTGGTACAAGAAGCGCCAGTTCCGCAAGCTCGACGCCGCCATCTTCATGGCGTGCCCGGTCGACATCGAGCCGGAGCTCCTGCCGCCGCGCGCTCTGCCGCCGCCGCCCGAGGGCAAGCAGGAGCCGCGCGACGAGCCGGAGCACGAGGGCATCGAGGACTGACCCCGAGCGCGAGCGCGCTCAGTTCCGGATCTGGCAGCGGACGTGGGTCCAGGTGTCGTCGGCGACGGCCGTGGCGCGGCGGAGCCGGACGCGCAGGTGGTCGGGCGTCGTCGGGCACGCGGCCGCGTCGGCCACGATCTCGAAGCAATCGGCCGCGCCGGACTCGCAGCCCGGGAGCTTCTGCGGCCGGCTCGGCGCCGAGTCGCGGACGTCGCTCACCTCGCACGCCGGCTGGAGCCCGGGATCTTCGGCGGCGTCGAAGAGGTCCCCGGCGAGCGCCGGGACGTCGAGGCACGGATCGCCGACGAGCTTCTTCGCCGTGCCGCCGATCTCCTGGAGCGGCGTGCTCAGGTCGCCGCCGCACAGCGTCGAGAGCTGCGCGCGGCCGGGGAACCCGCCGACGAACGCCGCGAGCCGCACCGCCGGATCGGCGACCTCGCTGCCGTCCGGGCTCGTGAACGCGCACGAGTGCGCGAGCTGCGTCACCGGGGTGCCGCCGCCGGGCGGCGCGCGGAGCTCGAGCGCGAACGGCTCGGGGTCGCCGGCGACGGCGGCGACCATCACCATCCGCGGATCGGACTTGGCCGCGAGCAGCGCGTCCACGAACGGCTGGACGTCCTCGACGAGCCACGACGGCGCGCGCGGCGTGCAGCCGACCTTCGCGCCGGGGACGAGATCGTCGGGCTGGCAGATCACGCCGAACCGCGTGCAGCGGAACGAATTGAGCGGCCCCAGGTCGTCTGACTCCGGTCCGAAGAACGTCGGATCGAGCACCGAGCAGTCGTCCTCGTCGGCGATGATCACGACGGCGAGGTTGGCATCGTCGCGCAGAAAGCCCGCGTTCGCCGGCTGCACGAGCGCGCGCCGCAGCGAGGCGAGGTGCTGCTCGAACCCGCAGCCGCCCTGGCCGATCTGCGCCATCTGCGCGAACACGTCGCGCAGCTCGCCGGTGTAGTTGCGGACGCGCGCGCCGTCGGGTCCAGCGACGTCGGAGAGGAACGGCTGCGCGAGCGCGGCCATGCCCACCTGGAGGCGGCCATCGTCGCCGCTGCCGCTGCAGCCGCCGCTGCCGATCTGGCCGATCGCCGGAGCCGGGGTCGGCATGCCCGAGCCGAGGGTGCCCATGTCGGACGTGATGACGCCCAGGTGCAGATCGGGCAGCCCACCGTCGACGCGCTCGAGGATCTCGATCATGCGCGGGAAGCTCTGGGCGAGCAGCCGCTGCTTGCCGAGCATCGACGGCGAGTTGTCGACCACGAACAGGAGATCGAGCTCGCGGTTCGGGATCGCCTTGAGCGTGGTGATCTCCTGCAGCCCGCCGACGACGATCGTCGACGGGTTGCACGCCGCAAGGTACGTGCTCGCAGCGAGCGACGCGAGCAGCGCGAGCGTGTGGAGGAGCTTTGTCGGGCGTGTCGGGCGTGTCGGGCGGGCGCTGCGCATGTCAGGGGCACTTCGTGGTGAGGCGCGAGCGCTGGGCCGACTCCGGCCACCTGCCATCGAACGCCGCGAGCTTGCTGGCGACGCCGGGATCGTGGAGGCGGCACAGCGCCTCGATCTCGATCGCCGCGGCGTCCTCGGCGAGCTGGCCGGCGCCGGCCGTCTCGGCGGCGTGCACGCGGACCGCGGCGAGCGCGGCCGCCGGCGCGCCCCGGCGCAGCGCGGCCATGGCCTGATCGACCAGCTCGACCTCGCGCGCGAGATCGGCGCGACGCGGCGCGGCCGCCGGTGGCTGCGGCTGCTGCGGCGGCGCCGCCGGCTGCGACTGCGGCTGCGGCGCCGCCTGGGCCTGCGGGCGCGCCGGCTGCGGCGCCGCTGGACGCGGCTCCGGCCGGGGCGGCTCGACGCGAACCGGCGCCATCTCGATCTCGGGATCCGGCGCCGCTTCGCGCGCCGCGGACGGCGCGCCCGCAGGCCCAGGCAGCGCCTCGCGCGCCGCCGGCCGCGCCTGCTCCTGCGCGCGCGGGTCCGCCACCACCTCGACGCGCGGCGCGGGCACCGCCTCGCCGCCGCCGCCGCCGCCCCGCGCGATCACGACGACCGCGACGATCGCGGCCGCCGCGGCCGCCGCCAGCGCGCCGAGCTTCACCGCCAGCGCGCCGCCGGCCGCGCCAGCTGCACCGAGCCCCGCGCCCGCACCGGCCGTCGCACCTGCGCTCGCACCTGCACTCGCACCCGCACCCGTGGCCGCGCTCGCGCCGGCCACAGCCCCCGCCGCTCCACCGGCGATCGCCGCGTCGATCTTCGCGCGCATCCGGCGGATCGCCGCCGGATCGGGGCCGAGCCCCTCGCGTGCGGCGTCGAGCAGCGCGCGCGACTCGGGTCCGAGCTCGTTCGTCATGGCTTCACCTGGGCGCGAACCGCCAGCTCGAAGGCGTGCCGGGCGAGCCGCAGCCTCGAGTAAGCAGTGTTGAGGTTGAGATCCAGCATGCGGGCGACCTCGGGCACGGACAGCTGCTCAAGCTCGACCAAGGCGAACACGACGCGCTTGTCCTCGTCCAGCTGCTGCAGGATCGAGAACACCGTGGCGGTGGCCTGCGCGCGCGACATCGCCGCGAACGTGTCGTCGCCGCCGGCCGGCTCCTCGACGAGCTCCTCGGTGCGCGCGCCGCCCGCGCGCCGCCGATGCGCGGCCGCGACCCGGCGCGCGATCGCGAACAGCCACGTCGTGATCGCCGCGCGCCCCTCCCACTCGGGGAGCCGGCGGTGCACGACGAGGAAGACGTCCTGCACCGCGTCCTCGAGCTGCACATCGGAGAGCCCGAACGTGCGCAGCACCCGCCACACGAACGCGACATGCGCCGTGTAGACCTCGTCGAACGAGGGCATGGCGACCTCCGCTGGGCGTTCGAGCGCGTGAGCCACCGCGGACATTTGCGCCGTTGGTGCAGGCACCACCCCGGATCCGTCACGGCTCGTGCTCATCGCCAGCCGATCTCCAGGCCAAGCGCACATCTGGCCACACCTATCGCCGGCCGATAGACCTCAACCCCATCCGCAAGGACGAATTTGGCTTGCTCGAAGGCGGCCAGGAACTCGACTGAGCCCACGAGACGTGCGTAATCCCACATCGGCCAGGTCACGCCGAAGCCGGCGCCGGCCGCCGTCCAGCGCCCGGTTCCGATCCGCGGATCGTTGAGCGAGATGCCCTCGCCCGTCATCGGGCCCGCCTCGCCGACCGCCCACGCGCGGATGTACATGTTCGTCGGGCTCCAGCCGGCGCGCAGCACGGCCGTGATCAGGCTGACGTCGACGGCGCCCGGCGCGCCGTTCGAGAGGTACTTGGCGTTGCGCGCCCAGCGCGTGCCCGCGAGCTCCGCGAAGTACGAGCCCCGCCGCCCGTAGAGCGCGAGCTCACCGGCGACGCCCACGCCGGGCAGAGCGCCCACGCCGCTCACCGCGATCGCGCGCACGCCGCCGCCCCAGAGCCCGGGCGCGCGGCGCGGGGGCGGCGGCGCCGTCACCACGGGGATCGCCGTCGCCCGGCGCGCGATCTCGGCCTGCCGCACCCGCGCCTCGGTCGCGAGCCGCGCGACGATGACCGCGACCGCGTCGGCGAGCTCGTCGCACCGCGCGCTCGTCAGCGTGCGGACCTGGTTGCCGAGCGCGACGCCGCGCGTGTCGATGCGCGCCACGAAGCCGCCCGCCTCGCGCGCGATCTGGACCTCGATGCCGTGGACCGAGTCGTCGACGGACAGGCCGAGGCGGCGCTCGATCCGCGCGCGCACCTCCGCCGCGGCCGGGCACGGCTCGGGCGCTGCCCACACAAACCCGTTGTCCGCCCTCGCCGCCGCGCTGCTCGCCGCGAGCACGACCCAGACCACGAACGCTCGCGACACCACCCGACGATGACACGATCGCGCGCAGGCGGTTGCCGCTCCGCGCCCTGACCTCGCCTGCGCGCGTGCCTGGGTCACGAGTCGCCAGCTCGCGGCAGATGCGCGGCGAACAGATCGATCACCGCCGCCTGCGCCTCGATGTGCAGCCAGTGGCCTGCGTCCACGTGGTGTGCGCGGACGTGCGCGGGAGCCCGCTCGAGCCGCGCGCGATCATCGACGCTGAGCGCGGACGATCGATCCGCGATCACGACCTCGAGCGCGCCGCCGCCCGGCGCGAACGCCTCGGCCCACAGATCGCGCGCGAAGTAATCGGCCAGCATCTCGCGCAGCGCGGCGAGCTCGAGCCGCAGCGTGAGCCCACCGCCGTCGGCGGCGACCAGGTTCATCGCGAGCCACTGCGCGAGCGGGAGCGCGTGGCCCGCCGCGGTCACGGCAGCGACGAAGTCCTCGCGCCGCGCCCACGCCCGCGGCAGGCGCTCCATCAGCTCGAGCACGGCGATCACGCTGTTCGATCGATCCGCGAGCGCGCCCGGCCGCGCGCTCGGCGAGGCGTCGAGCATCCACGTCTGGCGCACCGGCGCGCGCGCGCGCGCCGCGAGCACGACCTTGCCGCCGAAGCTGTGCCCCGCCAGCGCATCGATCCCGCCGAGCTCCGCCGCGAGCGCGCGGAGATCCTCGGCCGCGGCGTCGAGCGTGTGCGGCGGCTCGCCCGCCTCGGAGCGCCCGTGCTGCCTGAGATCTACGAGCACCACGCCCCAGTCCGGGCGCGCCTCGACGAGCTTTCTGGCGATCGCGCGCCAGTTGCCGCCGGCACCATAGATCCCGTGCGTGAGCAGGAGCCACGTCGCGGGCGCGGCGCCGCCGCGGGCGATCCGTTCGTGGTGCAGGCGCGCAGGCACGGGCGAGAGTATGCCCGGCCGCGCGTGCCGTGGCATGGTCCCCGCGTGGACCCAGCGCTCGCGCGGCTCGCCGAGGCCGGCTTCGATCTCGCGCACGCCTTCGACGCGAGCGCGGCCGCGCGCGAGCCCGGCCTCGAGCAGCTCGCCGGAGCGCCAGCCGACCCGGACGATCCCGCCGATCCGGCCGATCTCGCCGCCGGGCCGCGGCTCGGCCTGCTCGTCGGCAACACGCGCGCGCTGTGGCCTCGCTTCGTCGCCGCGCTCGCCGCTCCCGCGCTCGCCGCCGATCCGCACCCGCTGCAGCGCTACACCGAGGAGACGATCGACGCCGCGTTCCCCGGCGCGCGCATCTACTACGGCCACCGCCGCTACGGCGGCGCGTTCCTGCCGCTCCAGCGCCTCGCGGTGGCCACCGGCCTCGGCGCGCTCGCGCCGAGCCACCTCGTGGTCCACCCCGTCTACGGGCCGTGGTTCGCGCTGCGCGCCGTGATCGTCATCCCCGGCGCACCGCCGCCGCCGCCGCCGCGCCCGCCGATCGCGCAGCCGTGCCGGTGCGGGACCGCGTGCGCCGCGGCCCTCGCCGCCGCGCGCGCCGCGACGGGCCCCGACCTCTGGCGCGCGTGGCTCGCCGTCCGCGACGCGTGCGCGCTGCGCGACTTTCGCTACAGCGAAGATCAGATTCGTTACCACTACACGCGTGCGTGGCCCTCGCGACCGTGAGGGAGCGCGCTCCGCTCGCCGGACCGGATGCAACATGACCTGCCCGGCGCTGTAGATCCCGGGCGAGCGCCTCGCGCATCAAGACCGCGCAACATTTGTTCAGTTGCGGTACGTTCCGGGGCCGCCATGTCCGACGTGCTCGACCAGCTGCACCCGCTCATCGCGGGCTGGTTCCGCGAGCGGTTCGGCGCCCCCACCGACCCGCAGCGCGCCGGCTGGCCGCGGATCGCGGCCGGCGAGGACGTCCTGATCGCGGCGCCCACCGGCTCCGGCAAGACGCTCGCCGCGTTCCTCGCCTGCCTGGACGAGCTCGTGCGGCGCGGGCTGCGCGAGCCGCTCGGCGATCACACCTCGATCCTCTACATCTCGCCGCTCAAGGCGCTCTCGAATGACGTCCACCGGAACCTCGAGGCGCCGCTCGCCGAGCTTGCGACCTACGCGGCCGCGCGCGGCGAGCGGTTCCCCGACATCCGGGTCGCCGTGCGGACGGGCGACACCCCCGCCTCCGAGCGCGCGAAGATGGCCAAGCACCCGCCGCACATCCTCGTCACGACGCCCGAGTCGCTGTTCATCCTGCTCACCACCGAGAAGGGCCGCGCCGCGCTCGGGCGCGTGCGGACCGTCATCATCGACGAGATCCACGCGATCGCCGGCGACAAGCGCGGCGCGCACCTGGCGCTCTCGATCGAGCGGCTCGAGCGGCTCGTCGCGCGGGAGCTCGGCCGCGGGCCGGTGCGCGTCGGGCTGTCCGCGACGCAGCGGCCGATCGAGCGGATCGCCCGCCTGCTCGCCGGAGCCGGGCGGCCGCTGCCGCACATCGTCGACGGCGGCCACCGCCGCGCGCTCGATCTGGCGATCGAGCTCACCGACGACGAGCTCGGCGCCGTCGCCTCGAACGAGCAGTTCGACCGCGTCTACGATCGGATCGCCGAGCTCGTGACGCAGCACCGCTCGACGATCGTGTTCGTCAACACGCGGCGGCTCGTCGAGCGCGCCGCCGCGGCGCTCGAGCAGCGGCTCGGCGAGGAGCACGTCGTCGCGCACCACGGCTCGATGTCGCGCACGCTGCGGCTCGCCGCGGAGCAGAAGCTCAAGCACGGCCAGGTCAAGTGCGCCGTGGCGACCGCGTCGCTCGAGCTCGGGATCGACGTCGGCGCCGTCGACCTCGTGGTCCAGCTCGGCTCGCCGCGCTCGCTGGCGACCCTGATCCAGCGCGTCGGCCGCTCCGGCCACTCGCTCGGCGCCACGCCGAAGGGCCGGCTGTTCGCGCTGACGCGCGACCAGCTCGTCGAGTGCGCGGCGCTCGTCCGCGGCACGCGCCGCGGCAACCTCGACGAGATCCACCTCCGCGACGCGCCGCTCGATATCCTCGCGCAGCAGATCGTCGCGATCTGCGCCGCCGAGGAGATCGCCGAGGACGAGCTCACCACGCTCGTCCGCCGCGCCGCGCCGTACACCGCGCTCCCCGCCGAGCAGCTCGAGCAGGTGCTGGCGATGCTGTCGGAGGGCGTCTCGGACCGGCGCGGCCGCATCGGCGCGCACATCCACCGCGACCGCGTCGCCGGCAAGCTGCGCGCGCGGCGCGGCGCCCGGCTCGCGGCGATCACGTCCGGCGGCGCGATCCCCGACAACAACAACTACGCCGTCGTGCAGTGGCCCGAGGAGACGCGGGTCGGCGAGGTCGACGAGGACTTCGCGATCGACAGCTCGGCCGGCGACATCTTCCAGCTCGGCAACACCGCGTGGAAGATCCGCCGGATCGAGGCGGGGCGCGTGCTCGTCGAGGACGCGCGCGGCCAGCCGCCGACGATCCCGTTCTGGTTCGGCGAGGCGCCGGCGCGGACGCGCGAGCTGTCCGACGAGGTCAGCGAGCTGCGCGGCGAGGTCGATCGCCGGCTGACCGAGGGCGATGGCCCGGACGCGATCGCCGCGTGGCTCTCCGGCGAGGCCGGCCTGCCCGTGCGCGCGGCGCAGCAGGTCGTGGCGTACCTCGCCGCCGGCCGCTCGGCGCTCGGCGCGCTGCCGCGCAAGGATCTCCTGATCGCGGAGCGGTTCTTCGACGAGGGCGGCGGGATGCAGCTCGTCCTGCACGCGCCGCTCGGCGGCCGGATCAACCGCGCGTGGGGCCTGGCGCTGCGCAAGAAGTTCTGCCGCTCGTTCGACTTCGAGCTGCAGGCCGCCGCCACCGACGACGGCATCGTGATCTCGCTCGGCCAGCCGCACAGCTTCCCGCTCGAGACCGTGTTCGGCTTCGTGCCGTCGCAGCAGGCCGAGAAGACGCTCGTGCAGGCGATGCTCGATCGGCCGATGTTCGAGATCCGGTGGCGCTGGAACGTGACGCGGTCGCTCACCGTGCTGCGCCGCAGGAACGGCAAGAAGGTGGCGCCGCACCTCGTCAAGATGCGCGCCGCCGACACGCTGTCGGTCGTGTTCCCGCACGCGCAGGCGTGCCCCGAGAACCTCGTCGGCGATCGCGAGATCCCCGATCACCCGCTCGTGTTCGAGACGATCCGCGACTGCCTCGTCGAGGCGATGGACCTGACCGGCCTGCAGGGCCTGCTCGAGCAGCTCGAGCGCGGCGAGATCCGCGTCATGGCGAAGGACACCGTCGAGCCGAGCCCGCTCTCGCACGAGCTCATCAACGCGAACCCCTACGCGTTCCTCGACGACGCGCCGCTCGAGGAGCGCCGCACGCGCGCCGTCGCGCTGCGCCGCGGCCTGCCCGAGCAGACGGTGAGCGAGGTCGGCGCGCTCGATCCGGCCGCGATCGCCGCCGCGGCCGAGGAGGTCGCGCCCGTCGTGCGCGACATCGACGAATTGCACGACGCGCTCCTGGGCCTGTGGCTCGTGCCGGAGGCGATGTGCCTCGGGCTCGCGCCGCTCGGTAGCACCGGCGACTGGCTCGACGCGCTCGCCGGCGCCGGCCGCGCGTGCCGGCTCACGTGGACCGCGGGCGAGACCGCGCACGCCGCGTGGGTGGCGACCGAGCGGCTCGGCGCCGCGCGCGCGATCCTCGGCGAGGACGTCGCGTGCGCGCCGGCGATCGCGACGCCGTCGTGGGCGGCGCGGCCCGAGCCCGAGGCCGCGCTCGGCAAGCTCCTCGGCGCGCACCTCGATCACCGCGGGCCCGCCAGCGCGCGCGGGCTCGCCGCCGAGCTCGGGCTGCCGCTCGGCGACATCGTGCCCGCGCTGCTCGGCCTCGAGGCGGACGGCGCGATCCTGCGCGGCTGGTTCACCTGCGCGCGGCCGACGCCGGCCGTGCGCGTCCTCGCGGAGGCCCTCAACGACACCGAGGGGCTCGAGGACGTCGAGTGGTGCAACCGCCGCGTCCTCGCGCGCATCCACCGCCTCACGCTCGCCAAGCTCCGCAAGGAGATCGAGCCGGTGAGCGCGGCGGCGCTGATGCGCTTTTTGCTGCGCTGGCAGCGCGTCACGCGCCACACGCAGCTGATCGGCGCCGAGGGGCTCGTCCGCGTCATCGAGCAGCTGCAGGGCTTCGAGACCGCGGCCGGCGCGTGGGAGCGCGAGGTCTTGCCCGCGCGCCTGCACGGCTACGACCCGAGCTCGCTCGATCAGATGTGCCTGGCCGGCCACGTCGTGTGGTGCCGGCTCAGCCCGCGGCGCGCGGCGGCGGACACCGACGACGAGGCGGCCGGCGCGGCGGAGGAGGCCGCGCGGGTGGCGGCCAGGTCCGGTCCCACGGCGCGGCAGCGGCGCGCGAGAGAGCCGGCGCGGCGCCCGGGGCGCGAGCTGTTCCCGCAGCCGTACGATCTGGCCGAGGCCAGCGCCGAGGCGGCGCGCATCTCGGGCGGCGACCGCGCGGAGATCGCGGCGGCCGCCGCCGAGTCCCTCGCCGGCAAGCTGCCGCGCCACGAGGCGCAGATCATCACGACGCTCGTCACCGCGTCGGCGATGCTGCGCCGCGATGCCGCGCGCGACGACGGCAGCGACGACGGCAGCGACGACGGCAGCAACGACGGCAGCAACGACGGCAGCGATGACGGCAGCGAGCACCGCAGCAACGGCAACAGCAACGGCAACGGCGTGCATCGCGCCGAGCTCGACGAGCCGCACCTGCGGGGCGCGCCGGCCGCGCCGCCCGCGCACTGGGCCGATGCGCCGCCGGCCCTGGATGGCGATGGCGACGGCGACGACGGCAGCAACAGCAGCGACGGCGCGGCCGACGCGCCTCCGCACTGGGCCGATGTACCGCCGCCCGCCGAGGCGAGCCTCGCGCAAAAGCCCAACGGGCCGCCACCGCTGCCCAGGCGCCGCCCCGGCGCACCGCTGGCCTCGCAGCTACGCACCGCGCGCGGCACCGCCGGTGGCCCGAAGCCCAGGCCGGCGACCACGGCCGCCGCCGCCGCCGCCGCGCCCGCCGCGCCGGCACGCGCCGAGGCCGCGCGCAGCACCCGGTGCGCACCGTCGCGCTCGACGCCGCTCGCGCTCATGCTGCGGCGCGACATGGCCTGGCTGCGCGCCGCAGCGGCGAGCGGCGCCCCCGAGGCCGCGCCGCTCGGGCCGGCCGCCACGACCGTCCGCGATCACCTCGTGCGGACCGGCGCGTCGTTCCTCGCCGACCTGGTCGCGAGCGTCGATCTGCCGCCCGACGAGATCGAGGACGCGCTGTGGGAGCTCGTCGCGGCCGGCCAGGCGACCGCCGACGGCTTCGCGAGCCTCCGCGTGCTCGTCGATCGCCGGCGCGGCGAGGTGAAGAGCCTGTTCGATCGCTCGCGCGCGCAGCCCGTCGCCCCGGAGCCGGTGCGCAAGTGGCAGGACGCGATCCGCAAGGCGCGCACGCGCGACCGCGCGCGCCCCGGCCACGCGCTGCGCTCGCTGCCGACCGCGGCCGGCCGCTGGTCGCTCCTGCCGCCCACGCCGGCCGGCGCGAGCGACGCCGAGGCGATCGCACGCCAGCTCCTCCACCGCTACGGCGTCGTCTTCCGCGATCTGATCGCGCGCGAGTCCGGGCTGCCGCCGTGGCGCGACATCCTCGTCGCGCTGCGCCGGCTCGAGGCGCGCGGCGAGATCCGCGGCGGCCGGTTCGTCACCGGCTTCGTCGGCGAGCAGTTCGCGCTCCCCGAGGCGCTCGACGAGTTGCGCGCCGTGCGCCACCCCGGCACCTCGCCGGAGGCGGTCCGCGTCGCCGCGACCGATCCGCTCAACCTTGTCGGGATCTTGACGCCGGGCCCGCGCGTGCCCGCTGTCGTCGGCAACGCCGTGCTCTTCCTCGACGGGCAGGCGGTGGCATCCATCGAGGCCGGGCACCTCGTACCGCGCGCGCCGATCCCCGCGGGCGCGCGCATCGACCCCGATCTCACGTACCATCCGCCTCCGCGGCCGCCGGTCCCTGCCTCGCAACCGTCGCTGCCGCTCTTCTGATGAGCGCCCGCCGGAACACCGCCTCCCGAAACGCCTCCCGCAACAACAGCTCGCTCGAGTGGCTCCTCCGCCTGGCCCGGTCGCGTCCGGTCACCGGACTGATCCGCAGCTGGCAGGGCTGGGTGATCCTGGCCGTCGTCGTGAGCCAGCTCCTGATCCCGATCCACTACTACACGGTGCGGCGCGATCCTCACGACGAGCGCTTCGCGTGGCGCATGTTCTCGCCGATGCGGATGGCCCAGTGCGGGGTGCGCGCGACGCTCGACGGCGCGCCGCTGCCGATCGAGCGCGAGTTCCACGAGGCGTGGATCGAGCTCGCGCGCCGCGGGCGCTTCGCGGTCGTCGAGCAGATGGGCGCGCGGCTGTGCGAGAAGCACAGCGGCAAGCCCGTCGTCTTCTACCTCGACTGCAAGTACGTCGGCCGGCCGGCGGAGACCTACGGCGGCTTCAACATGTGCAACGTCCCGCTCATCTGAGCCTGAGCCGCCATGTCGAAGAAGCGCAAACACGCCAAGCGTCCGCAGCCCGGCCCGGCCACCGCCGGCAAGCCCGCCGCCGGCAAGCCCGCCGCCGGCAAGCCCAGCGCCGGAAAGCCCGGGTCTGAGCCCGCCGAGCCCGAACCCGAGCCCGATAACGCGCGGCAGCGGATCGCCGTCCAGCTCGACGGCGATCAGATCACGGCGAAGCTCACGCTCGATCGGCCCGCGCGCTACCGGTTCGCGATCACGTCGCCGTCCGGCGATCGCGCGATCGAGAGCGCGTCGCGCGCGCTCGAGGTCGAGCCGGATCAGGCGCCGGCGGTGCAGCTGCTCGCGCCGGCCGAGCCGCTCGACGTCACGAACCTGCGGCGCGTCGAGCTCGCGTACGTGATCGAGGACGATTTCGGGATCAGCGCGGCCGAGCTCGTGTGGGAGGCCGGCAAGGACAAGGGCAAGAAGGCGATCGTGCTCGATCCGTCGCACGGCCACGGCAGCCGCGCGCAGGGCAAGGTGCTGTGGGACATCGCCGAGGTGCAGGTGCCGAGCGGCGGCTCGGTCCGCTACTGGCTCGAGGCCAAGGACAACAACAGCGTCGACGGCGCGAACGTCGGCAAGTCGCGCGAGCTGCACCTCAAGGTGACGAGCCCGCGCGAGCGCCACGAGGAGACGCTCGGCCGGCACCAGGAGCTCGCCGAGAAGGTGCTCAAGCAGCTCGGTGGGCGCCTCACGATGCCGCCCGACGACGCGGCCGCGCGCGAGGAGGCGGGCCGCGCGCTGCGCGAGGTGATCGTCGAGCTCGGCTCGCTCGGCGGCGCGTACGAGAAGGACCCGCACGCCTCGGACGCCATGCGCAAGGCGCTCGCCCAGATGCGCGACCGCCTCGATCGGATCGCGACGCTCGAGCAGAAGCTCGTGCCGAAGGGCAAGACCGCGCTCAAGGGCGCGTACACCGCGACGGACGCCAAGCTCGTCGGCGAGCTCGAGGACGACACGATCATCCTCGCCGACTGGCTCGACCGCGAGCGGCTCGAGGGCGTGATGGACGTGAGCGACGAGATCGCCGCGCACCAGAAGCGGCTCGCCGACCTGCTCGCGCAGTACCAGCAGACGAAGGACCCGCGCCTGCTCGAGGAGATCGAGCGCGAGATGAAGGCGCTCGACCGCTCGTTCGCCGAGCTCGAGAAGCACCGCCGCGGCATGCCCGAGGACGTCCTCGATCAATACGTCAACCGCGACGCGGTGCAGGCGGCCGAGGGCACGAGCTGCCTCGACGAGGTGCGCCGCCTGGTCCGCGCCGGCCAGCTGGCGCAGGCGCAGCAGAAGCTCGAGGCGTGCCGCGCCCAGCACGACAAGAACGCGTCGAACCTCGAGGGCTCGCTCGCCGCGCTGCGCGGCGACAAGTTCAGCGACGAGCAGCGCAAGCTCGACGAGGTCATGAACGAGCTCTCCGACCTCGCGAAGGACCAGGACGACATCGCCGCCGAGGCGAACCGGATCTTCGAGGAGTACGCGGCCAAGGCCGACGAGGTCGCCAAGGAGCACCGCCGCGAGGCGAGCAAGAAGGTCTCCGTGCTCGTCGACAAGCTGCGCCGGCGGCTCAAGGACATGGACGAGAGCGGGCTGACGCCGTTCGCCAAGGAGGAGCTCGACATCGTCGAGCGGCGGCTCGCCGACGTCGAGAGCATGGTCTCCGATGGCGACCTCGCCGAGGCGACCGGCATGGCGCGCCAGGCCAAGCAGAGCCTCGACACGATGGCCGGCGAGCTCGAGGCGGCGCTCGAGGACGATCCGAAGTCGAAGTGGGCCGACGCCACGCAGGACGCGCTCGACGCGGTCGGCAAGGCGCGCCCGATCGCCAAGGAGCTGATCGACGAGCTGCAGGCGCTCCTGCCGCGGCCCGAGCAGATCATGTCGCCCCAGGACCTGCGCGCGCTCGATCGGCTGCGGCGGCGCCAGACCATGAACCGCGATCGCGCGAAGCGGCTGTCCGAGCGCACCAAGCAGCTGGGCGGCGAGCTGCCCGGCGACACCGGCGCGGAGCTCGGCAAGAAGCTCGGCGGCGCGATCAAGCACATGGAGTCGTCCGACGAGCGCGCGCGCGCCAAGGACCCGTCGGGGACGCGCGAGGGCACGCGCGCCGCGGCCGACGCGCTCGCGAAGGCGCGCGACCGGGCGCGCAGCGCGGCTCGCCAGGCGCAGGAGGGCACGGTCGCCGACGAGCCGATCCGGATCCCCGGCGCCGACGAGTACCGCGCGCCGGAGCGGTTCCGCGAGGATCTGCTCGAGGCGATGAAGAAGAAGGGCCAGCAGGGGCCCGACGGCTACGACGATCAGATCAAGCGGTACTACGAGGAGCTGATCAAGTGAGGAGCGGCCGCGCCACCGGGCCCAGGCTGCCGCTCGTCCTCGGCGCGCTCGCGCTCCTGGCGGCGGCCCCGTCGGAGGCCAAGCGCGATCGCACGGTCAGCGGCGACGTCATCAAGGCCGCGCGCTTCCTCCAGGCGGCGCGGCTCGACGACGCGCGCCTGCTCCTGGCCGATCTCGAGAAGCGGGCGCCCGGCACGCCCGAGGTCAAGTGGCTCGCGGCCGAGCTCGCGTTCCAGAGCGGCGACTACGCCGGCGCCATCAAGCAGCTCGAGAACGTCCCCGACACCGCGGTCGACGGCATGGTCGGCCAGGCGCGCAAGCTCGCGTCGTCGACGCTCGCCGTCACCGCCGCGTTCGTCGAGGCGAAGTCGCCCAAGGGGCACTTCCTGATCCGGCACGCGCCCGGCCCCGACGCCGCGATCGCGGGGCTCGCCGGCGAGGTGCTCGACGCCGCGTGGGAGGCGATCGGCGCCGATCTCGGCCTCCGCCCGGCCGACGCGATCCGCGTCGAGCTGGTCGGCGCGCCGGCGGACCTCGCGAAGCTCTCGCCGCTGACCGAGGCCGACATCGAGACCACGGGGACGATCGCCCTGTCGAAGTACAACAAGCTGATGGTCGTGTCGCCGCGCGCTACGATCTTCGGCTACCCGTGGATGGACACGCTCGCCCACGAGTACACGCACCTGCTCGTGTCGCGGCTCTCGCACGACACGGTGCCGGTGTGGCTGCAGGAGGGGCTCGCGCGGTTCGAGCAGACGCGCTGGCGCACCGCGCCCGAGCTCCGGCTGTCGGCGACCGAGCAGGCGCTGCTCGCCGCCGCGCTCAAGAAGGGGCGCCTCATCACGTTCGACGAGATGCACCCGTCGATGGCCAAGCTCCCGAGCCAGGACGCCGCGGCGCTCGCCTACGCCGAGGTGTACACGCTCGTCGCGTGGCTCCACGGCAAGATCGGCTACAAGGGCATCCGCGACGTCCTGCTCGCGCAGCAGGGCGGCAAGAGCGCGCGCCGCGCGGTGGGCGAGGCGCTGAACCTGTCGTGGGCCTTCGTCGAGAAGGCGTGGCACACGCACCTCCGCGCGCAGCCCGCCGCCGTCCCGCCGCGCGCCGGCAAGCCGATCCGGTTCGGCAAGGGCGGCGTCGAGTCGGAGAACGTGGGGCTCGAACAAGTAGGCGCCCGCGCGCGCAAGCACGCGCGGCTCGGTGGCATGCTGCGCGCCCGGCGGATGCTCGAAGCGGCTGTGATCGAATACGAGAAGGCGCTCACGATCGGCGGGCCCGAGCCGTTCGTCGCGGCGAAGCTCGCGCGCACGCTCGTCGAGATCGGCACGAGCGGCGCCGCGCCGCCGCCGCCGCCCCCGCCGGCCGGGGGCGCGGCCCCCGCGGCCCCCGCCGGGAAGACCGTGATCGCCCGCGCGATCGAGCTGGCGACGCCGCTCGCTGCCGCCGATCCGCACGACGCCGCCGTCGCCGTCACGCTCGGCCTCGCGCGCACGGCGCGCCAGGAGTGGCCGCAGGCGATCGCCGCGTTCGAGCAGGCGCTGCGCGTGAGCCCCTTCGATCCCGCCACCCGCTGCGGCCTCGCCGAGGCCTACGGCAAGATCTCCGACCCGCGCGCCGCCCGCGAGCGCGCAGCCTGCGACCAGCTCAAGCACTGACGATGACCAAGCCCTCTCGCACGTTGACCCCGCCCCGCGGCGAGCCCCGGCTCGTCAAGCCGTTGCGCTCGACCGACTCCGAGCTCACGGCGGTCTCGACCGAGGACGTCGACGCGTTCCCGCTCGCGGAGGAGTCGGGGAACACCACCGGCAACGCGGTCCCAAGCGACCTCGCGGCGGTCGCCGAGCTGTCCGAGGCCCACGATCAGATCGTGGCCGAGATCGGCAAGCGGATCATCGGCCAGCGCCGCGTGATCGAGCAGCTCCTGGTCGCGCTGTTCGCGCGCGGCCACACGCTGTTCGTCGGCGTGCCGGGCCTCGCCAAGACGCTGCTCATCTCGACGCTCGCCGAGACCTTGAACCTGTCGTTCCAGCGCATCCAGTTCACGCCGGACCTCATGCCGGCGGACATCACCGGCACCGAGGTCCTCGAGGAGGACCACACCACCGGCCGCCGCGTGTTCAAGTTCATCAAGGGGCCGGTGTTCGCGAACCTCGTGCTCGCCGACGAGATCAACCGCACGCCGCCCAAGACGCAGGCCGCGCTCCTGCAGTCGATGCAGGAGTACCGCGTCACGGCGGGCGGCACCACGCACGAGCTGCCGCTGCCGTTCCTCGTGCTCGCGACGCAGAACCCCGTCGAGCAGGAGGGCACCTACCCGCTCCCCGAGGCGCAGCTCGATCGCTTCATGTTCCAGATCGACGTCGATTACCCGAGCGAGGCCGAAGAAGAGGAGATCGTCCGCCAGCAGACGAGCGATCACCGGCCGGAGCTCGTGCGCGTGCTCTCGCCGCAGCGGATCATGCAGCTCCAGGATCTGGTCCGCCGCGTGCCGGCCGCCGATCACGTCGTGAAGTACGCCGTGGCGCTCGCGCGCGCGACGCGGCCGACCGCGCCGACCGCGCCGCCGTTCGTGCGCGAGGCGGTGTCGTGGGGCGCCGGCCCGCGCGCGTCGCAGTTCTTGATCCTGGCCGCGAAGGCGCGCGCGATCCTCGACGGCCGCTTCGCGGTCGCCACCGACGACGTGGCCGCGCTCGCGCGGGCGACCCTGCAGCACCGCCTGATCCTCAACTACCGCGCCGAGGCCGAGGGCGTCCGCGCCGGCGACCTGGTCGATCGCCTGCTGTCGGCGATCACGCCGTAGGAGGCCAGGCCGTGGGGCTGCCGAAGCTCGGGGATCGCATCGACCCGGCCCAGCTGCAGCGGCTGGGCAGCCTGCCGATCAAGGCGCGCGTGATCGTCGAGGGCGCGCTGTCGGGCCTGCACCGCGCGAACGTGCACGGATCGAGCGTCGAGTTCGCGCAGCACAAGGAGTACTCGCCGGGCGACGAGCTGCGCCACGTCGACTGGAAGGCGTACGCCAAGCAGGATCGCTACTACGTCAAGCAGTTCGAGCAGGAGTCGCAGCTCACCGTCTACCTCGTGCTCGACGCGTCCGCGTCGATGGCGTTCGCCGGCGGCGGCATGGCGAAGCTCGAGTACGCCGGGCTCGTGCTCGCCGCGCTCGGCTACCTCACGATCTCGCAGCAGGACAAGGTGGGGCTCCTGGCGTGCGGCGATCGCGCGATCGAGACGCACGTGCCGCCCCGCGCGCGTACGACGCACCTCCACGACCTGCTCGCGGTGCTCGACTCCATCATGGGCAAGGGCGGCACCGGCGACGAGAGCCCGGCCGCGGCGCTGCGCCGGATCGCCGAGCTGACGCGCCGCCGGCGCGCGCTGATCGTGCTCGCCTCCGATCTGTTCGAAGAGGCCGATGAGACCCTGGCCGTGCTCGCGCAGCTGCGCGCGCAGCACCACGACGTCTCGGTGGTGCACGTGCTCGATCCGCACGAGCGCACGTTCCCGTACGACGGGCTCACGCAGTTCGAGTCGCTCGAGACGGCGCACCGGATGCTGGTCAACCCGGCGGCGATCCGGCGCGAGTACCTCGACCGGATGGAGGCGTTCCTCCAGCGCTGTCGCGGCGCGCTCGCCGCGGCGGGCGTCGACTACCACCTGGTCTCGACCGATCGCCCGCTCGAGGACACGCTGCTCGATCTGATCGCGACGCGCTCGCGCCTGGGCCCGACGCGGCGGAGGGCCGGCTAGTGGGCTTCCTCGCGCCGCTCATGCTGATCGGCGTGCTCGGCCTCGCGGTGCCGATCGCGATCCACCTGATCGGGCGACAGCGCGCGAAGGTGGTGAAGTTCGCCGCGCTCGACTTCTTGCTCGCGACGAAGCGGCGCACCGCGCGCCGGTTCCGGCTGCGCGAGCGGGTGCTCCTCGCCGTGCGCGCCGTCGCGTGCGCCGCGATCGCGATCGCGCTCGCCAAGCCGTACACGTCGTGCGCGCGCAAGGGGCCGCGCGTCCAGCGCGGGCCGCAGGCGGCGGTGCTCGTGATCGACGACTCGTTCGGCGCCGGTTACCGGCTCGGCGGCACGCCGTGGCTGCGGCGCGCCACGGATGAGGCGCGCCGGCTCCTGATCCAGCTCGGCCCCGAGGCGGAGGTCGCGATCGTGCGCGCCGCGGAGGGGGCGGATCACCCGTCCGAGCTGACGCGCGATCACCTGCGGCTGCGCGATCAGCTGCTCGCGCTCGAGCCGAGCGCGCGGCCGGCGGACACGACGCGCGCGCTCGCGCGGGCGGCGCAGCTGCTCGCGTCGTCGAGCCACGCGCGGCGCACCGTCTACCTGATCTCGCTCGTCGCGCGCACGGGCCTGCGCCCCGACGATCCGCCGTGGGGCAAGGACGGCCCCGAGCTCGTGACGGTGGACCTCCGGCCCGCCGCGATGCCGAACCTCGCCATCACGAGCCTGCGCGTCGACGCCGATCCGGGCGCCGGCCGCCGCGGCATGGCGTTCGACGCCGAGATCGCGAATTTCGGCGACGCCCCGGCGAACGTCGAGCTGTCGCTCTCGATCGGCGATCGGGTCGTCGCGCGCGGCACGCTCGCGGTCGGCACGCGCGAGCGGAAGCTGAAGCGCTTCCTGGCGACGCTGCCGCCGGGGACGCGCGCGATCGACGCGTCGGTGTCGATCACCGGCGACGCGCTGCCGATCGACGACCGCCGCTGGGTCCGCGCGTCCTTGCGCGATCGGGTCCGCGTGCTGCTCGTCAACGGCGATCCGAGCACCGTCCGCCACGACGACGAGCTGTTCTACCTCGAGGCGGCGCTGCGCCCCGGCGACCGCGAGGACAGCGGCACGCAGGTCCGCGCGATCACGACCGAGGAGCTCGCCGGGATCGAGCCGCGCGCCAAGGGCGCGGCCGGCGCGATCGAGCTCGACGAGCTCGACGTCGTCGTGCTCGCGAACGTCGCGGCGCTGCCGCCGGAGCGCGCCGCCGTGCTCGGGCAGTGGGTGCGCCGCGGCGGCGGCATCCTCGTCGCGCCCGGCGATCGCGTCGATCCAGCCGCGTACGACAAGACGATGCTGCCGCTCCTGCCGCAGAGCCTGCGCGATCCGATCGACACGGCGTGGGGCGCGACGCCGCAGGACCGCGACAGCCGCGCGCTCCGGCTCGTCAAGTGGGAGGCCGATCACTCGATCTTCGCGCCGTTCTCGACGACGGCGCCCGAGCTCGCGAACGCCAAGTTCCACAAGATCGTGCTGCTCGGGCCGACGACCGACACCGCGGACCGCAAGGTGCTCGCGCGGTTCACGAACGGCGCGGCCGCGATGGTCGAGGCATCGATCGGCGCGGGCCGCACGATCCTCTACACGTCCACGCTCGATCGCGACTGGAACGACCTGCCGATCCACCCCGGCTTTTTGCCGCTCGTGCAGCAGACGGTCCGCCACCTCGCGCGCAAGCACGCGCAGCTCGCGGTGAGCGATCACCTGGTCGGCGGCTCGGTCGCGCTGCCGACGCCCGATCTGAAGAAGCTGCAGATCCAGGGCCCCGACGGCACGAGCGCGATCTTCGAGGGCGACCGGATCACCGGGCGCACGAGCGTGCGGTTCACGCGCACCGATCGCCCCGGCGTGTACCGCGTGCTCGGCACCGATCCGTCGAACGTCACGCGCCCGCGCGACGACCTCGCGTTCGTCGTCAACGTCGATCCGCGCGGCTCGGACCTGACGCCCGCCCCGGCCTCGGCGCTGCCGGCGTCCGGGCGCGGCGGCGGCTCCGGCCCGGCCGATGACCAGCGCCGCGTCGAGCTGTGGCACGGCCTCGCCGCGGCGCTCTTGCTCCTGCTCCTGATCGAGGGCTTGCTCGTCCAGCGCTGATACCAAGTAGGATGACGCGACGATGTCGATGTTCGTGTCCGTGGTGCGGGTGACTCCCGCGGCGTTCGAGGCGATCAAGCGAGCCCCGTCGCAGCTCGACGGCGTGTTCTTCGATGCGAACGAGGCGCTCATGCAGCGGCTCGGGATCGCCGAGCGCGACACCGCGGGCTTCGACTACATCAGCGCGGCCGAGATGCTGGACGCGATGGAGGAGCTCGAGGAGGCAGAGGCAAGCAAGGACGAGGAGGCGGACGAGGCGGACGAAGCGGAGGACCGCGAGGACGAGAAGGACGAAGAAGAGGAAGAGGAGGAGGACGCGGACGAAGAAGGCGAAGAGGACGAGGAGGAAGAAGAGGACGCGGTCTACAAGGACCTCGGCGCCGACGGCACACTCGACTACGACGCCGGCTTCGGGCCGGCGTTCACGCTGTCGCCGGCCGCGGTGCAGCAGGCCGCCCAGGGCAGCTCGGTCCTCGAGCTCGACGAGGAGGTCAAGGCGCTGTTTCTGGCCGCGGCCCAGCGCGGCGACTACATCATCGGCGTCGTCTCGTAGCGGCCGACGCGCCGATCAGCTGATGCGGCGCTCCGACGAGCCGTACCCGGTCCACCGGTGCGCGCACTCCTTGCACCGATAGTCGTACCGGTACTCGGTTCGCTCGTACGTGGCCGTCACCGACGTCGTGCCGATCTGCTTGCCGCTGCTGTCGCGAATGGGCTCGTCGATCTGCTTCGAGTACGTCGAGGTGCCGGTCGTCGTCGTCGCCGTCGTCTCACGCCGGTACCACGAGCGACAGCTCGGGCACCGCGTCCCCAGGCCGTAGCCGCCATAGATCGCGAGCGCGACCGCCCCGACGCCGAGCGCGATCGTGACGCCGAGCGCGACGGAGTCGCCGGGCGGCATCATCTGCCACGACACGAGCGTCCCCACCAGCGCGACGCCGAACGCGGCGAGCGCCCACCACCCCGAGCGGCGCTCCCTCACTCCCGAACCCGCCTGCCCGCGCCCCGAGGCCGCGCCGGAAGCCGCGCCGGAGGCCGCGCTTGCCGGCACCGGCGCCGCGCGCTCCGCCACGGCCGCCTCCGCCTCCGCTTCCGCCACGGCAGCTGCCGCCGCTCGCGGCTCACCGCCCGCGAGCGCGCGCCGCAGCGCGTGCTCGAGCTGGCCCCAAATGCTGTCGCTGATCGGCGCGGCGACCGCGTAGCGCCGGGCAATGCCGCGCCCCGACCAGTGGCCCGCGCCGATCAGCCCGACCTTGCTCTTGCCCGTATCGCCCAGGATCGAGACCGCGTCGTTCTCGACGATCACCCTCCAGCGCCCCGCCGGATCGGGCGACACATCTGACGGGGCGATCCCCTCGGCCGCCCCGGTCGCCGGATCAAACCACAGCTCGACGACAGCCACGGTCCGATGCTATCGGGCCCGCCTCGCACCGTCCATCCGGCCGGTGGCGGCGAGACGATGATCCGCTGCACGGGTCATGGCACGAGCCCGACCTGTCGCAGAGCAGCGAGCAACTCGGCGCGGCGTCCTCCTTGGAGCCATCCGGCTACCTTCGCGCTCACTGCACCGTCCCTGAAGAAGTAGAAGGTCGGGGTGCACCTCCAACTTGATTTCGCCGAGAGTCGCGCGCGAGGTCCGCGCGACCACGGGCGCCGGTCAGCCGCGGAAGGAGGTCGCGAGCCAGCCGCGCAGCTCGCGGTCGACATCGCGCTCGTCGTGCAGATGGACGAAGTGCACGTGGCCAGCGGCCATCTCGAAGGCGCGCGCGATGCGCGGGCTGTCGATGCGGGCGGGCGAGATGAACGAGAGATCGAGCCACCGCTGCTTCGGCCGCAGCTCCACCATCGTGCGATCGCGCTTGATCAGCACGCCGACGCTCACCGCCTCGATGACGAGGCCGCGGTAACGCCGCGCCACCGCCAGCACCGCCTCGGCCGCGCGCCGCTGCCCCTCCGTACGCTCGTCGAGCCAGAGCGCGATCGGCATGGCCGCCGCGCACACGTGAGCCCGGTTGGCCCGCCCGAAGACGCGGTCGCAACGCGGACAGGTCCACACCACGCCAGCGTATCGTGGCGCGGCCACCGAAGCTGAGAACTAAACCCCGGGTGAGAGACCTTCGAGGCGAGGAGCGGTTCGCCCGCGTCACGCGCCGAGCCACGCGCGCGCCAGCGCGAGGATCCGGGCGTTCTCGGGGACCTCTTCGAGGAAGCTCGTCCGGTACGCCGGATCGGCGATCTTGGCGGCGATCGCGTCGAGGCGCGCCCGGGCCGCGGCGATGGCGAGCTTCGCGGCGGCCTCCGCGCCGGTCGCGTGGAGCGCCTCGGCGTGGGCGAGCCGCACGAAGGTGCCGCGGAACATCCCGCAGCCGCCCATCGCGTCGTAGCGGGCCACGGCCTCTTCGGCGGCGGCGAGCGCCTCGTCGGCCCGGCCCTGGGCGAGGCGGAGCGCCGACAGAGTTGCCAGTACGCCCGGCCGCTCGAGCGGCACCGCCAGGGCCAGCGCCGCCGGGAGCTCATGTTCGGCGGCGTCGAGGTCGCCCATGCGGCGGAGGACCTCCGCGAGCACCCAGCGGCCCCGCCCCTCTTCCAGCAGGTAGCGGTGCTCGTGGCCGTACGAGCGGAGCTGGGCCGCGACCGCGCGCGCATCCTCGAGCGCGCCGCGATCGGCGTACAGCCATGCCAGCACGAAGCGGCGCACCGAGCTCACGATGCCCATCGCCGTGTCCGCTGCCGGGATGCCCTCCATCACCCCGATCGCGGGCGCGAGCGCGCCCAGGTACCAGAGGCTCCTGCCTCGCAAGAGCTGCATGCTCAGAAACAGCGTCTCGGTGCCGATGGTGTCGAACAGCTCCTGGATCGCGTTGTTGTGCAGGAGGCCGGCCCACGGGTCGTCGTGCGCATAGGCCGCCCTCATGCACATGGCAACGTTCCAGTACATGCGAGCGAACGGCTCCTGATCGCCCCGCGCCCGGGCGAGCGCGCGGAACGATGCCTCGAGCGCGGTGCCTTGCAGGACGTGCCCGAAGTTATCGAGCATGGAGATCCCGGAGAGGAGGGCCCACGAGGTCAACCCCGCTGCACCGGGGGCAGGCGTGATGTCCCCAAGCAGCGCGATCGAGCCCATGAGATCATCGATCTTGCCGGCCCGCAGCGCGCCCTGGTGATAGGCGAGCATCCCCTGCGCCCACGGGATGGAGCCCCGCGGCGCCAGGCGCAGCAGCTCTGTGGCCTCGTCCAGCGAGCCCCGTTGCAGTCCCTGGGCCGCTTCGCAGCGAATTCCAAGCAGCGCGATCCGGAGCTCGAGCGGGGGCGCGCAGGCGAGGCCGAGGTCGGCATGGATCAGCGCGGCCTCCTGGTCGAGGATGTGACTGGCCTGCTCCGCCGCGCGCAGGTAGTAGCTGGCAGCGCGGGCGCCTTCCCCGCCGCGCGCGAAGTGCCCGGCCAGCACGATCGGGTTGCGCTCCCCGCGCTGCTCGAGCCACGCGCCGGCGAGCCGGTGGGCGAGCCGCTGGTCGTCCTCGGTCAGGGTCGCGTAGGCGCCCTCGCGGAGCAGCGCGTGACGAAACGTGAGCTCGCGCTCGCCGGGGAACCGGCTGTCAGGCCGCGCCGCCAGCACCTCCTGCTCGATCAGCCGCGCCAGGGAGTCTCCCACCACCGCCGCCGATCCCATGGCCTCTCCGAGCAACGCGACCACGCCCCCCTCCCAGCACACCTCGCCGAACACGCTGGCGGCGCGCAGCACCCGCCGCGCCTCGAGCGGGAACCGCGCGAGCCGGGTCTCGACCATGGCAAGCACGGTCTCGGGCAGGACCTGGTCCTTGCCCTCCGCCACGGCGCGGATCAGCTCCTCGAGGTAGAACGGGTTGCCATCGGCCTGCCGCACGAGGTGCTCCACCGTGTCGCGCCCGACGCTGTCGCCGAGGACCTGGCGAACCAGCCGCTCGCCAGCCTTGCGGCCCAGCTCCTTGAGCCCGATCTCCTGCACACGCTGGCGCTCCGCCCACAGCTGGGGGAACACCTCGTGCACCTCCGGACGTGCCAGCGCGAGCACCATCCACGGCTGCGCGCTCCGATCGCGCAGCGCCGCGTCGATGAACCGCACAGTCCCGGAGTCGCCCCAGTGCAGATCATCGAGCACGAGCAGGACCGGACGCGCGGCGGACTCGGCCTGGAGGAAGTCCAGCCACGCGTTGCGCACCTGCTCGCTCATGAGCGTGAGGTCCTGGCGCGCGCGCTGGAGCTGAGCGCTGCCGCCATCGGCGTCGTCGAACGGCGCCCCGACGAGCTCTCCCAGGAACTCGGCCACCCGCCGCCGACTGTCGGGCGGCACGTGCTCGGCGACCCGGGCGCAGATCCGGGCCCGGCGCTCGGCGAGCGGCTCGCCCTCGTGCACCCCGAGGGCCCCGCGCAGCGCCTGGGCGAGCAGGTACAACGTCGAGCCGGCGCGCAGCGAGTCGCCGCGACCGATCCAGATCGCGACCTCGCCGTGGCGGTTTCGGATCCGGCTCACGAGCTCGGCGCACAAGCGCGACTTGCCCATCCCCGCCGCCGCGGTCACCAGCGCGACCCGCGCCTCGCCTTCGCCGACGCTCTCGTCGAAGATCCCGGTCAGCGCGTCGAGCTCCCAGTCGCGCCCGACGCACGAGGTCGGCCGGCCCAAGAGCGTCCGTTGGCCCTGCACGAGCGCGCGCTCGCCGCGTAGCTCGAGCCGGGACTCGCGCTCGATCACGTCGAACCGCGCGTCGAGCAGCCCCGCGCTCACCTCGTCCAGCGCGATCGGCGGCGGATCGTTCGGCGGCCGCGACGTGCGCGCGAGCAGCCGCGCGGCCCGGTCGATCACGTCGCTCACGCCCTCCTCGCGCGATCCGCTGGTGGCGTCCGCGCGGCCCATCGCGATCGCCAGCGCGCGGCCCCCGGGGCCTCCGGGGCCTCCGGGACCCCCGGGGCCCCCGGGGCCCTGTAGCAGCCCGCGCAGCGCGAGCGCGCAGCGGGCGGCCTGTGCGGCGCGATCGGTGGCGACCTGGTGTTCGGCCTCGAACACCACCACGGCCGAGCCGCCGGCGAGCAGCTCGAAGCGCCCGCCGTACGGCTGGGCCGCGCGCCGCAGCGCGTCTTCGCTCGGCCCGTCGCTCGGCCCGTCGCTCTGTGCGGCGCTGCCCAGCATCACCACCGCGAGGAGCCGCCGCTCGCCGCTGATGAACGCCCCCGGCCGAGCCACGGACTCCCGCGGCGCCACAGCCACGCTGTGCGCCAGCGGCCCCAGCGCGGCGAGCGCCGCCGCCAGGTTCGCGCCGTCGCTCGGCCGGAGCGAGGGCTCATTCGCCAGCATCTGCGCCACCAGCGCGTCCAGGAGCGCGGGGACCTCCGGCCACAGCTCGCTCACCCGCGGCGCGACGCCGAACAGGATCTTGGCCAGGACGACCTCGGGGGTGTCGCCGTCAAACGGCAACACGCCGGTCAGGCACTGAAACAGCACGCAGCCCAGCGCGAACACATCCGCCCGCGCGTCGACCACGCCGCCCGCGCGCGCCTGTTCCGGCGCCATGTACGCAGGCGTCCCCAGGATCACCCCGCTCTGCGTCAGCGAGGACTTCCCCTTGCGCTGCGCGATCCCGAAGTCGAGCACCTTCACCCGATCGATCGCCCCGCCGACGAGGAACAAGTTCGACGGGGACAGATCGCGGTGGACAATGTCCCGCGCATGCGCGGCGCCGAGCGCCTCCGCGACCCGCGTCGCGAGGGTCACCGCCTCGCTCACCGTCAGTGTCCCGCGCCCGAGGCGAGCTTTCAGAGACTCCCCTTCGAGCCACTCCATGACCAGGAACAGCGCCCCCGACGGCGTCACGCCGCGCGAGACGTAGCGGACGATCCCAGGATGACGCAGCTCCGCGAGCACCTCGATCTCCTGCTCGAAGCGCTGGGTGTGCTGGCGCTCTCCGCCGGAGAGGATCTTGACCGCCACCACCTCGCCCGAGATCCGATCTCGCGCGCGGAACACCTCTCCCATGCCGCCGCTCGCGATCGGGCCCTCGAGCTCGAACCGACCGTCGAGCTGCGCCCGGGGCCTCATGGCGACCTCCCGGCCCTCGCGGCCGGCTCACCAGGGCCGGCCTTGTGGAACCAGCGAGGCATCCGTCGCGATGACCTTAGCACCGAGGGGACGGCGATGGCGGAGGCGCCCTGTCAGCGCGGCGCGCGCAGGAGGATCGGCCGTGTCCGGATACCGGACACCAAGGGCATACGCGAGCTGCCCCGGCTGATGGCCGCCGGACCATGCCCGCGCGGGTTAGCCGGCCAACCGCTCGGCGAGCCGGCGGTGCGCGGCGCAGCCGATGACGTCGCGCGGCGGCGCCGGCCGGCGCTGCTGCTGCTCGGCGTGCGCCCGCTTCATCGCGCGGATCCGGGCCGCGGCCTCGCCGATCTTGCGGCGCAGCTCGGAGTCGCGCTCGGCCTCGCGGAGCAGCGCGGCCTCCGCGGCCTCCTGCTGATCCTCGTGGTGGCAGACGAGGAGCGCGTCGCAGCCGGCCCGCACCGCCGCGACCGCCGCGGCGCCGACGCCCATGCTGCCCGCGATCGCCCGCATCACGAGATCGTCGCTGACGATCACGCCGCGGTAGCCGAGCCGCTCGCGCAAGAGGCCCGTCACCACCGCTTCCGAGAGCGTCGCCGGCCGGTCCGGATCGAGCGCGGCGAACACGACGTGCGCCGTCATGATCATCGGCAGCCCCGCCTGCGCCGCGCGCTGAAACGGCAGGAGCTCGACGTGCTCGAGCCGCTCCCAGCCGTGATCGATGCGCGGCAGCTCGAGGTGCGAGTCGGTCAGCGTGTCGCCGTGCCCGGGGAAGTGCTTGCCGCACGACAGGAGGCCCGCGTCGGCAAGCCCGCGCGCGAACGCGAGCGCGCGCCGCGCCACCGCCTCGGCCTCGGTACCGAACGCGCGATCGCCGATGATCGGGTTCGCCGGGTTCGTGTGCACGTCGAGCACCGGCGCGAAGTCGATGTCGAAGCCGAGCGCGTAGAGCTCGAGGCCGAGCGCGCGCCCGACCTCCTCGGCGAGCGCCGCGTCCTCGGGCGGCTCCAGGCGATCGTGCGCGGCCATCGGCGGCCACCGCGTCGCTGGCGCGCGGACGCGCTGCACCACCCCGCCCTCCTGATCGACGGCGACGAGCGACGGCGTGCCGTCGGGCGCGGCGCGGTGCAGCTCGCCGTTCAGCGCGGCCAGCGCGTCGAGGTCGCACAGCTCCGGCCCGCCATCAGGCGCAGCCGCGAGCGACAGGTTGTGCTTGAACAGGATCGTCGCGCCGACCGCGCCAGCGTCCAGCCGATCGCGGAGCCGGGCCGGCACGCGCGTGCCCTCGAAGCCGAACCAGAGGAGCTGCCCTACGTCATCGCGCACGGGCAGGACAGTAGGCGCGCGCCTCACTTACAGACAAGCTGGTTCGTGCTGCCGCAGGGGCCCTCGAGCGGATCCAGCCGGATGAGGTGATTCGAGATCGTGGTCTGCCCGCCGCCCCGGATGTGCACGACGAGCCCCGGGAGCGAATCCGTCGTGATCGCCTTGCCGCCGCGGACCGCCAGGTACGCCTTGCCGTCCGTCATCGGCGCCCACGCGCCGAGCCCGTAGGCCTGCTGGCCCTCCGCATCGCTGAGCGTGACGTCCAGCCACTCCGGCGACCACGCGATCATCACCTCGCATCCGCTCTGGCAGCGCACCGGGAGCGCGATCTCCCCCGCGCTGGTGCACGCGCTCTTGCCCGTGCCGCTCACCGCCACCGGCAAGTCGCACGCCGCGCCGATCGGCTCGAGGCACCCGTTGCCGGGGTTGCCGTCCTGGCACGAGCAGTACATGGCGTTGTTGCACGCGCCGCTCGTGCACAAGGTCAGGGCGAGCCTCGTCTCCGGGTTGCAGTCCTCGTCGTAGAGCGAGCACTGCTCGCGCGCGCCGCCGTGGATGCCGAACGCGGCGTCGTCGCAGTCGCGCTGATCGCCCAGGTCGCCGCGCGGGATCTGCCCCCGCCCGGGCGAGTGCCGATCGCAGTCGAGGTCCACCGGCTCGAGGCGGCTGCCCTCGCCAAACACGCCGGGCAGCGCCGCCAGGACGCGCAGCTCGTGCCCGTCGGCCAGCCGCCAGACGTAGCCGCTGGTCGCGCCGCTGGTCGCGCACGGGACCTCCATCACCTCGCCGCGCTTGACCGTCTGCGGGACGTCCAGCGCCAGCGCCCGCGGCGTCGCGGGCTCGAGCTGGATCGGGAAGATCGTCACGTCGCTCAACGGCTCGACGGCGGCCGGCCCGTGCTCGACGCCGAGCTTCGCCGCGAAGACGCGCGCCGGCTCGTAGACGCCGAGCGCGCGCAGCTTGTCGCCGGACCACGCCCGCACGAACGGCACGTACGGCCCACCGGCGCCGCGGATCTCGACCCGCACCGGATCCTTGGGCTCGCCCTGCGCGTCGCGGAGCGCCGCGAGGCTCACGTCGAGCCGCGTCCGCTCCTCCATGTAGTACACGGTCTCGAGCATGCCCATGGCGTCCAGCTCGGGGGCGTTGTGGCGCTGCTCCTTCGCCAGCACCAGCGGCTCGAGGAGCAGGATCTCCACGCGATCGACGTCCGCCACGCCGGACAGCTCGAGCACGACCTGCGGATCGCCGCTGCACGCCGCCGCCGCCGCCGTCGCCGCCGCCGCGAGCATGAGCCCTTGCACGAGACCGAGCCGCTGCGCCTTCATCACATGCACTCCATGCGGTAGTTGCCCCCGGGCAGCGCGACGTCGCCGCACATCGCGCTGCCTCCGAGCTGGAGATCGATGCGGAGGTACTGAGACTGCGCGGCGGGCCCCGAGACGGCGATGTGGGTCTCGCCGATGCTCGGCACCGACGTCGTCGGCTTGGGCAGCTCCGACGTCTCGAGCTTCGCCCGCAAGAAGACCACGGGCCGGGTCACCATCGCGCGCCGATCGAACACCGCCACGGCGTCGGACGCGACCGTGACGTGCCACGGCCCGTCGTCCCGGAGCACCTCGACGATGCACGGCGAGCCTGCATCGCACGGCCCGGTGAGCGGCAGCATGGAGACGCCGGGGGCGCACGGCTTCACCGCTCCGACGGTGCTCCCGCCCTCGAACGCGAGCGCGCACTTCGTGCATGCGCCGAGCTGGCACTGGCACTCGGCCGTCGGCAGGCACCCGGTGACCGGCGTGCCCGCGTCGAGGTCGCGGCAGAGCTGGACGCCCTCGGCCCCGTCGCACGTACCCGAAGCCAGCGAGCACGCCGTGACCGCGAAGCGCGAGCCATCGCAGTTCATGTCCTGCCCGTCGCACTTCTCGGTCGCGCGCGGGTTGTACGACGCGCGGACGTCGTCGCAATCGCCGCCGTCCATGGCGAACCCGTCGCAGTCCAGATCGAGCTTGCGCGCCGTCGCATCGAGCGGCGAGTCGCTCGCCGGATCGGGGCGCAGGAGCCGGTGCTGCAGCAGGGCCGACGGCTGCCACACGACGCCGCTCGGCACCTCGCCGCCGTTCGAGCGGCAGGACAGCGCCAGGATCTGGCCGGTCGCGACGCCCTGATCCGGGCTCGCCGGCTGGAGCGAGATCAGATCCACGGTGGCCTCGAGCCGCGAGCCGGCCGGCACCTCGAGCGCGAGCGGCTGCTGCTTCTCGTCGAGCACCGCGCCGGCCGCGATCGGCTGCTCGCCGGAGGCCGTGGACGGCGCCGCCTCGCCCGCGTACGCGAGCACGAGCGGGACGAACGACTCGTCGCCCTGGCCGCCCCGGCCCTCGATCCGCACCATGAACCCGTCGAGGTCAGGCTCGTCCGGCGGCAGCGTGATCACGCCGGCGGTCGACTTCTGGCTGTAGTAGCGCGTCGAGCCGCCGACGGGCTGGCCGTCGATCTTCACGAGCTCGGCCGGATCCGCGCTCGCCAGCACGATCTCGATCCGCCGCGCTTCCTTCGAGACACCGGGCGCGCGGATCGTGAGCACGAGGCCGGTGTTATCGCCGCCGCACGCCGCGGCGATCACCGCGAGGCCGAGCAAGGTGCCGAGCAGGGCGATCGAGCGCATCGCGCGATGATACCGGTGGCCCCGCGTCGATGGGGCGATCCCCCAACGTGCCGAGCGACCGCCGCGACCCCGCGCACACCGCGGCGACCGCGCCCTACAGGGGGTGGCGGCCCGGCCGGCGCACGCTACGCGGCTCACGCCGCGCCGCGCCGCGCCGCGCGGTGGTGCCGGCTACCGCGGGAACGACTGGCCCTCGCCCGCGAGCTCGAGCCGCTGCGCCGAGTCCGGCGCCGTGTACACGGCGATCGTCCGCACCGTCGGGAACTTCAGCGCCAGCACCAGCTCCTTGCGGCCATCGCCGTCCAGGTCGGCGACCGCGAGCACGTCGAGCCCGACGGTGTGCTTCGGATCGATCGGCTTGCCCGGCTCGACGACCGGCGTGAGCCGCACGTCGTACAGCTCGAAGCTCGGCCGGCACGCCCCGGCCGCGGCCGGCGCCGGCGCCGCGGACCACTCGGCCGCCGGGCTGCGGCCGCCGTCGAGCAGCGCCGCGAGCGGGAACTGCTCCGGCGTGCCGTCGCCGTCCAGGTCGACCGCGAGCGCCTCGCCCGCGACGCACGCGCCGCCCGTCTGGAACACCGGCGTCGGCGGCAGATCGTCGGGGCGCGCGATCTCGCCGACGGCGATCCCGCAGCCGCCCGTGGCCGGCGCGCACTTCGGATCCTCGACGCGCTGGCCGCCGCCCGCGTCCGCCGTGCACGGCATCCCGCCGACGTAGGTCCCCGCCGCGACCTGCTGCGCGATCCCCAGATCCATCAGGCCGACCGTCTCGAACACGCCGGCCACCTTGCCGTCGACGCCGAACACCGTGAACCGCGGCACCATGCCGCGCTCGACGATGTACGCCAGGTCTGCCTGCGCGTCGACCCAGGTCGCCGACCGCATCACGAGCGGCGCGACCGCCGGCCGGCCGCCCGCGGCCTGCGGGCACATCTCGCCGACGACGATCTGGCGCCCGCCGGTGACCTTCGGCCGCGGCTGCTCCAGCCGGGCGACTGGACCCGGTTCATCGCCTGGCTTGTCGGGCCGGATCGCCGGCCGGCAGCCTGTCCCCGCCCCGGCCGCGACCGCGGCGCCCGCCGCGATGACGAGCCAGGCAACGCGCCGCGCTCGGACCAGGTCAGTAGCCATCGAATGCACCATACATCGGCTCCGGCGCCCGCTCCGGTTTCGGCCTCCTCCTCGGTCCTTCGGGGGACGGCGCGCCTCCGTACCGAGCGCTCGAGATCTGGACCCGGGCGGCCGGTGATTCGTTGCCCGCGCGTTTGACCCGGCTTCTTTCGCCTGTCTATAGTCCGCCGCCTCCCTCGCGCCGCCCCTCGGAGAGAGCCCAAAACCCTCGTGCTTTCTATGTCTTATTCCACTCGCATCGCGCTCGCGCTCCTTCTCGTCGGCACGGCCACCGCGGAGGCCCAGCTCACGCCGGGCGGCGGCATGCCGGGCGGCGCGGGGCAGCAGCAGGAAGAGCAGAAGAAGGAGGGCGTCGCCGAGGCGGCGCCGAAGGCCACCGGGCTCCTCCCGACGACGCCCGCCTTGCCGCCCCCCAAGGGCCGCCGCAAGCGTTGGAAGCTGTTCGAGATCGACGGCTACTTCCGGCTGCGCACCGACTGGTTCAAGAACTTCCACCTCGGCCACATCGACGATCCCGCCCTGGGCGGCGCCGCGTTCCCCCGCGCGCTCAGCTGCAGCACCTCCGCGATCGTGGGCGCCGGCTGTGACGACGCGCTGTCGAGCGCGAACATGCGGCTGCGACTCGAGCCGACGATCAACCTCGACGAGCGGACCTCGATCCACGTCCAGGCCGACATCCTCGACAACCTCGTCCTCGGCTCGACGCCGGTCGATCAGAACCTGTCGAGCTACGACGACATGAACCTGCCGCCCGTCGGCGCGTTCAGCGGCACGCAGTCGCCGCCGGTCGCCGGGGTCAACAGCGACCGCGACTCGCTCGCCGTCAAGCGCGCGTGGGCCGAGGTCGCGGTGCCGCTCGGCATCCTCAAGTTCGGCCGCCAGCCGAACCACTGGGGCATGGGCATCTGGCACAACGCCGGTGGCGAGGATCCGATCAACGGCGGCTACGACACCGAGGCCGACTACGGCGACTCGGTCGATCGCGTCAGCTTCTCGACGCAGATCCCCGGCACGAACCTGCGCGCGATGGTCGCGGCGGACTGGGACCTGACGCGCCTGGTGTCGAACCAGACCTCGGCGAACAAGGGCCGCGAGGGCCACCCGTGGGACCTCGACGACAAGGACGACTCGAACGGCTGGGTCGCCGTGATCTCGCGGATGGACTCGCCGCAGGAGTTCCGCGATCGGGTCGACCGCGGCGAGATCGCGTTCAACTACGGCGCTTACTTCGAGTACAAGACGCAGAGCTTCGACAACGACCTGCGGGACTTCACCCTCGGCGGCACGCTCGACTCCGAGACGCGGTTCGTGCCGCGCGATCTGAAGACGTACTCACCCGACGTCTGGGCCAAGCTCGGGATCGGCCAGTTCACCGTCGAGGCCGAGCTGGTCGCGCAGCTCGGCCGGGTCTCACGGCTCGACGAGTTCGGCCTGTCGGCGGCCGACATCCGCAAGTTCGGCGGCACCGGCCGGTTCACGTTCCGCGGCCTCGAGGGCAAGCTGCGGCTCGGCGTCGAGACCGGCGCGGCGTCCGGCGATCAGTGGGACAACACGCCGCAGGGCAACACGCACATCGCGTACGCGAGCCTGCTCGGCGGCCCCGGCGACCGCAAGCTGACGCAGTTCCTGTTCAACCGCGAGTACAAGATCGACATGATCCTGTTCCGCCACCTGATCGGGGCGGTGACGAACGCCGGCTACGTGAAGCCGTTCTTGTCGTACGAGCTCACGAAATCGATCGGCTTCCGGGTCGCGAACATCACGTCGTTCGCGCTCAAGCCGGTGGCGACGCCGGGCAACGAGACGATGTACGGCACCGAGTTCAACGCGGACATCGGCTACTCGTCGGGCGGGTTCTACGGCGGCGTCGCGTACGGCGTGCTGTTCCCGTTCGGCGCGCTCTCGCACCCGGCGGACACGGAGACCGAGACGTTCGGCTACGGGACCAATTCGGAGACGGGCGAGAGCAACGTCGGTGACGCGGGCACGGCGCACACGATCCAGTTCAAGCTGATCCTGTCGTTCTAGCCGGTTCTGGCCGGTCTGGCCGGCTCCGGCCGGCTCCGGCCGGCTCTGGCCGGTTCTGGCGCCGCCCTACAGCTTCGCGATCGCCGCGCCGAGGCTCTCGACGCCGACGAGCGCGAGGCCGTGCGCGTCGTCGCGCGAGGCGAGGCGGGCGCGGTTCTGCGCCGGCACGATCGCGCGGCGGAAGCCGAGGCGGGCGGCCTCGGCGAGCCGCTGCTCGAACAGCGTGACGGCGCGGATCTCGCCAGCGAGGCCGACCTCGCCGAACAGCACGGTGGCCGCATCGACCGCGTGGCCGCGCGCCGACGAGGCGATCGCGCACGCGACGCCGAGATCGATCGCCGGCTCGCCGAGCCGGATCCCGCCCGCCACGTTGACGAACACGTCCCGATCGAGCACGTCGCAGCTCGCGCGCTGCGCGAGGATCGCGAGCAGGAGCGACACGCGGTTGCCGTCGACGCCCGCCGCGGTGCGCCGGCCCATGGCCGCGCTCGCCGGCGCCACCAGCGCCTGGATCTCGACGAGGAGCGGCCGCGCGCCGTCGGCCGACGCCACGACGATCGAGCCCGGCGCGCCCACCGGCCGCTCGGCGAGCAGGTTCGCCGACGGGTTCGGCACCTCGGCGAGCCCGCCGCCGCGCATCTCGAACACGCCGATCTCCTGCGTCGAGCCGAACCGGTTCTTGTGCGCGCGCAAGATGCGGTACGGGCCGCCGTCGCCCTCGAGCTGCAGCACCACGTCGACCAGGTGCTCGAGCGTCTTGGGGCCGGCGAGCCCACCGTCCTTCGTGACGTGGCCGACGATGATCGTCGGTACGCCGGACGTCTTGGCGAACTGCATCAGCCGGCTCGCGCACTCGCGCACCTGCGCGAGCGAGCCGGGGATCGAGTCGAGCTGCGGCGTGTACATCGTCTGGATCGAGTCGATCGCGAGCACGTCGGGCCGGCGCGCCGCGGCGTGCTCGAGGATCTTCTCCACCGACGTCTCGGCCACCACCGCGAGCCGCGGATCCGCCGCGCCCACCCGCCGCGCGCGCATCGCCGTCTGCCCGATCGACTCCTCGCCGGTCGCGTACAGCACTGCGCACGCGCCGCCGCGCCCCGCGCGCGCCAGCCCGGCGAGCGCCTGGATGAGGAGCGTCGACTTGCCGACGCCCGGATCACCGCCGAGCAGCGCGAGGCACCCGGCGACCAGCCCGCCGCCCAGCACCCGATCCAGCTCGGCGATGCCGGTGGCGCGGCGATCCGCCGCGCCGGCCGCGCCGACCTCGGTGATCGGCGTCGGCGCGCCGCCGTCGCTCACGCCGCGCGCGCTCGGCCGCGGCGGCTCCTCGCTCGCGAGCTCCTCGATGAGCGTGCTCCACTCCTGGCACGCCGGGCACCGGCCGAGCCACTTGGGCTCCATGTGCCCGCAGGCCTGGCACCGGTAGATCGCGCGCGGCCGCGACGCCTTCAGCTTGGCCATCTCCCGTTCGTACCAGCCGGGTCTGACCCTGCCCGCGCCGACGGACGCCACCCTAGCTCAGCCGCTGGCGGACCGTCTCCTGCTTCTGCCGCAGCCGCGCGGCCAGCTCGCCGCGGCCGAGCGCCGCGGCGCGATCGGCGCCGATCCCGAGCCAGCGCACCGCGCGAGCCACCGCGCCGGCCGCCAGGAACGCGCGGCTCGCCGACAGCGCCACCGCCACGTCGCCCTGATCCTCGCCGTGGCGGAGCTCGAACAGCGACTCGGCGTCGTCGAGCCGGCCCGCGTGGACGTACAGATCGGCGAGCCCGTCGCGGACAGCGCTGATCCGCTCCGCGTCGTGCGGCGATCCGGCGAGCGCGCGCGCGTAGGCGGCCGCGAACTCCTCGTAGGTGCGCACCGCCAGCTCGAGCTGATCCTTGCCGAGCGAGATCATGAGCTCGAGGAACGGCGCGTAGAACACGTAGCGGTCGATCGCGCAGCGCAGCACCTCGATCACCTGATCGAGCTCGAGCACCTCGCCCTCGTGCGCCGCGGCAGCGAGCGTGGCCGCCTCGATCGCGACGCGCGTCGCGCCGAACCGCGCGCGGGCGGCGTCGAGCCCCTCCGCGCGGACCACCGCCGAGACTCGCTCGGCCCGCGCGACGTGCTCGGTGATCCGATCCCAGTCAGGCAGGTGCGCGCCCTCCGGCGGCACCGCCGGGCTCGTGAACTCGGGGCCGAAGTGATCGTCCCAGGTCGCGCCGTTTACGGTCAGCGCGTCTCGGGCGGCCGCGATCTCCGCGGCCATCAGCCAGCTGATCTGCATGAGCCCCGCCGCGCCGCGCTACTTCTTCTTCGGCGGAGCCTTGCTACCGCCGCTGGCGGGCTTGAGCGAGCCGAGCTCCTCCTCGATGCGCTTCTGCCCCGCCGCGTCCTTGCCCTTGTTCAGATCGAGGTACTTCTGGAACGCGGCGATCGCCTTGTCGTTGTACTTGAAGTCCTTGTACATGAGGCCCAGGTCGTACCAGGCGTCGGCGTTCTGCGGATCGAGCGAGGTCGCGCGCTCGTACGCCTTGATCGCCTCCTCGGTCATCTCCTTGCGCCGGTACGCGACGCCGATGTTGAAGTGGAACGTCGGATCGTTGGGCGACAGCTCGATCGCCTTCTGGAGCACCTTGATCGCGTCGTCGTCGCGCTTCGCCATGCGATACGCGACGCCGAGGTTGTTTTGGTACTGCGGGTCGGTCGGCTTCAGCTTGACCGCTGCCTCGAGATCCGCGATCGCGCCCGGCAGGTCACCCTTCTGGCGCCGGACCGTGCCGAGGTTGCCGCGGAGCTCGGCGTCCTTGGGATCGAGCTTGACGCCGGTGGAGAGCGCCTCGATCGCCTTGTCGAGCTGCTTGGCGCGGTAGTAGGCCATCCCCAGGTTCGACCAGAGGACCTTGTCCTTCTTGATCACCGCGGTCGCGTTCTCATAGGCGGTGATCGCCTTGGGCAGATCTTGCTTCTGCTTGTAGAGGTGGCCGAGCGAGGCCCACGCCATGCCGTGGCGCGAGTTCGCGGCGACGGCAGCCTCGAGCTTCTGGATCGCCTCGTCGTTCTTGCCCTGCGCCTTCAGGGCGAGGCCCTGCTTGTAGAGCGCCTCGGCATCATCGGCGAACGCGGTCACGGGCACCGAGA